>JBFXAZ010000032.1:0-51604 GCA_050183765.1 Reyranellaceae bacterium | reverse complement strand
CAAGGAGACGACGCACAGCACGACGGCGAGCACGTCCCCCCACTCCAGATCGGAGTAGACGCCGCCCAGCGAGATGATCTCGGCGAAGATGAACGAGGCGATGAAGCCGCCGACCATGTTGCCGAGCCCGCCCATGACGCAGATCATGAAGGTGATCGGTCCGAACGACAGGCCGATGAAGGGATGCACGTCGTACTGCAGCACGAGCAGGCACGACGCCAGACCGGCCAGCGCACCGCCCAGCGCCGAGGTGATGAGGTATATCCGGCGGCTGTCGACGCCCATCAGCGGCATGATCTGGCGGTCCTGCGAGATGGCGCGGATTGCGGTCCCGATATAGGTGCGCGTCAGGAACAGGTAGGCGCCCGCCATGCCCAGGATCGCCACGCCGAAGGCGATCATGCGTGCGACGCTGATCGACATCTCGGCGAACAGGAATGGCGGCAGCCGGATGCCGAGATTGCGGAAGTCGATGCCGAAGGCGACGGTGGCGGCGCTCTGCAGGAAGAACAGCACGCCGCCGGTGGCCAGCAGCTGGTTGATCGGCGCGGCGTTGAGCAGCGGCGCGATGACGACGGCGTGCAGCAGCACGCCGAGCAGCCCGACGCCAGCGATGCAGATCACCGCCGAGACAGCGAACGGCACATGGTACTGGTTGTTGAGATAGAACATGCCGTACATGCCGACCATCACCAGCTCGGCGTAGCAGATCCACACCACGTCGATGACGCCGAAGATCAGGTTGAGGCCCAGCGCCAGCAGCGCCAGAAGGCCGCCCAGCAGCAGGCCGTTGAGCAGCGCCTCGAGCAGGAAGATGTCGAAGATACTGTCCATGGATCCGGCTCCTCCTGCTCAGACGCCGAGATAGGCTTCGCGGATCGACTTGTCGGCGAGGAGCTCGGCCGAGGGGCCGCTGGCGCGAATGCGGCCGGTCTCCAGCAGATAGGCGCGATCGACGACCTTCAGCACCTGCTGCACGTTCTGCTCGACGATCAGCACCGTGAGCCCGCTGGCGCGGATGCGGCGCACCAGCTCGAAGACCTGCTGCACGATCACCGGCGCGAGACCGGCGGACGGCTCGTCGAGCAGCAGCAGGCGCGGATCCGACATCAGGGCGCGGCCGATGGCGCACATCTGCTGCTCGCCGCCCGACATCGTGCCGGCAAGCTGGTTGCGCCGCTCCTTCATGCGCGGAAAGAGCTCGTAGACGAAGGCCAGCCGGTCGGCGAACTTCGCCCGCGCCTTGGGCATGAACGCACCCATGCGCAGATTGTCCTCGACCGTCATGCGCGCAAACAGCCGGCGGTTCTCCGGCACGTGCGCGATGCCCAGCTCGACGATGCGATGGGGCGGCGTCTTCACCACGTCGGCGCCTTCCATCGCGATCGATCCCGAACTGGGCCGGATCAGCCCGGAGATCACCCGCATCAGCGTCGTCTTGCCGGCGCCGTTGGGCCCGATCACGCCCACCGCCTCGCCGCTCTCGACCTCCAGCGAGACGTCGAAGAGCGCCTGGAAGCCGCCATATCCGGCACTGACGGACCGCAACTCGAGCATGGCGCCCACCCTACGCCTGCCCGCCGCCGGTGGCGGCCTGCACCGCGCCGGCGTCGGTGCCGAGATAGACCTCGATGACGCGCGGATCGTGCGCCACCTCCGACGGGCTGCCCTCGGCGATCTTCTCGCCGTGGTCCAGGACCATCACACGATCGACCACGCGCATCAGCACGCCCATGATGTGCTCGACCCAGATGATGGTGATGCCGAATTCCGTGCGGATGGCGCGCAGCATGTCGGCGGCCTGTCCCATCTCGTTCTCGTCGAGACCGCCCAGGCTCTCGTCGGCCAGCAGCAGCTTGGGCCCGGTCGCCAGCGCCTTGGCCAGTTCCAGCTTTTTCAGGCCGGCGGCCCCCAAGCCGTCGACCGTGGCATCGCGGTCAGTCGGCAGGCCGACCATGGCCAGCGCGCGCTCGGCCGATTCGTAGGCCTTGCTGCGCGAATGGCGGCCCTGCCCGTAGAAGCCGGCCAGCGCCACGTTCTCGAAGAGCGACAGGCGGCGGAACGGCCGCGGGATCTGGAAGGTTCGGCCGATGCCGTGGTTGATGATGCTGTGGGGGGCATTCCCGCCGATCTGGCGCCCCTCGAACAGGATCGAGCCAGCCGTCGGCACCAGGGTGCCCGACAGCATGTTGAAGATCGTGCTCTTGCCCGAGCCGTTGGGGCCGATCAGGCCGAGAATCTCGCCCTGATCGACCTTGAACGACACGTTGCTCACCGCCGTGAAGCCGCCGAAGCGCTTCACCAGGTTCTCGACGATCAGCATGTCCGGTCCGTCCGCGGGCGGGCCGGCTGGGTCACTTCGCGGCGGCGTATGGCGAGGACTTCGGCAGCGGCAGGATCGGCTCGCGCACCGCCTGGCTCTTGGGCCACACGACATAGGACTTGTCGTCGATGTACTGGATGATGACCGGGAAGGCGCGGTCGTTCTGGCCGGCCATCGGCTGGCCCTCAGCCTCGAACTTGACGCCGAAACCCAGCATCGTGCCGCCTTCCGGCAAATCGACTTCCGCCGCGGCCTTGCGCAGCGCGTCGGAGTCGATGCCACCGTACTTCTTGATGGCCCGCGGCAGCACCTCGGTGAAGAACAGGTAGGTGTTGCTGGCCGCCATGCCGACATGGGCGGAGCGGATGGCGACGCCGGGGCGCACCTTGTCGAACTCGTCGCCGACCATCTTGATCATCGGCGGCAACTCCGGCTTCAGCGACGCCTGGTTGGTCAGCCAGATCGAGATCGGGTCGACGTTGAACACGTAGTTCACGTCGCTGCCCAGCGACGCCTTGAGCTTCTCGTACACGCCATAGCCGGCGCCATGGCCGACCAGCGCGCTGAACTTCAGCCCCTGCTCTCGCGCCTGACGCAGCAGCAGCGTGATGTCGGGATTGTAGCCGGTGTGGAAGATCACGTCCGGCCGCGCGCGCTTCAGCTTGGTGACCAGCGGCGACAGGTCGGGCGCCGTGGCCGAGTAGCCTTCCTTCAGGACGACCTTGAAGCCGGCCTTCTTGGCGCCGGCTTCGTTGCCCTTGGACACGTCGACGCCGTAGGCGCCGTCTTCGTGGATGATCGCCACGCGCAGATCCTTCGGATCCTTGCCGAACTTGGATTTGGAGTAGTTGGCGATGAAGGCCATCGAGGTCAGGCCGAACTGCGAGCCACTGGGCTGCGCGCGGAACACGTATTTCAGATTCCGATTCTCCAACACGGCCGAGGAGATGCAGGTCGTGATCCACATGAACTTCTTGAGCTGCTCCACGCGCGCGGCGACGGGCACGCACTGCGCCGAGGAGTAGAAGCCGAGCAGCATGTCGACCTTTTCCTGCTCGACGAGACGCACCGCCTCGTTGATCGCCACGTCGGGCTTGCTCTGCGCGTCGGCGTAGACCGCCTCGATCTGGTAGCCCTCGACGCCGCCCTTCTTGATGAAGTGGTCGATCATGATCTTGGCGCCGATGGCCTGCAGCTCCGAGCCGCCGCCGGCCAGCGGACCGGTGTAGTCGTAGACCACGCCTATCTTGATCTTCTTCTGCTGCGCCTCGGCGACGCCGGACACGCCCAGCGCCAGCGCTGCGATCGCGACGCCGCCCATCAGGCGGCATAATGCACGCTTGATCATGGAGTCCTCCCTTGGCGACATGACGCGCCAACTTTGTTGTTGGGGCGATCACACGGGCTGGACACCGCAATGTCAAGCACCGTCAACCCGGGGGCGACAGGGTCATGGAGCGCTCGCGACCGGAGGCGCTTCGCTCGTCCAAAGCTCGGCGGCGGTCGTCGAGGCACGACAGCCAACCAGGCGTTTCCTTCCGATTATCAGCGGGTTATTGTGCGCGCATGCCGGGTTAGCTCAGGGGTAGAGCAACCGCCTTGTAAGCGGTAGGTCGTCGGTTCAATTCCGACACCCGGCACCAGGCGCGCGGCCGACGGTCCCCTCCCGGCGGTGCCAACGCGAGGACGTCCAGTGCCGGAAACCGGCGCCAAAAAAATCCGTGTCGCCTATCTGGTGACGCACCCCATCCAGTATCAGGCGCCGCTCCTGCGCATGATCGCGGCCGACCGCGACATCGGCCTCAAGGTGTTCTTCGCCTCGGACTTTTCCGCCCGCGCCTTCCACGATCCCGAGTTCGGCCGCGCCGTCGAATGGGACGTGCCGCTGCTCGAGGGCTACGAGTCCGAGGTGCTGCCGGCCTGGCCCGGCACGCGCTACCCCGACGACGCCTATTTCGACGCCTGGCGGCCGTTCAGCCGCGGCCTGCGGCGGCGGCTGCGTGCGGGACGCTTCGACGCGCTGTGGATCCACGGTTACGCACGCCTGCCGCATGTCGCGGCCATGGTGGCGGCGAAGTCGGCCGGCGTGCGCCTGCTGCTACGCGACGAGACCAATGCCATCGGCCAGACGCGCTCCGGCGCGCGTGCCGCCGCCAAGCGAGCGGCGTTCGGTCTGATCGACCGCCTGGTCGATCGCTACCTCACCATCGGCGCGCTCAACGAGGCGCACTACCGCGACCTCGGCATCGACCCCGCGAAGTTCACGCCGATGGGCTATGCCGTCGACAACGCCTGGTTCCAAGCGCGGATCGCCGAGGCGGCGGCGAACCGCGAGTCCCTGCGCGCGTCGCTCGGCCTCGCGCCGGGCCGGCCGGTCGCGCTCTACGCCGCCAAGCTGATCGAGCGCAAGGCGCCGCTCGATCTCGTCGAAGCCTTCGCCGCCGCGACGCGTCAGACCGACGCGGTGCTGCTGATGGCCGGCGACGGCGAACTGCGCGCGCGCATCGAAGCGCGCATCGCCGAGCTGGGCGCGACCGAACGCATCCGCTTGCTGGGCTTCCAGCCGCAACGCCAGCTCGCCGCCCTCTACGAACTGTGCGATCTCTTCGTGCTGCCCTCGCAGCGCGAGACCTGGGGCCTCGTCGTCAACGAGGTGATGAACGCCGGCCGACCCGTGATCGCGAGCGACCGCGTCGGCTCGGCGCACGATCTGGTGCGCGACGGGGTGAACGGCTTCGTCTATCCCGTCGGCGACATTGCCGCGCTGAGTGCGCGCCTCGGCGAGTCGCTGGCCGACCGCGTGCGGCTCGCCGCCATGGGGCGCGAGAGCCGGCGCGTGATCGATGGCTGGGGTTTCGAGCAAAATCTCGCCGGGCTGAAATCGGCGCTCGCCCGGCTGTTTCCGGATCGCGGCATCGCGGTGCCGCCATGAGCCGGCGCCGCCTGCTGATCGCGCATCCCGGCGCGACCTCGCTGCTCTATCCGCTGGTCGCCCTGCTGCAGCGCATGGACCTCGAGGTGCGCTTCGAGACGCTGTTCTATGATCGGCCAGGCGACACGCTGCATCGCGTGGCGCGCATCCTGCCGTCGCGCATCGGCGCGAAGCTGGCGCGCGAGCTGGGACGGCGCAGCCATCCCGACATCGATCCCGTGCGCGTCGCCACCGCGCCGTTCAGCGAGCTGGTGCACATTGCCTCGGCGCGCCTGCTGTCGCCGGCGACCACGTCGGCGGTGCTGCGCTGGCGCAACGCGCGCTTCGACGCGCGCATCGCCGCGATGATCCGTCGCGAGCGGCCGGACTTCTTCATCGGCTTCGACGGCTCGGCCGAGCGGAGCTTCGAGGCCTGCCGCGAGAGCGGCACGATCTCGCTGCTGTATCAGGCGATCGGCCACCTGCGCAGCGGCCTGCGTACCCTGATGGAGGAGCACCGCCTGTCACCGGAATTCGCTGGCGTGTCGTTCGGCGACACGTCGGAGGAATGGATCGCGCGCAACGCTCGCGAGGCGCTGCTGGCCGACCGCGTGGTCGTGCCGTCCGACTACGTGCGCGACACGATGATCGAGAACGGCCGCGATGCCGCGACCATCGACCTGCTGCCCTTCCCGATCGACGTCGCGCGCTTCACGCCCGCCGCGGCGGCGCGCGATGACGGCAAGTTGCGCGCGCTGTTCGTCGGCCAGATCGGGCTGCGCAAGGGGGTGAAGTACGTCCTCGAGGCGGCGCGCCTGTTGGCGCGGCCGGACATCGAGATCGTGCTGGTCGGCGGCATGGTCGACGGCAGCGAGTGGCTCAAGCGCTACGACGGCCTCTACCGCCACGTCGCCAACGTGCCCTATGCCGAGATGCCCGCGATCTTCCGCGCCGCCGACGTCTTCGTCTTCCCCTCGCTGCACGAAGGCTCGGCGATGGCGGTGAACGAGGCGCTGGCCAGCGGCCTGCCGGCGATCGTCACGCCCAATGCCGGCGCCATCGTGCGCGACGGCATCGAGGGCTTCGTCGTGCCACTGCGCGACGCCGCCGCGGTCGCCGACCGCCTGGCGCTTCTGGCCGATGATCCGACGCTGCGCCGGCGCATGGCCGCCGCCGCGCGGACGCGCGCCGAGGCGCACGATGCCGCCGCCTATGCCGCAAGGCTGGGGGCGCTGCTCGACCGGCTCAAGCCACCGGCATGAAGCGCCTGCCCCTCGCCCTCGCGTTGATCGCCCTGCCGGCCGTCGCGGCGTCGGTCTGGTTCGCCTTCTTCCGCCCGATCGAGCCGATCATGCCCGGCTACCTCGAGCTGGCGCAGGCGATGCACGACGGCCGGCCCCTGCGCCTCTTCGAGCCCCTGGGCTACCCGGCGCTGATCGCCGGCTGGCTGGGCGGCGTCGAGCGCACGCTGCGGGCCGTGCACCTGCTTTGCCTGTGGGGCACCTGGATGTTCGTCGGCTGGATCGTCGTGCGCGGCGCGACGGGCGATCGCGACATCGCGCGAGACGGCGCGCCCTGGTGGCAGTGGACCTGGATCGCTTTCTGGCTGCTCGCGATCTTCTTCAATCCCTACTTCCTGGTCGGTCTTCCGCGCGTCAGCGACAGCGCGGTCAACATCGTCTTCATGGCCGCGCTCTTCGCCTGCGCGCTCGCCGCTCGCGCGGCGCGGCGCGTCGACTGGCTGCTGGCCGGCATGGTGCTGGGCCTGTTCGTTCTGGTGCGACCCAACGCGGCGACGCTGGTCCTGGCGCTGGCAGCCGTCGCCTGGCTGGTCCGCGCGCCGTGGTCGCGACCGGCGTTGCTGGCGGTGGCCGGCATCGTCGCCTTCGGCCTGCTGTCCTGGGCGCTGCTCGGCGGCGCGTTCCTCTGGCCCAAGAACGGCGGCTACAACCTGTTCTCCGGCAACAACCCGTTCTCGTTCGGCGAGCTGCAGGGCAACTTCAACGCCGAGTACTCGGTGGACCGCGGGCTGGCGTGGTGCGGCGTCGAAGGCGACCGCTACAGCGTGCCCGACGACGTCTATGCGCGCTGCACGATCCGTTTCGTGAGCGAGAACCCCGGCGCGGCCGCGAAGCTCGTCGCCTACAAGGCCTACACGATTCTGCTGCGCCCCAACCTCAAGCTGGCGGACACGCTGCCCAAGGTGGCGATCCAGTACCTGATCCTGATGCCGACCCTGGCGTGGTGGGCGCTGTTCGCCTTCAGCCGCCGCTTCCGAGTCTCGCTGCCCGGCATGGCCGGGTTCCTGTTCGTCCTGCTCTATGCCGCGCCCTTCGCGCTGACCAACGCCGATCCGCGCTTCCGCATACCGCTCGACGTGGTATATGCGATGTCGGCGCTCGCTTTCGCGCTGGGCGATCGCAGGTCCCTTCCCATCGCGCGCACGGATCGAGCTCAATGAGTACTGCCCTCAGCTCACGTGCCAACAACGTCGGAGCGCCACAGGCGGTCCGATGGAGCCTCGGTGCCGTGTCGGTGTTCTTGGTCCTTTTCGTGCTCTCGCATCTGTTCAGCGGTACATCCGACGGCGATGACACGTACATCTACATGCAGTATGTGAGGCGATTGCTGACGACAGGCGACTTCACCTTCAATCTGCACGAACCGAGTGCCGGCGTAACCAGCATGCTCTGGCCCCTCCTGATGACGCCGATCTGCGCGATTTTCGGGACAGACGTCGTGGTGTGGAAGCTGGCGTCGTCCATTTCATTCGCGGCGGCAGGCGTCGCCTTGTATGCGTGCCTTTGCGCGCTCGACATACCGCGGATTCGTGCGAGTTTGTTGGCAGCATGTCTTGCGCTCGACGTGCTGGCGCTGCGCTGGTCCGGCACGGGGATGGACAATGGACCTGCGGACTGCATCGTGGTCTTGGCAATCGGACTGATGGTGATGATGGCCTACGACAAGAGCCCTCACCCGGTTCTGTTCGGACTGGTTCTGTCCCTGATGCCCTTTGTACGGCCGGAACTTGTCCTGCTCTCGGCCTCGATCACGATGTTCGCGGTCCGCTGTCACGGACTCACCAGTTCCTACACGGTCCGCTTCGTCGCCGGCGGCATGGTTGCTGGCATCATCGCCTTGCTCGCCGTCCATCTTCTCGTCGGGTCTATCGTACCACAAACGCTCGCGGCCAAATCGATCTCACTCAAGCAGACTGATCCGCTACATGCGGCGAAGGCTCTGACCATGATTGTCGGAGCAGGCAGCGGCATCTTCGCCTTGGCGGTTTTGTTCTGGATCGTCGTCACGAAATCGCTTGGCCCACGGCAATGGCTGCTGCACGTCATCGTTCCCGTCGGCCTCGCTGTCCTATTCCTGGCGCAGCGGAACATGCTCGTCTCGACGCGCTACGAAAGTTATCTGGCTCTTCCACTAGTGGTGGCCGGCATCTTCCACATCGCGCGACAAATCGGCAGCGTGATCGCGCGTGCGGCTCTTGTCCTCCAGTTCGCGCTTGCTGTCGGGGTAGCCGTCTTCCTTTGGCCGGCAACGAGAACGTCAGACGGCGAAGATATCCGCCGTGTGACAGCCGGATTCTCCCAAAAGGTGCCGCCCGGAGCGCGTGTAGCGTTGACAGAGGTTGGCGCGTTCGGCTTCTACTCGCACTGGTACATCATCGACCTGGTGGGGCTCGTCGATCGCAGGTCCCTAGCCTATCTTGAGGCACACGGTCGTCCGCGCAGCGACGATGAACTCGATGAGATGCTGTTTCGCCGCGGTGCCACACACTACGTGAACATGCTTCCGAAGGACAGGAACGCAGTCGTCATCGAACACACCTGCCTCCGGCTCACGCCTGTAGCCAGCGGCAGCGTCGAGCGCAACATCCTCGACTCGGGCGGCTACACCTCGAAGAGCCTTTGGGTCATCTACGAGATCACATATCGCATGGATAGCTCGGCGCCACGTTGCGCATATCTGCGGAGCGTTCGATCATTATGATGGACGAGCGCGCTATTCGCTCCGGTCTGGGCTATTGCGGCCGTCGCCGAATGGCCGACCGCCCGGCTCGGCCGGTGACCGCACGCCCATGCGGCGGCCCGGGACCGGTTTGGCCCAACGCACCGGACGTCGTACGTGGTAGATTGGCCGCGGCGCACCCGGTGCCCAGGACTGTGGCGCCACAGGCACATGGGCGATCCGACGCGCGGCATCATACTGCAGCGCCGCGCGCTCGACATACGGCAGGCCCAGCACCAGCCCGATCGTCAGGTAGAAATAATAGTTCATGGGATCGACATCGAGCGTCCAGCCCTTGAACGAAACCACGGCGCAGAATGCAATCATAGCGCAGGCGACCGAGGCGATGTTTTTGAAGCGCTCAAGCTTCATCTGTGCCCGAATTTGCAAGCAGTACAGAAACAACATGCCGTAGCAACCGAGCATGACGAAGAATCCCAACACGCCCAACTCGACGATTGCCTTCCCGTAGAAGTTCTCGATGAAGGCGCCGCCATCGGCCTGGTAGGCGAGGTCAGACAGATCCAGCCCGTGGCGCGCCGCGCCGGTATTGGTGCCGGAGCCGAGGCCGAACAGGCCGCCCTTGGCCACCGCGTCCAGGATACCCTGCGCCGCGAACTCCCTGCCGTAGACCGAGGTCAGGCTGGCGACCTCACTGGCCATATTTGCACCATCGAGCCCCGAGATCGCGAGAAACAGGCCGAGTCCGCCAACCACCACAATCATATTCCAGATCATACCTTTCGACTTCATGCGGAACATCTGGATCAGGATCATCACCATGGGCATGAACAAGAAATTGCCTCGCGCACCGGAACTGAAGCCGCAGATCATCGCGACACCCAGGCTGGCCCAGAGGAACATTCGCCAACCGCGCGAGGTTTCCAACTCCATCAGCATCGCCAGGGGGAACAGCATATACCAGCAGAAGACTCCATACTGCGAGTTGTACTGGAAGGAGCCAGTGATGCGATACAGATAGGCGCCCATGTAGTAAAACTCGCCCATGACGTTCTTGGCGTAGTCTCCGTAAAAGAAGGTCATGGTGGTTTCATAGCCGACGGTGATCGCGCCGATGATCATCGCCAGCCCGACGAGCCAGACTCCCCAGCCGGTGACCAGGATGGCACGCAGGACGCTGCGCAGTTCAAATTCATTGCGCGCGAACCCCGACCCGATGAACAGCAGCGGGACGTAGAACAGCCAAACCTTCGCGCCGATGCCCGCGACCAGGAAATTGGGCACCGTGGGCTTGGTCAGCGATATCAGTACAAGCAATAGAAGCGCGCCATACACCGCTACCACCTGCACCGGCACGCGCTTGGCGTTGGGCGAGCCGGCGAGCAGGAAATACGAGATGTAGAGGGGAACCACCACGAGGACGTCGCGCATCAGCGTGCCCAGCGGCGACGGATACATGGCGACGATGATCGGTCCGGTGAACGGCGTGTACCAGGCCAGCCCGATCACGCCCCAGCGCCAGTTGACGATGATCGCCACCCAGATGACGATCATCACCGGCACGCCGAGCAGGACGATTTCCATCATGGCGGCCTCTCAGCCCGCCGTCGGCGCGGCGCGCGCGCCCGACCGGAAGGTATCGATCACGTCGAGCGCCCAGGCGCGCCAGCCGCGCAGCCGCGCCCCGGCATGCGAGGGCACGCCCAGCCAGTCGCGCACCGGCACGACGAAGCCGCGCTTGCCCCGACCGGCCAGGGAGGCACGGACCGCCGGCGACAGCAGCGCCGGCAGCTCGGCCTTGGTCACCGGCTGCTGCGCGGCGATCAGCGGTGCCAGTGCGCGGAAGAAGCCGACGTCGACGAACGGCGTGCGGATCTCCAGGGAATGCGCCATGCCCGCCCAGTCGGCGTCGCGCAGCAGCTGGTTGCGCAGGTAGAAGGAAAGCTCGAGCGCCGCGACACGGGCATTGGGCGAGCGCACGCCCTCGATGGCCGACGCAAGCGTGGTCTCGGTGTGCAGATCGGCCAGGCCCTGGCGCACGAGGTCTCCGTCGAGCAGCGCGGGAAGCTCCCACGGCATGAACAGGCCGCGCCGTAGCAGATAGGCGCCGCCATAGGTCGAGCCATACTCGAGCAGCCCGGCGTATTTCGGCGAGGTGAAGTACCGCAGGAACGGCTCGCTCACCAGCCGGAAGCCGCGGCCCAGCGCGGCGAAGGGCGAGGCCAGCGCGACCATGCGGGGAATCTGCCGGAAGCTGGGATAGCCGGCGAAGACCTCGTCGCCGCCGATGCCCGACAGCGCCACCTTCAGGCCCGTCGAGGCGGTCGCCTTGCTCACGAAGTAGACGTTGGTGCCGTCGATGGTCGGCTGGTCCATCGAGTGCAACAGATGGTCGCGTGCCGCCGCGAATTCGGCACGGCTGACCCAGACAGTCTGGTGCTGCGTGCCGTGCGTACGCGCCGTCGCCTCGGCGATCGGCGTCTCGTCGAGCGCGCCGCCGCGATACTCGTCGAAGCCCAGGGTGACCGTGCGCAGAGGCTGCGCGTTCTGCGGCGTCGCGAACTCGGCCACGAGGGACGAATCCAGTCCGCCCGACAGGAAGACGCCCACCGGCACGTCGGCCACCATGTGGTGGCGCATGGTGTCGACGATGCGCTCGCGCAGGAGCTCGAGGCGATCCCCGGCCGATGGCGCGGCCGGCCCGGCCTCGGCTTCGGCCAGCACCGCGGCGATGGAGTGATAGCGGCGGATGCTCGGCGCGCCGCCGGCGGGCTGCCACAGCGTGTGACCGGCGGGCAGCGCGCGGATGCCGCGATAGAGCGTGAACGGTTCGGGCACCGAGCCCCACAGCAGGAAGCCGACCTCGGCCGCCGGCTGCGGCGCAGTGTCGACATGGCCGCCGGCGATCAGCGCCTTGACCTGCGAGGCGAAGCGCAGGGTACGGCCGTCATCGGCGATGTAGAGCGGCTTGATGCCGAAGGGATCGCGCGCCAGCAGCATGGCCCGCCGCTCGCGGTCCCAAAGCGCGAAGGCGAACATGCCGCGCAGCCGCTCGACCATCGCCGGCCCCTCGACATCGTAGAGGTGCAGCAGCACCTCGGTGTCGGAGTTCGAGGCGAAGCGCCGACCCTTGGCCTCCAGCTCGGCCTTCAGCGCCCGGTAGTTGTAGATCTCGCCATTGAAGTTCACCACGAGACGGCCGCCGTCGTGCACCATCGGCTGGAAGCCGCGGTCCGAGGTCTCGATGATCGCCAGCCGCCGCTGTGCGAACAGCGCCTTGCCGCTCTCGTCCTGCCACAGGCCGGCACTGTCGGGGCCGCGCGACAGCATGATCTCGGACATGCCGACGAGGCTGCGCAGATCAGCCGGATCGGCCGTCGCCTCGCCCACGCGCCGGCCGCCGACCATCACCTCGATGCCGGCCAGCCGCGATCCCGCCCCCGCCGCCATCGGGGCGGCCGAGCCATGGTGGAAAAGGCCGGCGATACCGCACACTTAGAGGGGGACCTCTCTCGCGCCCACGGGCCGCCACAACAATTCGTGGTGCGCCGCGTCGGGAATCGATAATTGTAGTATTCTGAACATGTTATGATAATTTCTTGAGCGCTGCAATCGGATCGGTCCCGGCTGGACCGGATCGCCAACAACGACGCCCCGCCCCCCGCTCCTCCATGCGCATCCTGCACCTGATCGCAACCTTGAACCGGGAGAGTGGCGGCCCGGCGCAGGCCTGTGTCGAGATGGCCGCGGCGGTGGCACGGCGTGGCCACGAGGTCAGCATCTATACCACCAACTGGAAGGAAGGCGGCGTCGAGGACGTGCCGACCGACCGGCCGGTGGTCCGCGACGGCTTCACAATCCGCTACTTCCCCGTTCAGGCGCCGCGCTTCTGGAAACCGTCGCTGGCCCTGGCCCGGGCGTTGAGCCGCGACATGGCTGGCTTCGATGTCGTGCACCTGCATTCGATCTACCTGTTCCACGATCTGGTTGGCGGCCACTACGCTCGCCGCCACGGCGTGCCCTATATCGTGCGCCCGCACGGCATGCTCGACCCGTACATCCGCGCCCACCACCGCGCGCGCAAATGGCTGATGGAAGTGACCTTCCAGAACCGTGTCCTGCGCCACGCGACCGCCATCCACTACACCTCCGACATCGAGCGCGAGATCAGCACGCCCTTCGCGATGGGTGCCCCGCCCAAGGTCGTCCCGCTGGGCGTCGACCTGAGCGGCTTCGATGCGCTGCCTTCGCCCGACATCTTCCATCAGCGCTTCCCGGAGACACGCGGCAAGACGATCGTGCTGTTCCTCAGCCGCCTGCATTTCAAGAAGGGGCTGGACCTGCTGGTGCCCGCCTTCGCCGAGCTCGCTTCCAGCGATCCGTCGCTGCACCTCGTGATCGCCGGGCCGGAGGACGGCATGCAGTCGCAATGCCAGGCCTGGGCAGCGCGCGACGGCGTGGCGGACCGGGTGACCTTCACCGGCATGCTGCGCGGGACCGACAAGCTCTCGGCCTTCGCCGCGGCGCGGCTCTTCGCGCTGCCGTCGTACAGCGAGAATTTCGGCATCGCCGCCGTCGAGGCCATGGCGGCCGGCCTGCCTGTCGTCGTGTCGGACCAGGTGAACATCTGGCGCGAGCTGCAGGCGGGCGGCGGTGCGACGGTGATCGCCTGCGATCGCGCCCGGCTGGTCGCGGCGATGGCGCCGCTCCTGGCCGACGGCGAGGCCGCCGCCGAGATGGGCCGCCGCGCGCGCGCCACGGTCGATCGGCTGTATCGCTGGGACAATGTCGCGGCGGCCCTCGAGACCATGTACAGTGACGCCGCCGGTACTCGCGCGACGCCGCGGATGTCCGGAGTAGTGGCATGACTCGCAGCGTTCTGGTCACCGGCGGCGCCGGATTCATCGGCAGCCAGGTGTGCAAGTCGCTGGCGCAGGCGGGCTTCACGCCGATCGCCTACGACACCCTGGAGAAGGGCCACGACTGGGCCGTGAAGTGGGGACCGCTGGAACGCGGCGATATCGGCGATCGCGCCCGTCTCGACGCCGCTTTCGAGCGTCACACGCCCGAGGCGATCATCCATCTCGCCGGCTACATCGAGGTCGGCGAGTCGATGCGCGATCCCGAGCGCTACCGCCACAACAACGTCGACAAGAGCCTGGTGCTGATCGAGGCGGCCGAGGCGCACGGCATAAAGCACTTCGTCTTTTCCAGCACCTGCGCGATCTACGGCACGCCGCAGGGGCCGCTGCTCGACGAAAGCCATCCCTTCGGTCCGGTCAGCGTCTACGGCGAGACCAAGCTCGCGATCGAGCAGGCGCTGCGCGCGCCCGGCCGCGCGATGCGCACGGTCTGCCTGCGCTACTTCAACGCCGCCGGCGCCGATCCCGACGGCGAGATCGGCGAGGCGCACGATCCGGAGAGCCACCTGATGCCGCTGGCGATCGACGCCATGCTGGGCGTCGGCAAGCCGCTCACGGTGTTCGGCGACGACTGGGACACGCCTGACGGCACCTGCGTGCGCGACTATGTCCACGTCGCCGATCTCGCCGACGCCCATGTGCGCGCGCTCGACTATGTCGCAAAGGGCGGAAGCGCCCCCGCCTTCAATCTCGGCTCGGGCCAGGGCTACAGCGTGAGGCAGCTGATCGAGACGACCGGGCGTCTGGGCGGCCGCCCCGTACCGCACAGCGTCGGCGCGCGCCGTCCCGGCGATCCGCCCAGGCTGGTGGCCGACACCACGCTTGTGCGGCGCGAGCTCGGCTGGAGCCCCGGCCGCGATCTCGACGCGCAGATCGACGACGCGATACGCTGGCGGCGAAGGATGCCGCGTTAGCATTGGCTGTCATTCCGAGCGCAGCGAGGAAGCCAGGCGCCGAGGACAGTCGAGATTCCTCGCCGCGCTCGCAATGACAGATCACTGATCGGGGGTACACCATGTTTGCGCCGCTGCAGGGCATCCGCGTCGTCGATCTGACGCATGTGTATGCCGGCCCCTACGTGACGCACATGCTGACGCAGCTCGGTGCCGACGTGGTGAAGATCGAGCGGCCGGGCGTCGGCGACGTGGTCCGCGCAGGTCGTCCGGGCCAGTCGCCGCCCGGCTTCTCCGCGCCGTTCGTCGGCATGAACCACGGCAAGCGTTCGCTGACGCTCGACCTCAAGGACGCGCGCGGCAAGGATGCCCTGCGGCGGCTGATCGAGCGCGGCGACGTGCTGGTCGAGAATCTGCGGCCCGGCGAGCTCGATCGCATCGGCTTCGGCGCCGACGCCGCGCGCAGGATCAACCCGCGCCTGATCTACGCCTCGGTATCGGGCTGGGGCCAAAGCGGTCCGCAGGCAAGCCGTGCAGGCTACGACCAGGTGATCCAGGCCTCGACCGGCATGATGCTGATGCAGGGCGAGGCCGGCACGCCGGCGATGAAGATCGGCTTCCCGGCGATCGATGTCGCCACCGGCATGAGCGGCGCCTGCGCGATCCTCGCCGCGCTGCTCGAGCGCCAGCGCACCGGCGTCGGCAGCCGCCTCGACATCGCCATGGGCGATGCGGCGCTGATGCTGATGATCGGCAACGCATCGGCCTGGCTGGTGGGCGGCCTGCCGCACGAGCGCATGGGCAACCGCGCCCTGACCTCAAGCCCGACCTCCGGCGTGTTCGAGACCGCCGACGGTTCGATCTCGGTGGCGGCCAACACGCTCGAGCAGGGCCATAAGGCGCTCGACGTGGTCGGCCGCCCCGAACTCAAGTCAGATCCGCGCTTCGCGCCCCTGCGCAAGGGCGGTTTCTTCATGGTCGCCGATCTCGACGGTGCCGAGCGCGAATTCGCCGCCGCGCTCAAGACGCGCGACGCCGAGCACTGGGAAGCGGCGTTCAACGAGGTCGGCATCGCCTGCGCCAAGATCCGCACCATCAGTGAATTCCTCGCCGGCCCCTACCGCACCATGCCCGGCATCCATCGCACCATCGCCGATCAGCCGGGCTACGAGCGGCCGGTCGAGGCGCTGGGCGCCGGCTTCCGCGTCGATGGCGCCGTACCGGCCGCGAACCGTCCCGCACCGCCGCTTGGCGGCGATTCGCGCGACGTGCTGGTCGAGCTCGGCTTCGCCGCCAACGAGATCGACGCGATGGCGAAGGACGGCGTGATCTGAGTGCTGCCCTTCTCCCCGCGACGGCGAGGAGAAGGAAAGTTCACGTCAGCTTGAACGGCAGGCTGCGCAGGCGCTTGCCGGTGAGCGCGAAGATCGCGTTGCCGACGGCCGGCGCGATCGGCGGCGTGCCGGGCTCGCCAATGCCGCCCATCGGCGACTCGGGCGCGCCGACGATCAGGGTCTCGATCACCGGCATGTCGGCGAGGCGCACGACGTCGTAGTCGGGGAAGTTGCCCTGCTCGACCACGCCGTTCTTGATCGTGATCTCGCCGAACAGCGCCGCCGACAGGCCGAAGACGATGCCGCTCTCGATCTGCGCGCGCACGATCGCGGGGTTCACGACGCGGCCGCAATCGACGGCACAGACCACGCGCTTCACGCGGATCGCGTTGCCCTCGACTGCGACCTCGGCGACCTGCGCCACGATCGAGCCGAAGGACTGGCGCAAGGCGACACCGCGTCCGACACCGGCTGGCGCCGGCGTCCACCAGCCCGCGGCCTTGGCCGCGGCATCGAGCACGGCCAGATGGCGCGGCTGCTCCTTCAGCAACTCGCGACGCAGCGTCAGCGGGTCCTTCTTCATCGCCAGCGCCACCTCGTCGAGGAAGCACTCGTCGAAGAAAGCGGTGTGCGAGTGGCCGACCGAGCGCCAGAAGCCCACGGGCACCGGCCCCTTGGGCACCACCGCCTCCATCCGATAGGAGGGGAAGCCATAGGGCGGCCGTTCGACACTGTTGCCGTCGGGATCGCCCTGCTCGCCCAGGCGCAGCACGCGGTTGATGAACTGTCCAGTTGCCGATTGCCCCACCAGGCGGCACCGCCATTCCCACGGCGCCGACTTCGACGCCCGCGCCTGCATGCGCGCCACGGCCATCGGCCGGTAGAAGTCGTGGCGCATGTCCTCTTCGCGCGACCACAGCAGCTGCACCGGCTTGCCGGGTAGCGCCTTGGCGATCGCCACGGCCTGGCGCACGAGATCCGGCTCGGCGCGCCGCCCGAAGCCGCCGCCGAGATAGGTGGTGTGGACCGTCACCTGCGCCTGGTCGAGCCCGGCGGCCTTGGCCGCGACATAGCGCATCAGGGACGGCGACTGGTTAGGCATCCACAGATCGAGCCGGCCCTCGGTGTAGCGCGCCGTGCAATTCATCGGCTCCATCGTGGCGTGCGCGAGATACGGCGCGCTGTAGGTCGCCTCGATCCCGCGCTCCATCGGCTGCTGCGTCGTGCTCGTCGTCTGGAAGGTCCGTGTCTTCGTCGGCTCGCCGACCGCGCGCGCCTGCGCGGCGTACTCGCCGGCCAGCGCGGCGGTGTTCAATCCAGCGTTCGGGCCCAGATCCCATTCGATCTTGAGCGTCTCGTTGAGAAAGCGCTGCGCCTTCCACCAGCTGTGGCCGACGACGGCGATCGCGTCGGGCAGCTCGACGATCTTGACCAGCCCCTTGGGCAGCTCGCCGCCGGGCAGCGTGAAGGTCTTGGGCTTTCCGCCAAAGACAGGGCTGTTGGCGACGGCGGCATAGAGCATGTCCGGCAGACGCACGTCGATGCCGAAGGTCGCGGTGCCGGTAACCTTGGCGGCGATATCGAGTCGCGGCAGCTCCTTGCCGATCAGCCTGAACTCGGCGGGCGACTTCACCGGCACGTCGCCGAGCGGCTGCAGCGTGCCGATGGCGTCGACCAGCTCGCCGTACGACGCGACCGGCTTGCCGCTTCGTGTCTTCACCCGCGAGTCGACGACGATCAGCTCCGATTGCTTGACGCCCGCCTTCTGCGCCGCGGCGCGCAGCAGCAGCTCGCGCGCCGAGGCGCCGGCCAGCCGCATCGGCTCCCAGGCGTCGCGTGTCGAGGAGCTGCCGCCAGTGGCCGACACGCCCAGGATGCCGGCGACGTGCTCGCCGGCCCACAGCGCGATGTCGCGCATGAGTCCGGGATCCTGCGAACGGGCGTCTTCCAGCAGCATCTCGACATTGCGATAGATGCCGAGATCGGCGGCGTCCTCGACGCGCACGTCGTCCCATTTCGCATCCATCTCCTCGGCCACCAGCATGGCGAGGGCGGTGTGGATGCCCTGCCCCATCTCGGCGCGGGGCACGGCGACGATGATGGCGCCGCTCCTGGACACCTTGACCCAGCCGTTCAGGGCGACCTCGCCCTGACGGGCCCGGAACGCGTCGCGCCCGCCCAGCCGGTCGCGGTCGTGCGCGAACCACCAGCCCACGACCAGCGCGCCGCCGCCCAGCGTGCCGCCGACGATCAGCTTGCGGCGCGTGAGCTTCATCGCGCGGCCTCCATGATCGCCGCGGCGCGGTGCACCGCCTTGCGGATGCTCTGGTAGGTGCCGCAGCGGCAGATATTGGTCAGCGCCGCGTCGATCTCCGCATCGGTCGGCCTGGGCTTCTCCTTGAGCAGGGCCGCGGTAGCCATCATGAAGCCGGTCTGGCAGTAGCCGCATTGCGGCACCTGCAGCTCGATCCATGCCATCTGCACGGCGTGCACGCGGTCTCCGCCCAATCCCTCGATGGTCACGACCTCGCGACCGGCGACCTGCTCGATCGGCACCGAGCAGGAGCGGATCGCCTGGCCGTCGACATGCACCGTGCAGGCACCGCAGGCCGCGACGCCGCAGCCATACTTCGTGCCGACGAGCGCGAGGTCCTCGCGCAGCACCCACAGCAGCGGCTTGTCGGGCTCGACCGCGATCTCGCGCCGTTCACCGTTGATCGTGACCGGGATCATCGTTGCATCTCGCAGTTTATATTAACGCCGTTAATATAGTGCTGCTCAGCGCATCCGCCAATGCCTTTAATCAGGCTTGGCCGAGCAGGGCCTGACGGAAGCGGTCCTTGAGATGCGCGCCGTCCTGCGGCGGCATCACGAATTCCAGCTTCTCGACCATCACCTTCACGACCCGGAACACCGGGCCGTTCTTGCGCCGCAGATCGCTGACGAGCTGCGCGACGTCGCTCTCGTCGCGCACCACGGCGCTGTCGGCGATGCCGCAACCCCTGGCGATGAGGCTGAGATCGGCGCCGGCGCCGGAATCGGTCGGCCCGTTGTTGCGCGCGCTGGTGTGCGTCGCCTGATTGCCGGTTTCGCCGAACTTCTCGTTGTCGAGCACGCAGATCGCGAGGTTGTGCGGCTGCTGCGCGGCCACGGTGGCCAGCGAGCCCATGCCCATCAGCATGTCGCCGTCGCCGGTGATCACCAGCACGCGCTTGGTGGGCTGCGCGATGGCCAGCCCGAGTCCCATGCAGGCGGTGGCGCCCATGGCGCCCCACAGCGGCATGTTGAGCGGCCGGTCGCCAGCCTCGGTGATGTCCCAGTTCGACGAGCCCAGGCCGGCAATCACCAGCAGATCGTCGTTGGCGCCTTCGAGGATCTTCTTGACCAGCGGACGGCGCCGCAGGGTTGCCGTGCTCATGTCACTTCTTCCCGAAATTCTTGATGCCAATCAGCTTCTGGCGCAGCAGCACAGCGACCGCCTGACCGCCGTTGAACGCCGCGCGTGTGGCGGCGTCGACCGTGGCTTTCACCTCCTCGGCCCTGTCGACCGAGTAGAGCAGCACACCCATCGCCTCGAGCACCTTGGGCGTACCCTGGCCCATGGGATACTGCCACGAATTGAACTCGCCGTAGTCGCCGCGCATGGTGATCAGGGTCAGCAGCGGGAAGCGCAGCGTCTTGGTCAGGCCCATCAGGTTGATGGTGTTGCCGACACCCGAACTCTGCATCAGCAGCACCGAGCGCTGCCCACCCAGCCAGGCGCCGGCGGCCAGCGCGACGCCTTCCTCTTCCGTCGTCAGCGCCAATGTGCGCATGGCGTTGGAGCGCTGACAGGACTCGATCAGCCGGGAATGCCCGGCGTCGGGCACATGGTAGACCTGCTTGATCTCGTGCGCCTGCAGGACGGCGAAAATGTCGTCGCGCCAATCCGGCGCCGTTGGGGCGTTCATGCGTGGCTCGCTTGTCTGCGCAGTGTTGATAAGTCTGCATTACCCGGCGCCGGACAGCGTCGCGACGTGCGATCCTGCGCCATGATGAAGACCATCACCTACTACTACTCGACCCGATCGATCTATGCGTATTTCGGCGCGCAGCGGATCGTCGATCTCGCGCGCCGCTTCGGCCGCCGCCTGATCCATCGTCCGATCGATATGTCGCGCGTCGTGCCGGCCGCCGGCAGCATGCCCTTCGACAAGCGCTCCGCCGCGCACAAGGCCTACCAGTTCGGCCGCGAGATCGAACGCTGGAGCGAATACCTCGGCATCCCCGCGCTCGTCGATCCGGTGCATCATTTCGGCGACCGTGCGTTCTCCGCCGGCGTCATCCTCGCGGCGCAGGCGGCTGGCGCCGATGTCGACCGGCTGCATGTCGACATGCTCGCGGCGCTGTGGCGCGACGATCGCGATCTCGCCAGTGCCGACGTGCTGGCCAGTCTGGTCACGGGCGTAGGCGGTGACGCGAAAGCCATCCTCGACGCCGCGCGCTCCGAGGCGATCCAGGCTGAGTTCGACCAATGCACCGGGCAGGCGATGGCCGACGGCGTGCCGGGCTCGCCCACCTACATCGTCGATGGCGAATTGTTCTACGGGCAGGATCGGCTGATGATGGTCGAGCGCGCGCTGGAACGGCCCTTCGCGCCGGCCGGCCCGCCACCGAAGTGGTGAGCCCGCCGATGGCCGAGCCGATCCAGCTCACACCCGGCAAGGTCGGGATCGCCGAGCTCAAGGTCGTGATCGACGGCGGACCTGCGGTCCTCGATCCGGCCGCCATGCCGCGCGTTGTGGCCGCCGCCGGCATCGTCGCCGAGGCCGCCGCCGGCACGGCCCCCGTCTATGGCGTCAACACCGGCTTCGGCAAGCTGGCGTCGAAACGCATCGCGCCGGCCGACACCGCCACCCTGCAGCGCAATCTCATCCTGTCGCATTGCTGCGGTGTCGGCGATCCGACGCCGCCGGTGATCGTGCGGCTGATGATGGCGCTCAAGCTGATCTCGCTCGGCCGCGGCGCCTCGGGCGTGCGGCCGCAGATCATCCGCCAGATCGAGGCGATGCTCGCGACGGGCATCGTGCCGAAGGTCCCGGCGCAGGGCTCGGTCGGCGCCTCGGGCGATCTCGCGCCACTGGCGCACATGGCCGCCGTGATGATCGGCGAAGGCGAGGCCTTCGTCGACGGCGCGGCCATGCCGGGACGCATCGCGCTCGAAAGCAAGGGCCTGGCGCCGATCGTGCTCGGCCCCAAGGAGGGCCTGGCGCTGATCAACGGCACGCAGCTCTCGACCGCCTGGGCCCTGCACGGCGCCATCCGGGCGCACGAACTGGCGGCGACGGCGCTGGTCACCGGCGCGCTGTCGATCGATGCCGCCATGGCGTCGGCGACGCCGTTCCGGCCGGAGATCCACGAGCTGCGCGGCCTCGAGGGCCAACGCGCCGCGGCGCGCGCGCTCATGGCGCTGATCGACGGCAGCGAGATCCGCCAGTCCCATCTCGACGCCGACGAGCGGGTGCAGGACCCGTACTGCATGCGCTGCCAGCCTCAGGTCACCGGCGCCGCTCTCGACCTCATCCGCCAGGCGCTGGCGACCTTGGTGATCGAGGCCAACGCCGCGACCGACAACCCGCTGGTGCTGGTCGAGACCCGCGAGATCGTATCCGGCGGCAACTTCCACGCCGAGCCGGTGGCCTTCGCCGCCGACCAGACCGCGCTCGCCATCGCCGAGATCGGCGCCATCGCCGAGCGGCGCATCGCCACCCTGGTCGATCCGGCGCTGAACTTCGGCCTGCCGCCGTTCCTCACGCCCGATCCCGGGCTCAATTCCGGCTTCATGATCGCCGAGGTGACGGCCGCCGCGCTTTACGCCGAGAACAAGCAGCGCGCCCAGCCGTGCTCGATCGACTCGACGCCGACCAGCGCCAACCAGGAAGACCACGTCTCCATGGCGGCGCATGCCGCGCGCCGGCTCGACGAGATGAACCGCAACCTAGCCCAGCTGCTGGGCATCGAGTGGCTCGTCGCCGCCCAGGGCATCGAGCTACGCGCGCCGCTCAGGACCAGCGAGCCGTTGAAGCGGGTGATCGCCGCGCTGCGCCATGTGGTGCCGGCCCTCGGCGCCGACCGCTACCTCGCCGACGACCTGCGGCGCGCGGCTGCGCTCGTCGCGGCGGGCGACGCCGTGCGCGCCGCGGCAAGCGCCTTGCATCCCGGCACCCTCCCCGCGCTCTGATCCGAGAGGCACCGATGACGATCCCGACGCGCATCGACAACGCCCGTCACATCCGCGCGGCGCGCGGCACCGAGCTCTCGGCCAGGAGCTGGCTGACCGAGGCGCCGTTGCGCATGCTGATGAACAACCTCGATCCCGAGGTCGCCGAACGTCCCGGCGAGCTCGTGGTCTATGGCGGCATCGGCCGGGCGGCGCGCGACTGGAACGCATTCGACCGCATCGTCGCCGCGCTGCGCAAGCTCGAGGCCGACCAGACGCTGCTGGTGCAGTCCGGCAAGCCGGTCGGCGTGTTCCGCACCCACGCCGATGCGCCGCGCGTGCTGATCGCCAACTCCAACCTGGTGCCGCACTGGGGCACGTGGGCCCATTTCCACGAGCTCGATCGCAAGGGCCTGATGATGTACGGCCAGATGACCGCCGGCTCATGGATCTATATCGGCAGCCAGGGCATCGTGCAGGGCACCTACGAGACCTTCGTCGAGGCCGGAAGGCGCCACTACGGCGGCGATCTTTCAGGCCGATGGATTCTCACCGCGGGCCTGGGCGGCATGGGCGGTGCCCAGCCGCTGGCGGCGGTGATGGCCGGCGCCTCGTGCCTCGCCATTGAGTGCCAGCCCAGCCGCATCGAGATGCGCCTGCGCACGCGCTATCTCGACACGCAGGCCAGGGACCTCGACGAGGCGCTGAGCATCATCGAGCGCAGCTGCCGCGACAGGAAGCCGGTCTCGGTCGGTCTGCTCGGCAACGCCGCCGAGATCCTGCCCGAGCTGATCCGCCGCGGCGTGCGGCCAGACATCGTCACCGACCAGACCTCGGCACACGATCCCGTCAACGGCTATCTGCCGAAGGGCTGGACCTTGGCCGAATGGGAAGACCGGCGCGGCGCCGATCCGAAGGCTGTCGAACGCGCCTCACGTGCCTCGATGGCCGAGCACGTGCGGGCGATGCTGGCCTATCACCGCAGCGGCGTGCCGACGGTCGACTACGGCAACAACATCCGCCAGATGGCCAAGGAGGAAGGTGTCGGCGATGCCTTCGAGTTCCCGGGCTTCGTGCCGGCCTATATCCGCCCGCTGTTCTGCCGCGGCGTCGGGCCGTTCCGCTGGTGCGCGCTGTCGGGCGACCCCGAGGACATCTACAGGACCGACGCCAAGGTGAAGGAGCTGCTGCCCGACAACCGGCATCTGCACAACTGGCTCGACATGGCGCGCACGCGCATCGCCTTCCAGGGTCTGCCGGCGCGGATCTGCTGGGTCGGGCTGGGCGATCGCCATCGTCTCGGTCTCGCCTTCAACGAGATGGTGGCGCGCGGTGAGCTGAAGGCGCCGATCGTCATCGGCCGCGACCACCTCGACTCGGGATCGGTCGCCTCGCCCAATCGCGAGACCGAGGCGATGCGCGACGGCTCGGACGCGGTGTCCGACTGGCCGTTGCTCAATGCCCTGCTGAACTGCGCCAGCGGCGCCACCTGGGTCTCGCTGCATCATGGCGGCGGCGTCGGCATCGGCTACTCGCAGCATGCCGGCATGGTGATCGTCTGCGACGGCACATCAGAGGCGGCGCGGCGACTGGAACGCGTGCTGTGGAACGACCCGGCCTCCGGCGTCATGCGCCATGCCGACGCCGGCTACGACATCGCGCTCGACTGCGCGCGCGAGCACGGCCTCGACCTGCCGGGCATCCTGGGGTGATCAGCGCCGCTCGATGAAGGTGTCGCCCAGCACCAGCACGTCCATCCTGGTGCGCAGGAAGCAGTCGATCGCCTCCTCCGGCCTGCACACGACGGGCTCGTTCTCGTTGAAGCTGGTGTTGAGCACGATCGGCACCCCGGTCTGATCGCGCACGGTCGAGATCAGGCGGTGGTAGCGCGGGTTGGTGTGGGCATCGACCGTCTGCAGGCGGCCCGAGCCGTCGACATGCGTCACCGCCGGGATCCTCGGCCGCTGCTCGGGCCTGATGCGGAAGACCTGCATCATGAACGGCACGTCGTCGTCGGTCTCGAACCAGTCCTTCACCGCCTCGCGCAGGATCGAGGGTGCGAAAGGGCGGAAGGATTCGCGGCGCTTGATCTTGAGATTGAGGATGTCCTTCATGTCGGCGCGGCGCGGGTCGCCGAGGATCGAGCGGTTGCCCAGCGCGCGCGGGCCCCACTCCATGCGGCCCTGGAACCAGCCGATCACCTTGCCCTCGCCGATCGCCGTCGCGGTGCGGCGGCAGAGTTCGGCTTCGTCGGCGATGGTCTCAATGGCGCAATGGGCAGAGTCGAACTCGGCCTGCCGCGCCTTCACCGCCGCCTCGATCTCCTCGGGAGTCGCCGCCGGGCCCCAGTAGGCGTGATCCATCACGAAGTGGCGCTTGCCGCCCTCACCCTGCGGCAGGTCGTGCCAGACCTGGAACGCCGCACCGATCGCGCCGCCGGCATCGCCGCCGGCCGACTGGATGTAGCAATGCTTGAACGGCGAGCGCTCGTAGACCTTGCCGTTGGCCACCGAGTTGTAAGCGCAGCCGCCCGACAGCACGACGGCGTCGCAGCCGTACCGCTTGTGCAGCGCGCCCAGCAGGTGGAAGAACGCCTCCTCGTACATCGCCTGCGCCGAGCGAGCGATGTCCTTGTGACGCTGCTCCAGCGGCTCGTCCCTGCCGCGCGCCGGGCCTAACAGCTCGACCATCTCCTTCGACCAGATGCGCCCGCCCGAGGGCGTACCGTCGCGCACCTCGTATTTCGAGCCTTCGCGCGCATGCGTGTAGTAGCGCAGGTCGAGCTCGAAGGAGCCGTCGTCCTTGAGCCTCACCAGTTTGCGCATCTGCTCGAGGTACCTGGGCTCGCCATAGGGTGCGAGACCCATCACCTTGTATTCGTCGCCGTAGTTGGGGAAGCCGATGAACTGGGTGATGCCCTCGTAGAAGATGCCCAGCGAGTTGGGGAAGTGCACGCGCCCGTCGATGCTCAGGCGATTGCCCTCGCCCATGCCCCAAGCGGCGCTGGCGAAGTCGCCGAAGCCGTCGACCGACACCGCCACGGCGCGCTCGAAGGGTGAGACGTAGAAGGTCGAGGCGAGATGGCAGAGGTGATGCTCGACGGCGTGCACCGCGCCCGTGAACCGGGTCTCGGGCAGCTGCGCGGCGAGCTGCTCGGCGACGTCGTCCCACTGACGGCGGTTGCGCACCCGGCTCATGATCAGGTCGAGGCTGGGCCGCTTGGTGAGGACATAGCCGACCTTGCGCCAGAAGCTGGCGCGGCTGTCGCGGTTGATGGCGACATGCGCGACCTGGTCGAGGGCGATGCCTGCTTCCTTCAGGCAATATCTGATCGCCTCGCTGGGGAAGCCGCCCCAGTGTTTCAACCTGCGAAATCGCTCTTCCTCAGCGGCGGCGACCAGCGCGCCGTCCTTGACCAGGCAGGCGGCGGAATCGGCGTGGAAGGCGTTCAGGCCCAGGATGTAGGTCATCGCTTCAGGTCGCGCTGCAGCAGGAGCATCGAGAGGATCAGGTCGGCGGTGGCGCGCTGGCAGGCGTAGACCAGCCCGGCCTTGCCGTCGAGCAACAGGCCGCGGCCCAGCAGGCAATAGAGGAAGACGCTCGGCGGGCCCAGCACGCGGGTCAGCCGCAGGCGGTCGCCCCACGACAACTGCCCCCAGGGCGTCGCCGTCAGCTTGTCGACCTCGCGCCGCTGGTAGCGGTACTGCGAGACCAGCCAGCGCTCCAGGCTCTTGCGATCGTCGTGGTCGATATGACCGCGCAGCATCGGCACGTTGCCGGAGACATGCGCCTTCTCGGTGTGGCCGTCCTGCACGAAGCGCACGCGGTCGCGGCGGAACAGGGTGGGCAGCGGCGGATAGAGCGAGCCGCGCAATTTCCGCCCGTCGATGCAGTAGTCGAATGCCGTGCGATAGCCGCCGATGTCCTCTTCCGGCCGCAGCGCGGCGATCTCCTCGATGGTCGCCTGCGGCACGATGTAATCGGCATCCAGCCGCAGCACCCAGGGCGTGGCGATGCCGGTCTCCTGGACTGCGTGGGTCCACTGCCGCTCGTGACTGTCGAAGGGGCGGCTCAGCCAGCGGACATTGGGATGGCGCCGGGCGATCGCCTCGGTCTCGTCGTCGCTGCCGCTGTCGAGCACCACCACCTCGCGCGCCCAGCCCAGCCGTTCGAGGTTGCGCCCGATGTTGGGTGCCTCGTTCCAGGTCAGGATCACCGGCGTGATCTGGTCGAGCATCGTCAACTGAATAGATCGCGACAAATTACTGAAATAACGCACATTTCGGCATATTTCTCAGACCATGCTATAATTCAATTCCGGCCCTCAGGCCAGCGAATTCCCGGCCATGCGGAAGCAGTGCACGCATTGGCCGGCGACGATCCAGTCGAACGGCCGGGCGGCCAATGCCGCGAACGCCGCCTGGCCGCCGCCGGTCCCGGGACTCGCCCAGTCGCCGGGCATGAAGACGACGTGGTGGGTCTTGTCGAGCCACTCAAGCCCGGCGCGGAACACCGCCCGCTCAGAGCCCTCGATGATCAGCTTCACCACCAGCAGTTCGGCGGCGCCCACCCGCTCCATCAGCTGGTTGATGGTGACCGTCGGCACGCGCGGTCCCTCGCCCGCCGCATCGCTGAGACGCCCGCTCCAGGGTTCCTGGCCATCGTGGCTCAGGAAGACCGTCGTCGGCCGGTCCCAGAGCCCGGCCTCGACCACCTCGATATTGGGCCACGCCGCCACGTTGCGGCGCGCCATGGCGGCATTGTCCGGATCGGGCTCGACGGCGAGGATCCGCGCCGAGGGAAAGTCGCGTGCCAGCCAGACCGAGGACAGGCCGATATAGGCCCCGCCGTCGACGACGACCTGAGGCGCCGGCGCGGTGCGGGCATAGGCGTGCAGTGCCCGGGATTGGGGGAAGCGCCGAAGGTCGAGCGAGCCCAGCAGAAAGATCTGCTCGAAATTCGCCACGTCGGTGGTGCCCGCCCGCAACCAAACCTTGTGCTGGAATCCGGGAACTCGCACGGCGCGCAATCCACCGCCCGGGGCGGCCAATGCCCACCACACGGCGAGACCCCGCCATAGGCCGAACCGGTCGATCGTTCGGTAGAGCAATCGGAGCCTGTTCTTAAGTCCCATCTGGATTTAATTATCCTTTATATAACGTTGATTTTACTTGATAAAATATGGAAGTTAAAGCTATTATGCAAGATGTTCAGGGTGGTGGCCAGTGATGAGTGGATGGTCATTTCGTTGACCGGACACATCGATTGTTTCACACTGGCAATGACTTGACGGAAGATTCACAGTTGGCATCGGTTGTGGTGCCAGCCAGTTATATTAGGGCTCCCGTACGGCGGGGACGGACATGGATAGGTCCAAGGCGTATTCCGAGACCAAGCTCCTGTGGCTCACGCGTATCGCCGACATCCTGGCGCCTGCCGTGATCGCCTGGATCGCCATCACCGTCTGGCTGCCCCAGCACTTCGAGCTCTTCGACGACCAGTACTTCCTGGCCATGGCGTCCAGCTCGCTGCTTGTGGCCAACGTCTTCCATGTCCTGAACCTGTACTCCATCCGCAGCCTGGCCAACGTGCCCCGCCAGGTCGGGCGGGTCACCCTGGCCTGGACCGGCGTGCTGGCGCTGATGATCGTGGCGGCCTTCGTCACCAAGGTCTCGGCCAACTTCCCGCGCGGCTGGGCGATCCTCTGGTATGTCTGGACCCTGGGCACCTTCATCGCCGTGCGTTTCATCGTCGCCGGCATCATCGGCCGCTGGACGGAATCCGGGCAGCTGACCCGCACCATCGCCGTGGTCGGCGCCGGACCGCATGGCCGTCGCCTGATCCAGCACCTGCGCGAGGCCGCCGCGACCGACTACCGGATCGTCGGCATCTTCGACGAGCGCGCCCAGCGTGAGATGGAGCCGATCGAAGGCGTGCCGGTGCGTGGCACGGTCGACGACCTGATCGACTACGCCCGCCACAACCACATCGACCAGATCGTCGTGGCGCTGCCGTGGGCGGCCGAGATCCGCGTCATGACCATCCTCAAGAAGCTGTGGGAGCTGCCGGTCGACATCCGCCTGGCGCCCGACATGATCGGCTTCCGCCTCGCCCATTGCTCCTACAGCGAGCTCGGCAACGTGCCGGTGCTCAACGTCTTCGACAAGCCGCTGTCGGCGGACAAGCTGCTGCTGAAGCGGCTTGAGGATATCGGCCTGGCGCTGCTGCTGCTGCTGGTCTTCTCGCCGATCATGCTGGTCACCGCGCTGGCCATCAAGTTCAACAGCCGCGGGCCGGTCCTGTTCCGCCAGACGCGCTACGGCTTCAACAACCAGCGCATCCAGGTGTGGAAGTTCCGCTCAATGTACGCCGAGGACTGCCGCGACATCGCCCCGGTGCAGGTCGGCCGCGACGATCCTCGCATCACCCGGGTCGGCCGCTTCATCCGCCGCACCTCGATCGACGAGCTGCCGCAGCTCTTCAACGTGCTGGGCGGCAGCATGTCGATGGTCGGGCCCAGGCCGCATCCGATCGACACCAAGGCCGAGAACCTGCTGTTCGAGGAGGCCGTCGCCGAATACGCCGCGCGCCATCGCGTCAAGCCCGGCCTGACCGGCTGGGCCCAGGTCAACGGCTGGCGCGGCGAGACCGACACGATCGAGAAGATCCGCAAGCGCGTCGACCACGACCTCTACTACATCGAGAACTGGTCGCTGCTGCTCGACATCAAGATCGTGCTGATGACGATCATCACCGTGCTGCGTGGCAAGAACGCGTACTGACCGACCGCGTGGTCCCGAGCGCAGCGAAGGACGACGGAACGTAGATGCGCATCCTGCTGCACGACAATTCCGGCCATCCGTTCCAGGTCCAGCTCGCGCGCGCGCTGGCGCGGCGCGGCCATGTCGTGCGCCACCTGTTCAACGCCCGCTTCCAGACGCCGCGCGGTTCGCTCGCCCAGCTACCCGGCGATCCCACGACCTTCGAGGTCGCCGCCATCGACCCCGGCCAGCCGATGGCGAAGTACGACTATTTCACCCGCTTCCGCCAGGAACGGGCCTACGGCAGGCTGCTCGAGCGCGAGCTTGCGGCATTCCAGCCCGACGTCGCGCTGATGAGCAACACGCCGCCCGACTCGCTGCTGGCGCCGCAACGCTGGTGCCGCGCCAATCATCGCGGCTTCGTCTTCTGGGTGCAGGACATCTACGCCGAGGCGATCGCCCGGCTGGTCGCGCCCAAGCTCGGGCCGCTGGGCGCGCCCGTCGTCTGGCACTACCGGCGCCTCGAGGCCGGCCTGCTCCGCCGCAGCGATCAGGTCGTGGCCATCACCGACGATTTCCGCCCGCTGCTGAGCAGCTGGCACATCGAGGAGCAGCGGATCTCGATCATCGAGAACTGGGCGCCGCTGGAGGAACTGCCGCCGCACCCGCGCGACAACGAGTTCGCGCGCGAGCACGACCTGAACGGCAAGCTGGTGTTCATGTATTCGGGCACCCTGGGCCTGAAGCACAATCCCGGCCTGCTGCTGGGCATCGCCGAACGCTATCGCGAGGCCCCTGACGTGCGGGTCGTCGTCGTTTCCGAGGGCCTGGGCGCGAATTGGCTGGCCGAGCGCAAGCAGGCGGCACGACTCGACAATCTGCTGCTGCTGCCCTTCCAGCCCTTCGCGCGCATGCCCGACATGCTGGCTTCGGCCGATGTGCTGATGGCGATCCTCGAGCCCGAGGCCGGTGTCTATTCGGTGCCGTCCAAGGTCCTGACCTATCTTTGTGCCGGCCGCCCGTTGCTGGCGGCCATGCCGGCGGAAAACCTCGCCGCGCGCACCATCGCCGCGCAGGGGGCCGGAATCGTCGTCGCCCCCGACGACGGCCAGGGTTTCGCCGGCGCGGCGGCGCGGCTGCATGACGACCCTGCGGCACGGACAACGCTGGGTTGCAATGCCCGTCGCTACGCCGAGGCCACGTTCGATATCCACAGGATCACGGACCGTTTTGAGGCGGTCATCACGAAAGCCTGCCACTTGCGATAAGCGCGTGATGCCGCAGGACTACCGCTTGCGGTTGGAGGTCGATATGCCCACAAGATCACGATACGGTTTCGCGCAAAAGTTAACTGACCTCTCACAAACTTCTCGCAAACGTCTGCAAAATTTATATAATCATTGCCGATTTAATGCATGAATTTGCGGGTGTAAGTGATGCGTAACGACGACATTGTGCTGGTGACCGGCGCCGGCGGCTTTATTGGCGGTCATTTGGTCGAGCATCTGCGCACGGCAGGCGGCTTCACGCGCATCCGGGCGGTCGACATCAAGCCGACCGACGAGTGGTACCAGCTGCACGACGGGGTAGAAAACCTGCAGCTCGACATGAGCCGGCGCGACGCCGCTTTCCAGGCCGTGAAGGGCGCGCATCAGGTCTACAACCTCGCCGCCGACATGGGCGGCATGGGCTTCATCGAGACCCACAAGGCCGAGTGCATGCTCTCGGTGCTGATCAACACGCACCTGCTGATGGCCGCGCACCAGTTCGGCGTCGAGCGCTACTTCTTCTCGTCGTCGGCCTGCGTCTACGCCGCCGACAAGCAGACCGATGCCAACGTCACGGCGCTGAAGGAAGCGGATGCCTACCCCGCCATGCCGGAGGACGGCTACGGCTGGGAAAAGCTCTTCAGCGAGCGGATGTGCCGGCACTTCCGCGAGGACTACGGCCTGCAGACCCGAATGGCCCGCTATCATAACGTCTATGGTCCCGAGGGCACCTACGACGGCGGGCGCGAGAAGGCGCCGGCGGCGATGTGCCGCAAGGTGATCGAAGCCAAGCTGTCGGGCCGCCACGAGATCGAGATCTGGGGCGACGGCGAGCAGACCCGCTCCTTCATGTACATCGACGACTGCACCTACGGCAGCGTGCGGCTGATGAACAGCGACGTGGTCGAGCCGATCAACATCGGCAGCGACGAGCTGGTGTCGATCAACACCCTGGTCGATATCGTCGAGAAGATCGCCGGCATCAAGCTCAAGCGCCGTTACAAGCTTGACGCACCTAAGGGCGTGCGCGGACGCAACAGCGACAACGATATGATCAAGCGCGTGCTCGGCTGGGCGCCTTCCGTGCGTCTCGAGGACGGCATGGAAAAAACCTATCGCTGGATCCACGACCAGATGGTATCGGGCGGGATGTCCAAGGCCAACGGCGCACCCAGGCTCGCCGCTGCCAGTTAACCAGTGGAACAGCGGATGGCGCAGCCGGATCCGTCTTCGTCATCCCATCTGATCCAACCTGTCATCCTTTCCGGTGGCTCCGGCACTCGGCTCTGGCCGCTGTCGCGCGAGGCCTATCCCAAGCAGTTCCTGCCGCTGTCCGGCGAGCTGTCGCTGCTGCAGCAGACCGTGCGGCGCGTCGCGGATCCTGCACGCTTCATGCAACCAGTCATCGTGTGCAACGCCGAGCACCGCTTCCTCGTCGCCGAGCAGCTGCGCGCCGTGGGCGTGACGCCGGCCGCCACGGTGCTCGAGCCGGCCGCGCGCAATACCGCGCCGGCGGTCGCGATCGGCGCCATGATGGCCGCGGCCGACGGTCCCAGCCGGCCGATCCTGGTGCTGCCGTCGGATCATCTGATCAGCCGACCCGATGCCTTCCAGACCGCGATCGCACAGGCCATGCCCGCGGCGGTGCTGGGCAGTTTCGTCACCTTCGGCATCGCGCCCACCGGCCCCGAGACCGGCTACGGCTACATCAAGATCGGTGCGCCGCTGCCCGACGCGCCGGGCTGCCACGCCGTCGAACGCTTCATCGAGAAGCCCGACCTCGCGCGCGCCCGGCAATTGCTCGCCAAGGGCGGCCATGCCTGGAACGGCGGCATCTTCCTGCTGCGCGCCGACCTCTATCTCGCCGAGCTGAAGCAGTTCGAGCCGGCGATCGTCGAGGCCTGTGGCGCCGCCTTCAGGGGCGCGACGCGCGATCTCGACTTCATCCGGCTCGACGGCGAGGCCTTCTGCCGCTCGCCCTCGATCTCGATCGACTACGCGGTGATGGAGCGCACTCGGCGCGCCGCGACCGTGCCGGTCGACATGGGCTGGAGCGACATCGGCTCTTGGGACGCCCTGCACGAGCAGTCGCCGAAGGACGACAGCGGCAACGCGCTGGTCGGCGACGTGCTGGCCGAGGACACCACGGGCAGCTACCTGCGCGCCGAGCACGGCGTGATGGTCGCGACCCTGGGCGTCGAGGATCTGGTCGTGATCGCCACCGGCGACGTGGTGATGGTGACGCGGCGCGATCGCGCGCAGGACGTCAAGAAGCTGGTCGAGCGGTTGCGCGCCACCGGCCGTTCCGAGACGGCGACGCATGCCAAGGTCTTCCGCCCCTGGGGCTACTACGAGACCATCGATATCGGCGAGCGCCACCAGGTGAAGCATATCCAGGTGCTGCCCGGCCGCGCGCTCAGCTTGCAGAGACACAGCAAGCGCGCCGAGCACTGGGTGGTGGTGCGCGGCGTGGCGCGCGTGACCCGCGGCAACGACATCTTCAAGCTCGAGGAGAACCAGTCGACCTACATCCCGCTGGGCGTCCTGCATCGCCTCGAGAACACGGGCAGCAAGCCGCTGCACCTGATCGAGGTGCAGTCCGGCTCCTATCTCGGCGAGGATGACATCGAGCGCTTCGAGGACAAGTACGGCCGCGCGTGAGCCGACCCGAGGACACGCCCGTGTCGCCGATCCGCATCCCCTCGCCCGCCGACCAGGCCGCCCTGCTGGCGCTCAACAACGCGCACGCCACCGAGCTGTCCGAGCTCGACGCGCAGGAACTCGGCCGACTGCTCTCGATCGCCATGGCCGCGCGGGTGATCGGCGACGCGGAAGCCTTCCTGCTGACCTTCGACCAGGACGCCGACTACCGCAGCCCGAACTTCCTGTGGTTCCGCCGGCGCCACGCGCGCTTCGCCTATGTCGATCGTGTCGTGGTGTCGCCGGCGGCGCGGCGCGGCGGGCACGCCCGGCGGCTCTACGAGGACTTCTTCGCCATCGCGCGCGGCGCCGGCCACGAGCGGGTCTGCTGCGAGGTCAACAGCGATCCGCCCAACCCGGTCTCCGATGCCTTCCACGCACGGCTGGGCTTCACGGTCTGCGGCGAAGCCCGCCTCCCCGACCGCGGCAAGAGTGTACGATACCTGATCCGCGCGCTCTGATGCCTGCTCCTCGCGCACGCGGGAAGAAGGAAAGAGGGAAGACCAGCATGAGGATCACGCGTGTCGAGGCATTCCAGGTCGCCTGGAATCCGAACGACCGGCCGCAGCAGCGCAGCGCCTTCGTGCTGGTGCATACCGATGACGGCGTCACCGGCATGGGCGAGGCCTCGCCGATGCAGGGCGGCCGCGCGTCGCTGGGCATGATCCGCGACGACATCGCGCCGATGCTGATCGGCCAGGATCCGCTCGATCACGCCGTGCTGCTCGACCAGGCGATGCACACGCTGGTGAAGCTCGGGCCCGAGGGCGCGTTGACCGGCGCGCTGGCAGCGCTCGACATCGCGCTGTGGGACATCAAGGGCAAGCGCACCGGCCTGCCGATCTACAAGCTGATCGGCGGGGCGTGGAAGACGGCGATCCCCTTCTATGCCTCGATCGGCGGCAACGCCGAGCGCAGCGTCGATCAGGTCTGCCGGGTGGTCGAGGAGCGGCTGAAGGACCAGCCGGCCGCGGTGTAGATCCGTTTCGACAACGCGCGCACGTCGCTCGACGCCGACATCCCCGGCGACATCGCCAAGGCGCGCGCCGTGCGCAAGCTGGTCGGCGACGGCTTCCCGCTCGCCTTCGACGCCAACAACGGCTACTCGATCGGCGGCGCGATGCGCATGGGCCGCGTGCTGGAGGAGCTGGGCTACTGGTGGTTCGAGGAGCCGCTGCAGCACTACCACGTCAAGGCGACCGGCGAGCTCGCGCAGCGCCTCGACATCACCGTCTCGGCCGGCGAGCAGACCTACACGCTGTCGGCGCTGGCCGACCTGATCGACGCCGGGGTGCGCATGGTGCAGCCGGATATCGTCAAGATGGGCGGCATCATCGGCCTGTTGCGCTGCGCCGCGCTGGCCCACGCGCATGGTGTCGAGCTGGTGCCGCACCAGACGCAGCCGACCATCGGCCACGTCGCCAACCTGCATGTGGTGGCATCGCTGCTGCAGGGCGTGAAGCCGGCGGAGTGGAACGACCCGTCGTCGCGCACGCATGCCGTGTTCGAGAACCCGCCGGTGCCGGTGAACGGGCTGTTCAAGCTGTCGGACGAACCAGGCCTCGGCCTGCGGCTGAACGAGGCGGAGCTGACGAAGCGGCGGATGGACTGACACCCGTCATCCTGAGCAAAGCGAAGGATCCGGCGGTATCGCGGTCACATGCATACACCGTGACAGGTCGCGCCACCGCGAGGTCCTTCGCTGCGCTCAGGACGACAGCGGCTCGCCCGTCAGTTCCCTCGCTCCCCATACGGCACGCCGGTGGTCAGCAGGTGATCGAAGTAGGAGATGGTCTTGATCAGGCCCTCGTCGAGCTTGATCTTGGGCTGCCACTTCAGCGCCTTGCGCGCCAGCCTGATGTCGGGCTTGCGCTGCATCGGGTCGTCGACCGGCAGCGGCTTGCGGATCAGCTTGGACTTCGAGTTGGTGTGCCTGATCACCTTCTCGGCCAGCTCGCGGATGGTGAATTCGCCGGGATTGCCGAGATTGACCGGACCGGTCACCGAGTTCGGCGCGCCCATCAGGCGGATGAAACCCTCGATCAGGTCGTCGACGTAGCAGAAGGAGCGCGTCTGCTTGCCGTCGCCGTACAGCGTGATCGGCTGGCCCTTGAGCGCCTGGACGATGAAGTTCGACACCACGCGCCCGTCATTGGGATGCATGCGCGGGCCGTAGGTGTTGAAGATGCGCGCCACGCGGATGTTGACCTTGTGCTGGCGGTAGTAGTCGAAGAACAGCGTCTCGGCGCAGCGCTTGCCCTCGTCGTAGCAGGCACGCGGACCGATCGGGTTGACGCTGCCGCGATAGCTCTCGGGCTGCGGATGGACCTCGGGGTCGCCGTAGACCTCGCTGGTCGAGGCCTGGAAGATCTTCGCCCGCGTGCGCTTGGCGAGACCCAGCATGTTGATAGCGCCGTGCACGCTGGTCTTGGTCGTCTGCACCGGGTCGTGCTGGTAGTGCACCGGCGAGGCGGGGCAGGCGAGATTGTAGATCTCGTCGACCTCGACATAGAGCGGGAAGGTCACGTCGTGGCGGATCACCTCGAAATGCTTGTGATCCAGCAGCGGCACGATGTTGCGCTTGGTGCCGGTGAAGTAGTTGTCGACGCACAGCACGTCGTGGCCCTGCGCCAGCAGGCGCTCGCACAGGTGCGAGCCGAGGAAACCGGCGCCGCCGGTCACCAGGATACGCTTCGGCATGGAGAGGTCTGTCCTTCGGAGGGAGCGCTGAGGGGGTGGTTGATTGTTGGTGGTGATCGAGCCTATTGCGCGGCGATGCGCGCCCAGTCGGGCGTGCCGGTGCACACGAAGCGCCGGTCCTCGCCCTCGAGCACGACCGCGGTCAGCACGCCGCTGGCGAAGGCGCCGGTGTCGACGCCGATGCGATTGGGCCGCACCTCGGGCGCGTCGACCGGCGTATGGCCGTGCACGACGACCTTGCCGTGATCGAGCGCGCTGTCGAGGAAGGCGTCACGGATCCACAGCATGTCTTCCTGGCGCTGGGCCGAAAGCGGCACGCCCGGCCGCACGCCGGCGTGCACGAAGAGATAGTCGCCAGCCTCGACCGAGGTCTTGAGCGCGCGCAGGAAGGCGACGTGGCTCTCCGGCATGTTTTCGGCGAGCTGCCGGCGCATGTCCTCCCAGCGCGCGGCGCCGATGATGCCGGGCTGGGCGCGCACGCCGTAGCTCAGCAGGGTCGCCTCGCCGCCGAAGCTCGACCAGCTCGGGCCGATCGCCGGGTCCTCGAGGAACTTCAGCAGCGCCTCGTCGTGGTTGCCCAGCAGCCGCACGCTCTCGAAGCCAGGCAGCGGATCGCTCATCAGGTAGTCGATGACCTCGCGGCTGTAGGGGCCGCGGTCGATGTAGTCGCCGAGATAGATCAGCACGTTGGTGCCGGCGTGCGGATGCCGCCTGGTGTCCTCCAGAATGTCGCTGTGCAGCGCCGTCAGCAGATCGAGGCGGCCATGGATGTCGCCGATGGCGTAGACGCGGTAGCCTGCCGGCACGGCGGCGCGTCGCGCCCGCGCCGGTTGCGTCTTGCGCCCGCCACCGAACCATTTGCCTAGCATCGTGCCGCACAGTATCGCGAATCGGCAGGTTTTTCCACGGAAGACTTTGCGGCAAACACTTGGCACGCCTAGAGAATCGTCCGAATTCGACCGGAATTGCGATAGCATGCCGCGGCGGCCGGCCAAAGGGAGGAACAGGGTTTGAGCATCGCGCCACCGTCGATCATCGCCGATATCGTGCGCCAGCACGCCGCCCAGCGGCCGCAGGAGATCGCCGTCGTCTTCGAGGACGAGCCCACGACCTATGGCGAGCTCGACCGCCGGGCGAACCAGGTCGCCAACGGGCTGATCGCCGCGGGCCTCAAGCCGCAATCGCGCGTGGCGCATCTCGACAAGAGCAACGGCGTGTTCTTCGAGCTGCTCTACGGGTGCGCCAAGTCCAACACCGTGATGGTCTCGGTCAACTGGCGGCTGGCGGCGCCGGAGATCGCCCACATCGTCAACGACGCCGAGGCCGAGATCCTGTTCGTCGGCGAGGAGTACTTCCCGGTCGTCGAGAAGATCCGCGCCGAGCTCAGGAGCGTGCGCACGATCGTCGCCTTCAGCGGCGCGCATCCCGCCTTCGAGGCCTACACGCAGTGGCGCGACCGGCAATCCGACGTCGATCCGAAGCTGCCGATCGATCCCGAGGACGTGGCGGTGCAGTTCTACACGTCAGGGACGACCGGCCTGCCCAAGGGCGCGCAGATCACCAACGCCAATTTGCTGCAGCTGCTGCCGGCCTGGACGCCGACCTGGCACATGGGGCCGGGCGTGCCCAACATCGTGATCCTGCCGATGTTCCATATCGGCGGCGCCGGCTGGGCGCTGGCCGGCACCTATGCCGGCTGCACAAACTACGTCATGCGCGAGGTGGTGCCGCTGCAGATCCTCAGGCTGATCGAGGAGCGGCGCATCGAGGTGATGCTGGCGGTGCCGGCGATCATCCTGTTTCTGGTACAGACGCCGCAGATCCGCGAGACCGACCTGTCGTCGCTGAAGATCATCGTCTATGGCGCCGCGCCGATCCCCGCCGAGCTGCTGCGCCAGGCGCTGAAGATCTTTCCCTGCGGCTTCCAGCAGGTCTATGGCGCGACCGAGACCACCGGCGCCATCACCCTGCTGCCGCCGGAGGATCACGATCCCAACGACGCCAAGAAGCTGCTGTCCTGCGGCTACGCGCAGAAGAACGTCGAGATCCGCATCGTCGGCGACGACGGCAAGGATTGCGCTCCCAACCAGGTCGGCGAGATCGCGGTGCGCTCGAAGCAGGTGATGAAGGGCTACTGGAAGCTGCCCGAGGCCACTTCGCGCGCGATGCGCGACGGCTGGTACTTCACCGGCGACGCCGGCTATCTCGACGAGCAGGGCTACCTCTATATATACGACCGCGTGAAGGACATGGTCGTATCGGGCGGCGAGAACATCTATCCCGCCGAGGTCGAGAGCGCCCTGTTCGGCCACCCCGCCATCGCCGACGTCGCGGTGATCGGCGTCCCTGATGATCGCTGGGGCGAGGCGGTGAAGGCGATCGTGGTGAGGAAGCCGGGCGCCGAAGTCACGCCCGCCGAGCTGATCGCCTGGGCGCGCGAGCGCATCGCCGGCTACAAGCTGCCCAAATCGGTCGACTTCGTCGACACGTTGCCGCGCAACCCCACCGGCAAGATCCTCAAGCGCGAATTGCGCGAGCCGTACTGGCGCGGCAAGGAACGGCGGGTCAATTGAGCATCCGCGCGCTGATCTTCGACTTCGACGGCACCATCGTCGACACCGAGACGCCCGAGTTCGAGTCGTGGCGGCTGGAATACGCCGTGTTCGGCGTCGAGATGCCGATGGAGCTGTGGGTGCAGCTGATCGGCGGCAACGCCAAGGGCCTGTTCGAGCCCTACGCCTGGCTCGAGGGCAAGATCGGCAAGGCGCTGGATCGCGACACGCTGCGCACGCGGCGCCGCGCCGTGATGATGGACCTGATCGCCGCCGAGCGGCCGCGGCCCGGCGTCGAGGACTGGCTGGGGCGCGCCGGCACGCGCGGCCTGGGCCTGGCGATCGCCTCGACCTCGCGCCGCCCCTGGGTCGAGCAGCACCTGAGCCATGTCGGCCTCCTCGACCGCTTCGAGCATCTCGCCACCGGCGACCAGGTCGAGCACGCCAAGCCGGCGCCCGATCTTTACCTGTTGGCGGCGCAGAAGCTCGGCATCGCGCCACACGAGGCCATCGCCATCGAGGACTCGCGCAACGGCGTCGCATCAGCCAAGGCAGCCGGCATGTTCACCATCGCCGTGCCCAATGCGATGACGGCCGGCCTCGACCTGTCGGCCGCCGACCTGCGCGCCGACAGCCTTGCCGCGCTCGATCTCGACGAGGCGATCCGGCTGGCCGGCGGCTAACGAAGGCCGTACTTCGAATACTCCTCGACGACATCAGCCTTGATGGCTTTTGCCGCTTCAAGATCGGCTGCGGCTCCCGCGGCGTCGCCTTTGCGCTGGCGTGCGACGCCACGACCGTAGAGGGTACCGGCACTCTTTGGCTCGATCCTTAGGGAAGCGTCATAGTCCCTGATGGCGGCATCGGTTCGATTCGCTTTCAGATGCACAAGACCACGGGCCGAGAGTGCCAACGCGTTCTTGTCAGGTGCCAGTCGCAGCGCTTCGTCGCAATCCTTCAGCGCGTCCGCGAGCTGATCGAGGACGGCACGTGCGAAGCAGCGGCGGGCATGTGGCACTGCCTCGCTCGGCCCGAGTCTAATCGCCTCAGTGTAATCGCGCAGGGCGCGCTGGAGCTCGCCTTTCTTGCGCCAGGCGTAGCCCCGACCGAGGAACGCCTCCGCAAGATCGGACTCTCGCTGCAGCGCCGCGTTGAAGTCTTCGATCGCCCGATCGAACTGACCGGCCTCGATCAGCGTCGCGCCACGATGAACGAGCATCCACGGCTCTCCAGGCTTGAGCTTCAGCGATTGATCGTGATCGCGCAGTGCGCGGTCGTACTGGCCCAGTTCCATGTAGGCGCCACCCCGGATCGCGAAGGCCTCAGCCAGGGATGGGGCGAGCCGGATGGCGGTGTCGAGAAGCGCAATGGCTCGCTCGAATTCATCCTTTTCGAGATGAGCGGAGGCACGCCCGATCAGAAAGTCGACATTGGAGGGATCCCGACGAACCAGCTCGTCGAGGTCACGAACGGCGCGGTCAAGCTGGCCCGTCTCCTGATAAGCCAGCCCGCGATAGGCCAGCGCCCAGGCGTCCGTTGGATCGAGGCGTATAGCCTCATTCAGATCGTCGATGGCCCGCACGAATGCGCCTTGGTCGAGATGTGCCACGCCGCGATGGAAGCGGGCGTTCGCGAGATCGGCTGGCGACATGCCCGGCATGTCGATGATGGCGCCGCAGGCGACGATCGCGGCGTCGGCCGGACCGTCGCGGCATTGCCGCCACGTCTCATCGCTCGGTTGCGCCTGGATCGGTGAAGCGAGTGCCGCCACCACGGACGCAATGGCCAGCCCGCATCGGATGCAAGGCATTGGCGGTCGCTCTACTCCGCCGCGACCTGCACCGGCGGCGTGGTCTCGCTGCGCACGCGCGTGTACTCCTCGTCGGACATCGCCACCATCTGCTTGTAGCGCGCCTCGGGATAGATCATGTGCGGCTTGGCCGGATCGATCGGCGGCTGCGGCAGCGGCTTGCCGCTGTCGTTGCGGTAGGTCGCGGGCTTCTTGAAGCGCGCCAGCTCGGCCTCGCTGATGCCGGCCAGCCGCACCACCTCGGGATCGATCCAGGCGCGCGCGTCGATCGGTGCCGGCGAGGTCGACAGCTCGAGGCTGAGGTTCTCGGGGCCGGCGAAGTAGATCGACTTGCAGAAGCCGTGGTCGATCGGACCGAAGACGATGATGCCGCGCGAGCGGATGCGATCGCGCATCGCCAGCAATTCGGCATCGTCCTTCACGTTCAGTGCGAGGTGCTGCATGATTCCGCGAGCGCAGGGCGCGCCGGCGTTGCCGGAATGGGTGACGCCGATCTCGGGCTTCACCCTGGCGATGTCGGGTGACTGCACGAAGGCGATCGAGCAGGTGTCGTTGAGCTTGACGAAGCCGTGCCAGGCGCCCTTCACACCGTGCATCCAGTAGAGCGCCACCAGCTCGGTGCCCAGCACGTCGCTGAAGAAGGCGATCTGCGTCTTGATGTCGGCGGTGGTCACGGCGAGATGGTGCAGTCCATCAGGCTTGGTCATGGCGATATCCTCCCGAACCCTATGAGGCCATGGTGCGCCCGCCGATTGTGTCGAACAAGTCCCGGGTTGTGCCCGTCCGCCGCGGCGCTAAGCTCGGGCATGTCCAGCTACGAAGCCTATCTCGACAGCGTCGGCCATGACGCGATGGAGCGCTGCACCGCCTGCGGCAAGTGCGTCGAGGCCTGCCCGACCGCGGCCGAGATCGGCCTGGATCGTACGGCGGCCGTGCGCATCGTCGAGGAGCTGAAGGCGGTCACCGCGGGCACCGCCTATCCCGAGACCGCCGGCAGGTGGATCGAGGCCTGCAACGGCAGCGCCCAGTGTAACGCCGTCTGCCCCGAGCAGATCAACGTGCGCCAGTGGATGTCGGTCGCGCGCATCAGGAAGCGCACCGGCACGGTGGCGGAGTCCGAGCGTCGGATGGCGGGCGCGCAGAAGTATCGCAACATGGCGCACGCCATGCGCCTGCTGGCGAGCATGCAGATGCCGTCGGAGATGCTCAGGCGCATCACCGCGCGCGGCGAGGGGCGCAGTTGCGAGCTGGTGTTCTATACCGGCTGCAACGTGCTGCGTACGCCGCATATCGTCTTCAACGTCATGGACATCCTCGACACGCTGGGCGTGCGGTACGACGTGATGGGCGGCGCCGCGAATTGCTGCGGCATCTACCAGTTCAACGAGGGCGATACGAAGACGCACGAGCGCATCGCCGGGCGCACCTACGAGAGCTTCGGCCAGACCGGCGCCAAGGAGGTGCTGACCTGGTGCCCGACCTGCACCAAGCAGTTCGCCGAGACGCGCCACGACGCCGCCCCGCGCGATTTCGGCATCGGCCACGTCACCGGCTTCCTCGCCGCCAATATCGAGCGCATGCGGCCGCACTTCGTCGACCTGCCGAAGCGCCGCGCCGTGCTGCACGAGCACGATTCGCTGGCCGGCGTCACCGGCCATGTGCGCGCGCTGATGGCCGCGATCCCCAATCTCGAGGTGGTCGAGATCCCGCAGCACCGCGACTGGTCCTACACCTGCCAGGCCGGCAAGGTGTGGCCAGGAAAGGTGGCGGAGATCCATCGGCTGGTGGCCGAGGGCGCCGAATCGGTCGGCGCCGACCTGCTGGTGACGACCTACCACTCCTGCCACCGCCAGCTCGTCGGTGCCGAAGGGCAGCATCCCTTCAAGGTCATGAACTTCACCGACCTGCTGGCCGAGGCGCTCGGCAAGGGCGGCCGGCACGACTGGTACAAGCAGTACAAGCTGGGCGGCGACATGCAGCAGGCGGTCGAGCTGGCACGCGGCTACCTGGCACAGAACTGCGTCGAGCTGCGCGACGAAGACGTCGCCACCCTCACCGCGGAGGTCTTCGGCGAGAACGGCCTGGGCGGCGACCGCGCCGCCTTCGAGAGCGCGCTACGCGAGCTGGCGACGTCCTGAGCGCTACCGCCGCGTAAGGCCGCAGAGATTGCGCTTGCCGCTCACCCAGCGGCCGGTCTTCAGGCAGTCCTGCATCGCGCGCTCGCCCGAAGCGATGCAACCGTCGTAGGACATGCCGCTTTGCACGCGCCGTTCGCTGGCGCAGTAGCCCTGGTTCTGCTTCTTCGCCTGGGTGCAGGTGATGGAGACCTGCTGGCAGTCGCCCTCGGCCTGCGCCGGCGCCGCGGCGAGGCCCGACAGGACCGAGAAGACGACGAAGAGTCTCAGCGATCGGATCATGGCGGGCTTCCGCAATGGCGAGGTGACAGCAGACCATACCGGTCGGCGAAACGGAACCATCGACGACCCGCGCGACCGGCGATAAACAGGCGGCCATCGGAGGGAAATCATAATGTCCGAACTGCCCGCCAACCTGACGCCCGTGCGGCCCAACCACGTCTTCGACGAGGCGGCGCTGGTGGCCTTCATGAAGGACAAGGTCGAGGGCTACAAAGGGCCGCTCAGCGTGCTGCAGTTCGAGGGCGGCCAGTCGAACCCGACCTTCCATCTCACCGACGGCGGCGGGCGCGAGTACGTGATGCGCAAGAAGCCGCCGGGCAAGCTGCTGCCCTCGGCGCACCAGGTCGACCGCGAATACCGTGTGATCAAGGCGCTGGGCGAGAACACCGACGTGCCGGTGCCGAAGGCCTATGCGCTGTGCCAGGACACCAACGTGATCGGCGTCGACTTCTACATCATGGAGTTCAAGCCCGGCCGCATCCTCGACGATCCGCTGATGCCGGGCATCGCGCCGGCCGACCGCGGCAAGATCTTCGACTCAATGAACGACGTGCTCGCGCGCATCCACAACGTCGACTACAAGGCGATCGGCCTGGGCGATTACGGCCGCGAGGGCCAGTATATCCAGCGCCAGATCTCGCGCTGGACCCAGCTCTACGACCTCTCCCAGACCGAGCACATCGAGTCGATGGAGAACCTCAAGAAGTGGCTGCCGGGCAACATCCCCGAGGGCGACGAGACGCGCATCAACCACGGCGACTACCGCCTGGGCAACACCATCGTCCATCCCACCGAGCCACGCATCGTCGCCGTGCTCGACTGGGAGCTCAGCACGCTCGGCCATCCGCTGGCCGACCTCGGCTACAACTGCATGACCTACCATTTCGGCAAGGGCTTCGGTGCGTCGAGCGGCTATGCCGGCCAGGACCTCAAGGCGCTCGGCATCCCCGAGGAGAAGGACTACATCGCACGCTACGCCAAGCGCACCGGCCGCGACGGCATCCCGCACTGGGACTTCTACCTCGCCTTCTCGCTCTTCCGCCTCGCCGGCATCGTGCAGGGCGTCTACAAGCGCGGCCTCGACGGCAACGCCTCTTCCACCACCGCCACCAAATACGGCAACCGCGCCCGCAACATGGCGGACATGGCGTGGGACCTGGTGAAGCATCGGGCGTAGCCACTACCACCGTCGTCCTGAGCGCAGCGAAGGACCTCGCGGTATCGCGGCCAGATCCAGGCGTTGTGTCGGTTCGCACCACCGCGAGGTCCTTCGCTGCGCTCAGGACGACAGAGCGAAGCGCATGCGCCCGGCGCGCATCATCAGCCAGACGACGATAACCACGTTGAGCACGTTCCACGCCACGCCGTTGACGAAGGCGGCGCTGTAGGAGCCGGAGACGTCGAAGATCGCGCCCGACAGCCAGCCGCCGCCGGCCATGCCGAAGATGCCGGCCAGCAGGATGAGCCCGACACGCTGGCCGGCCTCGGCCGGCGGAAAATACTCGCGCACGATCATGGTGTAGCTCGGCACGATGCCGCCCTGGACCAGGCCGAACAGCGCCGTGACGGCGTAGAGCGACCACATCCCGTCGAACACGAGATAGAGCGACAGCGCCAGGCCCTGCAGGGTCGAGCCCAGCAGCAGCGTGTACAGGCCGCCCAACCGGTCGGCGACGAAGCCCGAGGCGATGCGGCTGACAATGCCCAGCCCCAGCATGACCGACAGCATCTCCGCGCCGCGCGCCACGCCGTAGCCGAGGTCGTTGCAGTACGCGACGATATGGACCTGCGGCATCGACATCGCCACGCAGCACGCCGCCTGCGCCAGCGCCAGCAGCGCCGTCAGGCCGCCAAGCGACAGCCCCAGGCTGCCGCGGCCCGCCGCTGCCGTCGCGGGTGCCACCATCGCCGATCTGGGCGGCCGGCGGCGCAGCATCAACACCAGCGGCAGCATCGCGGCGATGGTGAACAGGCCGATATACAGATGCGTCTCGCGCCAGCCGATGGTCTCGACGCCGTGCTGGATCACGGTGGGCCAGAAGGCGCCGGCAAGATAGTTGCCCGAGGCGGCGAGCGCCACGGCGATGCCGCGCCGACGGGTGAAGAAGTGCGAGATGTCGGCCATCATGGGCCCGAACGTCGTCGAGCTGCCCAGCATGCCGATCATCACGCCCTGCACGAGGGCGAACTGCCACAAGCTGTCGGTCTGGCTCGAGACGATGTAGCCCAAGCCGAGCGACAGCGCGCTGCCCAGCATCGGCCGGGCGATGCCGAAGCGGTCGACCAGCCGTCCCATCAGCACGGCGCCGAAGGCGAAGCCGACCATGGTCATCGTGTACGGCAGCGAGGCGTCGCCACGCGCGGCCTGGAACTCGGCCTGCACCGTCGGCAGCACGACCACCACGGACCACATGCCGACGCCGCCCAGCGCGCCCAGCGCGACGCAGGCCACCAGACGCCACCATGCATACGGCGACTCGACTTCCGCCGCATCGTCACGCACGCCGACCACGCGTTCCCTCCGTTCGTTGGGCGGCACCCTATCATTGCCGCGAGCCCTGCCCGCCCGTTAGATGTGCAGAGCGGACAATCGAATTGTGCCGATCGCGGCGGGAACGGAATCATGGCCCACGACGAGAACCTCGCGGAGTTCAACCGGCGCACGGCCCGCGCCCTGGCCGGCGGCGGACCCGAACGAAATGCGCGGCGCAGGGCGCAGGGCCTGATGACCGCGCGCGAGCGCATCGAGGCCTTTCTCGATCCCCACAGCGAGCACGAGGTCGGGCGGTTTGCGGTGTCGGCGAATCCCGACGACCGCGAGAACACGCCGCAGGACGGCCAGTTGCACAGCTTCGGCACGGTCAACGGCCGCCCGGTCGCGGTCGGCGCCAACGATCTGACGGTCAAGAGCGCATCGTCGGCCGAGATCAATTCCAAGAAGGCGACGTGGCTGCTCAAGGCCGCGATCCGCGCCGGCATGCCGCTCGTTCACCTCGGCGCCTGCGGCGGCGCGCGCATGCCCGATGCCATCGGCGCACGCGGCATGGGCATGTTCGGCATCGAGTTCCAGTTCGACCGCCGCCGCCAGATCCCGATGATCAGCGGCATCGCCGATCCCTGCTTCGGCGGCAGCTTCTGGATGGCCTGCCGCTCCGACCTCGTGGTGATGAAGAAGGGCGCGGTGATGGCCGTCGCCAGTCCCAAGGTGAATCGCGTGGCGATCAGCGAAGCCTCGGACTGGCAGGAGATCGGCGGCTGGGAGATGCACACCGAGGTCACCGGCCTGTGCGACCTCGCGGTCGACAGCGAGGAGGACATGCTGGCGGCGATCCGCCGCTACCTCTCCTACCTGCCCTCGCACCACAACGAGGCGCCGCCGGTGGCGGCCGTGCCGGCCGGCTCGGGCGAAGAAGCGCAAAGCCTGCTCGACATCGTGCCGGAGAGCCGCGCCAAGGTGTACGATGTGCGCCGCGTGATCCGCGCCGTGGTCGACAACGACAGCTTCTTCCCGATCCGCGAGCGCTGGGGCCGCTCGGTGGTCACCGGCCTGGCACGCATCAACGGCCACGCGGTCGCGATCGCGGCGTGCAACCCGCTGCACAAGGGCGGCTCGCAGGATGCCGACAGCAGCGACAAGTGGACCAACCTGATCGTGCTGGCCGACAGCTTCAACCTGCCGATCGTGATGCTCGCCGACACGCCGGGATTCCTCATCGGCGTCGACGGTGAGCGCCAGAAGGTCGGCGCGCGCATCATGAACAACATGCAGGCGCTGGAGCTCACAACGGTGCCGAAGATCGGCGTGATCCTGCGCAAGAGCTATGGCCAGGCCTACGTGAACTGGGGCGGCGGGCAGACCGACGAGCTGGCGGCCTGGTTCAGCGCCGATATCGGCTTCGTCGATCCGGCGGTCGGCGTCAGCGTGGTGCACAATCTGCGCTTCGAGGACGACCCCGAGCGCTACCGCCGGCTCGAGGCGGAGATGAAGCGCGGCAACAGCGCCTACGATCTCGCCGGCGGCTTCTACGCCCAGCAGGTCATCGACCCGCGCCACACCCGCGCCTACCTGACTCGCGCGCTCGCCATCCATGCCAAACGCCGCACCGGCGGCGTCGGCGAGCACCTGATGGCGACCTGGCCACGGGTGACGTAGCTCGGCTGTCGTACTGAACGCAGCGAAGGACCTGGCGGTATTGCGGCCAGTCACTTTCACCGTGTGCGCTCGTGCCACCGCGGGGTCCTTCGCTGCGCTCAGGACGACGGCCTGGCTCAAACCGCCGCCGCACGCCTGCATGCGGCCACATTGTCCGCCACCCCATGGCGACGTGACGGAGGGCGTCGTCCTGAGCGGAGCGAAGGACCTCGCGGTGGTGCGACTGGACACGACGCACCGATGTGACCGCCATACCGCCGGGTCCTTCGCTGCGCTCAGGACGACATCATCGCCGATGTCTCGATCAGGTTCGGGCGCAGACCTCAAGCAATGTCAGCGCGGATAGGGCGCCGGCGTCAGGATGTCGAACATCAGCGGAAAGTCGTCGAGCATGCCGAACAGCGCCTCCAGTAGCCCGGCATCTCCCTGCACTCTCAATCCACCGTTTTCGAGGCATTGCGCCACGGTCGACAGCTTGACCATCAGCGAGTCGAGCACCGGCCGCGTCGTGCTGACCACCGCGGTCGCGTCGGTCGCCGGCCCCGGCATGTGCGTCAGCGTCGAGTTCTCGAGGTTGAGCACCAGCGACTGCCCGGTGTCGGTGAAGCGCCAGTCGATCGCGAAGCGATGGCCGGCGGCGCGGTCGGCGTTCAGCCGCACGCCCATGAAGTCGAAGAAGGTCTCCGTGGTGATGGCGCGGATCAGGTCGGCGCTGAGGATGGTGCGCGGGTTGAGCTGCAGCGGCCCCATGCGCAGCTCGCGCGCGCCGAAGAGATAGGCGTTGCGCCAGGTCGCCGATTCCGCCTGGTAGCCGAGCTGCTCCAGCGCATCGGCGCACAGCTCGCGCGCCTCGCGGTTGGTCGGGTCGGCGAACACGACCTGGTTCATCACCTGCGACACCCAGCGAAACTCGCCTTTCGTGAAGTCCGCACGGGCACGCGCGATCACGGCATCGGCACCGCCCATGTACTCCACCATCTTGCGCGCGCCGGGCACCGGCGGCAGCGGGTTGAGGTTCGACGGGTTGCCGTCGTACCAGCTGAGATAGCGCTGGAAGACCGCCTTGGCGTTGTGGCTGACGGTTCCGTAGTAGCCGCGCACCGTCCAGTCTCGCTGCAGCTCCTTGGGCAGCTGCAGTTTCTCGGCGATCTCCGCCGGTCGCAGGCCGAGATTGGCCATGCGCAGGGACTGGTCGTGGATGTGCTTGTAGAGGTCGCGCTGGCGGGCGAGGAAGCTCATGACCTTCTCGCGTCCCCAGGTCGGCCAGTGGTGCTGGGCGATCAGCGCCTCGGTACGATCGCCGTACATGCGCATCGCCTCGGCGATGTAGCGCGACCACAGCCGCGTGTCGCGCGCCACCGCGCCGCGCAGCGGGATGAAGTTGTGCAGGTGGTGCGTGGCGTTCTCGGCCATGTTCAGCACGCCGAACTGCGGAAAGAACATGTGCATCTCGGCCGGCGCCTCGCTTTCCGGCGCGAGCTGGAACTCGATCTCGACGCCGTCGATGGTGCGCCGCTCGGTCTTCTGCACGATCAGGTCGTTGGGCGGGATCAGGGTCACCTGGCCGCGCGCGATGTTCTTGCCCAGGCCGGCATCGACCTGGCCGCGCTCGCCCGGCAGCAGCAGCGGGCCGAACTGGAACATCGCGCGCCGGGTCATCGCCACGCCGGCGAGCACGTTCTCGCCGCCCACCGCCTCCATGAAGCCGTCGGGCGCGATGATCTTCACGCGGCCGGCCTTGGCATCCTCCTCGGTCGCCACGCCCTTGACGCCACCGTAGTGGTCCACATGGCTATGCGTATAGATCACGGCATACACGGGACGCTGCGGGCGATGCTGGAAGTAGAGGTCGAGACCGCAGCGCGCCACCTCGGCGGTGCCCAGCGGGTCGATCAGGATCAACCCCGTGTCGCCCTCGATAATGGTCATGTTGGCGAGGTCGACGCCGCGGATCTGGAAGACGCGGTCGACGACCTTGAACAGGCCGTTGTTCATGTTGAGCTGGGCATTGCGCCACAGGCTGGGATTGACCGTCGGCGGCGCCTCGCGGCCATTGAGGAATGCGTAGGCGCCGAGGTTCCACATCACCGAGCCGCTAGGCGTGCGTGCCACGCCATCGGGCAAGGCCGCGACCAGCCCGCGCGCCGCATCGGCGTAATCCTCGCGATCCTCGAAGGGCAGCGCGTCGAGCATGGCGCGGTTGGCGGCCATCGTCGCGGGCTCGGCATCCTTCGGCTCGGTCGGCGGCAGCTCGGCCATGAATTGTCTCCCTCCTGGTCCTTGCACCAGCTTACACCGATTGTGCGGTGACAAGATTCGCGATGGACGCGGCGCGCGAAGCGGCGGCATGTCGAGGGCATGACCACGAGCCCCCTCACCGTCGACGAGACGTCGCGCGGCTATGCCGGCTGGAAGACCGTCTTCGCCTGCTTCCTGCTGGCGGTCGCCGCCTGGGGCTTCGGCTTCTACGGCCACACCGTCTATCTCGCCGAGCTGCGCAAGCTCTACGACTGGCCGACCTCGCTGATCTCGACGGCGACCACCGCCTACTACCTGCTGGGCGGCGTGATCGTGATCTGGGTCAGCGACGCGGTGGGCCGCTTCGGGCCGCGCAACGTGGCGCTGGCCGGGCTCGCGATGCTGTGCGGATCGGGCGCGCTGCTGGCGCTGGTGCACGAGCCGTGGCAGCTCTACGGCGCCTTCCTGCTGATGTCCTTCGGCTGGGCCGGCAGCAGCATCGCCATCATCAACAACATCCTAGGCCTGTGGTTCAGCGCACGACGCGGCATGGCGATCAGCTGGGCGCTCAACGGCGCCAGCGCCGCCGGCATCGTCTTCGCCCCGGCCCTGGTGGCGCTGACCGGCGCCTTCGGGTTCGCCACGGCGATGCCCATCGCCGCGATCGCCTCGCTGCTGATCGTCGGCCCGGCGATCCTCCTGTGGGTCGACCGGCCACCGCATCGCCCGCGCGCCACGGCCGCTTCGCCCGTCAGTACCGGCACCTGGACCCGCCCTCGTGCCCTGCGCAGCCTGCAGTTCTGGACCGTGGCGGCGCCGTTCGCGCTGGCGCTGGTGGCCCAGGTCGGCTTCCTCGTGCACCTGATCGCCTTCCTAGAGCCGACCATCGGCCGCTACCAGTCGGGCGTGGCGCTGTCGCTGGCCTCGATCTGCGCCGTGATCGGCCGCGTCGGATTGGGCTTTTTCATCGACCGGCTCAACCAACGCCTGGTGACGGCGGTCTCGCTCGCCAGCCAGGCCACCGCCCTGTTCATGATGATCCACACCACCGACACCGTGACGCTGATCGCCCTGGCCTCGCTGTTCGGCCTGTCGGTCGGCAACCTGATCACCCTGCCCTCGCTGATCGTGCAGCGCGAGTTCGAGCCGGGCTCGTTCGGCATGCTGATGGCGCTCTCCGCCGCCATCAACCAGTTCACCTACGCCTTCGGGCCGGCACTGCTGGGCCTGGTCAAGGATTTCGCCGGCGGCTATCCGGCGGCGCTGGGCGTCTGCATCGCCTGCCAGATCGCCGCCATTGCGATCATCCTGTCGCGACGCTCACCGCTCCGGCCGCTGGTGTGATACGAATGGCGGCATGACCACGACGACGATCGCCCAGATCTCCGACACGCATCTCAGCGACGACCGGCCGTACTTCAACGCCAATTTCGAGCGCCTCGCCGAGGCGCTGCGTGCGGCGAAGCCCGACCTGGTGATCAACACCGGCGACGCAACGCTCGATGGCTGCGACCGCGAGGCTGACCTGCGTCGCGCCAAGGCGATGCACGATGCGCTCGGCCTTCCCTATCGCGTGATCCCCGGCAATCACGACAGCGGCGACAGCCGCAATGTCGGCTCGAAGCAGGCGATCGACGAGGCGCGCCGCGAACGCTACCTCGAGGTCTTCGGTGCCGATCGATGGAGTCACGATATCCCCGGCTGGCGGCTGATCGGCATCAACGCCCAGCTCCTCGACTCGGATCTCACGGCCGAGCGCGAGCAGGCCGACTTCCTGCGCGGCGCCTTGGCCGGCGCGCAGGGCCACGCCGTCGCACTCTTCCTGCACAAGCCGCTGTTCCAGGACACGGCCGAAGAGCCGCCGGTCGGCGGCTGGTTCCTGACGCACAAGGCGCGCAACAGCGTGCTCGCGGCGATCGCGGGCGCCGATGTCCGGCTGATCGCGTCCGGCCACCTGCATCTGTTCCGCGAGACCACGCCCGCCATGCGCCATGTCTGGGCGCCATCGACCTCTTTCATCCTGCCCGACTATTTCGAGCCTGACTGGGGTCCGAAGGTCGTGGGCTATGTCGAGCATCGCCTGCACGAGGACGGCCGCTCCGAGAGCCGCCTGGTCGAGCCGGCGGCGATGACGCGCAACAATATGGAGAACTTCCCGGGCGCCTACGGCGACATCCGGGCCCGCGCCCGCAAGGCAGCGTCACACGACTGAGACGTTGATCGGCCAGATTGTCCGCAAGACCTTCCTTCTCCCCGCGCAGGCGGGGAGAAGGTGCCCGAAGGGCGGATGAGGGGCTTCGCGGAAGTTCGGCAATGACGGCCTTGATTGTTGCGCGAGGAAGCCCCTCAACCGCCTCGCTCGCGCTCGGCACCTTCTCCCCGCCTGCGCGGGGAGAAGGGAAAAACGCCAGATGCGATCGCCCCAGCCCGGAGGCAGCCATT
>JBFXAZ010000031.1:0-51983 GCA_050183765.1 Reyranellaceae bacterium | reverse complement strand
CGCGCGGCAGCAGCGCCACCTTGCCCGAATCGAGCTTGCTGATGCAGGTCGCGCAGTTGCCGGTGGCGCAGGCGAAGGGGTAGTCGATGCCGGCCGCGACCGCCGCTTCGAGCACGGTGCGATTGCCGGCACAGTCGATGGTCTGGCCGGTGTTGCCGATGGTGACGCGATAGGACTTCACGGGCCGGCCCTTCACGCTGCCGGTGCGTGGCGCCGCGACGCCGTCGTGCGCACCGAGCCGAATTGGGGCACGTACCAGGCGACGGAGGGAAAGCGCGCCAGCGCGTATCCGTAGAGCGCCAGCCCGATCGCCGGCTCCTTGCCGACCACCACGGTGCCGTGGATGTCATGGTCGGCCATCGCCATGCCATGGCCCGGCTCGACGGTCACCTCGCCGACCTTCACGACCGTGGCACGGCCCGGCGTCGCACCGTCGTCGGTGCGGCGGAAGAATTCATGGCGCTCGCGCCCGGCGATCGCGGCGTTGACGCACCAGATGCCGTGGTCGTGCGGCGCCGCTTCCTTGCCGGGCAGGCCGATCGTCAGATAGAGACCCAGCCCGTCGTTGTCCTCGACCAGCAGCGGATGGGTGCGTCCCTGGGCCAGCGGCATGGCGAAGTCGGCATGCGGGAACAGCTCGGCGCGCTTGGCGAACGCCACCAGCTTGAGCTTGATGGCATGCAGGGCCGACGGATGGATGCCTTCCACGTCGATGATGGCATGAACGTCCGCCAGCAGCTTCGTGCAGGCGCGTTCGCGTTTCCCGGCGATGATCATGGACGCTCCCGATCGGACAGCGCGAGCGTAGGGGGCTATCCCGGCCGGCGTCCAGCGCGGAAAGGTCGCCGGAGTTATCGGCGATCGGTCGTCGAGGGTACGCGACGAAGCCCATCTCGGCAGCTGAGATAGCCTACCATCCATTCCTCGGTCGGAATCGACACCGTAACTTCGACACGTCGATTGTCAGAGGCAGGTGGGTGGCTTGGAATCAGGAGTTTCGAGGCACCATGTGCGACTACGGAGATGCGAGTCTCCGAAATGCCCGCTGCTATGAAGGCCTCTCGCACCGTTTCCGCGCGTCGCCGGGACAGATCGATATTGACGTCTGCACCGCCCGTGGAGTCGGCGTGGCCTTCCAGGGCGATTGTAGTCGCGTCTGGTCGGGTTGCGTACTTCAATGCTGAGCGAATCGTCTCGTCCGCCTTCTCGGACAAAGCGGAAGACCCGGACGCGAAGAAGACCATGAACGCGACGCGCGGGTTGCCGAAGCGCTCGAGCTGCCCCGGCGCGCAGTCGGCCATCGGATCGCAGCCGGCCAGCACAGGAGCGGCAGCGACAAACAGGGCGGCGCACCGCACGTCCATCAATGAATCTCCGGCTCCGGAACCTTCGGGCCGGCGTCGGCGCGCAGGAAGTCGAAGTCGCAGCCCTTGTCGGCCTGCTGCACGTGCTTGGCGAAGATCCAGCCGTAGCCGCGGCCGTAGACCACCGGCTTCTCCTGCCAGCCGGCGCGGCGCAGGGCCAGCTCCTCGTCGCTGACCTTCATGTTCAAGGTGCGGGCGGCGATGTCGAGCTCGATGATGTCGCCGGTGCGCACCAGCGCCAGCGGGCCGCCGACATGGCTCTCGGGCGAGACGTGCAGGACGCAGGCGCCGTAGCTGGTGCCGCTCATCCGGCCGTCGCTGATGCGCACCATGTCGCGCACGCCCTGCTTCAGCAGCTTCTGCGGGATCGGCAGCATGCCCCATTCCGGCATGCCCGGGCCGCCCAGCGGGCCCGATTGCTTGAGCACCAGCACGGTGTCGGCGGTGACGTCGAGGTTGGGATCGTCGATGCGCGCGGCCATGTCGTTGTAGTCCTCGAAGACCAGCGCCGGTCCCGAGTGCTTGTGCAGGCGCGGCTCGGCGGCCGAGGGCTTGATCACCGCGCCGTCGGGGGCGAGGTTGCCCTTGACCACGGCCAGCGCGCCGTCGGCCTTCAGCGCCTTGTCGACATCGAGGATCACCTCGGGAATCAGCGTCTCGGCGCCGGCGATGTCCTCGCCCAGCGTCTTGCCCGACACCGTGCGCGCGTCGAGGTTCAGCATCGGCCGCAGCTTCTCGAGGAAGGCACGCAGGCCGCCGGCGTAGAAGAAGTCCTCCATCAGGTACTGGCCCGAGGGGCGGATGTTGGCGATCAGCGGCGTGGTGCGCGCGATTTCGTCGAAGCGGTCCAGGGTCAGCGGGATGCCGGCGCGGCCGGCCAGCGCCACGAGATGGATGATGCCGTTCGTCGAGCCGCCCATCGCCATCAGGGCGCGGATCGCATTGTCGAACGACTTGGCGCTCAGGATGTCCGACGGCTTGAGGTCCTCCCACACCATGTCGACGACGCGCCGTCCCACCAGGCTCGCCATTCGGGCATGGTTGGAGTCGGCAGCGGGGATCGACGACGCGCCGGGCAGCGTGAAGCCCAACGTCTCGGCCATCGACATCATCGTCGCCGCCGTGCCCATCACCATGCAGGTGCCGAAGCTGCGGGCGATGCCGTCTTCCATCTCGTCCCAGTCGGCGTCCTTGATGCCGCCGGCCTTCAGCTCCATCCAGTACTTCCAGACGTCGCTGCCCGAGCCCAGCGGCTTGCCGCGCCAGTTGCCGCGCAGCATCGGGCCGGCGGGCACGACGATGGCCGGGATGTCCATGCTGACGGCGCCCATCAGCAGGCCGGGGATGTTCTTGTCGCAGCCGCCCAGCAGCACCGCTCCGTCGATCGGGTTCGAGCGCAGCAGCTCCTCGGTCTCCATCGACAGCAGGTTGCGGTACATCATCGTCGTGGGCTTCATCAGCACCTCGCCCAGCGAGATCGCCGGCATCTCGATGGGAAAGCCGCCGGCCTGCCAGACGCCGCGCTTCACCTCCTCGGCGCGCTGGCGCAGGTGGAAGTGGCAGGAGTTCGCCTCCGACCAGGTGTTGATGATGCCGATCACCGGCTTGCCCGCCCAATCCTCGCTGGCGTAGCCCATCTGCTTGGTGCGCGAGCGATGGCCGAAGGAGCGCAAATCGTCGGCGCCATACCAGCGATGGCTGCGCAGCTGCTCCGGGGTCTTTCGTCTGACGGTCATGGTCGTCCTTCCAGTAGCGCGAGGTGGCGATCGAGCGATTCGAGCAGCAGCGTCGCCATGAGCTGGTCATAGGCGGCGCGCTCGCCGTCGGCCTGGGCGCGTTCCAGGCTGTCGATGTAGTCGGGCCGACGCTCCGGCGGCACGATCAGCGGCGGGTAGCCGGCGCGCAGCAGGACCAGGTTCATCAGCAGCCGCGCGGTACGGCCGTTGCCGTCGGCAAAAGGGTGGATACTCACCAGGCGCAGATGCGCGTCGAGCGCGACCTGTGGCGAGGGCGGGGCTGCTGCGAGCCAGGCGGCGAATTCGGCCATCAGCGCCGGCAAGGCTGAAGGCTCGGGAAAGGTCGAGCGCGAGCCGGCGACGAACCGCGGCTGCTGGCTGTATCGCCCGGCGGCCTCGCCGCCGGTCTTGCCCAGGACGAGGCCGTGGATCGAGCGCAGGTCGATCTCGCGCGGCGCGACATCGCGTGCCGCCAGTTCGCGCACGAAGCGCAGCGCGTCGCGATGGTCGGTCGCCTCCATATGATCGCGCAACGGCTTGCCGCGCACGGTCAGGCCCTTCTCCAGGACGATGGCGGTCTCGGATCGCGTGAGCGTGTTGCCCTCGATGGCGTTGGACGAATAGGTCAGCTCGACCTCGTACCAGGCCTCGAGTCGGGCGAGCAGTTCGGGCGCAAGCGGCCGACGGGCATCGAGCGCGGCTTTGCGCTCGGCGATGCGCCGCCAGACTTCCTCGCTCACGGTCCCTCCCGACGAGTGCACGGCGCATGGTAGTCGTGTGGCGTGGAATGCGGCAAACCGATTGTCGGAGGGGCCATGCGCATCGTCTGCCGGGAACTGACGCCCAGGCTGTGGCCCGACCTTGAGCGGCTGTTCGGCCCGCGCGGCGCCGTCGGCGGCTGCTGGTGCATGTACTGGCGCCAGAGGAAGGGCGAGAAGTGGGACGTGGTGAAGGGCGACGAGAACCGCCGCCGTTTCGAGGGCCTGGTGTGCGGCGGCCACGCCCATGGCGCTGTCGCCTACGTCGACGGCGAACCCGTGGGCTGGGTGTCGTTCGACAGGCGCCCCGACTTCGACAAGCTCGACCGCGCGCCGAGCTTCAGATGCGGCGACGCGGAGGAGGTCTGGTCGGTGCCGTGCTTCTTCATCAAGGCCGGGCACCGCGGCAAGGGGGTGGCCTCGGCGCTGCTGGGGTTCGCCATCGACAGCCTGAAGAAGCGCGGCGCGACGATCATCGAGGGCTATCCGGTGAAACCGGCGAAGAACGGCGCGCCCGCGCCGGCGGCCTTCGCCTGGACCGGCACCCGACGCCTGTTCGCGGCGCACGGCTTCAAGATCGTGGGCAATCGCGACGGCGGCAAGCAGCGCGTGCGGCTGACGATCGGTTGAACTATTTCTGCAGGATGTCGACGATTTCGCGCAGCTGGGTGCGTGCGCGCATCACGAAGAAGCCCTGGGCGGCGAGGTGGCTGGGCATCATCGTGGAATCAGGCCGGCCGTTGAACACCACGGGCGGCTGCAACGCCGCGGCGGCGCGGAACGAGTCGAGCATCTGGGTCCAGGCCGCGGTCAGCTGGCGCTCGTTGATCACGCCCTTGAAGTCCTCGCCGATCTCGCGCAGCAGGATGAACTGGCCGTAGAGGCGGCCCTTCACCGAGTAGAAGATGTCGTCGCACTGCATGTCGAAGAATTCGCCACCGCGCTCCAGGACGTGCTGCTGCAGGCGCGCGGACTCCGAGCCGAGGTCGTTGGCGAAGCGATCGAGGATGAACTGCAGGTTGTCGGCGCGGCGGTCGAAGGTCGCGTGCCCGGCGCCCAGGCGCTTGTTGTAGGCGATCAGCGCGCGATAGCCGGCACGGTATTGCTGCGCCGAGGTCGCCGACGGCCAGATCGAGATGCTGGGATCCCACACCCAGCGATCGCCGCGGAACTGGAACATGCCGGCGGCGTCCTGCAGGTCGCGGTCGATCTGGCTGGAGCCGCGCGTGCGGCCGAGCTGGTCCTTCAGCTCGGTGGTGAAGCGCGCCACCGAGGCCATGATGCCCATCTGGAAATTGGGCATGTTGTCGAGCGGCCAGGCGGGCAGGAAGAACGGATCGCTCGCCACCCAGCGGTGCTGGTCGACCTCGCGGGTCGCCAGTGCCACCGCCGCCGCCACCGCGCGGCTCTCGCCGGGCGCGACGCTTTGCGGGCGGAAATCGAGATTGTCGTCGATGGTGTGCACCACCAGCATGCCGATGGCGTAATAGAGCACCGGCACGATCGGGATCAGCAGCCACCAGCGCCAGCGGCGACGGGGCGCCGTGCCCGCGGTCGCGGCGCTGCGCGGGCGCGGTCGCCAGGCGAGGACGCGGCGCCACAGCGGGCGTGGCGCGACGGGCGCGGAGGGACGGGGTTCCGGATCGAACGACATGGGCGCGTGGTGTCTTGCAATCCCGTTGAGGCTGCGCCGGGGGGCAACGCCACTGTAGCACGCCGGCCATGATCATATGGAGACGCTTTGCCATTGCGCCAGTGCGGCGAAGCTCGCCATCATCCGCGGAATCTGATCCAACGAACAAAGAGGAATCGCGCGATGGCGCTCGATCCGACCATCCGTCTGCTGCTCGACGCGGCGATCGCCGCCGGCCGGCCGGCGCTGCACACGCTTTCGCCGGTCGACGCGCGCACCATGATGCGCGACACGCGCGCGCCGATCCAGGGACCGATCCTCGACACCGTGACCCAGGAGGATCGCAAGATTCCCGGTCCGTCCGGCGAGATCCCGGTGCGGATCTATCGGCCGAAAGCGGCGGCCGCCGACGCCAGGCTGCCGATCCTCGTCTTCTTCCACGGCGGCGGCTGGGTGATCGGCGACATCGAGACCCACCACACGGTCTGCCAGCGGCTTGCACACGATGGCAATCTGCTGGTCGTGTCCGTCGACTACCGCCTGGCACCGGAGCATCGCTATCCCGCGGCGGTCGACGATTGCTGGGCGGCCACGAAGTGGGTGGCGGACAACGCGGCCTCGATCGGCGGCGATGCGAGCAAGCTGGCGGTGGGCGGCGACAGCGCCGGCGGCAATCTCGCGGCGATCGTCTCGCTGATGGCGCGCGATGCCGGCGCGCCGAGGATCGGCTATCAGTGCCTGATCTATCCGGCGGTCGATGCGCTGGCCAACACCGGCTCGATGGCGCGCAACGCCGACGGCTACCTGCTGACCGTCGCCGCCATGCGCTACTTCTACGATCACTACGTGCCGGCCGCCGCCGACCGTGCCGACTGGCGCTGCTCGCCGCTGCGCGCGGCGACCCTGGCGGGCGTGGCGCCGGCGATGGTGATCACCGCCGGCTTCGATCCCCTGCGCGACGAGGGCGCCGACTACGCGCGCCGGCTGGCGGCCGACGGCGTGCGGGTCGAGTACATCGAGTTCGGCAGCCTGATCCACGGTTTCATCGGCATGCCCGGCGTGCTGCCGCAGGCGCGGCGCGCCATCACCACGGCCGCGCAGGCCGTGCGCGAAGCGCTGGGCGGCTGACATGGCGCTCGATCCTGAGGTCAAACGCCTGCTCGACATCGCGGCCAGGCTCAACCCGCCGGCCTGGGAAAGCGTCGGCGCGGTCGCCGCGCGCGAGATGTTCCTGAAGTCGCGCGGCGCTTCCGGCGGCAAGCGGCCCGACGGCGTGGCCTCGAGCGACCGCACGATTCCCGGGCCGGGCGGTCCGATCCCGGTGCGGATCTACCGTCCCGCATCGGCGCCGGCCGACAAGGCGCTGCCGGCGCTGATCTACGTGCATGGCGGCGGCTGGGTGATCGGCGACCTCGAAAGCCATGACGTGACGGCGGCGCGGCTCGCGGTCTTCGCCGGCGTCGCGGTGATGTCGGTCGACTACCGGCTGGCGCCCGAGCATCCCTTCCCGGCCGCCTTCGACGACGTGGCCGCCGCCCTGCGCTGGCTGGCCGCCAACGCCGCGACTGTCGGCATCGACGGCGCGCGCCTGGCGATCGGCGGCGACAGCGCCGGCGCCAACATCGCCGCCTCGGCCGCGATCCTGGCACGCGACGAGGGCATCGCCGCGCTGCGCTTCCAGCTGCTGTCCTATCCGGTGACCGACGCAGTGACGACGACCGAGTCCTACCAGCTCTTCGCCACCGGCTACGGGCTGACCTGCGCCAACATGCAGTGGTTCATCGACTGCTACCTGCCCAACGAGGCCGATCGCAGCGACTGGCGCGCCGCGCCGCTGCACGCGGCCTCGCTGCAGGGCGTCTGTCCGGCCTTCGTGATGACCTGCGGCTACGACCCGCTGCGCGACGAGGGCCGCGCCTATGTCCGCCGTCTCAACGACGCCGGCGTGCGCGTCGACCATGTCGAGTTCGGCGGCATGAACCACGGCTTCCTGGGCAGCTACGCGCTCCTGCACACCGCGCGTCGCGCCATCGCCACGGCGGCGCTGGCGCTGCGCGAGGCGCTGATCGAGCGGCCGATCTGAGCGACGCCCGCGCCACGCCCCCGGTTTCCATGGCGGTGCCGGCGCTGGTGATCGCGCTGGCGCAGATGGGCGATTCGCTGATCTACGCCGTCCTGCCGCTCTACGCCGATGCCTTCGGGGTGTCGCTGTTCGTCGTCGGCGTGCTGCTGTCGCTCAACCGCTGGGTCCGGCTGCTGGCCAACTCCATCGTCGCGCATTTCACCCACCGCATCGGCGTGCGGCCGATGATGATCGTCGCCGCTGCCACCGCGGCGTTGTCGACGCTCGCCTACGCCATCGCCACGCACGAGGTCGTGCTGATGGGCGCGCGCGTGCTGTGGGGCATCTCGTTCGCCGCGCTCAATCTGGCGGTCCTGGCCTATGCCGTCTCCGATCGCGCCAACGCCGGCAAGCGGGTGGCGGCCAACCGCACGGCGCTGGGCACCTTCCAGGTGATGTCGCTGGCCGGCGGCACGGCGCTGGTCGCGCTCGTCGGGCCGCGCGACGTGTTCCTGATCGTCGCCGGCTTCGGGCTGGTGGCGATGCTGCTGTCGCTGCGCCTGCCGGCGCTGGACATCGACGACGGCAGGGCGGCGGGGTTCACCCTGCCCAAGCCGGGCCGGCTGGATCTCTGGGGTTTCGCGCTCGGCCTGGTGATCGACGGCATCTTCATCGTCACCCTCGCCCTGCTGCTGAAGGACACGAAGCTGCCGGTGGCGCCCGTGGTCGCCACCGGGCTGCTGCTGGCGACGCGCTGGGGCATGGAGGTGGTGACGGCGCCGATCGGTGGCGCGCTCGCCGATCGCTTCGGCGCGCGATCGCTGGCGACGATCAGCGGCGCGGCGCTGATCGGCGGCCTCGTGCTGATCGCGCTGGGCCACGAATTCGCCGGCAGCGTTCTCGTCGTCACGACGCGCGGCCTGTTCAACACGCTGGTCCCCGTCATGGTGGCGGAGCGTGCCCGGACCGGCCTGTTGGCCTCGCAGGCGACCTACTCGACCTGGCGCGATCTCGGCGCCGCAGTCGGGCCGGTGATCGCCGGCATCGTCTTCGCGGCGGTGCCGCAGGCGCCGCTCTACGGCACCTGCGCCGCGCTGATGGCGCTCGGCCTGTGGTGGTGCGTCGCGCGCGGCCGCTAGCGGATCGACGCGGCGTCGAGCCGGGCGAGCTTGTCCGGGTTGCGCATGATGTAGATGGCGTTGGCACGGCCGGCTTGGTCGTAGCCGAAGGACACGGTGGCCTCGACCTGATCGCCGTTGCGCACGACAAAGCCGCGTCCGCCGTTGATGTCGACGGCTTCCAGCCGGTACTGCGACCAGAACCGGCGCAGGACCAGATCGAAGAACCCCATGACCTTGGCCTTGCCGTGCAGCACGCGGGCGGCCGCGGCGACCTTGCCGCCGCCATCGGCGCTGAGCGCGATGTCGTCCGAGAGCATGGCGGCCAGCGTCCCCGTGTCGCCGCCGGCGATCGCCGACTCGAAGGCCGCGAGCAGCGCCTCCTGCCGGGCAGGCGGCGTGACATGGCGCACCCTGGCGTCGTCGACATGGCCCCTGGCGCGCGACACCAGCTGGCGGCAGGCCGCCTGGTTCATGTCGAGCGCGCGGGCGATGTCGGGATAGTCGATGTCGAAGATCTCGTGCAGCAGGTAGGCCGCGCGCTCCTTGGGCGTCAGCCGCTCGAGCATCAGCAGGAAGGCCGTGGTCAGCGAGGAGCCCAGGGCTTCCTCGGCGGGGTCGGCGGTCAGCATGTGCATGGGCTCGGGCAGCCAGGTGCCGACGTAGTCGACGCGCGACCGGTGCGCCGCGCGCAACAGATCGATGCAGCGCCGCGTGCAGCTCGTCATCAGCCAGGCCGCGGGGTTGGCGATCTCGCTGCGCTGCGCGGTGCTCCATTTCACGAAGGTGTCCTGCACCGCATCCTCGGCGTCGGCGCGCGAGCCCATGATGCGATAGGCGAGCCCCAGCAACCTGGGGCGCGCCTCCTCGAAGACCGCGATGTCGTCGTGGTCCGTCATGTCAGTGGTTCGATACCTGGATGCGGTTCCAGAAATTGATCAGGCCGACATCGGTGGTCAGCACGCCGATCTCGTCCTCGGAGAAGTGCTGGCGCAGCTCGGCCCTGAGCGGGCCCAGATCGGTGCGCTGGTCGATGGTGGTCAGCGCCTCCGTCCAGGCCAGGGCGGCGCGCTCGCGCGGGGTGAAATCGCGCACATGGCGCCAGATCACGACGCGGTCGAGCCGGTCGTTGCTCTCGCCATCCTCGCGCGCCTCGCGCAGGTGCATCTTGACGCAGAAGGCGCAGCCGTTGATCTGCGAGGCGCGCAGATGCACCAGGTGGCGGATCTTCGCCTCGAAGGCATGCGTGCCGACGACCTGATGCACGCCCTGCATCGCCTTGAACACGTCGCCGAGGTGGTTTTCGTACGCGACAGCCTTGGTATTGATCATCATGTCCTCCATGGACCGGCGCGATTGCCGGCCGTTCGGAGGGATGACGATCCGGCACCCCGGTCTGTGACACGGGGCGCCGGATTTTTTCGGTCCTAAGGCTTGAGGAAGCCCACCGTGCGGTAGACCTCGGCCAGGATCGGCTCGGCGATGGCGCGGCAGCGCTCGCCACCCTCGCGCAGCACCGAATCGACGTGACCGGGATCCTTCATCAGCCGCTGCATCTCGGCGCCGATCGGGCCCAGCTTGGCGACCGCCAGCTCGGTCAGCGCGTTCTTGAAGGCGCTGAACTGCTGGCCGGCGAAGCTGGTGACGATGTCGGCCTTCTCGGCGTCGGCCAGGGCGGCGTAGATGCCCAGCAGGTTGTCGGCCTCCGGCCGCTTCTCGGCGTCGGCCTCGGTCTCCGGCATCGGAAGCGGGTCGGTCTTCGCCTTGCGGATCTTCTGCGCGATGGTGTCGGCGTCGTCCGTGAGGCTGATGCGCGAATAGTCCGACGGGTCGGACTTGCTCATCTTCTTGGTGCCGTCGCGCAGGCTCATCACGCGCGTCGCCGGGCCCTGGATCAGGGGCTCGGTGACCGGGAAGAAATCCGGCACGCCGAAATCGTTGTTGAACTTGATGGCGATGTCGCGCGTGAGCTCGAGGTGCTGCTTCTGGTCCTCGCCCACCGGCACGTGCGTGGCCTTGTAGAGCAGGATGTCGGCGGCCATCAGCGAGGGATAGGCGAACAGGCCCAGCGAGACGTTCTCGCGGTCCTTGCCGGCCTTCTCCTTGAACTGCGTCATGCGGTTCATCCAGCCCATGCGCGCCACGCAGTTGAACACCCAGGCGAGCTGGGCGTGCGCCGGCACCAGGGACTGGTTGAAGATGACGTGGTTCTTCGCGTCGATGCCGGCGGCGAGGAAGGCCGAGGCGATCTCGCGCGTCTGCCTGGTCAGCTCCCTGGGGTCCTGCCACACCGTGATGGCGTGCAGGTCGACGACGCAGAAGATGCACTCGTAGCTCGACTGGAAGCGCACGAAGTTGCGGATCGCGCCGAGATAGTTGCCGAGGTGCAGGTTGCCGGTGGGCTGCACGCCCGAAAAGATGCGGCCGGCCAAGCCGCGCGCGGTGTAGGGCGCGAGATGCGGATTGGCGGTGTTCGCCGGCACGGCGTCAGGCATGGATGTGGACTCCCGTATATCTGAGGGTGGAACGCCCGGGAGCGTTCCGCACCGCACCGTGGAAGGCGTCGGCGAGCGGGGTTATAGCAGAGTGGCGGCGCCTGCCAATCGCCGCTTCGGGGGAGTCGATGTTCGGAATCCGGTATCTCAAGAGCGATCCGACCCAGCACGTCCTGCAGATGCGCGACGGCAAGGTGGTGCGCGACGGGCTGGGCCTGTCGTTCTTCTACTATGCGCCGAGCAGCGCGATCGTGCTGGTGCCGACGGCCAGCGCGGACGATCCCTTCATGGTCGAGGAGACCACGGCCGACTTCCAGACCATCACGGTGCAGGGCCAGGTCTCCTACCGCGTCGGCGACCCCAGGCGCCTGGCGCAGATGATGAACTACAGCCTCGACGCGCGCGGCCAGTATGCCTCGGAGGACCCGCGCAAGCTGGCCCAGCGCGTGCTCGATCAGGTCCAGGTGCTGATGCGCTCGCGCATCCAGGCGCTGCGCCTGGACGAGGCGCTGTCGGCCGGCGATCGGCTGGGGCAGGGCGTGGCGGAAGCCCTGGCGGCGAGCGCCGTCACCGCGGCGCTCGGCCTGACGGTGCTGGGGTTGTCGGTGCTGGCGGTGAAGCCCAAGCCGGAGACGGCGCGCGCGCTGGAGGCCGAGGCTCGCGAGGCGCTGCTGCGCCGGGCCGACGACGCGACCTATGCCAGGCGCAACGCCGCCGTCGAGCAGGAGCGCAAGATCAAGGAGAACGAGCTCAACACCGAGATCGCCGTCGAGAACAAGCGCCGCCAGGTCCGCGAGGCGCAGATGGACGCCGAGCGCTCGGTGCGCGCCAAGCAGCAGGAGATGGAAGCCGAGGCGATGGAAGGCAGGATCACGCTGGAGGAGCGCAACCGCGCGCTCGTCGCGCTGGCGGCCGAGAACGCGCGCGCCCAGGCCGATGCCAAGGCCTATGGCGTGGCTGCGGCGATGAAGGCCTTCGCCGGCGTCGAGCCTGCCGTGATTCAGGCGCTGGCGACCACCGGGATGCAGCCCGACCAGCTCGTCGCGCTGGCGTTCCGCTCGCTGGCCGAGAACGCCGGCCGTATCGGCGAGCTCAACATGTCGCCCGAGCTGCTGCGCGAGCTGATGAAGCGCGACAGGAAGGGCTGAACCCGGCCATGGCGCGGCTGACCGAGCGGCGGCTGGTCATCGTCGTGCGGCCGACGCGGCTGGACGAGCTGCTGGCGCGCTTCAACACGCGCGAGCAGGCGCGGTTCTACGTCGAGAGCCTGGGCGGCGATTTCGCCGACTACGTCGCCGAGCACACGCACTATGAGGCGGCGCTGGCGCAGACCGAGCGCGCGCTGGACCAGATCGGTCGCGTCAACCGCCTGAAGCGCGCGCATGTGCCGAGCTACCTGTTCGGCCCGGACGACGTGGTGATCGTGCTCGGCCAGGACGGGCTGGTGGCCAACACGCTGAAGTACCTCGACGGCCAGGCGATCGTCGGCGTCAACCCCGATCCGGCGCGCTGGGACGGCGTGCTGCTGCCGTTCGCGCCGAAGGATGTCGGCAAGGTGGTGCGCGAGCACGTGGCGGGCACGCGCGGGCTGCGCGAGGTCGTGATGGCGCGCGCCAGGCTGAACGACGGCCAGGAGCTGCATGCGGTCAACGACCTCTTCATCGGCCCGCGCAGCCACGTCTCGGCGCGCTACACCATCTCCGTCGGCGGCCGCGAAGAGCGGCAATCCTCTAGCGGCATCATCGTATCGACCGGCCTTGGATCGACCGGCTGGCTGCGCAGCCTCTATGCCGGCTGGGCGGGCATGAGTGCGGGCCTGTCGGGCAGCCGGCCGACCCTGCCGGGCGACGGACGCTTCGACTGGAACACGCCGGAGCTGCGCTTCTGCGTGCGCGAGCCCTATCCGAGCAAATGGACGGGCACGGAGCTGGTCTATGGCGTGGTCGACGGGCAGCATCCCTTGCGCATCGCCTCGCTGATGCCCGAGAACGGCGTGATCTTCAGCGACGGCATCGAGGCCGACTCCATCGCCTTCAACAGCGGCGCCGTCGCCATGATCGGCGTCGCCGAGCGGCGCGGCTTGCTGGTGGTCTGAGCGGCGGCCGGCTATATCGGCACGAGCGGAGTTTGTCATGGCCGAAGAAGAGCATCACCCGATCGAGTTCGATTTCCCCGACATCTCGCGCTGGCGCCGGTCGGCCAGCGGGACGGACTATGTGCATGTGCTGGACAGCGGCATGCCGGGGCCTGTGGTGATGGTCAACGCGCTCACCCATGGCAACGAAGTCTCCGGCGCCATCGTCGTCGACATGCTCCTGGCGTCGGGGCTGAAGCCGCGGCGCGGCAGCCTGGTGCTGAGCTTCGCCAACGTGGCGGCCTACCAGACCTTCAGGGCCGAGGAGCCGTTCAAGTCGCGCATGCTCGACGAGGACTTCAATCGCGTCTGGGGCCGCATCGACGATCCGCCCGGGGAGAAGGAAACCCGGGAGATGGTCCGGGCGCGCGCGCTGCTGCCCTACGTCCAGCGTGCCGATCTGTTGCTCGACCTGCATTCCATGCACGACGATTGCGTGCCGCTGATGCTCTGCGGACCGCTCGACAAGGGTGTCGAGCTGGCCCGGCAGGTCGGCGCGCCGCTGGACGTGGTGCGCGATCGCGGGCACGCCGCCGGCCGGCGCATGCGCGACTATGGCGGCTTCGGCGATCCCGACAGCCCGAAGAACGCGCTGCTGATCGAGGCCGGCCAGCACTGGCGCGCCTCCTCGGTGGTCGTGGCCAAGGACGTCACCGCGCGCTTCCTCGCGCTGAGCGGCGTGGTCGAGGCCGATGACCTGCCGCGGGACTGGCGCCAGCCCGATCCACCGACGCAGCGCATCGTGCAGGTGACGCAGGCCGTGGCCACGAGGGGCGGCGACTTCCGCTTCGTGCGCCGCATGGCCGGGCAGGAGGTCATTCCCAAGGCCGGCACGCTCCTGGGCCACGACGACGGTGAGCCGGTGCACACGCCCTACGACGATTGCGTGCTGGTGATGCCCGCCAATCACCGGGTGCGGCCGGGCGTGACCATCGTGCGGCTGGGCCGCATCGTGGGGTAGGGCGCGGCCCATGCCCCGCCTGTTCGTCGCCCTGCCGATTCCCGACGATGTCGCGTCGTCGCTGAGCGCGCTGCAGGGCGGCGTGCCCGACGCCAACTGGATCCCGGAGGAGAACTTCCACATCACGCTCGCCTTCATCGGCGAGGTCGATGGCGGCATGGCCCGGGACGTCGACGCGGCGCTGGCGACGGTCGACGGGCCGGTGCTCGATCTCGAGCTGGCCGGTGTCGATCACTTCGTCGACGGCCGCCAGCCCAAGGCGCTCTATGCCGCCGTGGTCCGGCAGGAACGCCTGACCCGGCTTCAGGAAAGGGTCAGTACCGTGTTGCGTGGCGAGGGCGTGACGCTGGACCGCCGCAAGTTCCGGCCGCATGTGACGCTGGCGCGCTTCAATCGCCGCGCCGAGATCGGCCATCACCTGGCGCAGTTCGTCGCCTCGCACAGCCTGTATCGCGCCGGCCCCTTCGAGGTCGACCATTTCCGGCTGTACTCCAGCACCCTGCGGGCGGACGGTTCGCACTACGACGTCGAGGCGGAGTACCCGCTGGGCTATTGACCTCCCCTGTCATCCCGAGCGCAGCGAGGGATCCAGGCGGTTGACCGGGATTCGTCGCTGCGCTCGGAATGACAGCGTTGGATCAAGCCTCGAAGCGATCGACGATGGCCTCGACCTGCGAATCGTAGGGTGCGCCGAACAGCGCGGCGTGCACCAGCAGCGGATAGAGCTGATAGAGCGCACGGCGCCGTTCGTCGAAGCCGGGCGGCGGCGGGGCGATCTCGAGATAGCGCTGCAGGAACGAGGGCGGAAAGCCGCCGAAGAGCTGCGTGAAGGCCAGCTCGATCTCGGGATGGCCGTAGGCGATCGCCGGGTCGATCAGCGCCACGGCGCGGCCGCCGCGGCACAGGACGTTGCCGATCCACAGGTCGCCATGCAGCAGCGCCGGCCGCGGCGGCTCGTCCAACCATCGGCGCAGGTTCTCTCCAAGGCGCCACAGGCGTTCGTTCAATTCAGGCGATAGGCGGCCGCCGCGCATCGCCAGCCAGGCCGCGACGTCCAGCCGCTTCCAGCGGAAGAAGTCGATCCAGCTGGCGAATCGCTCGTTGATCTGCGGCAGGCCGCCGATCATCACGTCGTAGCCGTGGCCATATTCATGCGCGGTGTTGGCGTGCAGCGCCGCCAATGTCTCGGCCAGCGCGCGGCCGCCTTCGTCGGAGAGGCCGGCACCGTCGCTCTCGACATGGTCCATCACCACCAGCCGGTCGTCGCCGAAATGCACCGCCGGCACCGGCGCGCCGGCGGCGGCAAGGTCGGCGAGCATGCGGCTTTCGCTGGCGAGGTGCGCTGGCGCGGTCTTGGCGACCAGGCGCTCGCCGCCGATCTCGACGCGCCAGACCGTGGCGCCATGGCCGCCGGCGATGCGGGACAGGCGGTCGGGGCGGCGGCCCAGCGCCGCCTCGAGGCGATCGGCGAGGCTCTCTTCGCTCACGCCGTCAGCGAGGTGGCGCGCAACTGCTCGAGCAGGGCGGCGCAGCCGGCCTCGATCACGTCGATCGCACGTTCGTAGTCGGCGGCGTCCCCCATCCACGGGTCGGCCACTTCGCGCAGGCCCAGATGCGGCGCGAAATCCAGGAACAGGCGCGGCTTGCCGCTCAGGCCCTTGGGCGCCAGCCGGCGCAGCGCGGCCAGATGCGTGCGGTCCATGCCCAGCACATGGTCGAAGGTGATGATGTCCTCGATCGTCACCGGCCGCGCGCGCAGCGCGGAAAGGTCGTAGCCGCGCCGCCTGGCGATGGCGATCGCCGGCCCACTGGGCGGCTCGCCGGCATGGCCGCTGTAGGTGCCGGCCGAGTCGATGCGGAAGGCGCCGCCCAGGCCCTCGCGCTCGACCATGGTGCGGAACACGCCCTCGGCCGTGGGCGAACGGCAAATGTTGCCGGTACAGACGAACAGCACGCCGATCATGTCGTCTCCAGGCTTCCGCAGGGCGGGCGGGTACCGTACACCGGCCGCCGCGGACCGGGTATGGTTCCCGCCTCCACGAGTCAAGCGCGATGCTGCAGGAAATCGGCCATCCCCCGATCGTCATTCTGACCGGCGCCGGCATCTCCAAGGAGTCCGGCATCGACACGTTCCGCGACGAGGGCGGTCTGTGGAGCCGGGTCAACCTCGAGGAGGTCGCCACCATCGAGGCCTGGTACCGCGACCCGGCGAAGGTGCTCGACTTCCACAATGCCGGCCGCGTCCTGTTCGCCGGCGGCAACATCACGCCCAATGCCGCGCACCGCGCGCTCGCCCGGCTGGAGAAGGAGTGGCCGGCGCAAGTGCTGGTGGTCACCCAGAACATCGACCTGCTGCACGAGGGCGCCGGCTCGAAGAACGTCCTGCACATGCACGGCCAGGCCGGCAAGCTGCGCTGCATGGCCTGTGAGACGATCACCGATTCCGACGCGGCATTGTCCGTGAAGACGGTCTGCACCGCCTGCGGCGCCGTCGGCCAGACGCGCCCGCACGTCGTGTGGTTCGGCGAGATGCCGCTCTTCATGGACGAGATCATGGCCGCGCTCGATGCCTGCGGCCTGTTCGTCTCCATCGGCACCTCGGGCGCGGTCTACCCCGCCGCCGGCTTCGTGCAGCACGTGCGCCGGCTGCGGCGCGCGCATACCATCGAGCTGAACATGGAGCGCTCCGACGGCCATCACCTGTTTCACGACGGGATCTACGGGCCGGCGAGCGAGATCGTGCCGGCCTTTGTCGACAAATTGCTGAGCGGGAGGACAACCCATGCCTGACGACAGCGCCCGCTGGCGCCTGGAAGAGGCCAAGCCCTTCGGCGCGCGCTACATCGCGCCCGATTGCCGGGGCCAGAACTTCTATCGCGTCGATTCCTCGTTCCGCGATCTGCTCTCGCTGTACATGGACGCGGAATGGCGCAGCCGCATCGAGCCGCATTTCGACCGCATGGGCGAGATCGCCGGCGGCCGGCTCGACGAGCTGGCCGATGTCGCCGACAAGCATGGTCCCGTGCTGCATGCGCGCGACCGTTTCGGCCGCGACGAGGAGTGGATCGAGTACCATCCCGCCTACCGCGCCATGGAGCAGATCGCCTTCGGCGATTTCGGCATGCACGCGATGAGCCATCGTGCCGGGGTGCTCGGCATGCCCGAGCGCGCGCCGCCGCTGGTGAAGTACGGTTTCACCTATCTCTTCGTGCAGGGCGAGTTCGGGCTGATGTGCCCGATCTCGGTCTCGGACACCTCGAACTTCATCATCAGGAAGTATGGCTCCGATGCATTGAAGGCCAAGCTGCTCGAGCGCCTGCTGTCGACCGACATGGGCACGATGCTCAAGGGCACCCAGTTCATGACCGAGAAGGCCGGCGGCTCCGATGTCGGCGCGCTGGAGACCGAGGCCGAGCCGGTGGGTGTCGGCGCCGACGGCGTCGAGCGCTGGAAGCTGCACGGCGACAAATGGTTCTGCAGCCATGCCGACGCCGATGTCGCGGTGATGCTGGCACGGCCGCGCGGCGCCGCCGCCGGCACCCGGGGGCTGGGCCTGTTCGCGCTGCCGCGTCATCTCGATGACGGCTCGCGCAACGCCTATCGCATCGTGCGCCTGAAGGACAAGCTGGGCACGCGCTCGATGGCCTCGGGCGAGATCGTGCTCAACGGCGCCACGGCATACCTGATCGGCGACGTGCGCCTGGGCTTCAAGCAGATGATGGAGCAGGTGAACCTCTCGCGCCTGTCGCACGGCGTGCGCGCCGCCTCGATGATGCGCCGCTGCCTCAACGAGGCGCTGATGGTGGCGCGCCGCCGGCGCGCCTTCGGCAGCACCATCGACGCCTTCCCGCTGATGCGCCGGCAGCTGATGAAGATCATGGTGCCGACCGAGCAGGCGCTGTCCATGGCGATGTGGTCGGCCGCCACCATGGGCCGCGCCGATCAGGGCGACCGTGCCGCCGCCGACCTGCTGCGCATCCTCACGCCCGTGTTCAAGTACCGCGCCTGCCGCGACAACATCCGCGTCGCCAGCCATTCGCTCGAGGTGCGCGGCGGCGTCGGCTACATCGAGGAATGGGTCAACGCGCGGCTGGTGCGCGACGCGCAGATCGGCACGCTGTGGGAAGGCACCAGCAGCATCAACGCGCTCGACGTGGTGAGCCGCGCCGTGGGCAAGGCCAACGGCCACCGCGTGATGCAGGAGGCGCTCGCCGACATGCTGGGCAAGGGCTCGAGCCTGCCCGGCCAGTTCCGCGGTGCGCTCAATGCCGCGATCGGCCGTGCCGCCGATTATGCCGAACGCGTCGCCGCCGATCCGGCGCTCGAGAACCGCAGCCGCGTCGCCGCCGGGGCGTTGTATCACGCCGCGACGGCGGCGTTGCTGGCCAGCGAAGGCGCGAGCCTGGGCAGCCGCGGCGGCGACGCGCGGCGCCTGTTGCTGGCGCGGATGGTGGTCGAGCATCGCCTGACGGCGCGCGATCCGCTCTCGCTGGCGCGCGACGAGTGGGAGGAGAAGGCCACCGACCTGCTGCTCTCCGACCGGCCGGTCGCGCTCTCGGCGGCGCAGGCCCTGGTCGCCTGACGACGGCCGCGGGGACGCGCGGTGGCCATCACCGAGGCGACGCCAAGCCGCTTCGACTGGGGCATCGGCACGGCCATCGGCACATCGTTCGCCACGGTGTTCCGCAATGTCGTGCCGTTCGTCGGGCTGTCCCTGCTGATCGGCACGCCGCGCTTCCTGCTGGCCAGGACCGGCGTGCCGTTGTGGCTGACGCTCGTGATCGACCTGGTGATCGGCCAGATCGTGACGATCATCCTGATCTACGCGACGGTGCAGTCGCTGCGCGGCCGCAAGGCCGGGATCCGGGAGTGCTTCGGCCAGGGCTTCAGCCGGCTGCCGGCCGCGATCGGCGTGGCGGTCCTCAGCGTCATCGCCTACGTCCTGGGTCTTGGCCTGCTGATCGTCCCCGGACTGATCCTGGCATCGGTCTGGGCCGTGGCGATACCCGTCGCCGTCGTCGAGAACGCGGGGATCGGCACGTCCTTCGCCCGCAGCGCCAGCCTCACCCGGGATCGCCGCTGGCGCGTCTTCGGCACGCTCGCGCTGTCGTGGCTGATCTACGCCATCGCCTACGTGATGGTCTTTGCCGCCGTCGTCGTCCCGCTGCTCGGCGTCACCCGCGGCGGTCGCTGGTGGATCTCGCTGATACCGATGTGGATCGTCGCCAGCATCCTGCAGGCCTATCTGTCGGCGCTGTCGGGCGTCCTCTACTACTTCCTGCGGCGCGACAAGGAAGGCGCCGATATCGAGACCATCGCCGCGGTGTTCGATTGACCTTTCGCGGCGCCTGCGCTGGTTGGCCGATGGCGGCCATGTTAACGTGGCGTTTCACAGCCATTTTGAAGTGGACATCGACATGGCTATGAGCGATGCGAGGCCGAGCAGCTTCGACTGGACTGTAGGTTCCGCCATCGGCACGGCGTTCAGCACGGTATTCGGCAATTTCGTGCCCTTCGTCGGGCTGGCGTTGCTGATCGGACTGCCCAGCCTGCTGCTGACCTTGGCCGGCGTGCCGGAGCTGGTGAAGACCATCGTCGACCTCGTGCTGGGCCAGGTGGTCACCATCACCCTGATCTACGGCACGGTGCAGTCGTTGCGCGGCACCAAGGTCGGCATTGGCGAGTGCCTGAGCCAGGGCATCATCCGGCGGCCGGCGGCGATCGGCGTGGCGATCCTGGCCGGCCTCGGCATCGGCCTCGGCATGATCCTGCTGATCGTCCCGGGCCTGTTCCTGATGACCATGTGGGCGGTGGCGATTCCCGCCGCGGTGATCGAGCGCTCCGGCGTCGGCGCCTCGTTCACCCGCAGCTCGAATCTCACCGAAGGCCGGCGCTGGCGCGTCTTCGGTGTGATGGTCGTGTCGTGGATCGTGGTCATGGCGATCGCCATCGGCATCGCCTTCGCGCTGGTCGGCGCAACCGGGGCAAGCAACATGCCCATGGTGTTCATCGTGATGTGGATCGTGGGCGGCGTCCTGCAGGCCTACATGTCGTCGCTGTCGGGCGTGCTGTACTACTTCCTGCGCCGCGACAAGGAAGGCGCCGACATCGAGAGCATCGCCTCGGTGTTCGATTGAGCTGACTCCGGGTCCCTCCCTCTTACCGCAAGCGGGGCGAGGGAAGATCTCACCGATCGAACTTGTCGCGCTTGCGGCGGCCGAAGGCGAGGTCGGTTTCCAGCCGGCCACGTTGGGCGGCGTAGAACGCCTCGAGGAAGCGCGTGGCGTTGAATTCCCGCTGGTCGGGCACCTCGTAGCCGATGCGCTTGATGATGCGCTGCGCCACGTCGCGGCGAGCGGCATGGACGTCCTGGTGGGTAGCGCGCAGCAATTCCTCGAGCACCTGCAGCTCCTTGACGCCGTAGACCGCGAGCTGCGCCGGCGTGAACCGATAGGGCTGCTCGGCCGCGGCTGCGGCGCCGGTGCTGCGCGACAGATCGGGCAGCAGCGCCGGCCTGGGCTCGGCGATCACCCAGGTGCCGGCCACCATGTCGCCGGCGCGCAGCCGGTCGCGGTTGAACAGCGGCAGGCAGGCCAGGGCGGCGACCCAGATGAAGGCCGCGACGTATTCCAGGCGGCCGGTGGACAGCGCCGCCGGGGTGGCGATGGCCAGCGAGATCGGCATGAACAGCTCGACCTCGCGCATCAGGTTGCGCGCGATCACCGCCGAGGGCGCCAGGGCGCCGCCGCGCCGGTTCACCACGCGCAGGCGTGTGGCGCGCTTGCCGAGCGTACGGCCGTTCCACGCCAGCTCGAACAGCGTGAAGTAGAAGCAGCGCAGCAGGAAGAGCATCAGCGTGGCGAAGGCGATGCCGAGATGGCCGCCGCCGAGGACGACCGCCGCAATGATGGCGATGAAGCCGATGACCAGCACGACGATGTCGATCGCCAGCGCGCCCACCCGCTCGCCGATGCTCGCCAGCCGCACGTGCACCAGCACGCCCTCCGGCGTCGTCAGTTCGCGCCGCCGCGGATCGGGCACCTGCGGATCGAGGACCATCGCGTCGGTCATCGCCGCACCTCGCGGCCAGCGAGCAGGACATAGGCGAGCAGCAGCGCGAACACGCTCCAGCCCACGAGGTAGCGCGCGGCGGTGTCGACGATCATCTGCCGGCCGAAGCCTTCCAGCACGCCGGCCAGCAGGAACAGCACCACGGCACCCATCATCACCAGCGCCGCGGCGCGGCCTTCGCGCGCCAGCCGCACCATCCGCGGCTCGCGCCCGGCGAAGATCACCGCGCCGGCCAGCCGCAGCCCGGCCGCGGCGCTCAGGATCAGGGCGGCGAATTCGGTCGGCCCGTGCACCGACAGCCAGCCGCCGGCCTCGATCAGCAGGCCGTGGCTGTGGAACAGCGCGACGAAGGCGCCCAGCATGGTGCCGTTGTGGATCATCAGCACGATGCTCGGCGCGCCGACGACGAAGCCCAGCGCGAAGCTCAGCATGCCGATCTGCGCATTGTGCGAGAACAGCCGCGCGGCGAAGGCCGCCAGCGCATCGCCGCCACCGCCGCCCTGCAGGGTGGCGCGCAGCGCCTCTGTCGAGGCCTCGGGCGAGCGGCCCTGCTGCAACGATGGCGAGACGAAGGCGTGGTAGTAGGCCGGGTCGGCCATGGTCAGCAGATAGGCGGCCAGCGCGCTGCCGAAGACGACGAAGGCGATGATCGCGATCTGCCGCCAGCTGTCGCGCACCGCCTGCGGCAGCTGCCGGGCGAAGAAATTGGCGAACAGCCCGCCGGGATCCTCGCGCACGCCGTAGACGCAGAGATAGGCGCGCGCGCTGAGCGCCTCGAGATAGGCCAGCAGATTGCGATCGAGCGAGGTGGCGCGCGCCACCGACAGGCCCGACAGCGTGGCGCGATAGAGCACCGGCAGGCGCGCCAGCGCGTGGCCGTCGAGCGAGTCGATGCCCGACTGGTCGACGCGATCGATCAACGTCTCGAGCTCGCGCCAGGCGGCCTCGCGCTCGCGGCGGAACTGCGCGCTTCTCAGCTCCAGCGCCATCTCACAGGAGCTCCCGTCGCTTGATCTCGAGGTAGCGGTTGATCAGCTCGATGCCCAGCCGCGCCGGCTCGGTCTCCAGGCACTGGATGCCCAGGCGGCGCAGGCGCTGCAGCACGATCTCGCGCTCGCCCATCAGGTCCTGCGCCAGCACGGCGCGCGCCAAGGTCGGGAAGCTGTCGGGCCGCGCCTCGACCAGCCCGCTGAGCGCGCGGTCGCGCAGCACGACGAACAGCACGAGATGGCGGGCCGAGAGCCGGCCGAGATTGTCGATCATCAGCTCGGCGGTGACCGAATCGACGAAGTCGGTCATCACCACGATCAGGCTGCGCCGCTTGAGTCGGCCCATCAGGTCCATCAGCGCCAGCGTGTAGTTGCTCTCCTCGGCGCGGTACTCCAGCCGCGCCATCTGGCGCTGGACATGGGCGAAGTTCGCGACATTGCCGAGCGGCTCGGCGTAGTGGCGCACGCGCGCGTCGAAGCCGAAGACGCCCACGCGATCGCCGGCGCGCAGCGACATGTAGGCCATCTGCAGGCCGGCGTTGATGGCGTGGTCGAGCCGCGGCACGCCGCCCAGCGGCTGGCTCATCAGGTGGCCTGTGTCGAAGGCGAAGACGACCTGCTGGTTGCGCTCGGTGTAGAACTCCTTGCACATCAGCCGGCGGTGCCTGGCCGAGGTCTTCCAGTCCATCGCGCGATGGTCGAAGCCCGGCACGTATTCGCGCAGCGCCCTGTACTCGCTGCCGTCGCCCTGCTGGCGCATGGGCTTCTGCCCGAAGAACGCGTCGCGCTGGGCGAATTTCAGCGCCAGCTGCCGGACCGCGGCGATGTCGGGCACTGCGGCGACGACGCGGCCGATATCGACGCGGTGATGGATCGCCATCAGGCCCAGCGGCCCGGTCCACAGCAGCCAGATGCGCTCCAGCCGGCCTTCGCCGCGCCGCGTCGCCGACAGCTTCCAGTCGGCCGTCGCCTCCGCCGTGGCGCGCCAGTCGACGCTGGTGGCGCCCAGATCGCGCAACGGCCCCGAGACCTCGGGCAGCACGACGCAGCGCCCGCCGCCGATATTGCCGGCCGGCGCGGCCACGCGCACCGAGAGCGCACCGTCGGTGCCGATGTAGAGCATCTCCGGCGTGCTGGCCTCGACGCGCACGCCTCGGCTGGCCGGCGCCAGCGCCGCGTCGAGCGCCAGCGCCAGCAGGGCGGTCAGCGGCAACGCCAGCGCCGTCTCCCACCACGCCTCGAGGATCAACGCCCACGGCAGCGCCAGCGCCGCCGCGATGGCGACGATCAGCAGCGCGCGGGACGTCGGCCGCATCAGGCCCCCTTCTCCCCGCGAAGGCGGGGAGAAGGTGCCCGAAGGGCGGATGAGGGGCTTCGCGGCAGTTCAGCAGCGATGGCCTTCGTTGTTGCGCGGGGAAGCCCCTCATCCGCCTCGCTGACGCTCGGCACCTTCTCCCCGCCTTCGCGGGGAGAAGGAATGAACGCCATATGCGACAGCCCCGGGCGCATCAGCGCGGCGCCGCCTGGCGCTCGATGATCTGCGTCAGGACGCCATCGACGTTCTGGCCCTCGATCTCGGCGCTGGGCGAGAGCACCAGGCGGTGGCGCAGCGCCGGCCGCGCCAGGCGCTTGACGTCGTCGGGAATCACGAAGTCGCGGCCCTCGAAGGCGGCGAGCGCGCGCGCCGAGGAGGCGAGCATCGCCGCGGCGCGCGGCGAGGCGCCGAACTGCAGCGTCGGCTGCTGGCGCGTGGCGCGCACCAGGTCGACGACATAGGCGACGATGTCGTCGTTCAGCCGCACGGCGTCGACCAGCGCGCCCAGGGTCTGCAGGCCGGCGGTGTCGATCACCGGAGTGACGCCCAGATGCCGGGGATCGGCCATCGCCGCGCCGGCGCCGTGGCGGGCCACCACGGCCAGCTCGTCCTCGCGCGAGGGATAGTCCAGCGTGTGCTTGAACAGGAAGCGGTCGAGCTGCGCCTCGGGCAGCGGATAGGTGCCCTGCTGCTCGATCGGGTTCTGCGTGGCGATCACCATGAAGGGCGGTCCCAGGCCATGGCTGCGACCGTCGATCGTGACGGCGCGCTCCTGCATCGCCTCGAGCAACGCGGCCTGCGTCTTGGGCGGCGTGCGGTTGATCTCGTCGGCCAGCAGCAGCTGGGTGAAGATCGGCCCGTGCGTCAGGACGAAGGCGTTGGTCTGGAAGTTGAAGATGTTGGCGCCGATCACGTCGCCGGGCATCAGGTCGGGCGTGAACTGCACGCGGCTGAACTTCAGCGACAGGCAGGCGGCGAAGCTGCGCGCCAGCAGCGTCTTGGCCACGCCGGGCACGCCCTCCAGCAGGATGTGGCCGTCGGCCATCAGCGCCACCAGCATGAGGTCGATCGCCTCGCGCTGGCCGACCACGACCTTGCCGATCTCCTCCGTCACCTTGGCGCGCAGGCTGACGAGCGGTTCAACGTCCATGCAGCGAATCCTCCCACCAGCGGAACAGGCGGCCGGCCGTCGCGACGATGGCGGCCGGATCGGCCTTCGGCGCACGGTCGAGCTGATCGACCTCGCGCATCAGCTCGCCGTAGCCCGGACCCGGGGTGCGCCGCCGCCGCGACGCGTCGAGCCAGACGCCGATCCCGGTCGGGCTGGTCGTGGCCTTGGGCGCGTGCAGGCGGCGGCCGAGGTCGAGCGCCTGCAGCTCGGCGTAGCGGCGCAGCACGCGCCCGCCATGGCTGCGCGCGTGCAGCAGGCCGGCGCCGACATCGATCAGGGTGAAGATGCCGACGGCGGGCGTGGCGGAGTCCTTCGCCGGCGGGCCGAAGCGCAGCGCCGCCATCCACAGCGCCACGGCGGCCGCGATGGCGAAGCCGATGGTGATGGCGAGGAAGGGCGGCGTCACCGCCAGCCGCCAGATGTTGCGCGAGGCGGCCGCCGCGGCCGCATCCGATTCCAGCGCGAGGATCAGCGGGCCGCTGCCGCGGATGCGGCTGACCAGGTTCATCGCCACGGTCGCGTTCTCGCCACGCCACAGGCCGTGATTGGCCAGCAGGTCGGGGTCGGCGAGCACGATCACGTCGGGCCGCGCGCAGAGCCGGCCGATCAGCATGCCCTCGGCGGCCGATAGCAAGGGACAGAGCAGGCGCGAGTTCACGAGCTGCGGATGGCCGAGCTCGGGCAGGCCGCGAATGTCCGAATCGCGCCGCAGCGTAAGCGTCCGCGGGCGAACGATGTCGATGTCCCTCGCGACCTCGCGCGCGAGCTCGCGCACCGTATCGGGCTCCAGCAGATGCGCCGCGCGCACGCGATCGGACAACCCGTCGCGCAAGGTGCGCCATTTCGGCAGCACGATCAGCACCGGCCCGGTGCGCGCGGCGATGACGTAGCGCACCTCCGCCTTGTCGGCCGGCGCCAGCAGCAGGCGCAGCGCGGCGCGGCCGCTGCTGCGCGACATGCGCGAGATGACCTGCGGCTCGAACTGGCGCAGCAGCTCGATGAAGGCGCGGTAGCCGACGGCCGAGCGCGAGGCGCTGGTCGTGCCGGCGGCTTCGTGGCCGGCGCGCGGCGCGTCGTCGTCGATGGCGAAATAGGCCATGGCGACGAAGGCGGCGGCCGCGACGCCGAGCAGCCCCAGCAGGGTGCGTCGGCTGAACGGATGGGTGCGCGCCTCGCTCACGCCGCCTCCTGCGGGGCGATCCGCCACAGACGTTCGTAGTGCGTGCGCACGCTGTCGTAGAGCGCGCGGTCGGCCGGGCGTCCGCCGAAATGGCAGAGCTCGGCGGCGCCGACCAGAGCGGCGAGATCGCCGCGCGCCTGGTCGGCGAGCTTCAGATGGTGGATCAGCTCGCGCGCGGTGAGCGCCACCGGCACGCCCTGGCCGGTCTGGCGACGCAGGCGATCGATGCTGGTCAGCAGCAGGATGTGGATCGCCTGGGCCCAGTCGCCGTCGGCGGCCGCCTGGTCGGCGTCGTCGAGACGGGCGATGGCCTCGACACGCTGGCTGCGCGCCGCGCCCGGCGTCGGCACGGCATCGGCGCTATCGTCGGCCCGCGACCAGCGCCAGCCGCCGCCGAGCAGGCGCATGGCGATCATCACCAGCACGATCACCAGCACGCCGCCCAGCAGGTAGGTCACGATGCCGTCGCCGAGCGGCACCGTCACCTCGCCGGGCGGCGGCCGGCGCGGCGGCGGCGCCATCTGCACGTCGGGCATCTCGCGCTGGTAGGTCGAGGCGCCATAGACCCGCTCGACGGCACGCTGCACGGCGTCGCCGGAAGGCGCCGCGCGCGCGGCGCAGGCGAACGGCGCCACGATAGCGAGGTGCGCCACCAGGGCAGTCGCAAGCCGGGCGGTTCGTGTCATGTACCGGGATGCTAGGGTGCCAAGCGACCTCGCCGCAAGGTCATCGCCGAGACACCAACCGGAGACGGGGAAAGCGTTCATGGGCGTGCCGATGAAACGCCTGAAGCAGGAGGCGCCGAGCCGCCATCTCGTGCCCGACGTGCTGTCGCCGGGCCTCGATCTCGTGTTCTGCGGCACGGCGCCCAGCCCGATCTCGTTCAAGCGCCGCGCCTACTACGCCAATCCCGGCAATTCCTTCTGGCCGACCCTGCATCGCGTCGGCCTGCTGCCGGAGCGCTTCGAGCCCGAGCGCTACCCCGAGGTGCTGCGTCACGGCATCGGGCTGACCGATCTCAACAAGACCGAGTACGGCAGCGACCACGAACTGACGCCGGCCGCGCTCGACGCCGCGTCGGTGCGTGCCAAGCTGCTGGCGCATCGGCCGGCCGCCGTGGCATTCACCAGCAAGAACGCCGGCGGGCTGTTCTTCGGCGTGCGCGACATCGGCTATGGCCGTCAGCCGCCACAGATGGTCGCGACCCTGGAGGCCGGCCTGCGCGACATCGCCTACTTCGTGCTGGCTTCGCCCTCGGGCCGTGCACGCTCGTGGTGGCGCATCGAGCCGTGGCAGGAGGTCGCCGCCTTCGTCGAGGCGCGGCGACGGCTTCGCCGATGATCTCGCGGCGCGGCGCGATGGCGGGTGGGGCGGCCGCGGCGCTGGCGCGGCCGGCGCTCGGCCAATCGGGCCTGCGGGCGCTGACCGATCTGGCGCATCGCGCGGCGATCTACGCCGCGCCGATCTACGAGATGTACCGCCGGCGATGGCGGGAAACCGTCGATCCGGCCAATCCCGCCTTGCTGTCTCTCAATACGCTCGACCGGGCGAGCGCGCTGTCGGCGACCGCGCCCGATACGTTGGAGTCGTCGGCCTGGCTGGACCTGTCGCGCGAACCGATGTTCCTCACGGTTCGCGACATGGGCGAGCGATCCTACGACTTCGCCGTCGTCGACATGTTTGGCGACACCATCGACCATGTGTCGCGCCGCCTCTACGGCCGCCGGCCGCCACCGCACGTGCTGGTCGGGCCATCGTGGTCCAACCCGCCGCCGTCGGACGTCCGCGCGATCCAGGCGACGTCGAACCTGGTGCGGCTGGCCGGCCGCATCGCCGTCGACGGCGTCGGGGACCTCGCGGCGGCGCGCGCCGTGCAGACGAGGGTGCTGCTGGAGACGCCCGCGGCGCGCAACGAACGGCGGATCCTGGAGACGCAGGAGCTGATGCCCGCGGGCGTCGCGATCGCGGAAGAACCGATTGCCGGCTGGCCCGAGCTCCGCCCTTCAGATCCGTGGGACCGCTTCGTGGTCGCCGCCCGCGTGCTCGGCGAGGGGCCGGTGCCGGATCGCGATGCGGCGCTGGTGGCCGAGTTCGCCGCCTTGAAGCTGCGGCCCCGCCGCCGCTTCGATCTGCTCGGCTTCTCGCCGATTGAGCGGGCGGCGATGCGTGAGGGTGCCGATGCCGCGCAGGCCGAGATCCGCGAGGCGGCGGCGCGGGCGACGCGTCGGATCGGCGCCTGGCAATTCCCGCCGTTGCATCCCGGCGACTTCGGCGGCAACCGGCTGCAGCGGGCTGCTGTCGCGGCGATTGATCCGTTGATGCCGGAGACCGCCGAAGCGATCACCCTGCGCGCGTCCACCGATGACAATGGCGCGTCCCTGGATGGCAGGCGCCGGTATGCGTTGCGCTTCACAACCGACGGACCGCCCGCGACGCGCGCCTTCTGGTCGCTCTCGGTCGATGGCCGTTTGATCGGCGGTTTACGGCGCGACGAGGCCTCTGCCATCGAGATTCCACGAGGATCGCAGGCGCAAATATCTGCGATCACTCTGCGCATTTGCCAACCAGGCGGCGCCCTGCTCGATGGGACATGGCGCCCACCCCGCATAGTCCCTGTCGACTGAACAATTGCTTTATGCAACTGCGACGTTTTTGGACGCGATGGTTGCAGACACTCACGCGAAATTAACGCTATATTGACGGCCACCTCGTGTCCAACCGGCTCGTGATTTGGGGATCGCGGCATTGCGGATGGAGACGGGGCAGTAGGCGTTTCGCACAAACGGGGACCTCGGGGGAAGGGTGTCCGACACCATCCGTGGGCTTGCCTCTTCGGAGGTTTCATTCGCAATGAGCAACCCGTGATCGACGAGCGTCGGCGGGTTGAGGCATTGCGCGCCTACCGCATCCTCGACACGGCTCGGGAGCCGGTCTTCGACGACGTCGTCGAGCGGGCCTGCGAGCTGTTCGCCGCACCGATCGCGATGGTCGCCTTCATCGATGCCCGGCGGCTCTGGGTCAAGGCAAGTCGCGGCCTGTCGATCACCGAGCTCGCCCGCGGCGCGAGCATCTGCGAGCACGTGCTGGAGCAGCCCGGGCCGTTGCTGGTCAACGACCTGGCACGCGATCCGCGATACGCCGGGAACCCACTGGTGAGCGGCGGTCCGCAAGCGCGCTTCTATGCCGGCGCGCCCATCATCTCGGCCGAGGGCCACTACGTCGGCGTCGTGTGCGTGATGGACCGCGTGCCGCGCGAGACGATCGCGATCGCCGCCGTCACCGGGCTGGGCGCACTGGCGCGGCTGTGCCGCAACGAGCTCGAGCACCGCCGCGAGATGCGCGCGCTGGCCGCGTCCGAATCGCGGCTGCGCGATCTGGCGATGGTCTCGACCGACTGGTTCTGGGAGACCGACGCGGAGCATCGCTTCGTCGAGCTCGCGCAGGACGCCATGCACCGCTATCCCGCGGGCGCCGGCATCGTCGGCAGGACGCGCTGGGAAGCGGCCAATGCCGACCTGGCCCAGCCGCACTGGCAGAATCACCTGGCGATGCTGGCGCGGCGCGCGGAGTTCCGCCACTTCGAGTACCGCATGCAGTACGCCGACGGCACGCTGCACTGGATCCGCATCAGCGGCCGTCCGATCTTCGAGGACGGCGTCTTCCGCGGCTATCGCGGCGGCGGCACCGACATCACGGCGCAGCGCGAGATCGAGGAACGGCTGCGCGATCTCGCCACCCTGTCGAACGACTGGACCTGGGAGACCGATTCGGAGCATCGCTTCGTGCGCCTCGAGGTTTTGCGGCCGACGGCGCCGTTCGACTTCAACCACATCGCCGGCGTGACGCGCTGGCAGATCGCCGGCGCCGATGTCACCCAGGAGCCGTGGCGCAGCCATATCGCCCAGCTCAACGCGCGCGAGGAGTTTCACGACTTCGAGTACGAGACCGTGCGGCCCGACGGCTCGCGGCTCTGGGTGCGCAACAGCGGCCGGCCGATCTTCGAGGGCGGCGTCTTTCGCGGCTATCGCGGCGCGGCCAAGGACATCACCGCGCTGCGGGCCACGGAACGAAAGCTAAACGAGCGCGACGCGGAGTTCGCCAACCTCTTCCGCCGCCACCCGCTGCCGATGTGGATCCACGAGCCGGGCACGCTGCGCTTCCTCGACGTCAACGACGCGATGTGCACGACCTACGGCTACAGCCGCGAGGAGTTCTTGCGGCTGACCGCGCTGGTCCTGCGTACGCCGGACCAGCAGACGGCGCTGACGGAGCTGGTGGCCAGCATTCCGCGCGACTCCAGCTACCAGGCCGAACGCGAGCACGTCACCAGGGACGGCAGGCGCCTCGATGTCATCGTCAACGTCGCGCCGATCGAGTTCGACGGCAAGCCGGCGCGCTTCGTCATGGTGCGCGACGTCACGCAGCAGCGGGTCGCCGAGGTGCGTGCCGCCGAAGCCGAGCGCACGCTGCGGCAGAACCAGCAGATCGAGGCCCTGGCCAAGCTGGCCGGCGGCATGGCGCACGAGTTCAACAATCTACTCACCGTGATCGTCTCGGCGACCGAGATGCTGAGCGACGGCCTGCCCGAGGACGGCGAGGGCCGGCAGCTCGCGTCGATGGCGCTGGAGGCGGCGCAACGCGGCGCGCAGCTCGCCGATTCGCTGATGACCATCTCGCGCCGGCAGGATCTTCTGGTGCTGCGCGTCGATGTCTGCGCCGTGGCGCGCCGCATGGAGGAGTCCTTGCGCCGCCTGCTGGGCGCGGCCGTCACGCTGGAGTTCGACATCGCCGCCGACCCGTTGCTGTGCGAGCTCGACGAGGGTCAGCTCGAAGCCGCGATCGTCAGTCTCGTGACCAACGCGCGCGACGCCATGCACGACAGCGGCGTGGTGCGCCTGCGCGTCGCGGCGCGCGAGGTGGCGCCGTCGGAGGCGCTCGCCGACGCGCGCCTGCAGCCCGGCTCGTGGGTCGTCGTGTCGGTGCAGGACAACGGCTGGGGCATGTCGCCGGCGGTGGCGGCCAAGGCGTTCGAGCCCTATTTCACCACCAAGCCGGTCGGTCAGGGCATGGGCCTCGGGCTCAGTGTGGTGCACGGTTTCGTGCACCAGTCCGGCGGCTTCGCCATCATCGACAGCCGCGTCGGCGTCGGCACGACGGTCAGCCTGTTCTTCCCGGCGGTGCGCACGCGGCGCGAGTTCGCCTCGGCGTAGCTCAGGTGCCGGCGCGCTGCGCGGCCTGCGCCTCGATCGCCTCCATGTCCTCGTCGCTCAGCCCGAAATGGTGGCCGATCTCGTGGATCAGCACGTGGCGCACGACGTGGATGAGGTCCTCGCCGGTCTCGCACCAGTAGTCGAGAATCGGCCGTCGATAGAGGAAGATGCGGTCGATGTCGTTGGCGACGTGATCGACGCTGCGCTCCGCCATCGACACGCCCTGGTACAGGCCGAGGATGTCGAAGGGGCTCTCCAGCTCCATGGTCTTCTCGACCTCCTCGCTGGGAAAGTCGTCGACGTGGATGTGGACGTTGGCGGTGTGGCGGCGGAAGTCTTCCGGGATCGACGCCAGCGCTTCGCCCGCGATCTCCTCGATCTCCTCGAGGGACGGCGCCGTCGAGAAGCTGCGCGCGGGCGGGCGACTACGGTAAGCTGCCATGCGCTTTTCCTAGCGGCGCGCCGGTCGGCGCACAAGCGCACGTTGCAACAGGGGCGACGCGCGGCCTAGGCCGTCACGACCCTGCGGTCAAGGGAGAAGACGATGGTGGCGAAGCTCGACGGCGCGCGGCGCGCCGAAGCACTGACGGCGCTCAAGGGCTGGAGCGAGGTCACGGGCCGCGACGCGATCTCGAAGTCCTTCAAGTTCGCGGACTTCAACGCCGCCTTCGCCTTCATGGCGCGGGTGGCGCTGGCGGCGGAGAAGGCCGATCACCATCCCGAATGGTTCAACGTCTACAACCGCGTCGACATCACTCTCTCGACCCACGACGCCGGCGGTCTCAGCGAGCGCGACGTCGCGCTCGCGAAGTTCATCGACTCGGTGGCGTGATCCATCTGTCGTCCTGAGCGCAGCGAAGGACCTGGCGGTATGGCGGTCACCTGCCCGCACAGTGTCTGTCGGCACGACCGCGAGATCCTTCGCTGTCGCTCAGGATGACGAGCTGCGCCTACCGCGGCGCCATGCGGATGGCGCCGTCGAGGCGGATCACCTCGCCGTTGAGCATGCGGTTGGCGACGATGTGCGAGGCCAGCGCCGCGTACTCCTTGGGATCGCCGAGGCGCGACGGGAAGGGGACCTGCGCGCCCAGGCTCTTCTGCGCCTCGGCCGACAGTCCCATCATCATCGGCGTCAGGAACAGGCCGGGCGCGATGGTGCACACGCGGATGCCCACCGAGGAGAGATCGCGCGCGATCGGCAGGGTCATGCCGACCACGCCGCCCTTCGAGGCCGAGTAGGCGGCCTGGCCGATCTGGCCGTCGAAGGCCGCGACCGACGCGGTGTTGACGATCACGCCGCGCTCGCCATCCTCCATCGGCTCGGCCTTGGACATCTCCCAGGCGGCGACGCGGATGACGTTGAAGGTGCCGATCAGGTTGACGTTGATGACCTGCGCGAACATGTCGAGCGCGTGCGGGCCGGTCTTGGAGATCGTGCGCGCAGCGCGGCCGATGCCGGCGCAGTTCACCGCCACGCGCGGCGCGCCCAGCTTGGCGACCACTTCGGCCACGGCGGCCTCGACATTGGCGGCGTCGGCGACGTTGCACTTCACATAGAGTCCGCCGAGCTCGGCCGCCTTGGCCTTGCCCAGCTCATCCTGCACGTCGAAGATCGCGACCTTGGCGCCCAGCGCGGCCAGCGCGCTCGCGGTCGCGCCGCCCAGTCCCGATGCGCCGCCGGTGACGATGACGGCCTGACCCTTGACGTCCATGGGGTTCCCCCTGAGTTGATCCGGATATGAAAGCGACGGCGCTTGTAGCAGAGGCTTTCGGGCGAGGCGACCACTTGCGCCGGCGGCCGGCGGGGCCATATGCCACGTCATGGACACTGCCCAGACCGAGCAGGTGCAGCGCGATACGGCCACGGTCCGGACCGGATTCTGGCCCAAGATCAAGCAGGTCGCGCGCCACATACCCTTCGCCGAGGACGCCATCGCCGGCTGGTACGCCGCCAACGATCCGGCGACGCCCAGCTGGGTGCGCGCCATCCTGATCGGCGCCCTGGCCTATTTCGTCATGCCCTTCGACGCCGTGCCCGACTTCTTCGCGGTGATCGGATACGCCGACGATGCCGCTGTGCTGCTGGGCGCGCTCAAGGCGGTGGGCAATCACATCACGCCGGGCCACCGTGGCCGGGCGCGGCGCTGGCTGGACTCGACGGATCTCGCCTGACGGCCGCAGGCCGTCGTCCGGCAAGGAAGCAGGCGATCGCGGCCGCCTGCGCCAATCCCACGATGACGAACAATGCCGCCGGCGACGCCGGCAAGAGTGCGCGCACGAGGCCGAGCGTCGCCGGCGCGAAGGCGTAGGCGCCCTGGCTGATGGCGACGATGAGCGGCACCACGCGCTGCACGTCCTGCGCGGCGAATTCCGACTGCGCGATCAGTGGCGGCAGCGACGTGGCGTTGCCGATGCCGACGCCGAACAGCGCGACGGCGGCCAGCAGCAGCGGCACCTGGTGTCCGTCGGCGAGAATGAACAGCAGCGAGCCCGCGATCTGCACGAGATAGCTGGCCGACGCGACCAGCCGTCGGTCGGCGGATGGCGGCATCAGCCAGCCGACCAGTGTACGTCCGCCGATGGCCGCGGCGGTCGCCGCGCCGGCGGCGAGGCCTGCCGCCTGTGCGCCGAGCGCCGGCACCAGCAGCGACACGAGATGCGCGATCAGGCCGATCTGCGCGAACAGGCCCAGCGCCATCCCGGCCGCCAGGGTCACGAAGCGGCGGTCGCGCCATGGCGCGCGGATCGGCGGCGCCTCGACGACGGGCCGCGCCGTGGCGTCGGCCGGCGCATCGCCGTCGGGTGTCAGCCCCATCTCGCCCGGCGTGCGCGCGAACAGGCGATCGGCCAGCAGCCACACGCAGACGATCGTGCCGGCGCCGATGACGAGCGCCGCGCCGGGAAATCCAACCAGTCCGATCGCCGCGACCCAGAGCGGCGAGAACACCGCGCCGCCGATGCTGCCGCCATTGTACGCCATGGCCAGCGCGCGCGGACGAAGGCGCACGAACCATGGTGCGACAATGGCGTTGATCGCCGCCGCGCCCATCGTGACCCAGCCGGCGCCGCTCAACAGCGCCGCACAGAACAGCAGCCACGGGCGATCGACGACGGCCCAGCCGGCAACGCCCAGCGTCAGCACCACGACACCGGCCTTGGTCACCGTCGGCAGGCCGAAGCGCCGGTAGAGCGCCGGCAGGTTGGCGACCACCAGCGCGCCGACGACAAAGTGCACGGTGATCGCCGCCGAGATCAGCGCGATCGACCAGCCGCGTGCTTCGCGCACGGCATGCAGGAAGACCGGTGGACCATAGAAGCCCACGCCCCAGCCGAGGACAGCAAGCACGAAGGCGCCGGCAACGACGCGCCAGCCATGGAAGGAGGATGCACGGGACATGCGAGGCTTGTCGCCCGTACCGGTGCGTCGTCGCTTCGGCCGGCACCGAAGCGGTTTGAACCGGCGGCCACGATCTGCGATTCTGTCCTGCCGAACGGACCTCCAGAGTTCCGCCGATGCCCCCACTCGAGTTTCTTCTTCCCGTTGCGTTCGCCGCGCTCGTGCTGGGCGCCCTGATCGGCTGGTTGGCCCGCAGCGGCCAGGTCCGCCGTCATGCCGACGACGCCCAGGCCGTGAAGCTGCAGCTGGCCACCGCGCAGACCACGGCGGCGCGCGTGCCGCAGCTCGAGGAGCGCCTGGCCGCGTCCGAGCGCGACGGCGACGTGCTGCTGGCCGAGAAGGCGCGCCTGCAGACCCTGGCCGAGCGGCTGAAGCCGGCCGAGGAGGAGTTGAATTTCCTGCGCGGACGCGTCGAGGCGCTCGCATCGGCCAAGACCAGACTGGAGGAGACCCAGCGCAACATGGAGAGCGCGCACGCCGAGAAGACCGCGGCGCTGTCGGCGCTGCGCGACGATATCGACGCGCGGCTGAAGGGCATGGCCGACGCCGCGCTCGGCCAGAGCCAGAGCAAGCTGATCGAGGTCGCCGAGCAGCTGCTGAAGAACCATCATGCGTCGAGCGACGCCGATCTCGCCAAGCGCCAGGTGGCGATCGATGCCCTGGTCAAGCCGGTGAGCGAGACGCTCGAGGCCTACCAGAAGCGGCTGGCCGAGCTGGAGCAGCGCAACGCCGAGACTTATGGCTCGCTGTCGGCCGAGCTGAAGAACGTCGTCGCCGGCCAGGTATCGGTACGCGATGAGGCACAGCGTTTGACTCAAGCGTTGCGCGCCGCGCCCAAGACGCGCGGGCGCTGGGGCGAGCAGCAATTGCGCCGCGTGATGGAGCTCGCCGGCATGAGCGAGCATGTCGACTTCGTGCTCGAGCACAGCGTCGCGACGGAGAGCGGCCGGCTGCGGCCCGATGCGATCATCCGCCTGCCGGGCGGGCGCAGCATCGTGGTCGATGCGAAGACGTCGTTGTCGGCCTATCTCGAGGCGCTCGACGCGCCCGACGAGGCGGCGCGCGACGGCAAGCTCGTCGAGCATGCGCGTCAGATCCGCCAGCATGTGACGCTGCTTGCGGCCAAGGATTACTGGTCGCAGTTCGACGACGCGCCCGACTTCGTGGCGATGTTCGTGCCGGGCGAGAATTTCTACAGCGCCGCCGCCGAGCGCGACCCCGACCTGTTCGAGTTCGCGATCGCGCGCCGCGTGCTGGTGTGCACGCCGACGACCCTGGTCGCGCTGGCCAAGGCCGTCGCCTATGGCTGGGGGCAGATCAAGGCCAACGAGAACGCCGCCGAGATCGCGCGGCTGGGCAACGAGCTGTATGGCCGCCTCGCCGTGATGGCCGACCCGATCGTGTCGCTGGGCAAGAGCCTCGAAAGCGCCGCCGGTCACTACAACCGGTTCATCGGCAGCATGGAGGGCCGCGTCTTTCCGACGGCGCGGCAGATCCGCCAGCTTTCGCCGGGCGACAGCCCCAAGCCGCTGCCCGATCTCAAGGAGATCGAAACCGCCGTGCGCCAGCCGCGCACCGACAGTGATCTGCTGCCGCCGGCCAATCCCGGCTGAAACGAAAACGCCCCCGCACCAAGCGGGGGCGTCTCGCCGATCGTTGCCGATCAGTAGCAGTAATTGCCGCCGGCGTCGCAGCGCGGAAGCGGCGGCGGATAGCCGTAGGGATCCGCAGGCTCCGGATACGCGGCCGGATAGCTCGCGGGCGGCGGCGGGTAGGCCTGCGGCGGTGGCGGCGACGGCGTCGTGGCCGCGCCGATCACGGCGCCACCGATGCCACCGATCACCACACCCGGCACGATGCCCAGGCCCGTCGTGGCGCCCAGCGCCGCGCCGCCGCCGGCGCCGATCGCGGCGCCGCTCAGGGCGCGTTCGCCCGGATTGTCGCCGCAGGCGGCCAGCGCTGCGACCAGCGGCAGCGCAAGCACCGCGGCGGTCAGCGACCTCGACACGGCGGCGCCTCCTAGCGGCAGTAGTTGTTGTAGTAGTCGCAGCGCGGCGCCGGCGTCGTCGCGGCACCGATCGCGGCGCCACCCAGGCCGCCGACCACGGCGCCCGGCACCACGCCGATGCCCGTCGCCGAGCCGACTACCGCGCCACCGCCGGCGCCGATCAGGCCGCCGGTCACGGCACGCTCGCCAGGGGTTTCGCCGCAGGCGGCAACCGCCAGCACGAGCGGCAGGCTCATCACGCCAAATCGCAAGGACTTCAACATGGGACTCTCCTCTTGCCCGCCGGCCGATGCCGACGATTGAAGGGTGAACGCGGGGAGAAGTCGCCTGAGCGCCTACCCCAATGCGCGATCGCCTCGTCAACGGCGGCGCCGGACGTCGGGTTCCCGCCAGTGCCGGCGAACTGTCGTCGAACGGATTGTGATCAGGCTGTGGCGCGCTTGGCCCGGCGCGCTTCGCGGCGCGCGCTGTAGAGCGTCGAGCAGGCGATCATCAGCGCGCCGACCGCGGTCCAGATCGAGGGATGCTCGCCGAACACCCAGATGCCCAGCAGGACGGCGAGCGGCAGGCGCACGTAATCGAAGGGCGCCAGGGCCGAGGCTTCGGCGACCGCGTAGGCGCGCACCCAGCAATACTGGCCGATGGTGGCGCAGAAGCCGATCGCGGTGACGTAGACCCACTCCAGCGGCGTCGGCCAGCGCCACACCATGATCGCCGGGCCGAGCAGGAACAGCGTCGAGAGGATCGCGATGCTGCCGACCACCGCCATCGGCCGCTCGTCGGCGGTGAGCTTCTTGACCACCATCACCGAGCAGGCGCCGCACAGGGATCCGGCCAACGCGACGAAGGTGGCGACGTGGATGGTGCCGGCGCCCGGCCGCATCATCACGAGCACGCCGATGAAGCCCAGCGCGGTCGTCGCCCAGCGGCGCCAGCCCACCGTCTCGCCCATCACCAGCGCGGCGAGCACGATGATGAACAGCGGCTGCGAGAAGCTGATCGAGGTCGAATCGGCGAGGGGAAGACGCGCGGCGGCGTAGAAGCCCAAGGTCATGGCCGAGGTGCCGAAGACGGCGCGCACGATATGCCAGCGCAGACGCGTCGTGCGCAGCGGATTGATACGCGCGCGCAGCAGCGCCGGCGCGACGAAGACCAGGCCGATGCAGCTGCGGAAGAAGGAAACCTCGATGCTGTCGAGGCCCTGGGCGGCCTTGCGGATGAAGACGCCGATCAGGGTGAAGACGGTGGTCGCCAGCACCAGCCACAGCGCGCCGCGCAGATTGCCCGGCAGGGCACGGATCGAGGCGGCCAGCGGGCCGATGACGGGCAGCGGCGGACGGACGGCGGGGGCGGCGGGATCAGTCTGGGTGACAAGGCTCACCCGCAACCGTCTACGCTATGTGAATAACGGGAACCAGAACCGAAATTGCATGGCTCTGGTGCCGTGGCTTTGAAGCACTGTCACGCAGGCGTCGCAATGTTCTCGGCGCGGGCCTTGAGAGCTTCGTTCATCGCCACGAACCCCCGGCGTGTCGCGGGAAACGTGCCGCGCAGCAGGCCCGCAAGCAGGCCGCTGAAGACCTCGCTGTGAGCCAGGTGGCAGCCATCCCCGGCCGCGCTGAGGCGGAAGACGTGCTCGCCGTCCAACAGGCCGGGCATCAGCAGACGCCCGCGCCAGCGCAGTTCAACCTCGGGTGTCGCCGTCAGCACCACGGGACGGAACATCATCGCCCGGCGGCCGGGCGGCTGGATGGTGACCACCAGGCGTCCGCCGACGACGGGTATGCCGGCGACGCGGGTGATGAACAGGTTCCACTCGGGATAGGCGGCGAAATCGGTCAGCACCGACCAGACGCGCGCCGGCGTCGCGGCGATGTCGATCGACGTCTCGATGCCGGGCATCGCCCGACGATCAGGCGGCGACCTTGGCGCCGATGGTCAGCTTCGCCTTGGTCTTGGCCTTGACCTCGTCGACCGTCACGCCGTCGGCGAGCTCGAGCAGGGTCACGCCGCCCGGGCCTTTCTTGTCGACGCTGAAGACGCCCAGCTCGGTGATCACCATGTCGACGACGCGCTGGCCGGTGAGCGGCAGCGAGCATTTGTCGAGCAGCTTCGAGGCGCCATCCTTCGAGACATGCTCCATCACCACCACGACGCGGCGCACGCCGGCGACGAGATCCATCGCGCCGCCCATGCCCTTGACCATCTTGCCGGGCACCATCCAGTTGGCGAGATCGCCGTTCTCGGCGACTTCCATCGCGCCCAGGATCGACAGGTCGATGTGCCCGCCGCGGATCATCCCGAAGGAATCGGCGGACGAGAAATACGACGTGCCCTTGACCTCGGTGACGGTCTGCTTGCCGGCGTTGATGATGTCGGCGTCGACCTCGTTCTCGAGCGGGAAGGGGCCGACGCCCATCATGCCGTTCTCGGACTGCAGCGTGACGTCCATCGTCTCGGGCACGTAGTTCGACACCAGGGTCGGGATGCCGATGCCGAGATTCACATAGAAGCCGTCCTCGAGCTCCTTGGCGGCGCGGGCGGCGATCTGGTCGCGGGTCCAGGGCATGAGATTGCTCCTTAAGCCTTGCGGATCGTGCGCTGCTCGATGCGCTTCTCGTGCGGCGAGCCGTCGATGATGCGCTTCACGAAGATGCCGGGCGTGTGGATGTGGTCGGGATCGAGCGTGCCGGCGGGCACCAGCTGCTCGACCTCGGCGACCGTGACCCTGGCGGCGGTGGCCATCATCGGATTGAAGTTCCTGGCCGTCTTTCGATAGATCAGGTTGCCTGATGTGTCGCCCTTCCACGCCTTGACGATGGCAAGGTCGCCGACGATGCCGCGCTCCATCACGTAGCGCTCGCCGTCGAACTCGCGGATCTCCTTGCCCTCCGACACCAGGGTGCCGACGCCGGTCTTGGTGAAGAAGGCCGGGATGCCGGCGCCGCCGGCGCGGATGCGCTCGGCCAGGGTGCCCTGCGGGTTGAACTCGAGCTGCAGCTCGCCGGAGAGGTATTGCTGGGCGAAGAGCTTGTTCTCGCCGACATAGGACGAGATCATCTTGGAGATCTGCCTCGTCTCCAGCAGCAGGCCCAGCCCAAAGCCGTCGACGCCGGCGTTGTTGCTGACGCAGGTCAGGCCCTTGACGCCGGACTCCTTGATCGCGGCGATCAGCTTCTCGGGGATGCCGCACAGGCCGAAGCCGCCGGCGAGCACGGTGATTCCGTCGCGCAGCAGCCCATCGAGGGCCGACTTGGCGTCCTTGTAGACCTTGTTGACCATGGCTTCCCCGACCTAGCCCATGCTGCGGCGCACAAGGATAGGCCGATATCGGCGGCGACCGGAAGCGCCAATCCCGCGACCTGCCGCCGCTTTTTCAGATCGCCTCGGCGCGCAGGCTCTCGCACCAACGGTCGCGTCGATCGCGCAGGACCTGGTCGCGTCCGTAGGTCAGCTCCTCGGCGTCGACGCGTTCGACGATGTCGAAGCTGAAGCTGTCGGCGCCGTGGTCCCGCCAGGCCGTCTGCAGCGAGGGATGGCGCTCGCCGCCCTGGCGCAGGCTGAAGGACAGGCGGTTCCAGATCGTCGCGAGATCCGGCGCGCATCCCGCCCATCGTTGGCCGGTCGCCGCGCAGCGGACGACGAAGACGCCGGCGGCGACCTTGCGCTCCTTGTAGGCCGCGATGGCCGCTTTCCTGTCTTCATGCTTCACGATGAATCATCCCTGTTGCCTGGAGGTGATTTACACCCGGGTAATATTGACATCCAGATTTAAATCCGGGTAATAATCGCATATCAGCATCCCATGCCCGACCTTCTCTTCAGGCCATGCACCGCCTTCCAGGGAACGCGCCGTATCGCCCGCGGCCCGTTGATCGACGTCGCGCTCGCGGTGAAGGCGGCGATGGACGACAGTCCTGCCGCGACATCCTTCCTCACGTTCGACGACGCCACGGGCAGGGTCGTGGACCTCGACCTGCGCGGCTCGACCGCGGACATCGTTGGCCGCCTGACCGAGAGCGCCAGGGTCGCGGATCGCCGTGACCGGCCGCTCGACCGGCCCGACGGGGGCGACGGGAGTGCCACGCGAGGACGCGGTCGCCCGAGGCTAGGCGTGGTGGCGCGCGAGGTGACGCTGCTGCCGCGACACTGGGAATGGCTCACCCAGCAGCCGGGCGGCGCGTCCCAGGCCCTGCGCCGGCTGGTCGACCAGGCGCGCCGCGCCGATGGTGGCCGCGGCCGCGAAAGGGCCGCGCAGACCGCGGCGTACACCTTCCTGTCGGCGATGGCCGGCGATCTCCCTGGCTTCGAGGAGGCGATCCGCGCCCTGTTCGCCGGGGATCGCGACCGCTTCGCCGCGCTTACCCTCGGCTGGCCGCCCGACGTCCGATCCCACGCCCAGGCGCTCCTGGCCGATGGCATGACGAGGACCGACCCATGAACCCCACCATCGGCGACACCGTGCGCGACGAACTGATCGAGATGCGCGGCCTGCGCTTTCATTTCCGCGACTGGCCGTCGACGCGAGCCGGCGCGCGCGACCTTGTGCTGCTGCACGGCTACACCAGCCACGCGCGATCCTGGGATGCCTTTGCCGCGGCGATGACCGATCGCTACCGCGTGCTCGCCCTCGACCAGCGCGGCCATGGTGAGAGCGCCTGGGCGCCCGCCGACCGGTACGGCATCGACGACATGGCCGACGACCTCGAGGCCTTCGTGCGGGCGCTCGATCTGCGGGCGTTCACGCTGCTGGGTCTCTCGATGGGCGGCATGGTGGCGATGGAGTACGCCGGGCGACGGCCGCAAGCCTTGGCCGCCTGTGTCATCGTCGATATCGGTCCGGAGATCGTCGAGTCCGGCTCGCAGCGCATCCAGTCCGGCGTGCGCGCCGGCGACGTCTTCGCCAGCCGCGACGAGGCGTTCGCGATCGCGCGCGCCGCCAATTCGCTGCCGCCCGAAGCGCATCACCGGCACCGCTCCGACAACAGCCTGATGCGCACCGAGGACGGGCGCTGGACCTATCGCTACGACCGCGCCCTGCGCACGCCGTCCAATCTGAGGCGGCGCGACGCCGGGACGGGCTGGCGATCCTGCGCCAACATCCAGGTGCCGACGCAGATCATTCGCGGCGGCCTGTCCGACATCCTGTCGCCCGAGATCGCCGAGCGGATGGTGCGGACAGTCCCCGATGCGCGCCTCGCTGTCGTCGCCAATGCGGGTCACGGCGTGCCGCTGGACGCTCCCGAAGAGTTTCTCGCCGCGACGCGTGAATTTCTGAAAGGATAGCGGAATCGGCCCAAGCCGGAGGGCGACCCGCCATGAACGCACCGACGAACTTTTCGCTCACCCCCACGGCCGGTCGCGGCATGGTCGCGGGCCGTCCCGACATCGCCGGCATGCGTCACATGGTGTCGGCGGGTCATTACCTCGCCGCGCTGGCCGCGTTCCATGTGCTGGAAGAGGGCGGCAACGCCATCGACGCCGGTGTCGCGGCCGGTCTGACACTGGCCGTGGTGCAGAGCGATCTGGTGAACGTCGCCGGCGTGGCGCCGATCATGATTAGGCTGGGCGAGACCGGCGAGGTGGTGACGATCTCCGGGCTGGGCTGGTGGCCGAAGGCGCTCGATCCGATGCTGTTCGCACGCGAGCACGGCGGGCATGTGCCGCGCGGCATCCTGCGCCAGATCATTCCCGCCGCGCCCGATGCCTGGCTGCTGGCGCTGGAGCGCTACGGCACGATGAGCTTCGGCGAGGTCGCGACCTCGGCGATCCGTCTCGCCGAGGGCTTCGTGATGTATCCGCTGATGGCCGACTACATCGCGACCTTCGCCAAGGACTATGCCGAGTGGCCGGCCAATGCCGCGGTCTATCTGCCCGGGGGCGCGCCGCCGAAGGCGGGCGAGGTCTTCGCGCAGCGCGACCTCGCGCGCACCCTGCGCTTCATGGCCGACGAGGAGCACAAGGCTGCGGTCAATGCCGGCCGGATCGCCGGACTGAAGGCGGCCCGCGCGGCGTTCTACGAAGGCGATATCGCGCGCGCCATCACGCGGTACCACGAGGAGAATGGCGGGCTGCTGCGCATGGAGGATCTCGCCGGCTACCGCAGCACCGTCGAGGCGCCGGTGTCGCTGAAGTTCGACCGGCACACGGTCTATACCTGCGGCCCGTGGTGCCAGGGCCCGGCGCTGCTGCAGGCGCTGTCGCTGCTCGACCCCGACTCGCTGAAGGAGATGGGCCACAACAGCACCGCCTACCTGCACAGCGTCACCGAGGCGCTCAAGCTCGCCTTCGCCGACCGCGAGCGCTTCTACGGCGATCCGCGCTTCATCGACGTGCCGATCGAGCGTCTGCTGTCGGCCGACTACGCCGCCGAGCGCCGGCGCATGATCCGGCCCGACGAGGCGTGGCAGGAGATGCCGCCGGGCGGCGCGATCGAGGGCTATCCGCGGCCGATGCCGTCCAGGGGCGATCCGCAGCTGCCGCTCGACACCAGCTACGCCTGCGTCACCGATCGCTGGGGCAACGTGTTCTCGGCGACGCCCAGCGACGTGTCGAACTCCTCGCCCATGGTGCCGGGCACCGGCCTTGTGCCGTCCTCGCGCGGCTCGCAATCCTGGGGCGACCCGAAGCATCCCTCGGCCGCCGTGCCCGGCAAGCGCCCGCGCCTCACCCCCAACCCCGCCATCGCCATCGGACCCAACGGCGAGGCGATGCCCTTCGGCACGCCGGGCGGCGACGTGCAGAGCCAGGCGATGCTGCAGGTGTTCCTGAACCGCACTGTCTTCGGCATGACCCTGCAGGAATCGGTCGAGGCGCCGCGGCTGGCGAGCTTCAGCTTCCCCGACTCCTTCGAGCCGCACACCTACCTGCCGGGCAAGCTGATGCTCGAGGCACGGCTGGCGAAGGCCGCGATGGGCCCGTTGCGCCAGCTCGGCCACGATGTCGACGAATGGCAGGACGGCACCTGGCGTGCCGGCGCCGTGTGCATCATCGAGGCCGACGCGAAGAAAGGCCTGCACATCGGCGCCGCCGATCCGCGCCGGCCGTGTTACGCGCTGGGCTGGTAGCGTCGGGCAAGGCCGGCGGGCGCTATGCTGGCGCTGTCGTGGCGGCGTCGAGTTCCGGTCTGCGGTGCTTGTTGATCTTCATCCAGACGTGCTCGCCCGACGTGATGGAGCCGTAGCGTGGCGGCCGCTGCGTGTCGGCGCAGTTCGGCAGGCACTCGATGACCGCGTCGTAGTTGGGCTGATGGAAGAAGGTCATCGACATGCGCCGGGCCGACTCGCCGGCGGTGCGTGAGGGATTGACGACGCGGTGCAGGGTCGAAACCCATCGGTCGTTGGTCCATTCGGCCATCAGGTCGCCGAGGTTGACGACGAACGCTTCGGGCACGTGCGGTACGTCGAGCCACGCGCCGTCACGCGTCTGCACCTGCAGACCGCCTTCGGCCGCGTCCGGCTTGACGATCGTCAGGCTGCCGTAGTCGGAATGCGCGCCGGCGCGCAGCTGACCGGGCTTCGGCGGCTCGAGCTGCGGCGGATAGTGCAGCACGCTGAAATTGGTGATGTGGCGATCGACCTTGTCGTCGAAATAGTGCTCGTCCAGGCCCAGCGCCATGGCGAAGATGCGCATCAGTGTCGTCGCGAGCCCCTCCATGTGGCGGTAGTACGCCGTCCAGGCGGACTGAAACTCAGGCATTCCCTCGGGCCACATGTTGGGCGCGAAGAAATTGGCCGGCGTCGCCGCGCGGTGATAAGCGTCGTCGGGCGCATCCACCGGCCCGATCGAGAACGACTCCTTCAGATCGGGCGGCGTCTCCTCGTCGAGGCTGTAGGCCAGCGCCTCGTTGCCGAAGCTGATGAAGCCGCGATAGCGGTCCGGCGGCATGCGATAGCGGAGCTTCTCCTCCTGCGGCCGCTGAAAGAACGCCATCGAGACGCGCCGCATGTCCTCGACGAGCGCGTCGGGAACGCCGTGCCCCGATACCAGCAGGAAGCCGAGGTCGGAGCAGGCCGTGTCGACCCGCTGCGCCACAGCGCGACGCTCGGCGTCGTTGCCGTGCAAGAAGGGTGAAACATCGATAATCGGAATGGCGCTGGTCATGCGCCAGTCAAGGCAAGCAATGTGCCAGAGCCAGCGTGCCAGAAGGGTGGAGGGCTCGCGCGGCCCTGCCTCGCACGCCTACATCTTCGGCAACTCCACGACCCCGGTGCCGAGAATCGACAGCTCGTTGTCCTGGTTGCGCGCTTCCTGCTCGATGGACACGAGGTGGCGGCCGTTCTCGACATACTTGCGGCTCACCTTGCCGGTGATGAACAGCATGTCGCCGGCCGGGTTGTGGCGGCGGATCTTGCAGGTGGCGGCGCGCAGGAACCCGTCGTCGCCCATCCAGTTGGTCATGTGATGCGTCAGCCACGAGGCGCGCTCGGGGCCGTAGTCGTAGGCGCCGGGCGCGCCGACCTCGTGCGCGAACTCCTCCTCCCAGTGCACGCGCTCGGGGCAGTCGGGGATGCCGAACTTGTTGGCGATGCCGGTGCCGGGATGCGCATCGATCAGGCGCCAGGCCAGCTTGTTGGCGCGGATGTAGAGGCCGCCCCAGCCCTGCGCGTAGGCGATGAAGCCGGTGACCGTCATCGGTCCCTTGAGCATCGTCGGCAGCGCCTCGCCCTCCTTCACGTCGTCCCAATAGCGCGGCGTGGCGCCCTGGACCTTCTCCTCGCGATAGAGGCTGTAGGCGTCGGCCAGCTCTTGCTCGGTGTAGCGGCGCGGCGGGCGCGCCTTAACGTCGGCGTACTTGGTGCCCTTCTCGCGCGCGTGATCGCGCTCGGTGCGGAAGCACCAGCTGTCGGCTGAAGCAACCATGTCGCCGTGCTGGTTGAAGAAGTCGACGTGGTAGATCTGCTGGATGGCGCGGCCGGCGAACTTGGTCTGGTGCTCGACGATATCCTTGAGCCAGGCCTCGGTCTTGATCTCGTCGTTGCGCTGCACGGTCTTGTGCCACTGCCAGTCCGATCCCGACCACATCGCATGCACGCCCGGCAGGCCGCCGACATAGCCTGATATGATGCGGCTGGTGGCGAACAGGAAGCTGGGCAGGGCGATGATGCCGCCATGCTTCGTCTTCGCCGCGTATTCCGGCACGCACCACAGCGGGTTGTCGTCGCCGATGCCATGGGCGTAGTGCCTGATGTTGTCGCGCGTGGCCTCGTGGCACCACGGCTCGGCGGTCTGGCCGATCTTCACGCCGATGCGGCCGCGCAGAACGTCGAGCCCGGCCTCGGTGATCTTGGGGAAGCTGCGCTGGGTGGCGGTGCTCGACATCAGACCGTCTCTCTCTGTTCGCGCTCGCGCAGCACCTTGCGGTTGACCTTGCCGGCGGGCGTCTTGGGTAGTTCGGGAACGAAGGCGACCTGGCGCGGATATTCGTGCTGGCTCAGCCGGCTGCGCACGAGATCCTGAATCTCCTGCACGAAGCACGCATCGCCGGCGCGCGGCGAGACGACGAAGGCCTTCACGACCTGGCCGCGCAGCGCATCGGGCACGCCGATGGCGGCGGCCTCGCGCACGTCGGCGTGCTTGAGGATCGCGTCCTCGATCTCGACCGCGCTCATCGTCCAGCCGGCGGAGATGATCACGTCGTCGGCACGCCCGGCGTGGAAGAAGTAGCCGTCTTCGTCGATGCGCCCGAGATCCTTGGTCGCGATCCAGGCGTTGCGCCGCCAGACCTTGATCTCGCCGGTGACGCCCGGTGGGCAGGGCTTGCCCGACGCGTCGTGCACCTCGACCTTGCAGCCCGGCACCGGCTTGCCCAGCGAGCCCGGCTTGACGACGAAATCAGGCGCGCCGGGATAGGCGGCGAGGATCACGCCGATCTCGGTCGTGCCGTACATGCTGCCGACGGGATGGCCGAAATGCGCTTCGGCGAACGCTGCCGTCTCGCCGTCGATCGGCTCGCCGGTGAAGGACAGCTTCTCCAGATGGCTGTGGTAGCGCGGTGCCGCGCCCGATACGCGCATCATGCGGTAGTGCGTCGCCGCCGCCGACAGGTTGGTGAAGCGGTGATCCTGCAGCGCCTGCAGCAGACGCTCGGCGTCGAACCGGCCGGCATAGGCGCCGATGGTGACGCCCAGCGCCAGCGGCGCCAGGGTGCCGTGCCACAGCCCGTGACCCCAGGCTGGTGACGACGGGCAGAAGAACCGGTCGCCCGGCCGGATGCCGGTGCCGTACAGCGCCGCCACCATCAGGGTGACCACGGCGCGATGGGTGTGCTTGACCGCTTCGGGCAGCTCGCGTGTGGTGCCCGACGTGTACTGGAAGATCGCCATGTCGTCGGCGCGCGTATCGGGCGTGAAGCGCGGCGCGAAGCGCTCGAGGCTGGCGATGAAGGCGTCGTCGGCGACCAGGCTACCCGGTACCATCGGCGCCTTCTCGGCGTTGGTCACGAACAGGCCGGGCTTGCAGTCCTCGACGCGCAGGCGCACGCCGTCGGGACCGAACAGCGTGAACAGCGGCACGGCGATGGCGCCAGCCTTCATCGCGCCGAACACCGCCATGTAGAAGGCGCGCGAGGGCTCCAGCATGATCGCCACGCGATCGCCCGCACCGACGCCGCGCTCTTTGAGGTAGTGCGCGAAGCGTGAGGAGTCCTCGGCGATCTGCCGGAAGCTCAGCACCTCCTCGCCGCCCTGGGCCTGCACGACGATCACCGCCGTGCGCTCGCCCTCGACATGCCGGTCGATGCACTCGTGCGCGATGTTGAGCCTCTGCCGGTCGCCATCGAACAGCTCCCACAGCTTCTCGCTGGAGAACTGCGCCTGGGCGTCGGCGTAGCGCGTGTAGTCGGTCAGCCTGGCCATCGGTCCAAGGCTAGAGGCTCGGGACCGGCGTTGTAAAATAGATTCTATCGTTGTACATATACAACGATGCTCGAGAGCAGGATCCGGCCCGTCCCCGCCGTCAGCCGCGCCATCGCGATCCTGCGGCTGCTGGGCCGCGTGCGCACGCCATTGGGCGTCAAGGCGATCGCGCGCGAGCTCGATCTCGTGCCCAGCACGGCGCTGCACATCCTGCGCGCGCTGGTGGCCGACGGGCTGGTGCAGGTCGACGCCACCAAGCGCTACAGCCTGGGCACCGGCATGCTGTCGCTGGCGCGCGCCGTGCTGGAAACCAGCGGTTTCGCCAATCTCGTGCAGCCCGAGCTCGACCGCCTGTCGCGGGATCACGCCGTCACGGCCATCGGCGTCGAGACCGCCGGCGTCGAGCACATGGTCGTGCTGGCGCTGTCGCGCGCGCGCACGCCGGTCCGCCTGCACGTCGATGTCGGCAGCCGCTTCCCGGCGCTGATCAGCGCCACCGGCCGCTGCGTCGCGGCCTTCGGCGATCGTCCGCTCGCCGAGCTGAAGCCGCGCTTCGACGCCCTGCGCTGGCAGAACGCGCCGCCGTGGAAGGCGTGGCGTGCCGAGGTCGAGACCGTGCGCCGCCAGGGCTACGCCGTCGATCGCGGCAACTACATCGCGGGCATCACCATCGTCGCCGTGCCGGTGCTGAACACGCGCGGCCATATCACCCACACGCTGGTCTGCATCGGCCTCTCCGGTCAGCTCACGCGCGTGCCGCTCGCCGCGCTGGCGCGCGACATGCGCGAGACGGCGAAGACCTTGTCGGCCAACCTGGTGTCAGCGTCCGGGTCGTAGCCGCGCCGCCATCAGCCACAGCGAGGCGGTGCCGATGATCGCCGCGCCGGTCCATTCGCCCCAGGACAGCGCCGGCGCGTCCGTCCAGCCGAGGCCGGCGCCGGCGAACTCGAAGCCGATGGTGAAGAGCGGCATCAGCGTGAGCGCGATGAGATAGCCCTGGGTGCCGGCGACGCGCAGCGCGTAGAAGGTGGCCCACTGGCCGGGGCCGCGAAAGACGAGGCCGACGCCGACGCCCCAGGCCCAGAGCATGGGATTGCCGAAGGCGCCGGCGCCGATGGCCCAGGGCGAGCGGGTGATGCCGAGCAGGCCGGCGAGGCTCCACGCGAGGATCAGCACCAGCGACGTGACGATCAGCGTGTCGCCGGCGAAGCGGCTGCGCTCGGCGATGTCCTCGCTGCGGTTGCGCGGGTGGCGCTCGACGGCGAGTGCCGCGACCACGACGGCGGATTCGGAGCACAACAGCCACAGCGCGCCGGCATAGGCGGCGGCGGGCGAGAGGAAAGCCGTCATGATCGCCAGGCCGATCGCGAGCAGCAGCAGCGCGCGGCGCTCCCCTGCGGGCGCGGCGATGCGGTGGACGAACCAGGCGACGGCGGCGCCCAGCAGCACGTTCATGGTCGAGAGCAGCGTGCTTTGCGTCGCGACGAGGTAGACCAGCGCGGCCGAGGACATGCCGGTGATCCACACCCGCAGCATGCCGTAGCCGATCATCCACGGCGTCAGCAGGCCGCGCCAGTCGGCCGGCGCGCGCCTGCCGAGCCACAGCAGCACCAAGCCGCCGGTGAGCACCTGCACCAGCGTATAGGCCCAGGGATCGAAGCCGGCGGCGCCCACGACGTGGCGCGAGACCACGAGGTACAGCGCCCAGAGGGCGGCCGTGCCGAGCGCGATGGCGAAGCCGGTGGACATCACGTGATTCTACCTTCCCCCGGAGGGGGAAGGTGCCGAAGGCGGATGGGGGATGTCGAAGACGGACACCGGATTCGTTGAAGCATCCCCCATCCGTCGCGCTGCGCGCGCCACCTTCTCCCTCCGGGGGAAGGTAAGGTCCTACCGCCCGGCGCGGAACCGCAGCAGGATGTGGTTGATGCCGTTGAGCACGACGTAGAGCTGATCGAACTGGGCGCGGAAGTCGTCCCACAGCGGCTGCGAGCCATAGGCGCCCATCGCCGTGTAGATCTCCGCGATGGTGCGGCGGCCGTCGATCAGCGCCACGATCTGGCTGGCCAGCGGCGGCAGGGTGGCGCGCCAGGGAAAGCCGTCGAGATTGGCGACCAGCGGCATGCCGGGCTTCAGGCCCTGGGCCAGCTGCGTCGCCTCGAGCTCGCGCAGCACCGGGATGGCCAGCGTGTCCTCCGGCCGCGCCACCGTGTCGTAGCCCGCCTTGGTGGCATAGAAGACGTGGGCGCGCAGGTTGCTGGCGAGACGCTCGGCGAAGGCGGCGCGCTCGAGGAACGGCATGTCGGCGAAGCGCCGGGCGATCTGCGGATCGCTCATGTAGGTCGCCGGCTCGTAGCGCAGCGGCTCGGCGAAACCGACCAGGCGCAGGCCGGCGCCTTTGGTCATCTCGACGATCTGCGGCACGGTATAGGCGCGGTCGCGGCTGTGCAGCAGCAGATCGTAGAGCGCGCCGTCGTTGCCTGAGACGTGATCGTTGAGGAACGGGTTGCGGCGGAACAGGTTGGTCGGCGGCAGGAAGCGGATCAGCCGCTTGGCCATCGCCACGCGGTCCTTGGGATCGGAATCCTCCGGCGCCAGCACGCGCAGCATCTCCTGCATCAGGTAGACGCCGGCGCGACCGTACTCGCCATAGAGCATCACGCCCATGCCGCCTTCCGGCTGCAGGGCGTCGGCGAGCGCCTTCATGCCGGCGGCCGGGTTGTCGAGATGATGCAGCACGCCGGTGCAGTCGATGTAGTCGAACGAACCGAGGCCGAGCGACGGCAGGTCCATCAGCGAGCCGGTCACGCAGCGCACGTTGCGCAGGCCGCGCGCCGCCAGCCGCGCCTCGCACACCGCGCGCGAGGCGGTGGAGATGTCGAGGTAGACGATCTCCGCCGGGCAGCGCTGGTCCTGCAGCTGCTGGCTCAGCATGACGCAGGCGTCGCCGGTGCCGCCGCCGGCGATCAGGGCGCGGAACGGCATGCGGAAATCGCGGCGGCCGGCGAACAGGTAGTGGTTGATCTCCAGCCAGTGGCTGGGCGAGCCGACGATCAGCCGCTTGGCCTCGTCGGCGGGGTCGCGCGGCGGATAGGGCATCGCCTCGTACTGCGCCCGCACGCGCGCATCGGCCGCCGCGGTGCTGGCGCCGGGGGGCGGAATGTCGCTCATGAGGCGGAAGGGCTTCGAGGCAAGGGCGGCGGCGCGACTGTCGCGCGTGCCCAGGACATGCTAAGCGCCGCGCAGCGGGAATGAGTGACTGGTTGTGCCCCAACTCGGGTGGCGATGAAAGGCTATTTCGGCATCGGCGTCGACGGCGTCAGCAAGGCGATGAACGTCGGGACCCTGTTCCGCACGGCGCATGCCTTCGGCGCCAGTTTCGTCTTCACGATCAATGCCCAGTACCGCCGCCGCGAGGGTGCGCTGGCGGACACCTCGGATACGCCGGGCGCGGTGCCGACCTATCACTTCGCAGATGCGAAGGCGCTGGCCCTGCCGCAGGGCTGCGCCCTGGTCGGCATCGAGATCAGCGACGAGGCCGTGGACCTGCCCAGCTTCCGCCACCCGCGCCAGGCGGCCTATGTGCTGGGCTCGGAGCGCGAGGGCCTGTCGACGGAAGTCCAGGCGCTGTGCGACCACGTGGTGCGCATCCCCACGCGCTTCTCGGTCAATCTCGGCATCGCCGGCGCCATCGTCATGTATGACCGCATGCTGACCCTGGGCCGCTTCGCCCTGCGGCCAGTGGCGCCCGGCGGGCCGCCGGTGCCGCCGCCGGTCCATGTCTTCGGCGAGCCGATGTGGAAGAAGAAGGAACGCCGCCGCCAGGCCAGGGCCCGCGACGCCGCCGGCGTGGCGCGTTCGTGAGGCCGCCTGTACATTGATCGCAATGAGGAATCTGGTTGTTCTGAGCATCGCCGCGATCGGCTTCGGGTCGGCCATGGCCTTGGCCCAGGCCGATCAGCCGCGCCTGCTCGCGACCTATTTCAACTGGCGTGCACTGACGTCGGGCGCTGCCGACAGCACCGTCTGCTACGTCACCCACCTGCCCGGCGCGGTGGTCCAGGCCGCCCAGCGCGACGAGCAGCGGCCCATGCTGCTGGTCGCCTGGCGGCCGGCCAAGGCCAGCGCCAATGTGGTGACCTATTTCCCCGCCTACCGCTTCAAGCCGGGCACCGAGGCGGTCATGGAGTTCGCGCCGAAGCTCTCCTTCAAGCTGTTCACGACAGGCAACAGCGCCTGGGCGGCGAGCAGCGAGGACGATGCCGTCATCGTCCAGGCCTTCCGCGATGCCTACGCGGTCACGGTGCGCGGCACGACGGAGGCCGGCGTGCAGGTCGCCGATACCATCCTGCTGACCGGCTTCACCGCCGCCGCGGCCGCGGCCGTGCAGGCCTGCCCGCCGCGCTGAGGTTGCGCCGGGGGCCGGGCGAGACTATCTCAGCGCCGATGTCCCTCCTGCCCACCGAACCGCTGTCGATCCTCGAGCCGCTGCGCCGCAACGACACGCGCCGCAACCTCGTCGGGC
>JBFXAZ010000030.1:0-52765 GCA_050183765.1 Reyranellaceae bacterium | reverse complement strand
CTGGTCGCCTACATGGAGCAGTTCGAGTTCCTGCCCAATCCGCGCATCGATCGGCTGGGCCAGCTCACCTCAGGCGCCGGCGACACCGAGAAGCGCGGCCAGGCGCTGTTCAACCAGCCCTTCGCCGGCATGGCCGGCCGCAGCTGCGCCTCCTGCCACCAGCCGCAGGCGGCGTTCGCCGACCGGCAGACCTACGACGTCGGCAGCGGCGGCCGCTTCCGTCCGCCTACGCTGATGAACGCCAATTTCAGCGCCCCGTATTTCCATGACGGCCGCTTCGCCGACTACGGGGCGGTCATCGATCATTTCGACAAGACGTTCGCGCTGGCGCTGTCGGCCACGGACAAGGCCGACCTGATCGCCTATCTCAACGCCGTCGGCGACGGCGAGGAGCCGCTCGAGCCGGTGACGCGGCAGAACGAGATGAGCGAGCTGGCCGCCTATGTCGCGGTGCTCGACCGGGCCCTGGCGGCCAAGGATCTCGTCGCCGTCGATCTCGTCGTCGACACGGTGAACTACGATCTGCGCCAGATCAGCGTGCGCTTCGACAATCGCGACCCGCGCACCGGGCGGCCGCGCCGGCCGGATCGGCCGGACGTCGCGCGCATCGCCGCCGATCTCGTCGTGCTGATGAGCGCGGTGGGCGAGAAGGCCCGCGCCGGCGACGTGGCCGGCGCGCAGGACGCCCTGCGCGCGTATCGCGCGCGCGCGACCGCGCTCGTCGCGTCCTACCCGCAATCCAACTAGTGCTGATGCGCCGTCGCGACTAAGGTCCCTCACGGCAGGGCGCGAGGGGGCGATGCGGTTGAGAGGCAAGCGGGCGGTCGTGACCGCGGCGGCACAGGGCATCGGCGAGGCCACGGCGCGCGCCTTCGCGGCCGAGGGCGCCGAGGTCTGGGCTACCGACGTGAACGAGGCGAAGCTGGCGGCCGCCTTCGCCGGTGTGGCCAACGTCCATCCCGCGAAGCTCGACGTGCTGGACCACAAGGCGATCGACGCCTTCGCCGGCCGGCTCGGCGCCATCGACGTGCTCTTCAACTGCGCCGGCTTCGTGCATCACGGCACGATCCTCGACGCCACCGAGGATCAGTGGGACTTCGCCTTCAGCCTGAATGTGCGCAGCATGTTCTGGACGATCCGCGCCTTTCTGCCCGCCATGATCGCCGCGGGGAAGGGCGCCTCGATCATCAACATGTCCTCGGCGGCCTCCTCGCACAAAGGCGCGCCGCTGCGCTTCGTCTACGGCACCACCAAGGCCGCCGTCATCGGGCTCACCAAGTCGGTCGCGGTCGACTACGTGAAGCAGGGCATCCGCTGCAACGCGCTCTGCCCTGGCACGGTGCAGACGCCGTCGCTCGACGAGCGCATCGCGTCCCTCGGTGGCGATGCCAGCATGTTCAAGGCGCGCCAGCCGGGCGGCCGCTTCGGCGAGCCGGCGGAGATCGCCGCCCTGGCGGTCTACCTCGCCAGCGACGAGAGCGCCTTCACCACGGGCACGACCCATGTCATCGACGGCGGCTGGAGCGTCTGAGCCATGAAGATCGGCGACATCGTCGGCAAGACGCCCGTCATCCCGGTGCTGACCCTGGCCGGCGCGCCGGACGGCGTGCCGGTGGCCCGCGCCCTGGTCACCGGCGGGCTGCCGGTCATGGAAGTCACCCTGCGCACCGCCGGCGCGCTCGAAGCGGTGAAAGCCATCACCGCCGAGGTCAAGGGCGCGATCGTCGGGGTCGGCACCGTGCTGGAAGCGGCGCAATTCGAGAAGGCGAAGAAGGCCGGGGCGGCCTTCGCCGTCAGCCCGGGCTTCACGCCGGCGCTGATCGCGGCGGCGGCCGACGCGGGCATGCCGTACATGCCGGCGGTATCGACCGTGTCCGAGGCCTTGACCCTGCGCGAGCGCGGCTTCCGTTACCTGAAGTTCTTCCCGGCCGAGCAGTGCGGCGGCCAGGACTTCCTGCGCGCGCTGGCCTCGCCGCTGCCCGATCTGCTGTTCTGCCCGACCGGCGGCGTCGATCTCGCCAAGGCGGCAGGCTACCTGACCCTGTCGAACGTGCCCTGTGTCGGCGGTTCGTGGGTGGTGCCGGCCGATGCGATCGTCGCCCGCGACTGGGCGCGGGTCGAGGCCCTGGCGAGCAAGGCCGCCGGGCTGGGCCGGGGTGTGGCGCATCCGCCACAGGCCTGAGCGAAGCCGCGACATTCGGGGGGCGCGACCGGGCGTCCTCTAGTGAAAGGCGTCGGACGGTGGCAATCTGCCGGCCCCCGGGGGACGCTGCCGAACGGCGGCCAAGCCACTGATAATGAAACGGGATCGCAGAGCGGTCCGAAGGCAACGTCGAGATGTCTTCTGCGAGGTTGGCTAGTCTGTGGGCGGCCGTGCTGACCGGCTTTGCGCTGATCGCCGCGTCCGCGCAGGCGATGCCGGAAACCGCCATCGTGCTCAATTCCGACGAGGCGAGCATCAGCATCGTCGACCGCCGGATGATGACCGAGATCGAGCGCATCCCGGTCGGACGCGAACCGCACCACCTGATCCTGACGCCCGACGGCAAGGATCTGGTGGTCGCCTCGACCCTGACCAACGAGCTGCTGTTTCTCGATCCTGTCACCGCTCGCGAACGCAGGCGCGTGCGCAACATCCTCGACCCCTACCAGCTCGGCTTCTCGCCCGACGGCAAGTGGTTCGTGACGGCGGCCCACCGCATGAACCATGTCGACCTCTACGACGCCAAGGACTTCCGCCTGGTCAAGCGCCTGCCGCTGCATACGCTGCCCAGCCACCTCGCCTTCAGCGCCGACAGCAATTTCGTCTACTTCACGGTCCAGGGCTCCAACCAGGTCGCCGCGCTCGACATCCTCCAGCAGGAAATCGCCTGGACGGTCGATGTCGGCGAGGCGCCGGCGGGAATCCTCGTATTCCCCGACCAGAAGCGGCTGCTGATCGGCCTGACCGGCGACGACTCGGTGGTCGTGGTCGACATCGCCCTGCGCGGCGTGAGCAGGCGGATCTTCACCGGCAAGGGCGCGCACAACATCTTCAGGATGCCCAACGACGACAAGCGGGTCCTGATCACCAATCGGGTCAGCGGAACGATGTCGATCTTCGACCTCGATCGCCTCGAGGTGGTCGACTCCATCAAGGTCGGCGGCGGGCCCGACGACGTCGATTTCTCGCCCGACGGCAAGATGGTGTGGGTGACGCAGCGTTGGCGGCGGCGGGTCGCCGCCGTCGATCTTGTGATCCGCAGGGTCGTCGGCTCGGTCGTCGTCGGCCGCTCGCCGCACGGCATCTACATCAACGGGCCGAGCACGGTGTCGCGCTCGGTGCTGCCGCCGCCGGAACACTCGGATACGACGGCCAAGAGATAGACCTTCACAGGAGCGGCGGCGCGGTCGGGGACGCGCCGCCCGGGGCGCACCAGATGATCCAGTGGCTCACCAATCTGTGGATCGAGCTCCAGAGCCGGCTGCTGGATCTGGTGCAACCGCTGATCTACGAGCTCGGCCTGAGCGCCTTCTATGACGAGGTGCCGGCCGGCGTCGAGCTGCTGACCCTGGGCGTGCTGCAGATCGCGATCATCCTTCTGGTCTTCCGCCCCCTCGAGTCGGTGGCGCCGGCGCAGCGCTGGGAGAACAGGCGGCTGGTGCGCGTCGATATCGTGTACACGCTGCTCAACAAGCTCGGCGTCATCCCGCTGGCGATCTTCCTCGTCCTGTTGCCGCTCAACGACGAGCTGATCGAGCTCACGCGCACGGTGGGCTTCGTGCTGCCCACGGTGGAGCAGGTGGTCCCCTGGCTGCGCGACAAGCCGCTGGTGCTCTTTCTCGTCTACTTCCTGCTCTACGATCTCGCCGGCTATCTCTGGCATCGTGCGCAGCACGCGCTGCCCTGGCTATGGGCTCTGCACAGCCTGCATCACAGCCAGCGCCAGGTCTCGACCTGGACGGACGACCGCAACCACGTGCTCGACGACCTGCTGTTCGATCTCTACCTCGCCGTCGTGGCGATCCTGATCGGCGTGCAGCCCGGGCAGTACATCGCCATCCTGATGCTCGGCCGGCTGATCGAGGCCTTCTCCCACGTGAACACGCGTCTGCGCTTCGGCCGCGTCCTCGACAAGGTGCTGGTCGATCCGATGTTCCACCGCACGCATCACGCGCGCGCCAATCCGGCCGAGCCGCACATCCACGACACCAATTTCTCCGCGGTGTTCCCGATCTGGGACATCCTATTCCGCACCGCGCACTACGACTACAAGCAGCGCGACAGCGGCCTCGACGATCCGGACGCCGACCGCGACAACGGCAAGGGCTTCGTCGGCCAGCAGATTGCCGGCCTCGCGCGCCTGGGCCGCGCCATCGCGCGCAGCGTCTCGTGGCGCGCGCCGCGGCCGACCCCGGCGGAATAGGACGTGAAGCTTTCACCGATAGGCGTGATCCGCACGCCGTTCGCGACCCTGGCCGACTGCCCGCGCAACGGCCGCGCGATCCAGCCGCCGCCGCTGTGCCACGCCATCGTCGATCCGGCCTATGTCGACGGGCTGTCCGGCCTCGAGGGATTCAGCCACCTGATCCTGATCTACTGGCTCGACCAGGCCGGGCCGGCGACGCTGCGCTTCAAGCCGCCGTTCGACGACAGCGAGCGCGGCGTCTTCGCCACCCGCGCGCCGCGCCGGCCCAACCCCATCGGCCTCTCGGTGGTCCGGTTCGACGGCATCGAGCCGCCCGGCACGCTGCTGGTGCACAACCTCGACTGCGTCGACGGCACGCCGTTGCTCGACATCAAGCCCTATCTGCCGACCACCGACGCCGAGCCGCAGGCCAGCATGGGCTGGCTCAGCGCCCGGCGAGAAAAGACTCCACCATCGGGCGCGTCGGGATAGGCGCCACGGCGCCGTACCCCGTCGTGGAGAGCGCGGCGGCGGCGTTGGCGTAGCGCCCCGCGTCGAACGGGCTGTCGCCCGCCAGCAACCGGGCCAGGAACGCCCCGTCGAAGGTGTCGCCGGCGCCTGTCGCATCGACGGCGACGACCTGATGCCCGGGCAATCGCCGTCGCTCACGCGGCGTGGCGATCAGCGCACCGTGCTGTCCCATCTTGAGCGCCACGATCGTCGGCCCGAGGCGCAGATAGAAATCGACGATGGCGTCGGGATCCTCGAGGCCAGTGAGCGCGACGGAGTCGTCGTGGCTGGGCAGGGCGATGTCGACGCGCGTCATCGCCTCGTGCATCACCGCGCGGGCTTCATCGACTGTCCACAGGCGCAGGCGCAGGTTGGTGTCGTAGGCGACCCGCCGGCCGGCCGATTTCATCGCCTCGATGGCGGCGAAGCAGGTGTCGCGCGCCACGGCCGAGATAGCCTGGCTGATGCCCGAGAGCTGCAGCATGTCGGCGCCGGCCAGATAGTCGCGCGGCAGGTCTGAGGTGGCGAAGCGGCTCGAGGCCGATCCCTTGCGCATGAACGAGAAGTGATGGCCTCTGGAGTCGTGGGTCACGAAGTACGCGGCGGTGTGTCCATCGGAGCGCCGCTGCACGCAGCTGCAATCGACGCCCTCGCGGCGCCACAGATCGATGAACAGGTCGCCGAAGGGATCCTCTCCCAGGGCGGTGAGGTAGCCCGCGGATGCGCCCTGCCGGGCGGCGGCGATGGCGGCGTTGGAGGTGTCGCCGCCGAAGCCCTGCAGCCAGTCGGGCTCGCCGGGTCTGGTCTGGTTGAACTCGACCATCGGCTCACCGAGGCAGATTAGGGCGGGCATCGCGGGTTCAATCTTCGGCAGGGGCGGTTGTCACGCATCGATGCTACCCTTGGCAGCGACCCCAGTCGAAGGAGGTGCTCATGGGCGTGCTCGACCAGATCCTCGCAGGCGTGCTCGGCGGCGCCCAGCGCAGCCCGCGCGGCGCGCTGATCCAGGCCGTTCTCGGCATGCTGCTGCAGGGCGGCGCCGGGCGCAGCGGCGGCGGATTGACGGATGTCCTGAGCGGCGTGCTGGGCGGCGGTGCCCAGCCCGGCGGATTGGGCGGTGCGCTGCGCGGAGGGCTGGGCGGCCTGGACGGCATGTTCCGCCAGGCCGGGCTGCAGGGTCAGTTCAACTCATGGACGGCGCAAGGCCCCAACATGGCGGTCTCGCCCGCCGACATCTCGGCGGCGTTCGGCGATGCGCACCTGACGCAGCTCGCGGAGCAGTCGGGCATGTCGCGCGAGGACGTCTCGCGCGAGCTGGCCGACGTCCTGCCGGGCATGGTCGACCGGATGACGCCGGGCGGCGAGATGCCGCGGCAGGACCTCGGCACCGACGAGCTCGGCAGCTGGATGTCGGATGTGCTGAACGGACGACGCTGAGCCGGCCGGTCAGTCCCGCACGCGCTGCTCGAGCACAACGTCGGCGCCGGCGCGATCGATCAGCAGGATGGTATAGGGCGTCACCCTCACGGCGCGCGTCGGCATCAGCCGCGAGGGGCGATGCTCCTCGAACAGCACGACGATGCGTCCGGCGCGCTCCGCGGTGGAGATGATCGAGACGTTGTGGTCGACCGAGGGACGCTCGCCGAGGATGATGGCGACGCCGGTCTGGCGCGATTCGTCGAAGGGCGGCATCGCCTCGTCGCCACGCAGGCCGCGCCACATCATCTGCCACTGCGCCTCGGTCGTGGCGATCAGCGAGCCGCCGGCCAGCGGCGCGCTGCGCACGCCGTCGAACTGGCGGAAGGCGAAGGACTTGGCGTCGCCGGCCGAGATCCAGTGAAACAGCGCCACCGCGCCGGTGATCATCGCCAGCACGAGCGCCAGCGCGCCCAGCGCGCGGCCGAGGCGGCTGCCGCCGCCCCGGCGGCCCGGGACGGTCCTGGCATGCGCGCGTCCCGAAAGGGTGAGGTTCATGCGGCGCATGAAGCGCCGTGAACATGGCCCCAATGGGATGGAATTGGGATGAATCGCGGCGCGGCGGAGCCGGCTCCGCCGCCGATCTCATTGATTCGTGAGCGAAAACGGATCGTCGACCCGCGGCCAGTAGGGGCGTGCGAGCTTGGTGTACTGGATGTTGGCGAAGTCCGGCTCGATGCTGCCCGGGGTGGTGACGTAGAGCACGTCGGCGGCGATCGGGGCGAAGCCGGCATAGAAGTGCTGGGTCGACTTCACCACCAGCGTCCTGTAGGCGGCGAGGTCGATGCCCAGCGGCGCGTAGGCGTCGGGGTGGAAGAGCTGGGTCCGGTTGGTGTTGACCACGACGTCGACACCGTCGGCGCCCTGCAGCCACGCCGCGTCGCCGACGTCCATCTTCACGCCCTTGTCGCCGAAGCTCTGCTTCACGTTGCGCGCGATCTTGCGCACGGTGACGCGCATGTCGACCGGATCGCCGCTCATCGGCCCGCACTTGCCGCCGATTCGCAGGTCGAGCGTGGCACCTTCACCGGCTTCCTCGGCGATCTGGAAGGCGATGGGATCCCACATCAGCCCGACCAGCGCGCCCCTGGCCTTGCGATCGAGCAGGGCACGCAGCACGAAGGTCGAGTCGCTGGGCGCGCCGCCGCCGGCATTGTCGGCGACATCGGCCAGCACGATCGGCCTGGTCGCCTTGGCGCCCTCCGCCTGGGCGACGGCCTCGGCCGCCGTCCAGTACGGCGTCGCCGTGCTGGCGCGCATGGCGTAGAGCTCGCGCCCCAGCGTCTCGGCCAGCGCCGCCGCCCTGGACTTGTCGCCATCGGCGATCACCAGCATGCGCGCGCCGACATCGGCCACGTCGCCCCACGGGAAGCCGTGGCCCATCGACACCGAAAGGATGCCGTCCTTGCCCTCGAAGGACTGCATGCGCGCGACGAAGCCTTTCATCGGCTCGACCGGCGTGCGGTACATCGAGACCATGCGGCTGTCGAATGTCGCCATCACGGGCTTCGTCCTGCCTTCGGCGGCATCGGCGGCCAGCGTGAAGACCTCCTCGGCGCGGTCGGTCGTGTCGATATGCGGGTATTCCTTGAACGTCACCAGGATGTCGGCCGTGCCGATCATCGTCTCGGTGATGTGACAGTGCAGGTCGAGCTCGCCGCCGATGATGGCCTTGGGGCCGACGATCTCACGCACCCTGGTCAGCAGGTCGCCCTCGCAGTCGTCGTAGCCGTCGGCGACCATCGCGCCGTGCATCGACAACAGCACGATGTCGACCGGCATCGCCTTGCGCAGATCGGCCAGCAACTCGTCGCGCAATTCCTCGTAGACTGACCGAACGGTGATGCCCGAGGGCGGCGCGAAGGCGCAGACGCTTTCGGTCACGCTCCAGCCGCGTTCCTCCGCGCGGCGGCGCCAGACATGCAGCGGAGCGGAGAACAGGTTCATCGTGTGCTTGGTGGCATCGCCGTGGAAGATGCGTCCGAAGGTGCGATAGCCGGTGGGGAAGGGGCAGAAGGTGTTGGTTTCGGTGCCGAGCGTGGCGATGAAGACGTTCATGGTGGTCCCTGACAACGCGGTGCCGGCAACGTAGCGCGATTGGGCCCGATCGTCCTACCTTCCCCCGGAAGGGGAAGGTGCCCGAAGGGCGGAAGGGGGATGCCTCAATACGCTCGCCGTCCGGCTTCGACATCCCCCATCCGGCGCTTCGCGCCACCTTCCCCCTCCGGAGGGAAGGTAGAGTTGAGGATAGGGAGTCCACTACATGAAGGCCGAACGCGACCTGCCGGTCTGGCGCTCGCTGCTCTACGTGCCGGTCAACGTCGAGAAGTTCGTCGACAAGGCGCACACCAGGGGGGCCGACGCCGTGCAGCTCGACCTCGAGGACAGCGTGCCGCCGTCGGAAAAGGCGCATGCCCGCACCCTGGTCGAGGCCGCCGCCAGGCGCGTGAGCCAGGGCGGCGCCGACGTCGTGGTGCGCATCAACCGCCCGCTCGACCTCGCGGTGCGCGACATCGAGGCCTGCGTGCTGCCCGGCGTGCAGGGGCTGGCGATCACCAAGGTCGAAGGACCGGATCATCTGCGCCTGCTCGACGAGCTGGTGTCCGAGCTGGAGCAGAAGCGCGGCCTGACGCACGGCCACATCAAGTTCATCGCCATGATCGAGACGCCGCGCTCGTATTTCGACATGCCGGCGATCGCCGCGGCGGCCGAGCGCACGGTGGCGATGAGCATCGGCGGCGAGGATTTCGCCTCCGAGGTCGGCATGGAGCCAACCGAGGAGACGCTCCAGCTGCCCAAGCAGACCATGATCTACGCCGCGAAGTCGGCCGGCCTGATGCCGTTCGGGTATATCGCCAGCGTCGCTGGATTTGGCGACTGGGAAGGCTTCCGCCGGATGGTGCGGCGATCGCGCCAGTTCGGCTTCATGGGGGCGAGTTGCATTCATCCCGGCCAGGTGCCGATCGTCACCGAGGAATACACGCCCTCGGTCGACGAGGTCGCCTATGCCCGGCGCCTGATCGAGGCCGATCGCGAGGCCGCTGCCGCCGGCCGCGGCTCCTTCGCCATCGACGGCAAGATGATCGACATCCCCGTGATCCGGCGCGCCGAGACGCTGCTGAAGCGCTACGCCGCGATCGAGGCGCGCGGCGTGACGCGGCGCGCGGTAGTGTGATGCGTGTGACAACCGGCCGGCACTTATCTGCCGGAAGGTTGCAGTTAGAATGCAATGTTCAGCTTCCCCGCGCTGGACGCAGGGGTGACATGCCGGGGTGCGTGCACGTCGACTGGTTATTTCTTCGAGCCAATCCCCGGTATGTGGTAGTTGTATTATTGAAAGTAACTATCGGTAGCGTGCGGCCATGCCGGCATCTCGAGGCGGTCTACCGCTCGTCAGACGCGCCGGCACGCGAGCTTGGCGCCGGGTCACGCGGACTGGCGGACGTGCCCTGACCCTTGCCGTCGTCATCATCGCGGGCGTCGCGTTGTGCCTCGCTTCCATCGGCACGCTGCTGCTCGCGCGCGAGCGTGTCCTGAGCCAGGCCGAGATCGAGGCCGTCAATATTGCGCATGCCTTCGCCTTCGACGCCGACAGGGCGCTCACCGACATCGCGTCCAGGCTCGATACGATCGTGCCGCAGCAGGTGCGACGCGGCGAAACGATCGACGAGGCCTTATTGCACGGGAGGCTGAAGGAAGGACTGTCGGCCATTCCCTATCTGATGCAGGTCGGCGTCGCCGATTCCACGGGCCGTCTCATCGCCAGCTCCGCGCGCTTGCCGGTCGGTACCGTCTCCGTCGCCGATCGAGCGTACTTCCAGTTTCATCGCGACACCGCGAATACCACGCTCTTCCTCGACGACCCTATCGTCAGCCGGGTTTCGGGCACGCGGATCGCCAGCGTCTCCAAGCGAATCAGCGCGGCCGACGGGCGCTTCGTCGGCGTCGTGGTCGCGCCGCTCGATCTGCAATACTTCGTCGACCTCTATCGGGAGATCTCGCTGGGCGAGCGCGGCGCTATCGAGCTGCTGAACGAGCGGTCGATCGTGCTGGCGGGATCGGCGACGGACGTTGGCGCGAAGTCGGCGATCAATCCCGTTCTGGCCGGTCTTGGCGCTGCCGCCGTCGTCGAGCGCGGGCGCTTCGAGGGCAGCGATGGCGTGGCCAGGATTGGCGCCACCGCACGGGTCGGCAGCCGGCCGATCTTCATCAGCGTGGCGCGAGCGCGCGATCAGGTGCTGGCGGATTGGCGCCGTCAGGTCTGGGGCCAGGGCGTGGTTCTCGTCGGTGTGCTGGCCATTATCCTCACGCTGGGCCTGGTCGCCTATCGCGACCATGGCCTTCTTCTGGCCGCCTTGGCCGACCAGCGGCGGCATCTGGCCCTGCTGGATTCCATCAACGAAACGACGACCGACGCCGTCATCGTCGCCGACCGGAAGGGGCGGACGCCGCTCTACAATCCCGCCGCGATCGCCCTGCTGGGCCGGCCGCCAACCGGGCCGTTTACCGAGGCGACCGCCTTCGACCTGTTGGAAGGCGACCAGCCGGTCGAACGGGAGCGTCATCCGCTGGCACGCGCGCTGACGGGCGAAAGCGTCGCGCCGGTGGAACTCGTCGTGCGACGCAAGGACGTCGCCGACCGCTACGTCATGGCCAGCGCGCTGCCGGTGCGCGATGCCGACGAGGGCATCGACAGCGTCGTGATGATCTGTCGCGATATCACCGACTATCGTGCCACCCAGCTGCAGTTGCAGCAGGCACAGCGCCTCAAGGCGGTTGGCCAGCTCACCGGCGGCGTGGCGCACGATTTCAACAACGTGCTCACCGTGATCCTCGGCAACCTCGACATGATCGCCAGCGACGTCGTGCTCGACGACGCGCAGCAGCAGGCGGTCGCCGAGGTCATCAGGGCGGCGGAGCGCGGCGCGACCATCACCCGCAGCCTGCTGTCGTTTTCGCGCCAGCAGCCGCTGCAACCGCGATCCGTCGACGTCAACGCGCTGGTCACCGAGGCCGCCAAGCTGCTGCGCCCCACGCTGGGAGAGCGTGTCGAGATTTCGACCGCGCTGGAGTCCGACGCGCCGCCGGCGCTGGTCGATCCTGCCCAGCTCCAGACCGCAATCCTGAACCTGGCGATCAACGCGCGAGATGCCATGCCCGAGGGCGGCAAGCTGCTGCTGGAGACCGGCAGCGCCAGGCTCGACGAGGACTATGCGGCGCGTCATAGCGAGATCCAGGCCGGCGTCTACTCGCTCATCGCGGTGACGGACACCGGCACCGGGATGACCAAGGAGATCGTCGACAAGGTATTCGAGCCCTTCTTCACGACCAAGGGGCCCGGCCGCGGCACCGGCCTTGGCCTGTCCATGGTGTACGGCTTCGTGCGCCAGTCCGCTGGCCACGTGAAGATCTACAGCGAGCCCGGCGTCGGCACGACCGTGAAGATGTACCTGCCGCTGTCCGAGACGCCCGCGGATCCCGATACCACCGGCGCACCGAAGCCAGCCGGCGGCAACGGTGAGCTCATCCTGGTCGTCGAGGACGATGCCGACGTTCGTGCCTTCGCCTGCGGCCAGCTTCGCGCACTGAACTATCGCGTCGTGGAGGCCGCGACCGCAAAGCAGGCGCTCGACCTGATGACGCGGCACCGCGACGTGGCGCTGCTGTTCACCGACGTCGTGCTCGCCGGTGGCATGAACGGACGCGAGCTGGCTGATACCATCGCGCGCTCACAGCCCGAGCTGCCGGTTCTCTACACGTCGGGCTATACCGACAACGCGATCGTCCATCACGGCCGCCTCGACCCCGGCGTGCGGCTGCTCTCCAAGCCGTACCGGGTCGCCGCGCTTGCGGATGCGGTGCGCGACGCCATCGCCCGCGTGCCCGTGACCTGACTCAGGCGAACGGATCCGCGACCTTCGGCCAGAAGGGCGTCTTGCGCTTGGTGTAGGGCAGGTTGACGTAGTCGGGATTGGCCGCGCCGGGTGTCGCGACATACAGCACCTCGGCGGCGATCGGCGCGAAGCCGTTGTAGAAGTGCTGTGCGCTCTTGACGATGACGATGCGGTAGCTCGTCGGGTCGATGCCCAGCGCCTCGAAGGCGTCGGCGTGGAAGGTCTGGGTGCGCAGGGTATTGACCACGATGTCGACGTCGCCTGCGGACAGCCAGACCATGTCGCCCAAGGGCGATTTCACCGGGCCGTAGGTCTGCTGCGCGCCGCGCACGATGTTCTTCACCGTCACGCGCAGGTCGACCGGATCGCCGCTGGTCTTGCCGCACTTGCCACCGATGCGCAGGTCGAGCGTGGCGCCGATTCCGGCCTCCTCGGCGATCTGGAAGCAGAGCGGATCCCAGACGATGCCGAACAGCGCCGGGCCGATGCCGCGCTCCAGCAGCGCCTGCAGCACGAAGGTCGAGTCGCCGGGCGCGCCGCTGCCGGCGTTGTCGGCGCGGTCGGCGATGACGACCGGGCCCTTGTTGTGCGAGGCGACGCGGTCGAAGGCCTGCGCCGGCGTCAGGAACTTCGAGACGGCAATGTCGCGCATGGCGAAGAGCTCTCGCCCCAGCCTTTCGGCCAGTGCCGCGGCCTTCGCCTTGTCGCCATCGGCGACCACCAGCATGCGCGTGCCGACATCCTCGACGTCGGCGAAGGAGAAGCCGTGGCCGAATGACACCGAGAGGATACCGTCCTTGCCCTCCAGTGCGCGCAGGCGGTCGACGAAGCTCTTGATCGGCTCCACGGGCGGGCGGTAGTGGCCGATCATGCGGCAGTCGAAGCGCGCCATGACCGGTTTCACCTTGCCCTCTGCCGCGTCGGCGCAGATCGCGAAAACCTCCTCGGCTCGTTCCATCGGGTCGGTGTGCGGGTATTCCTTGTAGGTGATCAGCACGTCGGCCGAGTCGATCATCTGCTGGCTGATGTGGCAGTGCAGGTCGAGCTCGCCGCCGATGATGGTCTTGGGCCCGACGATGGCGCGCACGCGGGCCAGCAGGTCGCCTTCGCAATCGTCGTAGCCGTCGGCGACCATGGCGCCGTGCATGTTCAGCAGCACCATGTCGAGCGGCAGGGCGGCGCGCACGCCATCGAGGATCTCGTCCCTGAAGCCTTCGTAGACCGAGCGCACGGTCGTGCCCGAGGGGGCGGCGAAGGTCAGCAACCCCTCGACAACCTGATCGCCGCGCGCCTCGGCCATGCGGCGCCAGACATGCAACGGGCCAGTGAAGGACTTGGGTGGATGCCGGGTGGCGTCGCCACGATAGACGCCGAACTCCTCATAGCCCCGCCGACCGGTGGGGAAGGGCACGAACATGTTGGTTTCCGTACCCAGCCCCGCGATGAAAACACGCATGATTCCGACACCTCTTTGGACCGATAGACCCTAGCCGGTGGCCGAGCGGACCGCTACAAGAGCGCCCACCATGCCTTCATTCGACATCGTCTCGAAGACCGAGATCGCCGAGGTCGACAACGCGCTGGACGGCGTGCGTCGCGAGATCTCGACGCGCTTCGACTTCAAGGGCAGCCACTGCACCCTGGAGCGCAAGGACCAGGCCATCACCCTGCTGGCCGACGACGACATGAAGATGCGGCAGATCCACGAGCTGCTGAAAGGCTACGTGACGCGGCGCAAGCTCGACGCCAGGGCGCTCGACTTCAAGGATCCCGAACGCGCCAGCGGCAACGCGATCCGACAGCTGGTGGTGGTCAAGCAGGGCATCGACCGCGACCTGGCCAAGACGCTGGTCACGGCGATCAAGGAGTCGAAGCTCAAGGTCCAGGCGGCGATCCAGGGCGACGAGCTCAGGGTGTCGGGAAAGAAGCGCGACGACCTCCAGGCGGCGATGGCGGTGCTTCGCAAGCTCGATCTCGACCGACCGGTGCAGTTTGTCAACTTCCGCGACTGAACGGCCGCCGCTCGTCGCGCGGCTTGTGCTGCCGCTTCGCGATCTGGCGCTGCGCTGGCGGCTGCCGCTGCTGTGGCTCTGGGCGGGCTGCTTCCCCGTGCTGATGTTTCTCTACTGGTCGCCGAAAACCTCGCCGCCGACAGGAATCAGCGGCTGGGATTTCGGGCTCGACAAGCCGATCCATGCCGCGACGCATGGCTTCATGGTGCTGATTCCGGCGCTCATGGTCAGCGGCCGCTGGCGCGCCCTTGCGATCGGTGCCGGACTCGCCACCGCGGTCACGCTGGAGTTCGGCCAGCTCTTCGTGCCGGGCCGCTCGTTCGAGCCGCTCGACATCGCGGCCAACACCGCCGGCGCGCTGCTGGGCTGGTGGGTGGCATCCCGCCTGCGCGCGTCCTGAGCTAGCCGCGCCTTGTGCGGTCGGCGGCGTTGGTCGCCTGGATGGTCTCGCGGATCTGGCGCCACTCGTCCTCGGACCGCGACAGCATGTTGGCGAAGGTGCCGTTGCCCATGATGCCCATCCCGCCGTCGATGGCGACGACCTCGCCGTTGATGTACGCGACCTCCTCGCTCATCAGGAACGCCGCCATGTTGGCGAGCTCGCTCATCCGGCCGACGCGACCCATCGGGTTGCGGTCGCGATAGCGCTCGTCGCTGTCGCCCTTGGGATTGAGCCGGGCCCACGCGCCCTCGGTCGGAAAGGGGCCGGGCGCGATGGCGTTGAGCCGGATGCCGTAGCGGCCCCACTCGACCGCCAGGCTCTGGGTCATCACCGCGACGCCTGCCTTGGACATCGCCGACGGCACGACGAACGGGCTGCCGGTCCATACCCAGGTGGTGAGGATGCTGAGCACGCTGGCCTTGCGCCCCTCGGCGATCCATCGCTTGCCGCAGGCATTGGTCATGTAGAACGTGCCGTGCAGCACGATGTTGGCGATAGCGTCGAAGGCGCGCGGGCTGAGATCCTTGGTCTGCGATATGAAATTGCCGGCCGCGTTGTTGACCAGCCCGTCGAGCGGGCCGCCACGCCAGATCGCCTCGATCATCTCCTCGACGGCGGTCGCGACACGGATATCCACAGTAAAGGTATCGACGCGACGGCCGGGATGCCTGGCCATCACCTCGCGCGCCGTGTCCTCGAGCACGCTGCCGCGGCGGCCGCAGATCACGCAATCGGCTCCCAATTCGACGAACTTTTCCATCATCACACGGCCCAGGCCGGTGCCGCCGCCCGTGACGAGAAAGCGTTTGCCCTTGAACAAATCGCTGCGAAACATCGCCGACCTCCCGGTTTTGCTTCGTTTAGGGACGCGCCCGCGCACGCGCAACGCCTCGACGGCCGCCGTTTCGCTGTCAGGAAGACTGACTTATTCGTTCGATCCGGGCTGTTCACGACCGTCGGAAAGGGTGTTAGTCTTCGCATAACAGGGAGTGCAAAAAAACAAAGCGGGCGGCGTATAACGACCCAAACAGGCGTAGAAGTCGGGGACGGCGGAGATCTGGTAGAGTTCCGAGGCCGAGTGAAGTGGTTCAACGTCACGAAGGGCTACGGATTCGTCTCACCGGATTCCGGTGAAGGAGATGCCTTTCTCCACGTCACCGTATTGCGGCAGGCGGGACACGACGATGTCTCGCCGGGCGTGACATTGGCGGGCCAGGCGGCGCGTGGCCCGAAAGGCATGCAGGTGATGCGCATCGTCAACGTCGATCTGTCGACGGCTGGACCGATGCCGCGCGCCGAGGGCACAAGCGAGCCACAACCACCGGCCGCACCGGCCGACGGTGAGTTCGTCGCGAGTCAGGTGAAGTGGTACAACGCCGAGCGCGGGTACGGCTTCGTCTGTCCGGAGGCGACCGGCAAGGACGTCTTCGTGCATGCCGCCACCCTGCGCCGTCACGGCATCGAGAGCCTGATGCCTGGCCAGGTCGTCAAGGTGCGCATCATCGAGGGTCCCAAGGGCCTGCAGGTCGCCGATATCCGGCCCGAATAGCCTTCGCCGTGTAGTGTCGCTGGCGCAGTTGCCCTATGGTCCGCCCGCGGCGAGGCGGGAGGACGGGTCATGGGCAATATCGGGTGTTTCTCGGCGGACTATGCCGAGGCCCGCGAGAAGTTTCTCGGCGCCGCGCGCATAGCGGGCGCAGCGGTCACGACCTTCACAAATCCGACCCGGGGACCCAAGGGCGAGACGCTCGCCACCGATGTCGCCTGGCTCGGGCCCGCCGATGCGCGCAAGGTGGTGGTGACGATCTCGGCGACGCACGGCGTGGAGGGATTCTGCGGCTCGGGCGCGCAGATCGACTGGCTGATCCGCGGCGCGGCGGCGCTGCCACCCGGTATCGCGGCGCTGACCGTGCACGCGATCAACCCCTACGGCTTCGCCTGGCTGCGCCGCGTCACCGAGGAGGGCAACGACCTCAATCGCAACTACGTCGATCACGCCAAGCCCTATCCCGACAATCCCGGCTACGAGGACATCGCCGACCTGATCATCCCGCGCGAGCTGGACGGGCCGGTGGCCAGGGAGGCGGCGGAGAAGCTCGCCGCGTACCGCCATCGAGTCGGCATGCAGGCCTTCAACGTGGCGCTCTCGGGTGGCCAGTTCCGCCATGCCCACGGGCTGTTCTTCGGCGGCGGTGGGCCAAGCTGGGCCAACCGCACGACCCACGCCATCATCGATGCGTTCCTGCGCAACCGCAGCGACATCGCGGTCATCGACTTCCATACCGGACTGGGTCCCTTCGGCTATGGCGAGCTGATCACGCATTACGAGCCCGACAGCGATGGCTCGTCGCGCGTGCGCGCCTTCTGGGGCGATTCGGTCACCGAATCGAAGAAGGGCCAGACCAGCTCGGCGGCCCGCGACGGGCTCGGCCACTACGCCTTCAACCGCGCGCTGCCCGATGCACGGGTCACCATGGCGACGCTGGAGTTCGGCACCTACGATCGCGACAGCGGCCTGCGCGCTTTCATCGGCGACCACTGGCTGCACGCCTACGGCGATCCCCAAGGACCCGAGGCCGGGCCGATCAAGGCGGCGATCCGCCGGCAGTTCTACCCCGACACCGACGACTGGAAGGAGGCGGTGCTGTTCCGCGGCGAGCAGGCCATCCGCATGGCTATCGCCGGGCTGGGAAAGGCCTGATAGAACCCCCGCATGCGAGCCGTCGTCGCCTGTGCCGCCTTCCTCCTCGTCGGCGCGCTGAATTTCCTGTGGTGGTGGTATCCCAACCGGCCGGTCGAGATCCCGGCGTGGAAGGCGGGCCCGTTGCAGAGCGTGTCCTTCGCACCCTACCGGCCGGGGCAAAGCCCGCATACGCGCACCTTCCCCAATGCCCGGCAGATCGAGGCCGATCTCAAGCTGATGCAGGGCAAGACGGTTGCGGTGCGGACCTACAGCAGCCTCGAGGGACTCGAGACGGTGCCGCGTCTGGCCGGCAAGTACGGTTTGAAGGTCTGGGCCGGCGCCTGGCTCAACGGCGTCGAGCGCGAAAATCTGGAGCAGGTGGCGGCGCTGATCGACCATGCCAACCGCTACCCGCAATCGATCGAGCGGGTGATCGTCGGCAACGAGGTGCTGCTGCGCAAGGACCTCGATGCCCAGCAGCTCACGCGCTACATCCGCATGGTCAAGGCGGGGGTGAAGCAGCCGGTGACCTACGCCGATGTCTGGGAGTTCTGGCTGCGCAACCCCGAACTCGCCGACGAGGTCGACATCGTCACCGTTCATCTGTTGCCGTACTGGGAGGACGTGCCGATCGGGCTGTCGCGGCGCGAGCCGGACGGCCAGCTGCGCATCGAGAAGCACATCGTCGACATCTACCAGAAGGTGCGCCGCGCCTTCCCCAACAAGCGCATCGTGATCGGCGAGACCGGCTGGCCCAGCATGGGGCGCATGCGCGCCGATGCCCGGCCGGGCCGCGTCGAGCAGGTGACCTACTTCTCGATCTTCAAGCGCCTGGCCGAGCAGCACGGCTTTGAATACAACTTCATCGAAGCCTTCGATCAGGAGTGGAAAAGCGGCCAGGAGGGCACCGTCGGCGCCGCCTGGGGCATCTACACCGCCGATCGCGTCGAGAAGTTCAAGGCCGGCCAGCCGGTCTCGCCCGAGCCGCAATGGGCGATGCTGTTCGCCGTCTCGACCATCGCCGCAGGCCTGATGATCCTGGGCTTCGCCAGCCTGCGCCGCCGGCCGAGCCCGCTGGCGATCGTGGTGTTCTCGGTGTTCGGCTGCGCGGTGGCCACCGTCGTCACGCAGGCGACATGGCACAACTACACGCATTCGTTCTACACGAGCCGCCTGCTCGGCACGGTGTTCTACTTCGTCCTCGCCACCGCCTTCGGCTATGCGCTGATGCGCGGCATCGCCGACAGCCTGACCGGGCGCATGGCCGATCCTTCGCTCTACGGCGCGCGGGTGCGCGAGGCATGGTCGGCGTGGCGCGCGCTGCCGCGGCTGACGGCCCTGCGGCGAATCGACCTGCTGGCGCAGATGCTGTTCCTGGTCTTCACCGGGCTGTGCATCTACCACCTCGTCTTCATCGGCATCGACGTGCATCTCGGCGTCATCGGTTCGGGCGAGCACGCCTGGGTGATCGGCATCGACGGCCGCTACCGCGACTTCCCGATCTGGGACTTCGTGCTGCCGAGCTTCGTGCTGGTGGCCTGGAAGCTGTTCACCATCTTCCGCACCGGCGACGTGCCGCGCACGCACCGTCTGGCCAAGACGCTGTCCTTCGGCCGCCTGCTGGGCTTCGACGGCAGCCGCGGCTACGTGCGGCTCGATCCGGTGTTCAGCCGCATCGGACCCGTGCTGCCCGAGCTGCTGTTCTCGGTGCTGCTGATCGCCGGCGCCGTGCTGGTGGTGGTGACCGAGGGGGCGATCAAGCTGCACGACGGCGGGGCAGGGGGCTGGTCTGCCCCGGACGGCGGGCGCTGGGTGATCGGTGCGCTATTCTGGAACACGCAGGCCAACTGGCTGGGCGCCGAGGCGCTGCTGCTGGCGCTGCCCTATCTCGCCACCATATACGTGTCGCTGCGCACACCGCTGGCCGAGCCGCCGCCCGAGTCCTATACCTCGAAGTGGTAGCCGGCTCCGTCTGAAAGGAAACCGCCATGGATTTCTCGGGCGAGTACCGCATTCCCGCGCCCCGGCAGAAGGTCTGGGAGGCGCTGAACGATCCGGCGATCCTGCAGCAGGCGATTCCCGGCTGCGAGTCGCTGGAGAAAACCTCCGACACCGAGATGAAGGCCTCGGTGCGCATGCGCATCGGCCCGGTCAGCGCCAAGTTCGGCGGCAAGGTGACGCTGTCGGATTTCGATCCGCCCAGCTCCTATCGCATCTCCGGCGAAGGGCAGGGTGGTGCCGCCGGCTTCGCCAAGGGCGGTGCCGTAGTGAAGCTCGCCGAGGACGGCAGCGACACGGTGCTGACCTACAACGCCGACGCCCAGGTCGGCGGCAAGATCGCGCAGGTCGGCGCGCGCCTGATCGAGGGCACGGCGAAGAAGCTGGCGGACGAGTTCTTCAGCAAGTTCGCCGAGCTGGTGGGCCAACCGCCGGCGGCCGAGCCGCAATCGGTGAGCGCTGCCGCCGTCGCGCCGTCGCCGGTGTCGGCCGATGCCGCGCCGGCGCCGTCACCCGCTGCGGCGTCGTCGGCGGCGCGCGGGCTGAACCACTGGCTGATCATCGGCGCCGGCGCGGTGGTCCTGGTGATCGCCTGGCTGGCGATGCGCTGATCAAGACTCGTCACACGGTATCGCTCACGTAATCGCGTCGGCCATTTTCCTTGACCCGCAACGCGCCGTCCCGCCATGCTGGCCGCGCCGTCGCGAAGGGCGTCCGTGAAGCGACCTCGTGACCAGCCGGTAGGGAGAGGACAGCTATGACGATACCCGTTGCGATGACCGTGAACGGCAAGTCCGTCTCCGGAAACGTCGAGGCGCGCACGCTGCTCGTGCAGTTCCTGCGGGAGCATCTGGGCATGACGGGCACCCACGTGGGCTGCGACACCAGCCAGTGCGGCGCCTGCGTCGTGCATGTCGACGGTGTGTCGGTGAAGTCCTGCACCATGCTTGCCGTGCAGGCCGAGGGTGCCAAGGTGACGACCATCGAAGGCCTCGCCGCCAGCCCTGAGAACCTGCATCCGATGCAGGAAGCCTTTCGCGAGAACCACGGCCTGCAGTGCGGCTTCTGCACGCCCGGCATGGTGATGAGCGCCATCGATCTGGTGAAGCGCCACAACTACGCCGTCACCGAGGAGATCGTGCGGCACGGGCTGGAGGGCAATCTCTGCCGCTGCACCGGCTACCACAACATCGTCAAATCGATCCTTGCGGGCGCACAAGCCATGAAGGCTGCCGGCGTCTGATCCGACAAAGCCCGCAACAGGGTCCAGAGGGAGGAACCCATGGGTAACGTCAAGATCGGTGAGCGGGTCCAGCGCAAGGAAGATCGGCGGTTTCTGACCGGCTCCGGCCGCTACGTCGACGACCTGCAGCTCGCGCGCGTCACCTCCGCCTATTTCCTGCGCTCGCCGCATGCCCACGCGAAGATCCGCAAGATCGACACGGCTGCCGCCGCGGCCTCGCCCGGCGTCGTCGCCATCTTCACAGGCAAGGACGTGGCGGAAGCCAAGGTCGGCGGCCTGATCTGCGGCTGGGTGGTCAAGGACAAGCACGGCAACCCGCACAAGGCGCCGGCGCACCCGGCGATCGCGCTCGATACCGTGCGCCATGTCGGCGACACGGTGGCGATGGTGATCGCCGAGAGCGCATCGCAGGCGCGCGACGCGGCCGAGAAGATCGAAGTCGACTACGAGGTGCTGCCGGCGCAGGTCGACCTCGCCACGGCGCTCGACGCCAAGGCACCGCAGGTGCACGGCGATGCGCCGGGCAACCTCTGCTACGACTGGGAGCTGGGCGACAAGGCCGCAACCGACGCCGCCTTCGCCAAGGCCGCCCACGTCACCAAGCTCGACCTGGTGAACAACCGGCTGGTGCCCAACGCCATGGAGCCGCGCGCGGCGGCCGCCGAGTACGATCGCGGCACCGGCAACTACACGCTCTACACCACCAGCCAGAACCCGCATGTCGCGCGCCTGGTGCTGTCGGCCTTCGTCCTCGGCATCCCCGAGCACAAGCTGCGCGTCGTCGCGCCTGACGTCGGCGGCGGCTTCGGCTCCAAGATCTTCATCTATCCCGAGGAGACGATGCTGACCTGGGCGGCCGGCAAGGTCGGCCGCTCGATCAAGTGGACGGCCGAGCGCAGCGAGTCGTTCATGACCGACGCGCATGGCCGCGACCACGTCACCCATGCCGAGCTGGCGCTCGACGCCAACGGCAAGATCCTCGCCTTCAAGGTCGACACCATCGCCAACCTGGGCGCCTACCTCTCGACCTTCGCCACGGCAGTGCCGACCTACCTCTACGCCACCCTGCTCGCCGGCCAGTACACGACGCCGGTGATCTACTGCAACGTGCGCGCGGCCTTCACGCACACCACACCGGTCGATGCCTATCGCGGCGCCGGGCGGCCGGAGGCGACCTACGTCGTCGAGAGCATCGTCAGCAAGGCGGCGCGCGAGATGAAGATCGACTCCGCCGAGCTGCGGCGGCGCAACTACATCGCCAAGGACGCCTTCCCGTACCAGACGCCGGTGGCGCTGACCTACGACTCCGGCAACTACGCGCCGATCCTCGATCAGGCGATGAAGCTCGCCGACTATGCCGGTGTCGAGGCCCGCAAGGCGGCGGCCAAGGCCAAGGGCAAGCTGCGCGGCGTCGGCATCTGCTCCTACATCGAGGCCTGCGGCATCGCGCCGTCGGCGGTGGTGGGATCGCTCGGCGCCGGCGTCGGCCTTTGGGAGAGCGCCCAGCTCAAGTTCAACCCCACCGGCAATCTGCAGATACTCACCGGCTCGCACAGCCACGGCCAGGGCCACGAGACGACCTTCGCGCAGATCGTCTCGGACAAGCTCGGCATCCCGCTCGACCAGATCGAGGTCGTGCACGGCGACACCGACAAGGTGCCGTTCGGCATGGGCACCTACGGCTCGCGCTCGCTGCCGGTGGGCGGTTCGGCGATCATGAAGGCGGCCGACAAGATCATCGCCAAAGGCAAGAAGATCGCCGCGCATCTGATGGAGGCGTCGGAGGCCGACATCGTCTTCGAGGGCGGCGCCTTCAAGGTCACCGGCACGGACAAGAACGTGCCGCTGGGCCAGGCGGTGTTCGCCGCCTACGTGCCGCACAACTACCCGGCAGACCTCGAGCCGGGCATGGATGAGAACGCCTTCTACGATCCGTCGAACTTCACCTACCCCTCGGGCACGCAGATCTGCGAGGTCGAGGTCGATCCCGACACCGGCACCGTCGACATCGTCAACTTCGTCGCGGTCGACGATTTCGGCAACGTCGTCAACCCGATGGTCGTCGAGGGCCAGGTCCATGGCGGCATCGTCCAGGGCGTCGGCCAGGCGCTGCTCGAGGGCGCCGTCTACGACAAGGAGAGCGGCCAGCTGCTGTCCGGCTCGTACATGGACTACACCATGCCGCGCGCCGACGACGTGCCGTCGTTCAAGCTCGGCTACGAGGTCACGCCGTGCCCGCACAACCCGCTGGGTGTGAAGGGCTGCGGCGAGGCCGGCGCGATCGCAGCACCAGCCGCCGTGATGAACGCCGTGCGCGACGCGCTCGCCGCCGTCGGCGCCCAGGACCGAATCGAGATGCCAGCGACCCCGCAGCGCGTGTGGGCCGCGATCAACGCGCACTGAACCCACGCGCCCTGATCCAGGAGGAATGCGATGTACGATTTCGCCTACCACAAGCCGAAGACCGTGGCCGACGCGCTCGCCGCGGCGAAGAAGGGCGACGAGGCCAAGTTCATGGCCGGCGGCATGACCCTGATCCCGACGCTCAAGCAGCGCCTGGCGCGGCCCTCGGACGTCGTCGATCTCGGCGCGCTGGGTGACCTCAAGGGCATCAAGGTCGACGGCTCCGGCGTCACCATCGGCGCCATGACCAAGCACGCCGAGGTCGCCGCTTCGGCAGAGGTCGCCAAGGCGATCCCGGCGCTGGCCAAGCTCGCCGCCAACATCGGCGACGCCCAGGTGCGCAACCGCGGCACGATCGGCGGCTCGGTCGCCAACAACGACCCGGCGGCCGACTACCCGGCGGCGCTGGTGGCGCTGGGTGCCACGGTGCACACCAACGAGCGCAAGATCGCCGCCGACGACTTCTTCAAGGGCATGTTCGAGACGGCGCTCAAGGACGGCGAGATGATCACCGCGGTGAGCTTCCCGGTGCCGAAGAAGGCCGCCTACATGAAGTTCCCCAACCCGGCCTCGCGCTACGCCATGGTCGGCGTGTTCGTGGCCGACACCGCCGGCGGCGCGCGCGTCGCGGTCACTGGCGCCGGCCCGGGCGTGTTCCGCGTGAAGGACATGGAAGCGGCGCTGGGCAAGAGCTGGTCGGCTGACTCGGTGGCGAGCATCAAGGTGCCGGCCGGCGGGCTGAACAACGACATCCACGCCAGCCGCGAGTACCGCGCGCACCTGGTGACGGTGATGGCGAAGCGGGCGGTGGCTGCGGCGGGGTGATGAGGCTGGCCTTACAACAAAGGCGCCGGCGCTTCGCCGGCGCTTTTGCTGAGTCCAACCTATACGGCTATTGTCTCCTTGCCGTGCCAGATGACATACGATTCATAGTGCGGACTATCGTCGATCAGCCGTAGCACCATGTCGCCATCAAATCTGAGCTCCAGGGTGCCATCCTCGTGCGGAGTCGCCGCCTCTATAGTGCGCTCGATCAACACAAGAAGCGGCGCGCCTTCCGCCTTGAAGTCCTCGATCTCTGATTGAGTTCCAAGAGCCTCGAGCTCGACGCGCGAGGTGACGGAAACCGACAGATTGTCGTCGAAGTTCAACAACAGATCGTTCCCGCCGAAGCAGAGCTGAGTAAGCGCCTGGCCGATGAAAAACGAAACGTCAATGTCCTTGGGTAAGCCGTGCATGGAAGGTGCTCCGTTCTCAGGGAGGGGGTAGTGGGACATGCGTTCTGGCCTCAAACTCCGGCTTCGTTACATTGGCGGGAGGCTTGCCAGTTGAGATGTCGATTGGTTGTCGTCTCGCGTTGTACTGCCTCCAGTATCCATGAGGATATCCCGGCTTTGCCGGCTCGTAGCGGATCGTGTGCCCAGGCGGCAGTTGACTGGGCGGATGCTGAGGTGGGTTGGTCGGCGGCAAGAAGACTTTTGGCGGCTTTGGAGGGCTCTTGACCTTCGGCGACGGTGACGGTGCGGGCGCCGGTGGCGGCACGGGCAGCGGCTTCGGCGGTCGCTTTTTGAGGATCTGGATCAGTAGTCTCAGTAGGTTGACAAGAGGTCCGACGACTCCATGGATCGTCTGGTGGACGTTTTGAGTTTGATCTGCCAGGTCATTGAACGCCTTGTCGATGTGCTGCAGGTCAAACGTCGAACCAGGCGCCGGCCCGATGTTGTGCGATGACCCCGCGAGGACATGGCGCTCCGCCATCGCGTGCATGGCCGCATCATCGGGGCTCTTGCCGTTGATCTTGTGCCAAGTGTCTATTTCCCCGAGAAGTTCAGCACGACAGGTCGCGGCGGCGTCATTGGACATGAGCATCTTCGCGATGAACTGCAGGCCGCGCCTGATGGCGTAGACGACGTCTTCGGTCGTAGGATCGTTGCGGCGCAGGCCGGCCTGCCAGTCGCGGGAACGCTGCCACTGCGGCAGCGACAGCTGCGCGATCAGGGGAACGAGATCGCGGCGCGCGAAGTCGTGCGGCGCTTGGGTCATCTGGGCCGCCAGCTCGTCGACTAGCACCCGGTTCGGTGCCGGATCGGTGCTGGCGGCGTTGTGGTCGAGCCGAGACTCGATCGCCTGTCGACGCTCTGGATCGAGCGCCACCCATTCACCGACTGGGATCTGCGACGGGTCGGTCAGGCCGCCCTTCAGCACGCGCGCCAGCACCTGCTCGCCCATGGTGCGGGCGCGCGCCTCGCTGGCGGCTGCGGCGCTTGCCAGACGGCGGATCGCGGCGGCGCGCACGGCGGGGTCGGTGAGCGCGTCGGCATGCTGCATCCGCCATTGCGGCGTCGGATGGTGCCCCTCAGGTGGCGTGGCGTTCAGGATCTCCGTGCTCGCCGCCTGCGCGCGTTCGCGAATCTGTGCTTCGGCCAGCAGCGCGTCCAGCGCAGCACGGTCGGCGTCCTCGATTACCGCTGCATAGCGCGTGCGCAGGGATCGCGCCCGCTCGGGGTCGTGGTCTACAGCCGCACCGATCGCCGACACCAGGATGCGGCTGGTCTCGCGGCTGAGCGCCGCCTCGGTCAGCGGCGAGTCCCAGCCCTTGCGCTCGGCCCGTTCGCGCACCTCCGCCCGCGCCGTGCCCAGCGCGCGGCGCAGCAGCGCGTCGCTGTTCCAGTGCAGCGCGGCGTCCGCGTTCATCGCGGCGATGCGATGGTCGCCCACCTGGTCGTACCAGCTCTGCCGCTGGGCGGCGCCGTGGCGCTCGACCACCTCGTTGAAGCTCGCCAGCCGCTTGTCGGCGAGTTCCTGGAGCATGCGGCGCTGGTCGTCGTCGGCCGCCGCATCCAACGTGCGTGTCTGCGCTTCGCTGTAGGCGTCGAGCACCGCGGGGGCCTGCTGCAGCACCTCTTGGCCCCGCAGGTTGAGGTAGCCGGTCTGCGGATCCAAGAGCGCAGTGGGCGAAGGCCGCAGCACCGCTTTGCGCGTTGTAGGTCGTCGTGAGTGACTCGCCCGGGCTGCTCAGCCGATGCCCTCACAGAGCGCCGCGGCAACCGTGCCGCAGGCCTAGCCGACGCGTTTCAGCCAACTATCCAGTTGCATGACGGCATCGTCGATCGCCTTCCGGAACTTCCTTTCATCGAGATAGAGGTCCGGATCGGACGACGGCAATCTGGCGTTGTCGGTGTAGAACTCCGCCGCCATGAAAGCGTCGTTGAAGATGCGCCACAAAGCGTCGTCGTACTGTCCCGAGTCTTCGAGAAACACGCTCTGGTAGCGATGCGTAAGCTCCTCGATCGACAGCGAGCCCTCGCGGAACTGGCCCAGGATCTTTCGATAGACGGGGATGGGATCTCTCATGGGCCACCTGGAGACCATGGAACAGTCGCTGTTGTGAGCAGTTCGCGCAACTGCTTGTCGCTCAACCGCCACCCGGAGACGAAGTCTCCATTTGCATCCTTCATGACGTTCAGTCCCGTCCTTGGATTGCAATAGTGCGTGACCGGTTGGCTTTTGCGCATCGTGCCCGGGATCACCGCGATGGCCGGATCGGCCAGATGCGTCCGCAGGGCCTCCGCATCGGCATGACGGTGTCGCCGTTCCGATCAGGCGGGATTGGCAAACAGGTCCTCGTCGATCCGAATCTTTCGGACAGAGAACCCGTTGGGCGCATCGCGAAACCCCGGCAGTTTCCGGGTTCTCTCGATAGCGGCTTGCGCGCCCGCGGCGCTGCTATACAGGCCGATGAATTTGTCGTCCCTGAAGCCGTCCGGCAACTCGTTGCGGTGCTTCAGCAGATACACTTCCTTGACCATCTCGCTTCTTCTCCTGAGCAGACTACGCGTCAAACTGGTACACGCCGTCAATCAACGTGCACGAAGCCCGACGTCCAGCCGTCCATATCTAGATCGTCGTGCCAGACAACGAGCGTGTCGTCCGGCCTCTCCTTGAATGCAGGCAGCAGCATTGCCCGTTCCCTTGCCGCATTCGCGAACTCTTCGGTCGAGTAGACGCCCAGAATCTTCTCCACATCAGGGGCATCCGCATATTCTCGAACAAAGAACAGTATCCATACTCGCGTTGTCATTCCGGGCCTCGCTCTATTGTTTGCTCTTGGGCAGCATGAAATTGCGCGTGCCGAACTTCTTGATCTTCTTGTATTCGGCCTGTCGCTTGGCAAGATTTTTTTCTCGCCAATTTTCCCCGTAGTTGTCTTTCATGATCTTCTCGGCATACTCATCTGGCGTTTGGTCTACGTAACGGGGTTCGCCCTGTGCGAAGCTGGGTACGTCGTCAGCGCGCTCTTTGCCACTCAATTTCGGCTTGGGAACCATCTTCTGCCGCCCGCTGCCCTCACCCGACTGATAGATCGTCGGCGGCTGGAAGTCGGGCGGCGCATAGCCCTCCCGCCACCGAGGCAATTCCTCGGGCACATACCCCGGCAAGGGGGGCGGCGGCGGCACCGGCGTGTATCCCTCGGGAGGCGGTTCGGGCCGGGCCTGCGGGAACGTCTCGGGTTTCTTGAGTTCGTCCTGGAAGTCGGGCGGCAGCATATCGCGCGGAGCCGACGGTTCGGAGCGCCTGCGCACTTCCGGCATGTCGGGAGCTGGCGTGCGCTTTACCGATGGCCAACCGTCGTCCGGTGGAGGTGGAGTGGGTCGATAGTCTGAACTCGGGGGCCGTGTATGCTGGTCTTCCTTCAGGACAATCGTGATGCCTCTCAAGAGGAGCCACAGGAGTTCGAGCAGCTCGATCGCCCTCCGCTCGCCGCCCTTTGGAAGCGGCAATCCGGCCGGGTGAATGGATGAGTTGAGAGGCGGATCGAACGGGAACCTGATGCTGTGGATCGACGTCGAGGGGAGCGAGCGTTCCACCATGTCCCGGATGGCGGTGTCGTCGGGGCTCTTGCCGGTGATAAGGCGCTGGGTATCGATGTCCTCGACCAGCCCGGCGCGGATGTTCGTGGCCTCGTCTCCGGCTGCGACGGCGGGCGGCAACACGGCCGCGAGCTGCAGGCCGCGCTTAACGGCATAAATCTGGTCTACGGTCGCCGGATCGTCGCGACGCAGACCGGCCTGCCAGTCGCGGAAACGCTGCCACTGCGGCAGCGCCAGGTGCGCGATAAGGGGAACGAGGTCGCGGCGCGCGAAGTCGTGCGGCGCCTCGGTGATCTGGGTCGCCAGTTGATCGACCAGCGCCGGGTTCGGCGCGGGCTCGGTGCCGGCGGCGTTGTGGTCGAGCCGGACTTCGATCGCCCGCCGACGCCCGGCGTCGAGCGCCACCCATTCGCTGACCGGGATCTGCGAGGGGTCGGTCAGGTCGTCGTTCAGCACACGCGCCAGCACCTGCTCACCGAGGGTGCGAGCGCGGGTTTCGGCGGCGGCGGCAGCGCTGGCCAGACGTCGGATCGTCGCCGCGCGCACGGCGGGGTCAGCAATCGCGCCGGCCTGCTGCAATCGCCATTGCGGCGTCGGATGGTGCCCCTCGGGTGGCGTGGCGTTCAGGATCTCCGTGCTCGCAGCCTTGGCACGTTCGCGCGTCTGCGCCTCGGCCAGCAGCGCGTCGAGCGCGGCACGGTCCTTGTCCTCGATCACCGCCGCGTAGCGTGTGCGCAGCGACCGTGCCCGTTCGGGATCACGATCTACGGCCGCGCCGATCGCCGACACCAGGACGCGGCTGGTCTCGCGGCGCAACGCCGCCTCGGTCAGCGGCGAGTCCCAGCCCTTGCGCTCGGCCCGCTCGCGCACCTCCGCCCGCGCCGTGCCCAGCGCGCGGCGCAGCAGCGCGTCGCTGTTCCAGTGTAGCGCCGCATCGGCGTTCATCGCCGCGATGCGCTGGTCGCCGACCTGGTCGTACCAGCTCTGCCGCTGGGCGGCGCCGTGGCGCTCGATCACCTCGTTGAAGCTCGCCAGCCGCTTGTCGGCCAGCTCCTGCAGCATGCGGCGCTGGTCGTCGTCGACCGCCGTGTTCAGGGTCCGCGCCTGTGCCTCGGTGTAGGCGTCGAGCACCGCCGGGGCCTGCTGCAGCGCCGCCTGGCCCTGCAGGTTGAGGTAGCCGGTCTGCGGATCGAAGAGCAGCGCCTGCTCGGTCTCGCCCAGCTTTGTGTCGGCAGCTTTCACCGCGGCTTCGTTGTCGCTGCCGAGATACGGGGAGACTGCGCCGGCAACGCCGATGGCGCCCTGTGCGGCCTGCAGGCCGAGTTGCAGCAGGGGCGAGGCGCCGAACTGGCCGGCGCCAGCGTCGATGTCGAAGTAGCCGCCGCCGGGCACGGCCTGCGTGCCGATGCCCAGGGGCGTGTAGGGTGGGATCGTGATCCGGCCGGCCATGCGCGTCTCGTGTTGACGAACACGGCGCGGCGCCGTGGATCGGGCGCACAAACTTCACCGTGCTCCCGCCACGGACCCTATGGCGAGACGCGCAAATCGCTGAATTATGCCTCTACGTTTGTCGGAAGCGCCGTTCTTGTCCCGCGGAGAGAGGTACTGCTTGCGCCCCTACGCGGCGAGCCGCCTTTCGTAGTCCTGCGCTAGGCTCTCAAGCTGGCCCGCACAGTCTCCACGGAACGACGGCCCGTGCATGATCGCCAGCGTCTTCGGCTGCAGCGCCCCGAGCCGCCGCAAGGTCGGGGCCGAGTTCGGGCCGACATTGACGAAGCCCATGGTGCGTTCGACCTGGATCGCCGGCGACACGACCTCGCTCTCGGTCAGCGCCGGCGCGGCGCCGACCTGGGTGAAGATGTCGCTGGTGAAGAGGGTGCCGGTGGTCTCCTCGTACATCATGCCGGCTTCCCAGTTGTGCGGCACGTGCGGCGTGTCGAGGCGGCGCAGGCGCTTGCCGCCGATGTCGAGCACCTCGCTGTCGGCCAGCACGCGCGACTCGCGATCGCAGGTGTCGGCCAGCCAAAGGTTCACCCCCATGCGGCCGACCGCGGGCTGCGCGTTCGGCGCGGCGTCGAGGAAGTGCTCGAGCGCGCCGCATTCGTCGGCCTCGACGTGGCTGAAGCCGATCCAGCGCAGTCTGGCGATGTCCATCACCCTGCCGATCGCCGCCGAGACGGCGGGGAAGAGGGCGCGCTGGCCGCAATGGAACAGGAAAGGCTCCTCGCCCATGATCAGGAACTGGTTGAAGGTGAAGCCGCTGGGACCGATCTTCGGCAGATAGGTCGAGATGCGGTAGATGCCGGCTTCGATCTCGTCGAGGGTGGTCTGCATGGGGAACTCCGTGATAGGGGCTCGTTCACATACCGTCGGTATGTTAAATATCGGCGGTATGATGGATGTCAATGCCTAGGACCCGGCGCGAGGAGTATTCGGAGGCGACGCGGCGCGCGCTGCTGGACGCGGCGCGCGCGCTGTTTTCGAAGGACGGGTACCAGGCGACCGGCATCGAGGCCTTGGTGCGCGCGGCGCGGCTGACGCGCGGCGCGCTCTATCACCATTTCGAGGACAAGCGCGCGCTGCTCGACGCGCTGGTGGTCGAGCTGCAGGGCGAGGCGAGCGTGAAGGTGCGCGAACGCGCGCTGAGCAAGCGCAGCCGTTGGGAGAGCCTGGAGGCCGGGATCGAGGCCTATCTCGAGGCCTGCCTCGAGCCGGCGTTCCGGCGCATCGTGCTGCAGGACGCGCCGGCGGCGCTGGGCATCGCGCGCTGCCGCGAGATCGATTACGCCGAGGCGCTGGGGCCGATGGGTGCTGCGCTGGCGCGGCTGAAGCGCGACGGCGAGCTGAAGGTCGAGGATACCGAACTACTGGCGCGCGTGCTGGCGTCGATGACCTGGGAGGTGGCGCTGATGCTGGGCGACGCGGCGGATCCGCAGACCCTGCGCCGCCACGCCCAGCGGATCATCAAGCGGGTGCTGGAGGCGTTTCGCGTTCCCCCGTCGTCCTGAGCGCAGCGAAGGATCTCGCGGTGGTGTGCACGGACGCGCTGCTTGTGGGTGGCCGGGTGGTCCTTCGCTGCGCACTGGACGACGGGTTATTCGGCTGCCGCCAGGGCCGGCACGGCGGCCAGCGCGGGAGCGGGGGCGGAGACCTGTTCCGGCGTCGCGCGCTTCACCCGGAACCAGGCGGCGTAGAGGGCCGGCAGGAAGATCAGCGTCAGTGCCGTCGCCACCAGCAATCCGCCCATCAGCGCGATCGCCATTGGCCCCCAGAACACCGAGCGCGACAGCGGCACCATGGCGAATATCGCCGCCGCGGCGGTGAGCAGGATCGGACGCGAGCGGCGCACGGTGGCCTCGACGATGGCGTCGTAGGCTGAGCGGCCTTCGCGCATGTCCTGGTCGATCTGGTCGACCAGAATCACCGAGTTGCGCATGATCATGCCCGACAGTGCGATCACGCCCAGAAGCGAGACGAAGCCGAAGGCCGAGTTGAAGGCGAGGAGGGCGAGTGAGACTCCGATCATGCCCAGCGGCGCGGTGAGGAAGACCAGCGCCAGCTTGGAGAAGCTCTGCAGCTGGATCATCAGAAAGCCCAGCATCAAGAACAGCATCAGCGGCATCAGCACGAAGATCGAGCCCTGGCTCTTGGCGCTCTCCTCGCTGTCGCCGCCGACCTCGATGCGATAGCCCGGCGGCAGCGAGGCACGCAGCGGCGCCAGCGCCTTGTCGATGCGCGCGGTGACGTCGGGACCCTGCACGCCGTCGGCGACCATGGCGCGCACGGTCATCAGGGTCTCCTTGTTGCGGCGCCACAGGATCGGCTCCTCCAGCTCGTATTTCAGCCGCGCGATCTGGCCCAGCGGCACCGGGCCGTTGGCGCCGCGCACGGTGATGGAGTCGAGACTGTCCAGCCCCAGCCGCTCCGGCGCGATGGCGCGCGCCACGACGTCGATCAGCTCGTCGCCCTCGCGGAACTGCGTCACCGTGGTGCCCGACAGCAGGGTCTGCAATGTCGCGGCGAGATCCTGCGCGTTGACCCCCAGCGCGCGCGCCTTGGCGTGATCGATGTCGAGATGCACGCTCTTGGAGAGCTCGAACCAGTCGAAGTTGATGTCGCGCGTGTCGGGATCGGCCTTGAACACCGCGCGCACCTTCTCGGCCAGCACGCGGATCTCCTGCGGATTCTGGCCCAGCACGCGGAACATCACGGGGTATTGCACCGGCGGGCCGTTCTGCAGGCGCTGCACGCGCGCACGCACGGCGGCGAAGTCGTTGTGGAACAGCGCGTCGAGCTCGGCGACCAGTCTTTCACGCTCGTCGACGCCCCTGGTCATCACCACGAACTGGCCGAAAGCGGGGTTCTTCAGCTCGGGAATCGTCGGCAGGTAGAAGCGCGGCGAGCCGCCGCCGACATAGGCGACGTAGTTCACCACATCGCCGTTGCGCGACAGCCACGCCTCCAGCCGCTTCACCTCGGCTTCGGTCGCGGCGTAGGACGACTGCTCGGCCAGCCGTAAATCGATGATCAGCTCGGGCCGGTTGGCGGTCGGGAAGAACTGCTTCTGCACGAACTGGAAGGCGAACAGCGAGCCGGCGAAGGACGCCACCGTGACGCCGATCACGATCCAGCGGTGGTCGAGGCACCAGATCACGACGCGGCGGAAGGCGCGATAGAGCGGGCGCTGGTAGGGATCGTGATGCTGGCCGTCGGCGTGCGGCTTGGGCGTCGGCAGCAGCCTGTAGCCGATGAACGGCGTGAAGATCACGGCGACGAACCACGACACGACCAGCGCGATCGCAGTCACCCAGAAGATGGCGTTGGTGTACTCGCCGGCGCTGGAGCGCGCGAAGCCCACCGGCACGAAGCCGGCGGCCGTCACCAGCGTGCCGGTGAGCATCGGGAACGCGGTGGAGGAATAGGCGTAGCTCGCCGCCTCCATGCGGCTATGGCCCTGCTCGAGCTTCACCATCATCATCTCGACGGCGATGATCGCATCGTCGACCAGCAGGCCCAGCGCGATGATCAGCGCGCCGAGCGAGATGCGGTGGAAGTTGATGCCCATCACCTCCATCGCCGTGAAGGTGATCGCCAGCACCAGCGGCACGCACAGCGCCACGACGACGCCGCTGCGCAGGCCCAGGCTGACGAAGCTCACCGCCAGCACGATGGCCAGCGCCTCGATCAGCGAATGGATGAACTCGGAGAAGGAGCGGTCGACCACGTCGGGCTGGAAGGCGACCTTGTGCACGGTGACGCCGACCGGCAACTCGTCCTGAATCGCCGCCATCCGCGCGTCGAGCGCCTTGCCAAGGGTCTGCATGTTGCCGCCACTGGACATCACCAGGCCCAGACCGAGCACGGGCTTACCCATGAAGCGCATGCCGAAGGCGGGCGGGTCCTGGTAGCCGCGGCGCACCTCGGCCACGTCGGCGATGCGCAGGGTGCGGCCGCCGACATTGATCGGGATCTCGCCGATCGCCGCCGCCGTCGCCGGCGCCGCGTCGATGCGCAGCGCGACGCGCGAGGAGGGCGTTTCGATCACGCCGGCCGAGGCCATCGCGTTCTGCTTCTGCAGCGCCTCGAAGAGCTGGGTCACGCTGATGCCCAGCGTCGCCAGCCGCACATGCGAGAACTCCAGGTACACGCGCTCGTCCTGGGCGCCGAAGATGTCGGCCTTGGCGACGTCGGGCACGCGCAGCAGGCGCAGGCGGACTTTCTTGATCAGCTCCTTCATGTCGGCCGGCGAATAGCCGTCGCCGTCGAAGGCCCAGATCACGGCGTAGGTGTCGCCGAACTCGTCGTTGAAGAACGGCCCGAGCACGCCCTGCGGCAGCGTGTTGCGGATGTCGCCGATCTTCTTGCGCACCTGGTACCACAGGCCGGCGACCTCCCTGGGCGGCACGCTGTCCTGCAGGTTGACGTAGATCACCGCCTCGCCCGGCCGCGAGTAGGAGCTGACGTGGTAGAGGTAGGGCAGCTCCTGCAGCTTGGTTTCGATCCTGTCGGTGACCTGCTGCTCCATTTCGCGCGCCGTGGCGCCCGGCCATACGACCGACACCACCATCTGCTTGATGGTGAAGGGCGGATCCTCGGCGCGGCCGAGGTTGAAGAACGACAGCGTGCCGGCGACGCTCAGCACGATCAGCATGAACAGCGTGAGCGTGCGATGCTCCAGAGCCCAGGTGCTGAGATTGAACCGGTTCGACATGGCCGATCCTCGGCGTCTAGAAATCTGTCGTCCTGAGCGCAGCGAAGGACCTTGCGGTATCGCGGTCACATGCAAACGAAGTGTCTGCCCGCACCACCGCTGGATCCTTCGCTTCGCTCAGGATGACGGGAGTCAGCGGCTGGCGCTTTGCGCCACGGCCGAGTCGGAAGCGACGCGGCCCTGCGGCTTCACGCGCTGGCCGATCTCGAGCTTGTGCACACCCACCGTGACGATCATGTCGCCATTGGCGAGGCCGGCCGAGATCAGCGCGGAGTCGTCGCGCCAGCGCGCCACCGTCACCGGCCGCAGCGACAGCGTGCCGCTCGCCTTGTCGACGATCCAAACGGCGGGGCCGGTGCCCTGCTGGAAGATCGCGGTCAGCGGCACCTCGGCGACCTGCTCCTGCGTGCCGCGCTCCAGGGTCAAGGTCGCGGTCATGCCCATGGCGATCAGCTGCGGCCGCTCGGTGATCGTGAAGCGTGCGGCGTAGGTGCGGGTCATCGCGTCGGCCATCGGCGCGAGCTCGCGCAGCCGGGCGCTGCGGACGACACCGGGCTCCGACCACAGCTCGTAGGTGACGCGATCGGCGCCCTTGAGCATCGCCAGACGCTGTTCCGGCACGTCGACGCGGATCTCCAGCTCGTCGAGCCGCGCGATCCTCGCCACCTGTTGGCCGGCTGAGACCACCTGGCCGACCTCGATCATCAGCGCGGTGACGACGCCGTCGGTGTCGGCGGCGAGGGTGGTGTAGGCGAGGTTGTTGGCGGCGGTATCGAGCTGCGCCCTGGCCTGCGCCAGCCGCGCCTGCGCGGCGTCGGAAAGCGACTGGCGCTGGTCGAGCATCTGGGGGACGAAGGCCGCGGTGCCCTTCAGGCCGACATAGCGCTCCAGATCGGCACGGGCGCGCACCGCCTCGGCATCGGCGGCGGCCAGTGCCGCGCGTGCGTTGTCCAGCGCCAGGCGATGGTCGGCCGTGTCGAGGCGGGCGATCGGCTGGCCGGCCGTGACCCGGCCGCCGACCTCGACCAGCCGCTCGACGATCTTGCCCGGCACCCGGAAGCCGACCGTGGTCTCGTAGCGCGGCACCACCGTCCCGGCCAATGTCAGGCGCCTGGTCTGGCTGCGCAGGGTGATGTCCTGCACCCGCGCGGGGCGGATCGGGACAGCCTTGGGGGCAACCGAAGGGGGCGTCGGTTTGCTGGGATAGGCGACCAGGGCGAAACTGATGCCGCCGGCAAGGCTGACCGCAACGACAGCGCCGATCACCGCAACGATCCGCTTACGCATGGCAGCACTCCCGGGTAAACTACTGTTCAGCCATTGCAGGTAGAAGTGAACAACGCTAACTTACCGATGTTAACTGATCAAGCCCGGGTTCGCCCGCAAGAGGAACAAAATGGCAAATGTGGCAGCGCACTCTGTCGCACCATTCGGCCGCAAGCGCCGCGGCGAGGGCCACACACGCCGCGACGAAATCCTCGCCGCCGCGAAGTCGCTCTTCCTGGAAGAAGGCTATGGCGCAACTACGATCCGAAAAATCGCTGAACGTGTAGGCGTTTCTGCCCCAGCCTTGTACCTTTACTTCAAGGACAAGGACGAGATCATGCTGGCGCTCTGCGACCAGACTTTCAGCCACTTGATCGAACTCTTCCAAGGCATTGAATGTCTTGAATGTTCACCGCGCGACCGGCTGCGTCAGATGGGCGAGGCGTATATCAGGTTCGGCCTTGAGCACGTTGGCGAATATCGCCTGATCTTCATGGAGGAGCAGGCGCCCGAGCCGGTTCGCCATACCGGCCACCGCGCCGATCTCAGCGACCCCGACCGTCCCGGCATTAAGGGCGCGATCGCGTTCTCCCTGCTGGAGCGCCAGTTCGTCGAGCTGCAGAACGCCGGCGTCAAGCTGCCCCATCCGCCGGTGACCTGCGCCGAACTGGCGTGGATGGCCTGCCACGGCCTGGTCTCGGCCTTCATCAACGAGCCGGAATTCCCCTGGTCGGACCGCCAGGAGCTGATCCGCGGCATGGTCGACCTGACGGTGCGCGGCTTCGCGCCCTAGTAGGTGGCGCGGCCGCCGGACAGGTCGAACACCGAACCGGTGTTGAAGCTGCACAACGGCGAGGCCAGCCAGGTCACTAGGGTGGCGGCCTCCTCGACCGTGGCGAAGCGGCCCATCGGGATCTTCGACAGCATGAAGTCGATGTGCTGCTGGGTCATCTGCCTGAACAGATCGGTCTTGATCGCGGCCGGGCAGATGCAGTTCACCAGCACGCCCGAACTCGCCAGCTCCTTGCCCAGCGATTTGGTCAGGCCGATCACGCCGGCCTTGGAGGCGGAGTAGGCCGAGGCGTTGGGATTGCCCTCCTTGCCGGCGATCGAGGCGATGTTGACGATGCGGCCCCATTTGCGGCCCACCATGCCCGGCACCACCGCGCGGTTGGTGAGGAAGACACCGGTGAGGTTGATGTCGATCACCTGCCGCCAGGCCTGCACGTCGTAGTCCGCGACGGTGGCGTTCGGGCCGGTGACGCCGGCGCTGGCGACCAGGATGTCGACGCCGCCCAGGCGCTTCTCGGTATCCGCCAGCGCCGCGGCGACCGAGCGGTCGTCGGCGACGTCGACGGAGACGGCGACGGCGCCCGGCAACGTGGCCGCAGACTCGTTCGCGACGACATGGTCACGATCCCAGAGCGCGATCCGTGCGCCCGCCGCCTGCAATGCCTGCGCGCAGGCGAACCCGATGCCACGCGCGCCGCCGGTTACCACCGCGATCCTGCCCTTGAGCGCCTCGCCATACATGACCATCTCCCTCCCGAAGCCCTTCTGCCGCGACCATAGCAATCGGCGAAGCCTTGCCGCTAATATCGTCGCGTTTTCTTCTCTCAGACAATTCAACGGGTTCGATGTCCGATCCTATCCCCGCCTCGATCGACGCGATGGTCGAGCTCCTGCGCAAGGGCGACTACATCGCCGACCGCAGCCTGGCTACGGTGCTGTACCTCTCGCTCAAGCGGGGGCGGCCGCTGTTCTGTGAGGGCGAGGCGGGCGTGGGCAAGACCGAGATCGCCAAGGTCCTGGCCCAGACCCTGGGCCGTAAGCTCATCCGTTTGCAATGCTACGAGGGCCTCGACGCGGCCTCCGCCGTCTACGAATGGAACTACGCGCGCCAGATGATCGAGATCCGGCTGGCCGAGGCGCAGGGCGCCGTCGACCGCGATCAGCTTGGCAGCGACGTCTTCAACGAGCGCTTCCTGATCCGTCGCCCGCTGCTCGAGGCGTTGCAGCCCGATCCCAGCGGCGCGCCGGTGCTGCTCATCGACGAGCTCGACCGTACCGACGAGCCATTCGAGGCCTACTTGCTGGAGGTGCTCTCGGACTTCCAGGTGTCGATCCCCGAGCTCGGCACGGTGAAGGCGCCCGAGCCGCCGATCGTGATCATCACCTCGAACCGCACGCGCGAGATCCACGACGCGCTCAAGCGCCGCTGCTTCTATCACTGGGTCGACTACCCCGACGCCGCGCGCGAGCGGCAGATCCTCGCCACCAAGGCGCCCGAGGCGCCGGCGGCGCTGGCGCGACAGGTCGTGGGCTTCGTCCAGGAGTTGCGCAAGATGGATTTGTTCAAATCGCCGGGCGTTGCCGAGTCGATCGACTGGGCGCAGGCGCTGTCGGAGCTCGACGTGCTCGACCTCGATCCGGCGGTGATCGATTCCACCCTGGGCGTGCTGCTGAAGTACCAGGACGATATCCAGCGCATCCAGGGCAGCGAGGCCGCCGCGATCCTCGGTCGCGTGAAGAGCGAGATGGCGGCCCTGCCGGCCGCCTGAGCGCCATGTCCGAGGTCGTCCGCTCCGCGCCCAGGGCACCGGCCGAGCCCAAGCTCGCCGTCAACATCATGAACTTCGCGCGCACGCTCAGGGCAGCAGGCCTGCCGATCGGGCCCGGCCGCGTGCTGGAGGCGGTGAAGGCGGTCGAGGCGGCGGGACTGAAGCGGCGCGAGGATTTCTACTGGACCTTGCACAGCGTCTTCGTGAACCGCCGCGACCAGCGCGAGATCTTCGACCAGGCTTTCCACGTCTTCTGGCGCAATCCCAAGCTGCTCGAAAAGATGATGGGCATGATGCTGCCGCAGATCGATGGCGGCCTCGAGGAGGATAAGGAGAAGAAACAGCTCAGTCGCCGCCTGCAGGAAGCGCTGCAGGCCGGCCGCGGCCAGTCGCCGGAGGAGGAGTCCGAGGAGCCGCCGAAGATGGAGCTCGAGGCGACCCTGACCTTCTCGGACCGCGAGCTGCTGCAAAAGCGCGACTTCGAGCAGATGTCGTCGGCCGAGATCGCCGCGGCGCTGCGCGCGATCCGGCGCATGCGGCTGCCGATCCCCGATCGCCGGATTCGCCGCACGCGGCCCTCTTCGCACGGCAGCCGCATCGACATGCGCGCCACCATGCGCGCCTCGCTCAAGCCGCACGGCGTGATCGAGCTGCACCGCAAGGAGCCGCGCCGCCGGCCACCGCCGCTGGTGATCCTCTGCGACATCTCCGGCTCGATGAGCAAGTACAGCCGGATGTTCCTGCATTTCATGCACGCGCTGGCGAGCGATCGCGACCGGGTGTTCAGCTTCACCTTCGGCACGCGGCTCAACAACGTCACCCGCGCGCTTCGGGACAAGGATGTCGATATCGCGCTTGCCAAGGCCAGTGCCCAGGTGGAGGACTGGTCGGGCGGCACGCGCATCGGCGCCACCCTGCACGAGTTCAACCGGCTGTGGTCGCGCCGGGTGCTGGGGCAGGGCGCCGTGGTGTTGCTGATCACCGACGGTCTCGACCGCGAGGGCGCGGCGGGTCTGCCGGAGGAGATGGAGCGGTTGCACAAGTCCTGTTCCCGGCTGATCTGGCTCAACCCGCTCTTGCGCTACGAGGGCTATGAGCCAAAGTCATTGGGCAATCGGGCGATGCTGCCGCATGTCGACGACTTCCGGCCGGTGCACAATCTCGAAAGCCTCGCCGATCTGGTGGCGACGCTGAGCGAGCCGGTGCATCGCGTCGGACACAAGATGACGGACTGGCGCGAACGCGCACGGGCCGCCTGAGAGTTGACCACCTGTCATCCCGAGCGCAGTGAGGGATCCAGGCAGATCTAGATCCCTCGCTACGCTCGGGATGACACCCAGTGTCCCGGGCAAAGGGCGCGGTGAAGACGGAGGGCACGATGGACGCAGCTCAGGACGACATCCTCGGCGCGGTGCGCCGGTGGAAGGACGCCGGCAAGAACGTGGCCCTGGCCACGGTGACGCTCACCTGGGGCTCCTCGCCGCGCCCGGTGGGCAGCCAGCTCGCCATCGACGAGGCCGGCAACATGGTCGGCTCGGTCTCAGGCGGCTGCATCGAGGGCGCGGTGGTCAAGGAGGCGCTCGACGCGATCAAGGACGGCAAGCCGCGCCTGCTGGATTTCGGCGTCACCGACGAGCAGGCCTGGGATGTCGGCCTGGCCTGCGGCGGCAAGGTGCAGGTCTTCGTCGAGAAGGTCGACTGACATGAAGATGTCCACTCTCGCCGCGGTCCAGGCCGCGCGCGCCGCACGACAGCCCGTCGTGCTCGTCAAGCGCATCGCCGACGGCGAGGAAGCCCTGATCTTTGCCGATCGCGCCGAGGGCGTGCTCGCCGGCGACGCCGCCGCGCTCGCGGCCGGCCGCGCCGCGCTCGAGTCGGGCACCAGCGAGACGGTCGATTCGGCGTCCGGCAAGCTCTTCGTGCAGGCGTTCATCCCGCCGCAGCGCATGATCGTGGTCGGTGCCGTGCACATCGCGCAGGCGCTGGTGCCGATCGCCTCGATGGCGGGCTTCGACGTCGTCGTGATCGATCCGCGTCGTGCCTTCGCCTCCGACAGCCGGTTCCCCGGTGTCACGGTCATGAGCGACTGGCCGGACGAGGCGATGGAGAGCCTGAAGCCCGATTCGTCGACCGCCGTCGTGACATTGACCCACGACCCCAAGCTCGACGATCCGGCGCTGATCGTGGCGCTGAATTCCGAGGCGTTCTACGTCGGCTCGCTGGGCAGCCGCAGAACGCACGCCAAGCGCAAGGAGCGGCTGAACCAGGCCGGCATCAGCGACCAGCAATTCGCGCGCATCCATGGGCCGGTGGGGCTCGACCTCGGCGGCCGCTCGCCGGCGGAGATCGCGATCTCCATCGTGGCGCAGATCATCCAAGTGCGCTCGGCGCAGAACGCGGAACGGCAGCCGCGCGAGCGCGCGGCCTGAGGCCATGCAGTTCGGCGAGATCGGCATCGACGAGGCGGCCGGCGCGATCCTCGCGCACGCGCATCGCGAGGGCCGCATCAATTTCGCCAAGGGACGGCGGCTGTCGCAGGTCGATGTCGTCGCGCTGAAGGCGGCCGGCGTGAAGACGGTCATCGCCGCCAAGCTGGCTGCCGACGACGTGCACGAGGACGAGGCCGCGCGCACCATCGCCGAAGCGGTGATGGGCGACGGCCTGGTCGCGACCGCGCCCTTCACCGGCCGCGCCAACCTCTTCGCCGCGTCGGCGGGTGTGGTGGTCGCCGACCAGGCCAGGCTCGACGCGCTCAACGACATCGACGAGTCGATCACCATCGCGACCTTGCCGGCCTATGCCGCGGCCGAGGCGAAGCAGATGGTCGCGACGATCAAGATCATCCCCTTCGCCGTGCCGCGCGCCGCGGTCGATCGGGCGCTCGCGGTCGTGCGCCAGGGCGGGCCGATGGTCGCGGTGGCGCCGTTCCGGGCGATGAAGGCGGGGCTGGTGCAGACCAGCCTGCCGGGCACCCGCGACAAGGCGCTCGACAAGACCAGCGAGACGACGCGCGCGCGCCTGGCCGGGCTGGGCGGCACGCTGGCTGGCGAGCGCCGCGTGCGCCACGACGAGGGCGAGATCGCCAACGCCCTGAAGGAACTCGCGGCCGAGGGCTGCGACCTGTTCCTCATCGCCGGTGCCTCCGCGATCGTCGACCGGCGCGATACCGTGCCGTCGGGCATCGAGAAGGCCGGCGGCCGCATCACGCATTTCGGCATGCCCGTCGACCCCGGCAATCTGCTGCTGATGGGCGAGCTCGGCGGCAAGCCGGCGATCGGCCTGCCGGGCTGCGCCAAGTCGCCGAAATTCAACGGCTTCGACATGGTGCTGCAGCGCCTCGCCGCCGACCTGCCCGTGCGCCGCAGCGAGATCGTGCGCATGGGCGCGGGCGGCCTGCTCGAGGAGACGACCATGCGTGGCGTGGCGCGCAGCGGCGAGGGCGGTGGACCGCGAAGCGAGGCGCAGCGTGCGCCACGGATCGCCGCGTTGATCCTCGCGGCGGGCCGGTCGAGCCGCATGGGCCCGTCCAACAAGCTGCTGGCCGAGATCGACGGGGCGCCGATGGTGGCGCGTGTCGTGCGCGCGGCGATGATGTCCCATGCCGTGTCGGCCACCGTCGTGCTCGGGCACATGGCCGAGGATGTCCGCCGCGCCGTCGCCAGCCTGGGCGACGTGGCGCGCAACGTGCGCTTCGTCGAGAATCCGGACTATGCCCAGGGGCTCAGCACCTCGCTGAAGGCCGGCCTCGCGGTGCTGCCCGGGACCATCGACGGTGCCCTGGTGCTGCTGGGCGACATGCCGGCGGTGACGACGGGCCAGCTCAACAAGCTGATCGCGGCGTTCAATCCGGTCGAAGGCCGGTCGATCTGCGTCCCCACCGTCGGGGGCAAGCGCGGCAACCCGGTACTGTGGGCCAAGCGCTTTTTCCCGGAGATGGGCAACGTGTCGGGCGACACCGGCGCGCGCCATCTGATTGGCGAGCATGCCGACCAGGTCTGCGAGGTGCCGATGGACGGCGAGACGTCGTCGGACGGCGTGCTGGTCGATCTCGACACACCGGAAGCGCTGGCGGCCTTCCGCGCCCGCCGCGCCGGAGTGAGCACATGAGCTTCGATGTCGGCGCGCTCAGGCGCCAGTTCCCGATCCTCTCGCGGCCGATCAACGGCAAGGCGTTGCACTACCTCGACAACGGCGCATCGGCGCAGACGCCGCAGGCGGTGATCGACGCCGTCGTCACCTACGAGACCACCTCGCGCGCCAATGTGCTGCGCGGCGTGCACGCGCTGGCCGAGGCGGCGACCGAGCTCTACGAGGGCGCGCGCGCCGATGTGGCGCGCTTCCTCGGCGCGCGCGAACCGGAAGAGGTGATCTTCACCGGCGGCTGCACCGCGGCGATCAACCTCGTCGCCCACAGCTATGGCCAGCGCCTGAAGGCCGGCGACGAGATCGTCGTGTCGGAGCTGGAGCACCACTCCAACATCGTGCCCTGGTACCAGCTCGCTCAGCGCAGCGGCGCGACGCTCAAGGGCCTGCCGGTCACGCCGGACGGGCGCATCGATACCGGCGCGCTGCCGAAGATCGTAACGCCGCGCACGCGTATTATCGCCCTGGCGCACGTCTCCAACGTCACCGGCGCGCTGCTCGACGTCGCGGCGGTCGTCGCCGCGGCGAAATCGGTCGGCGCGGTGGTGCTGCTCGATGGCGCGCAGCGCGCGCCGCACGGGCCGATCGACCTGCCGGCGCTGGGCATCGACTTCTACGCCTTCGCCGGTCACAAGGCCTATGGCCCCAATGGCATCGGCGTGCTGTGGGGCCGCCGCGCGCTGCTCGACGACATGCCGCCGTTCATGGGCGGCGGCTCGATGATCGGCCGCGTGTCGCTGCAGGAAATCACCTGGGCGCCGACGCCGCGCCGGTTCGAGGCGGGCACACCGCCGATCGGTCCCGCCGTCGGCCTGGGCGCCGCCTGCCGCTGGATGATGGCGCTGGACTGGAACGCCGTCGGCGCGCACGAGATGGGCCTGGCGCAGCGCATGATGGATGGCCTCGCCGGCATCAAGGGCACCCGGCTGATCGGTCCGGCCGGATTGCAGGGACGCCTGCCGGTGATCTCCTTCACTCTCGAGGGCGTGCATCCGCACGACTCGGCGCAGATCCTCGACTCGCACGGCGTCGCCGTGCGTGCCGGCCACCATTGCGCGCAGCCGCTGATGGACGCGCTCGACCTTGTCGGCACGACGCGCGCCAGCATCGCGCCCTACAACGACGCCGGCGACGTCGATGCCCTGCTCGAAGGCGTCGGCGAGGCGCTGAGGCGATTCGCATGAGCCAGACCCTGTACCAGGACCGCATCGTCGCGCTGGCGAAGTCGAAGCTCGGCGCCGGCACGCTCGCCGCGCCGAGCGCCAAAGCGATGCGCGACAACCCGCTGTGCGGCGATCGGGTCACCATGGAGATCCGGCTCGACGAGCAGGGCCGCATCGCCGAGCTGGCGCACAAGGTGCGCGGCTGCGCGTTGTGCGAGGCTTCGGCCGCCGCGCTGACGCCGCGGGCCATCGGGCATACCGCGGCCGAGATCGCCGAGCTCCGGCGCGAGATCGACGGCGTGCTGAGCGGCCAGTCGCAGGGCAGCGGCGACTTCGCGGCCTTCGCGCCGGTGGCCGAGCACAGGAGCCGCCGCGACTGCGTCACCCTGCCGTTCGAGGCCCTGCGCGCCGCGCTGGGTGCATAGTTCAGGTCCGGAAGCGCATCTCCTCCAGCGGCACGCTGTGGCTGCGCACCATCTGGCCGGCCTCGTCGCGCACCGCCAGGCGCACCTTCTTCTCCCACCAGTCGATGTCGATGGTGCCGAAATTAGGCCGGCCGTAGACCGGGCCGATGCGGTTGGGACCGGGCTCCTTGGGGTTGGGGAAGTACTTGGTCAGCCCGCTCGAGGTGATCTCGGTGAAGGGGTAGGGCGTCCCGCTGGTCTCGCGATAGATTGCGCCGAGATGGCGATCGCCCGAAAGGATCAGCAGGTTCTCGGCGCGGGCATGGCGCACCAGCTCGTAGAGCTTGCGCCGCTCGCGCGGGAAGTTGCCCCAGCGCTCCCAGCCATGGCCGTTGGCCAGCACCTGGATCGATGACACCAGCAGGCGCAGGTCGGCCGGCTCACGCAGGCGCTCGGCGAGCCAGGTCCATTGCGCCGGCCCGAGCATGGTCTTGGCCGGATCGCTGTCGGGGATGTAGCGCTCCATGCCCGGCGCGCCGCGGTTCTCGCTCGGCAGCCAGGGTGACTTGAAGGAGCGGATGTCGAGCAGGATCACCTGCACACGCTGCCCTGTCGTGCCGAACGACTCCGAGTAGTAGATGCCCTCGTGCAGACGGCGCGGATCGGCGGTGGGCGCGTCCCAGAACTTCAGGAACTCTTCTTTCGATTCGGCCTTGAACGGCATGTCGCCGCCAGCGTCGTTGACGCCATAGTCGTGGTCGTCCCAGGTCGCGAGGTGGCGCACACTTTCGCGCAGCTTCGTGTAGCCGGGCGACTGGCGCGCCAGCGCATAGGCCGCCTTGAGCTCCTTCAGATCGCGGTCCTTGCTGTCGCCGTAGACGTTGTCGCCGCAGAAGAGGAACAGGTCGGGCTTGTAGGCCAGGATCGCATCCCAGATCGGCTGCGGATCGCGCGGATCGACACAGGAGCCGAAGGCCACGCGCACCAGCGGCTTGGGTTGCGCGGCGGCCGGGCCGATGACTGCCGAGGTCACGGCGGCGCCGGCGAAGGCGCGACGGGTCAGCGACGATTGGGCCACACGACGAATCCTCAAGGTTCCTCGGCGGGGATTTCGACCCAATCGATTCGGTTTGTCCACCGCACGCCATGTCGCGGTTTCACAATGCCGTCACACCTGCTCTATGTTGGATGCATGGAAGGGGCAGAGACGGATCCGGTCGCCTATCCGCTATCTGACGGGCCGTTGCGGCCGACATGGCACAGCCGACGGTCGCGATGCCTTGCTGGCTTGCCCGTCGCCTCTCTTATGCTCGCCTTGGCACTGCGGTGGCCGTTGCCATTGACCGACGCCGACGATGTTGTGCTGCGCCATGGGCTGCCTGCGACTCTGGCGTTCACCATGGCTTTCGCGCCGCGATCATCTACGCGTGTCGGCAGCATCGCGCAGTCGCTCACCGTGCTTGGCCTAAGCGCCGGAGTGTTCGCCGGCGATTGGTTGCCGCTGCTGCTTGCCTGTTACCCCGTTCTCCTGATGGTCGCGGTGATCATCGGCGAGTGGCGATGGTCGTACCGGCACCGGGAGCCTAACCGGTGAGCGACGCCGAATGGTTGGCGCTGCAGCGCGCGGCATTTCTCGCCGGGCCGATGGCCGTTGCGATCGCGTTGTTGCTGATCGTCAGGCCGCGTCCGCGCGAGGCCGTCGCCGCGATGGTCGCGTTCCTGTGGCAGCTGCCGGCGTTGCTGGCGCTGCATATGCTGGCGCAGCGCTTCGGCTGGTGGAGCTTCGGCGTCGAGCGCAACGCGGTTCAGGCGCTGCCGATCGACGTTTGGATCGGATGGGCGATCTGGTGGGGACCGGTCGCCGTCTTCGCTCGACATTGGCTGCCGCTGACGGCCCTCGTCGCCGTCTCGGTGGCGCTTGACCTCGCGACCATGCCCCGTCTGGCGCCATTGGTGAGCGTCGGTCCGTCCTGGCTGGTGGGCGACGTTGTCGCCATGCTGATGGCGCTGATCCCCGGCCAGATCGCCGCGCGACTCACGCGGGACGACCATCTGCCAAAAGTCCGCGCCATGTTCCACGTCTTGGGATGGGGCGGCTACATGACGTTCGTGATCCCGGTCTGTGTGCTGAGTTACGCCGGCGTGCCGCTGTCCACGCTCTATCATCTGCCGGTGTCGGCGCTCGACTGGTGCGTGGCCGCGATTGTCCTGGGGCTGCTGTTCATTGGCATCGCGGCTACGGCAGAGTTCGCGAGCGTCGGCGGCGGCACGCCGATTCCCTTCGATCCCCCCAAGCGCGTCGTGACCAGCGGCCCCTATGCGTTCACCGCCAATCCGATGCAGATCATCTCGGCTTTCGTCATGGCCATGCTGGCGCTCTATGCGCGTTCCTGGGGCCTGGCGCTGATCGCGTTGATGTTCGCCGTCTTCGATACGATCTACGCCACCTGGTACAACCGCGCGCATATCGCCATCGCCATGCCCGAGGCGTGGTCGAGCTATCGCGGCGCGGTCCGTGAATGGCGCATGCGCTGGCGTCCGCACATTGCCGAGGAAGCGCACGTTGTCATCAGCGCGGCGGGCCCGGCGAGAACTGTCTGGAATGTCCTGTGGCCGCGGCTGTCGCCTTGGCTCGAAGGCAGCTTCCGCATCGACTCGGCGGCGCCTGGCACGCTTGAGCGTCTCGTCTACCGCCGTCCGCAAGGCGGCGTTGAGGATCGTGGCATCAAGGGCCTGGCGCGCATCCTCGAGCATGGCCCGGTGCCGCTGGCGGTGATTGGCTGGCTGATGCGTTTTCCCTATCTCGGCGGCTGCCTGCAGCGGCTGAGCGGGCTCGCGATCATGCTATGGCGACGCAACGCCGTGGTGAGCGGCGTGGGGTGAAACGAGAAGGGGCCGCTTCCGCGGCCCCTTCGGATATCCGTGAGATGCTGTGCATCAGACCGAGTAGTACATCTTGTACTCGATCGGCGCCGGCTGGTGCTCCCAGTTGTAGACCTCTTCCCACTTGAGATCCATGTAGGCGTCGATCTGGTCCTCGGTGAACACGCCGCCCTTGGTGAGGAAAGAGCGATCGGCGTCGAGCGCGCCCAGCGCCTCGCGCAGCGAGCCGGCGACGGTCGGCACCTGCTTGAGCTCTTCCGGCGGCAGCTCGTAGAGGTTCTTGTCCATCGCCTCGCCGGGATGGATCTTGTTCTGGATGCCGTCGATGCCGGCCATCAGCATCGCCGCGAAGGCGAGGTACGGATTGGCCGACGGGTCCGGGAAGCGCACCTCGACGCGCTTGCCCTTGGGAGAGGCGGAGTAGGGGATGCGGCAGGAGGCCGAGCGGTTGCGCGCCGAGTAGGCGAGCAGCACCGGCGCCTCGAAGCCCGGGATCACGCGCTTGTAGCTGTTGGTCGAGGCGTTGCAGAAGGCGTTGAGCGCCTTGGCGTGCTTGATGATGCCGCCGATGTAGTACAGCGCCGTCTCGCTGAGATCGGCGTAGCCGTTGCCCGCGAACAGCGGCTTGCCGTCCTTCCAGATCGACTGGTGGGTGTGCATGCCCGAGCCGTTGTCGCCGTAGATCGGCTTGGGCATGAAGGTGCAGGACTTGCCCCACTGGGCGGCCACGTTGTGCAGGCCGTACTTGTACTTCTGCACGTTGTCGCCGGTCTTCACCAGCGTGTCGAAGCGGAAGCCCAGCTCGTTCTGCGCCGGCGCCACTTCGTGGTGATGGATCTCCATGGTGAGGCCCATCTCGGTCAGCACGGTGCACATCTCGGCGCGCAGGTCGTTCATCGAGTCGACCGGCGGAACCGGGAAGTAGCCGCCCTTGACGCCGGGCCGGTGGCCCATGTTGCCGCCTTCCATCACCGTGCCGGTGTTGTTCGGCGTCTCGGCCGCGTCGACGGCGTAGAACGAGCCGTGCATCTTCACGTCGAAGCGCACGTCATCGAAGACGAAGAACTCGAGCTCGGGGCCGAACACCGCGGTGTCGCCCAGGCCCGACGACTTGAGGTAGGCCTCGGCGCGCTTGGCGGTCGAGCGCGGGCAGCGGGCGTAGAACTGGCCGGTCGACGGCTCGATGACGTCGCAGAAGATCGCCATCGTCGTCTGGGCCGTGAACGGATCGATGATCGCCGTCGAGGGATCCGGCATCAGGATCATGTCCGACTCGTTGATCGCCTTCCAGCCGGCGATCGAGGAGCCGTCGAACATGACACCATCGGCGAACACCGACTCGTCGACCGCGGAGGCCGTCTTGGCGGTGTGCTGCCACTTGCCGCGCGGATCGGTGAACCGGAAGGAGACGAACTTCACGTCCTTCTCCTTCATCATCTGCAGCACGCTCTTGGCGTCGGCCATTTCCCTAGATCCTTTCCCGCTTGTGGATTGTCTTGTCGTCCCGTGCGGCCCGCCAGGCGGCGCCGGACGCCCCTCAGATAGCCTCGTCGCCGCGCTCTCCGGTCCGGATGCGCACGGCTTCCTCTACCCCCGAGACAAAAATCTTGCCATCACCGATCCGGCCGGTCTGCGCCGCGTTGCGGATCGCCTCGACGGCCTTCTCCGCCTGCGCGTCCTCGACGACCAGCTCGACCTTCACCTTGGGCAGGAAGTCGACGACGTACTCGGCGCCGCGATAGAGCTCGGTGTGACCCTTCTGCCGGCCGAAGCCCTTGGCTTCCAGCACGGTGATGCCCTTGACGCCAATCTCGTTGAGCGCCTCCTTCACCTCGTCGAGCTTGAAGGGCTTGATGATGGCTTCGATCTTTTTCATTGGCACGCTACACGGGTGACGGACGACGGGGCCAGCCGGCCCCGTCGTAAAGCGCTGCCGCTGCAGTTTCCATGCCAGCCCCCCAATGCCCCTGCGGGTCGTTGCCTGTCCGAATTTCGGCGCATATGGCCGTACTATAACCAGCCATGAGCAGGATTTGATCAATAATGAATCACATTCTGCTAACGCAATGTGCAATTGAAGGCGATCGAAATTCGCTCCTGTGATCCGTCGTAGGGCATCACCCAATGCTCGAGCCAGCTTGGGAACAGCAGCATCAGCCCGGAGGCCGGCGTCACGGTGAGCGCGCGGTCGAAGTTGAAGCCGGGCACCGGCATCGCCCGCGCCATGGGCCGCGGATCGGTGAACTGGATCGAGCCGCCGGCGGACGGGTTGCCGGCCTCGACGTAGTAGACGCCCGACCAGTGCGAGTCAGGGTGTATGTGCAGCAGGTTGTAGTCGTGCGTGCGATTGACGTTGGCCCAGCCATAGGCCTTGAAGACGCTGGCGCCGGGCGCGCGGCCGCGCAGCTCCGGCGACAGCGCGGCCATGGCGCGCACCGCCTCGACGATCCAGCCCTTCAGGGTGGCGATCTCCGCCAGCGGCCAGTCGAGCAGATCGGTCTTCGACTGCCAGCCGCCCTTGTTGCTGATCCGCACGCCGGGCTCGGCCGCGGCGCGCGCCAGGATCGCGGCGCGCAGCCCGGGATTGATCGCCGCGGCGTCGGGCATGTGCCGGCGCAGCAGGGGGGTGGCGAAGAGCAGGGTGAGGTCGTTGCCCAGGCTTACGAAGAGCTGGTCGTCGACGCTGGCAGCGCTGGTGCTGGTCACGTGAGGGTCCCCGGTGATCGGCGCGGACCATAACCTCTACGGCCGCAGCGGGTCGAGGATGTGCTATGAGCCTCGCCGCGCAGGGGATGGACACGCATGAAGCAGGGCAACAGCGTTCTGGGCGGCTATGCCGACACGATCTTCGACGTCATGTCGGGGCTGGCGCGCCAGTACAAGTCGGTGAACCTCGGGCAGGGCTTCCCCGACGATCCGGGTCCGGAGGACGTGCGTCGCGCCGCCGCCGACTACCTGATGACCGGCCACAACCAGTACCCGCCGATGCTCGGCATTCCCGAGCTGCGCCAGGCGGTGGCCGAGCACAACAAGCGGTTCTACGGGCTCGATGTCGACTGGCAGAGCGAGGTGATGGTGACCTCCGGCGCCACCGAGGCGCTGGGCGATTGCCTGCTCGGCCTGATCGAGCCGGGCGACGAGGTCGTGCTGATCGAACCGCTCTACGACAGCTACATCCCCATCGTGCGCCGCGCCGGCGGCATCCCGAAGCTGGTGCGTCTGCAGCCGCCCGCCTGGGACCTGCCGCGCGACGAGCTGGCGGCGGCCTTCGGGCCGAAGACCAAGCTGATCCTGATCAACACGCCGATGAACCCGTGCTCGAAGGTGTTCAACGGCGAGGAGCTGGGCTTCATCGCCGAGCTGTGCGTGAAGCACGACACCTTCGCGGTCTGCGACGAGGTCTACGAGCACCTGACCTTCGACGGCCTGCGGCACACGCCGCTGATGAAATTCCCGGGCATGCGCGAGCGCACCGCGCGCATCGGCTCCTCGGGCAAGACCTTCAGCGTCACCGGCTGGAAGGTCGGCTACATCACGGCCGCGCCCCAGGTGCTCAAGCCGATCCTTAAGGCGCACCAGTTCGTCACCTTCACCACGGCGCCCAACCTGCAATGGGGCACGGCGGTGGGCCTGCGCAAGGAGGACGCCTATTTCGAGAAGCTGGCGTCGGACATGCAGGCCAAGCGCGACCGCCTGGCCAGCGGCCTGGCCGATATCGGCTTCGAGGTGATGCCCTCGCGGGGCACCTATTTCGTCACGACGGATTTCCGGCCGCTGGGCTTCAACGGCACCGACGAGGATTTTTGTCGCCACATCACGGTCGAGGCGGGGGTCACTGCGGTGCCGACCAGCGCCTTCTACAGCAGCGCCGACGCGCCCCGGCATTTCGCCCGCTTCTGCTTCTGCAAGAACGACAGCACCCTGGACGCCGCGCTCGAGCGGCTGTCGGCGCATTTCCGCAAGCGCCGCCAACCTTGACCGCACGCGGCCGGCAGAGTACCTAGCCGGCCGCTTTCGGGCTTTTTCGATGGCGACCGTAGCTCAGTTGGTTAGAGCGCTAGATTGTGATTCTAGATGTCGCCGGTTCAAATCCGGTCGGTCGCCCCATCGCCCCATTTTCCGGTCTATGATGACGGCATGCGCGCGTTTCTCAAGCGAGTGCTGACGCCGCCGCTGGTGCTGGTCGCCGCGGCGCTGATCCTGCTCGAAGAGAGCCTGATCGAGTGGGCGCAGCGCCTGATGGCGTGGCTGGCGACGCATCCCGCCGTGGCGGCGCTCGAGGCGCGCGCCAGGCGCCTGCCGCCCTATCCGGCGATGGTCCTGTTCCTGCTGCCCGGTGCCGTGCTCCTGCCGGTGAAGCTGGCGGCGGTGTGGCTGCTGGCCACCGGCCACATCGTGCTGGGCACGCTGATCATCCTTCTCGGCAAGACGGCGAGCACGGCGCTGGGCGCGCGTATCTACCTGATCCTGAGGCCGACTCTGGTGACCCTGGCCTGGTTCGCGCGCGCCGAGGCCTGGGTCTTCCGCTGGCGCGACCGCATCTACGCCCGCGTCAAGGCGATGCCGGCGTGGCAGAAGGCGACCGCTGCGGTTCGCGCGGCCAAGGCATGGCTGCGCGCCCAGTTCGGCCAGCGTCAGGGCTGGCTCGGCCGACGCTTCGCCGCAGCCCGCCGCCTGCAGCGGCGCGGCTGATGGCGGCGCAGCCGCCGCGCGACGTCGTCGCCGACGACGATCTCGCCATTCTGAGCTGCGCCGAGATGCGCGTCGCCGAGAGCCTGGCGATGGAGGGGCTGAGCGACGAGACCGGCACGGTGGCGCAGGGTGTTTCCAGCAGCGAGCTGATGGAGACCGCTGGCGCTGCCGTGGCCGCCGCCGTGATCGAGCGCTATCTGCCGCAGCCCGTCGTGGTCCTGTGCGGACCGGGCAACAATGGCGGCGACGGCTTCGTCGTGGCGCGCCATCTCGCGGCGGAAGGCTGGCCGGTGCGGGTCGGGCTGCTGGGCGAGCGCGAGCGCCTGTCGGGCGACGCGCTGAACGCGGCCGAGCTGTGGGCCGACACCATCGAGGCGGCGACGCCCGCGCTGCTCGACGAGCATCCCCTGGTGATCGACGCGCTGTTCGGCATCGGGCTCAAGCGGCCGCTCGAGGGCATGGCGCTGGAGCTGGTCTCGGCGATCAATGCCCGCGATCTCGTTTGCGTCGCCGTCGACGTACCCTCCGGCCTGGATGCCGATACCGGCCTGGTGCTGGGCGGCGTACCGCGCTGCGAGCTGACGGTGACCTTCTTTCGCGCCAAGACCGGACACCTGTCGGTGGCCGGCCGAACCTGCTGCGGCGAGCTTCGCGTCGCGGAGATCGGCGTGCCGCGCGGCGTGCTGGGCCAGATGGGCGTGAAGCAATGGCGCAACGGCCCGGGCCTGTGGCGCCAGGCGCTGCGCCGGCCGGCGCTCGACGATCACAAGTACCGGCGCGGCCATGTCGTGGTGTTCGGCGGCGATGCCATGACCGGCGCCGCCCGCCTGGCGGCGCTGGCCGCCCGCCGCATCGGCGCCGGGCTGGTGAGCATCGCTGGTTCTCCTGCGGCCACCACGATCTACAGGCTGGCGGAGCCGGGCAATCTCGTCGTCGACCTGCCGGATGGGCATACCCTGGGCGAGCTGACGGCCGATACGCGCAAGAACCTCTTTGTCGTCGGACCCGGAGCAGGGACGGGCGTCCAGACCGCAGAGCGCCTGATGGCGGCTCTCGCCGCCGGTCGTGGCACGGTGATCGACGCCGACGCCATCACCGTGGCGGCCCGGGAGCCTGAGCAGGTCTTCGCCGCGGTCTGCGGCGAGACCCTGCTGACGCCGCACGAGGGCGAGTTCGCCCGTCTGTTTCCCGATCTCGCCGGCCTGCCGAGCAAGCTGGACAGGGCACGTCAGGCGGCGCGGCGCTCGGGCGCCGCCGTGTTGCTGAAGGGCGCCGACACGGTCATCGCCGCGCCCGACGGCCGGGCGATCATCTCCAACAATGCGCCGCCGACCCTGGCGACAGCCGGTAGCGGCGATGTGCTGGCCGGCATCGCGGGCGGCCTGATGGCCCAGGGCATGACCGCCTTCGCGGCGGCCGCGGCGGCATCCTGGCTGCATGGCGAGGCGGCGCAACGCTTCGGCGCGGGGCTGATCGCCGAAGATATAGCGCCGCTGCTGCCCGCCCTGCTGTCGGACCTCTG
>JBFXAZ010000029.1:0-52899 GCA_050183765.1 Reyranellaceae bacterium | reverse complement strand
TCATCCTTACGACCGCGATACCGCGAGGTCCTTCGCTGCGCTCAGGACGACCGGGGGTCAGGACACCAGCGGGCGTGACGGCGGTACCGCGACTCCGCTGTCGTCCTGAGCGCGGCGAAGGACCTCGCGGTGGTGCGAACAGCCACCACGCATCCATCTGTCCGCGATACAGCGAGGTCCTTCGCTGCGCTCAGGACGACGGGATCAACTGACCAGCGGCACGACCTCGATGTCGTAGGCGTGGGTGATCTTGCGGCCGAGCACCGGATCCTCGAGCTCCATCTCGAAGCGCGACGACGGGCGGATGCCGCCGATGGCGTTGAAGGTGCCGCAGGACATCACGGTGCCCGCCGGCAGGTGCTTCGAGCCGCCGGTGTAACGCGTGATCAGATCGCGCGGTGCGCGGATATTGCCGGCCGGGCCATCCTGGTAGAGCACGCGCTTGCCGGCCTCGCCGATCCAGGCGCGCAGCATCAGCTTGTCCCAATGCGCCTCGACCTCCTCGTAGCGCCAGGCGACGCGGCCGCAGACCTTGGGGCAGAGCTGCTTGCTAAGCGCCACCGAGTACGCCTCGGCCTTGCGGTCGGTGTGGTCGGAGGCGACGGTGACCCACAGCCGGTCGCTGGTGCCCACCAGCATCGGCTCGACCTCGCCCGAGGTGTCGGGGCCGACGACCTGGATGCGCTCGGCCTGCATCAGGCGATCGACCGACATGCGGTAGAACAGCGGCACCGTGCTGGGCCGCGGCACGCCGATCGCCTGCAGCTCCGCGATGTGATGCTCCAGCGCCGCGGTGTCGCGCCCGGTCCAGCCGGCGACCACGAGATTGGCGATCTCGGCGCGCACCGGCTCGACCGCGCCCCTGGCGTGGCCTTCGAAGACGAGCGTGACGGTCATGCGTGGATCAGAGGATCGCCAGCCGCGCGTTGAGCAGGTCGGTCACCAGCATGTAGCCGGGCGCGTGGGTGATGCAGAACTCCGGCTTCACCGTGGCGATCACCGACTGCGGGGTGACGCCGCAAGCCCAGAACACCGGCAGCTCGTCATCATGCACCTCGACCGCATCGCCGTAGTCCGGCCTGGCGATATCCTTGATGCCGATCATCTCGGGCTTGCCCAGATGCACCGGCGCGCCATGCACGGTGGGGAAGCGCGTCGTGACCTGCACGGCGCGGATCGCGTCGGCCGGCTTGAACGGGCGCATCGACACCACCATCGGGCCGTGGAACGGGCCGGCCGGCGCGGTGGCGATGTTGGTGCGATACATCGGCACGTTGCTGCCGCAGGTGATGTGGCGGATGTCGAGGCCGTTCTCGATCAGCGCCTCCTCGAAGCTGAACGAGCAGCCCAGCGCGAAGGACACCAGGTCGTCGCGCCACACCGCGCTTATGTCGTCGACCTCGTCGACCAGCTCGCCCTTCTTCCACACGCGATAGCGCGGGATGTCGGTGCGGATGTCGAGATCGGCGCCCAGCGCCGGCAGGCGCGGATCGCCCGGCTCCGACGCCGCCAGCAGCGGACAGGGCTTGGGATTGAGGTGGCAGAAGCGGTGGAAGTCGGCGGCCAGCGAAGCTGGCAGGATCGCCAGGTTGGCCTGCACGAAGCCCGGCGCCATGCCCGAGGTCGGACGGCGATGCGCACCGGCGCGGATCTTCAGGCGGGCGGCATGGCCGGTCTCGCGGGCGTTGCTGCCCAGCGCGCTCATCGTGGTGTCCATGGCGGACCTCCGGGGTACTGGAACGTGGGCGCCATGGTGCCACGCAAGCCCACAGGGCGGAAGCGCCGTCCGGGCCGCGCCGCTCCAGCGGCGCTCTTCCTGACGCTGCCATGAGCGCCGCTGGAGCGGCGCGGCCCGAACAGCCTCTACACCGTCACGTCGACCGCGCCCCCGTCGATGCGGATGTTCTGGCCGTTGATGAAGGCGGCGCGGCTGCCGGCGAGGAAGGCGACCAGCTCGCCGACCTCCTCGGTCGTGGCGATGCGGCCCACGGGGTTGGGCATGTCGTGTGCCGCCAGCCGGCGCAGCAGCGCCTCGGGGTCGGGATCGGCCGCCTCCGGCCAGCTCTCCTTGGTGCCGCGGCGGCGGGCATTCTCGATCACCTCGGCCGTCGCGATCAGGCCAGGACTCACCAGATTGACCGTGATGCCGGTGCCGGCCAGCTCCTTGGCCAGGCCCACGGTCATGACGGGCAGCGCGCCCTTGGCGGCGTAGTAGTGCGGCATGCGCGCGTTGGGTCGCGTGCTGCCGATGGTGCCGACGAAGACGATGCGGCCCCAGCCGCGCGCTTTCATGCCGGGCACCAGCGCGCGCACCAGCCGCACGCCCGACACCACATTCTTCTCGTAGATCGACAGCCAGTCGGCGTCGGTCGCGGTCGACCAGAAACCGCGCTCGGCCGTGCCGTAGTTGTTGACCAGCACGTCGACCTCGAGCCGTGCCGCGACCAGGGCGGCGATCACCGCCTCCGCGCCATCGGCGGTCGAAACGTCGCCGGCGGCGATCGAGACCTTGCCGCCGTCCTTGGCGATCTGCGCGGCGATGCGCTCGCAGGCGACCTCGTCGGCGCCGCTGACCACGACATGCGCGCCCTCGCGCGCCAGCACGCGCGCGATGCCCGCGCCGGTGCCGCGGCTCGATCCGGTGACCAGCGCGACGCGGCTGGCGAGCTGCAGGTCCATGCCCCTACTCCGCCGCGCGCAGGTTGCTGTCGGCGCCGACCGGGATCGGCTTCTCGCCGCGGATCGTGGTGCGGCGCAACTCGCGGCGATAGCCGGAATAGTCGTTGATGGCGAAATGCACGAGGCAACGATTGTCCCAGATCGCCATAGCGCCCGGCGACCAGGTGAAGCGGCAGACGAACTCCGGCTTGACCGCATGCTCGTAGAGGAAGGTCAGCAGCGGCAGGCTCTCGCGCTCGGTCATGCCCTCGAAGCGCACGGTGTAGGCGACGTTGGCGAACAGCGCGTGCCTTCCCGACTCGGGATGCACGCGCACGACGGGATGCACCATCTCGCCCATCGCGCTCTCGTCGTGGCGCACCTTCATGCTGCGCGCATTGGTGTTGTCGTAGAACGCGCCGCCCCTGGCATACGCCTTCGCCCAGTACACCGCGCGCATGCCGTCGAGCGTCTGGCGCAGGCCCTCCGACAAGGTCTCGTAGGCGAGGTACTGGTTGGCGAACATGGTGTCGCCGCCATAGGGCGGCAGCTCGCGCGCGTGCAGGAAGGTGAAGGCCGGCGGCGTCTCGAGGAAGCTCCAGTCCGAGTGCCAATTGCCGCCGAAGGTCGGGTTCTTGCCCTCGTCCGCTTCCTTGGCGACCTTCAGCACGCTGGGATGCGTCTCCTCGCCTTCGACGAAGGGATCGCGGCCGAACGTCCCGAAGTAACCGGCGAAGCGCGCCTGGTCGAGATCGGTCATGCCCTCCTGGCCACGCAGGAAGACGCAGCAATTCTCGATCAGCGCCTTGCGGATCTCGCCCACGGTCTGCTCGTCGAGCGGTTTGCGCAGATCGGGCCCGTCGATCTCCGCGCCGCAGCCGCCGGTCAGGCGTCGCACAGCGATACGCTGATAGCTCATGGTCGTTCCCTCCGGCGCAGGGGTGCTGGTCAAGCGCCGTTGCTTCGGTACAAGGTACGCGCCAAGGCGCGACCCGTCGACAGGCGAGGCTTCCGCGCGGCGAAACCCGGGGCGAGGAACTACGGTCCATGATCAAGACGCGCTTCACCGAGATGTTCGGCATCCAGCACCCGATCGTGCAGGGCGGCATGCAATGGGTCGGCCGCGCCGAGCTCGCCTCGGCGGTCTCCAACGCCGGCGCGCTGGGCATCATCACCGGGCTGACGCAGCCGACGCCGGAGGATCTCTCCAAGGAGATCAAGCGCTGCCGCGACATGACCGACAAGCCCTTCGGCGTGAACCTCACCATTCTGCCGACCCTGGTGCCGCGTCCCTACGGCGAGTACATCGACGCCATCATCGCCTCGGGCGTGAAGATCGTCGAGACCGCCGGCAACAACCCCAAGCCGTTCCTGCCCAAGTTCAAGGACGCCGGCATCAAGGTGATCCACAAATGCACCTCGGTGCGTCACGGCGTGTCGGCCGAGAAGGCCGGCGTCGACGCGATCTCCATGGACGGCTTCGAGTGCGCCGGCCATCCCGGCGAGGACGACGTGCCGAACCTGGTGCTGCTGCCGGCGGCGGCCAATGTGATCAAGATCCCCATGCTGGCATCGGGCGGCTTCGCCGACGCGCGCGGCCTGGTGGCGGCGCTGGCGCTGGGCTGCGACGGCATCAACATGGGCACGCGCTTCATGGCCACCAAGGAAGCGCCGATCCACCAGAACGTGAAGGAGAAGATCGTCGGCTCCGACGAGCGCTCGACCGCGCTGATCTTCCGCACCATGCGCAACACCAGCCGCGTCTACGGCAACTCGGTGGCCAAGAAGGCGATCGAGATGGAGGCCGAAGGCAAGACCATCCAGGAGATCGGTCCGATCGTGGCCGGCGCCAAGGGCCGCGTGGTCTACGAGACCGGCGATCTCGAGCACGGCGTGTGGTCGGCCGGCACCTGCATGGGCCTGATCAACGACATCCCCACCTGCAAGGAACTCGTCGAGCGCATCGTGCGCGAGGCCGAGGAGATCATGAAGGGCAAGTTCCAGAAGATGATGGTGGCGTAGTTCCCTTCTCCCCGCGAAGGCGGGGAGAAGGTGCCGAGCGGCAGCGAGGCGGATGAGGGGCTTCCTCGCGCAACGGCGGACATCGTTGGTGTTGAGACTCCGCGAAGCCCCTCATCCGGCCTTCGGCCACCTTCTCCCCGCCTTCGCGGGGAGAAGGACTCAGTAGTCCCATTCCATCTTGATGCCGATGTGGCGGGACGAATCGACGCCGGCATCGGCCTCGATCTTGGTGTTCTTGAACACGTCGATCTCGACGACGCCGCGGCTGGAATCGGCCGTCGCGCCCTGCTTGGCGCCGACATAGATGCCCGGCAGGATATAGCGCCCGGCCTCGAGCGTGACCGAGGCCGGGTTCTGGCTGCCCGAATCGACCGCGAGGCGATCCAGGCCCAGGCCGCCGCGAATGCGTCCCAACACACCGCTGCCGCTCGACACGCCGGTGAGCTCGGCCAGCGCCTGCGCCGCGGTGATCAGCTCGAACGGACTGAGCTTGGCGCCCGGCTTGCCGAAGAGCAGCGACGCCATGACCTCGTCCGCCGGCATCGCGGGAGTCGAGGTCAGCTCGATCTTCGGCGCCCGGCTGGTGCCGGAGATCACGATCTCGGCCGTGCCGCCGTCGATCGACGCGGAGGCGACGAAGTCGAGCAGCGGCTCGATGGTCTCGAGATCGATCAGCGTGATGTTGCCGCGCGTGAACTTCAGGCGCTTGCCGGCCAGGTTGAAATCGCCGCGCCGCAGGCTGAGGCTGCCGACGACGCTGGGTTTCGACGCGTCGCCCGAGACCTGGACGCGCCCGCCGACTTCCGCATCGAGGCCGCGGCCGCGCACGAACACAGCGCGTGGCGCATCGATGGTCAGGGCCAGCGTCACCGGCGCGCCGCGCGGCGGCCCCTTGGGCACCGGCCGGGCGGCCTGTACCGGCGGTGGCGGCGCCTGCTTGATGCCGCCGGGCTTGTTGATCTCGCGCACCGGCACGGTGGGATAGTTGGCGATCTGGCTGGCGCCGATCGTCAGCTCGGCGCGATCGACGTTCACCGATCCCGATACGGTGAGCCCGTTGGTCGCCGCGCCCGACACGCGCAGGTTCGAGGAGATGCTGGCGACCAGGTCCGACCGGTTGACCAGCGCGGCGCGGCGCGTGCTCAGCTTCAGCTCGACGGGAAAGCCCTGCCCCGGGTCGAGCCGCACGGTGCCGCTGGCCTCGATGTCGGGATTGGCGCCGGTCGAGGCGCGCAGCCGCTCGATGGTAAGCAAATCGCCGTTGAGCCGAAGCGTCGCCTCGCCCCGCTGCAGCCGCAGCCCGGCCTCCGGCAGCGTCAGCCCGATGCCGTTCAGCGCGATGCTGCCCTGGCCGGTGATCGAGTCGCCGGCCACGCGCAGGTTGACGTCGGGCGCGGCGGTGCCGCGCAGCCCCTGGACCGTCGAGCCGACCAGCGGCGCAAACGGGCCGAGATCGAGCTTGCCCCTGATCGCGGCGTTCGCCGTCAGGGGCGTGTTGCCGGACGGGATGACGGCATCGCCCTTGACCGTCAGGCGACTTGCCGCCCCCGCGGCGATCTGGGCGTCGAAGGTCGCGCGATTGCCCGTCAGGCCGGCGGTACCGCTGACCGACAGGGCCGGCAGCAACTCGGCGGTCGGCTGGCGCAGCCGCATGCCCGAGATGGTGAAGCTGGCGGTGACGCGCGGCGCGGCCAGCGGCCCCTGCACGCGGGTCCGCGTCTGCAGCGTGCCGACCATGTCGACGCCGGGCGCGACCTTGCCGACCACCGACAGCGGCAGGGCCGCGACGTCGATGGTGAGATCGCTCGCCTGCGGATCGAGCGCGCCCGCGACATTGACCCGCCCGTCGGCGATGCGCAGCGACGTCGGCTCGATCGCGATGCGCGATCCCTCGATGCGCACGCGCGAAGCGCCCGCCAGGGCGACCGGCAGGTCGGCATAGCGGCCGGTGGCGCGCGACAGCTCGACCAGCAGGCCGTTGGCGGTCTGGCTGAGCTTCGCCGCGAGCTGCGCGCTCGTGCGCGCACCGCCGGCCTGGACCGTCACGTCGAGCGCGGCGCGCTCTCCCTTCGCGGTCAGCGAAAGCTGGCTGATGTCCTCGACGCCGCGCAGCCCCTTGGCCTGCGCCGTGCCGTCGATGACGGCGCGACCGAGCGGATCGACCACCGTGACATCGGCCTCGAGCGACTGTGCCTCGATGCCGCCGCCCTTCAGGGCCTTGCCGCGCAGCGCGACCTTGACGCGGCCATTCGCGACGTCGCCGTCGGTGACGACATCGGCCTCCAGCGAGCCCGCGAGCTTCTGGCCGATCACCCGGCCGATCTCGGCGAGGTCGCCGATGCGCAGCCGCGCGCCGCCGGTGGCGGCGGTGTCGGTGATCGTGAGGTCCTTGGCCGTGAGGGTCGCGCTCGCCCATTGCGCATCGATGGCCGGCACCGACAGGCTGCCGTCTGCGGCGCGCGCGAAACGTCCGTCGATCCGCAGACTCTGCCCCGCGAGGTCGCCGCTGGCCTTCAGCGAACCGGAGACCGCCTCGCCGCGCAGCGCCGCGTCGAGCGCGAGCGACAGTCGATTCGCGCGCAATTGCTCGTGGACCAGATCCGCGGCATCGGCGTTGAGCTTCACGGCGATACCGTCGGCACGCAGCGCCACGCTGGCCTTGGCATCGACCGATCCGGCGAAGCGGGGATCGATCGATGCCAGGCGCGGCGTCTTCAGCGACAGCTCGATGTCGCCTTCGCGCCCACGGCCGCGCCCCGCGGCGGTGAATGCCAGCGCGTCGTTCTCGACACGCACATCCTTGAGGGTCCAGCTCTGGTCCTGGCGCAGGCCGGCGCTGCCGCCGAGGCGAATCGCGGCCTTCAGCAAGTCGGTGGGCACGCCCTCGACCGACAGATTCTCCAGCCGTCCATCCCAGGCGACCGTGGCGCCGCCGTCGCCCACGCGCGCCGTCAGGTCGATCGACCCGCGTCCCGTGAGGCGTCGCCCGGCCAGGGTCGAGATCGTCGCGGCGTCGGCGACGCTCAGCGTGACCTTGGCTTCGCCGCTGCGGCTCGACGGCTGGTAGGTGCCGCCGCCCTTGATCGACGCCACGGCCGAGGCGAGCTCGGCGCTGTCGATCGCGATCCGGCCATCGGGCTGCAATGCGCCCCTGGCGTTGAAGTCCAGGCGGGTCGGGGGCAGCGAGCGGCCATCGGTGCCGGGCCACGCGACCGCGGCGGCGGCGCCCTTGAGTGTCGCCGTCGCCTGGGCGCGGCCGCCGATGTCGCGCGCATCGCCTTCGAGCGATATGTCGGCGTCGCGCACCGACAGGCCATCCGGCCCATTGAGCTCGGCGATCCGGGCCTGCGCGCTGAAGCGAGCCGCCTCCGTCGTGCCTGTCACGCGCAACTCGAGGCCGAGATCGCGCCAGCTCGTGCCGCCCAGCACCTCGCGCAGGCCGCCGGCGTCGGCGGCGGCCAGCGTGATCTCGCCGTCGATGCGGTGATCCTTGACGCCGTATTTGCCGGTCGCGCGCAGGCGTATCGGCGTGGCGACGGCGGTCAGCTCGTGCAGCTCGATCAGCATATCGCCGATCGTCGCCCGCCCATCGATCCGCAGCGGATCGCGCACGATGCGCGCCAGCGGACCGTCGGGCAGGCCGGGCGCCGCGGCCTCGAACTTCAGCACGACGGATGTCGCACCGCCCTCGGGCCGCCAGACCAGCGATCCCTTCGACGTCATGGCATCGCCGCCGTCGAAGTCGAGCTCGGCATTGCCCTGCCGCGCATCGCCCTTGGCGACGAGTCGCGCCGACACCTCCTTGAGGTCGGGGCGGCCGGCGAGGCTGGCGATCAGGCCGCCCTCGCCTTCCTTCAGCGAGACGTTGGCGTCGACGACGCGCTTGAAGATGTCGTAGCGGCCATCGACCGACAGCCGGCCCAGACGCCCGTCGGTGCGCTCCAGCAGCAGCCTGGCGTCGCTCTGCCCGGTATCGGCGGCAACCGATGCGCTGCCCGACAGCTTCCAGCGCGAATCGGTCGGCGCCAGGGGCGCGCGGACATGGATCTCGTCGACCACGAGCGTCTTGACATCGACGCCCATCGGCAGGCCGAAGCTGCCGTCCGAAGCGGTCGGCGAAGGCGCAGCCGGTGCGGGCTCGCGCGGCGGGTCGGGCTCGCGGATCACCTCGACGCGATGCGCCGCCAGCCGCTCGATGCGCAGCCGGTCGCCGAACAGCGAGAGGAAGGCCCAGTCGACCTGCGCCTGGTCGATCTGCAGCCACACGCCGCGCCGGTCGGCGAGCTCGATGCGATCGATCGTGAGATGGGTCGGGAAGGTGCCGTGCGAGCCGCGGATCGACACGCGCATATCGGGCGACGAGGCCATCGACGCCACGACGTCCATCAGCCAGCGCTGGCCCAGCCGCGTCTGCAAGCCGCCGAACACGACGGCGACGAGCGACACCAGACCGATCGCCGTCAGCGTGATGGTGCGCCGGATACGCATCAGAAGGCCTGCCCCAGGCTGATATACAGCCCGAAGTGATCGTCGCCGGGACGCCGGTTGATCGGGAATCCGACATCGAGGCGCACCGGTCCGAAGTCGGTGTAGTAGCGTGCGCCGATACCGGCGCCGATGCGCGGCGTGCTCGAGAAGTCGGGGATCTTGCCGGGATAGGCGCTGCCGACATCGACGAAGACAACGACGCCGAAGGACTTGCCGATGCGCTGGCGCAGCTCGAGGCTGCCCTCGACGATGCTGGCGCCGCCGACCGGCGTGAAGACGGCGTCGCGTGGGCCGGCGCTCTGGTAGGCGAAGCCGCGCACCGAGCCGCCACCGCCGGCGTAGAAGAGCTTGTCGGGCGGGATCGCGCCGGTGCGCACGCCGGGAATCGAGCCGACCGAGGCGCGGGCCGCCAGCACGGTGCGGCCGCCGCCGAGCACGTCGATATAGGTGCTGCCGGTCAGCCGCAGGATGGCGAAGGGCTTGCCGGCATTGCCGAAGTCGAGATAGGGCGTGGCCTTGGCGTCAAGCCGCCAGCCCCTGGTCGGCTCCAGCTCGTTGTCGGTCCTGTCCCACACGGCGCCCAGCGGGACGCCGAGCAGCTGGTAGCTCTGCGTCACGCCGAGGCGCTCGATGACCGAGTATTCGAGATTGAAGCCGGCGGTGACTCGCCATTCGCGCGAGATGCGGCGATCGAGGCCGCCCTGGATGACGGTCGCGCGGCGGCGGTAGGCATCGAGGATCTCGCGCAGCAGCTCGACCTTGCCGGTCGCGTCCTGGCCGGCCAGCCACCAGTCGGGCTTGAGGAACGCCGCCGACACGGCGAAGCCGGTGTTGCGCAGGCTGCGGCTGTTGAGGCCGTCGCGGCCGATATTGTTGAGCTCGGCCGACAGCTTCACGCTCTCGGCCTGGCCGAACAGGTTGCGGTGCAGCCAGTAGCCGTGGACCTCGAAGCCCCGCCGCGTCTCGTACCCCACGCCGAAGCCGATGGTGCGCGGCGGCCGGTCCGTGAGATCGACGGCGATCGGCAGCTCGCCGTTGGCGTCGAGCTCCGGTGCCGGCTTGACCCGCACGGCACTGAACACGCCCAGCGCGCCGACGCGATCGCGCAGGTTCCTCACCTTGTCCGGATCGTAGGGCTCGCCCTGCTTGAACGGCACGCGCCGCTGCAGGAACACCATGTCGACGCTCTGCGAGCCGCCGAAGGTGACCGGCCCCATCTTCGCCTTCGGCCCGGGCTCGAAGGCATAGGTGACGTCGACCTTTTTGGTGGCGTGATCGACCACGACCTCGCGCTTGCCGGCCGCCGCCAGGGCGTGGCCGCGCTTGCGCAGCTGCACCAGCACGTCCTGCTCGGCGCCGAGGATCTGCGCCGCGTCGGCCGGATCGCCCGGCGCCAGCCGCAGCGACTTGCGCTCGATGTCCTGCGCTCCCCGGATATCGATCTTTTCCATGCGGAATACCGGCCCGGTCTCGACGACGAACGCCGCCGACAGCTTCTGGTCCGGGGGTAACGCCTCGAGCGCGTCGAGCGTTGCCGGATCCTCGATCGGCCGGCCGTTGATGGTCGCGGCGATCGAGGCGCCGTAGTAGCCCCTCGAGCGCAGTGCCAGGGTCAACCGCCGCAGCTGCGTGCGGGCGCGCTGCAGGGCCGCGGCGCCGTCCACGCTGGGCTCGCGCTTGTCCGCCTTGTCCTCGATCAGCTCCTTGAGCTCGTCGGCCATGGATTCGTCGCCGGTAGCCTTCAGGGAGACGTCGAGGGTATGGGCCCGCGCCGGGGCGCCAGCGATGGCGAGCAGAAAGAGCAGGACAGCGAGACCGAGGACAGGCGTGGACGGCCAGACTCCTCTCATGGTCGCTCCCGGCTGGTCGTACATGCGGCCGAAGCGAACGCCCCAATGTGACCACAGCATGGCGCCGCGGCCCTCGACCGGTCAGGATGGTGTTGCCTCACCCGAGATTGATACCGCAACCGATAATTTCAACGGGAGTCGGGCCGTGAGCGTCGCGCGATCACGTGGGCGATGACGCCGACGGTCGGCGCGATCAGGGTCAGCGGCGAGGCCAGCACGACGAGGGCCGGGCTCAGGCAGCCCCATCCCCGCCGGAGACCGAACACGCATTCGTACTCGGAGAGAATGTAAATAAGGCCCAGCACCAGGATGGGATTGAACAGCCACGCAGCGAGCCACAGCCGCCAGCCCGGTGCCGAGAGGCCGGGCCACCGGCGACAGAGCAGCCCGGCGATGGCCGCGCCTGCTGCCCCGGCCAGGGCGAAGAGCGCGAAGACGGTCAGGGTGTGAGAGTCCCGCTTGGCGCCGAGGAACGCAAGCACCGGCACGCCGAAGGCCAGTGCCGCCGACGCCACATGCGCGATATCGAAGGCCCGCAAGGCACGCGCCGGTTCGACCTCGCGCGGCGGCGTCATGGTGACATCGCTCCCGTGGTGGAGTCCGCCTGCGAACGTCGCGCGACGACGTGGACGACGACGGCGATCGTGGGCCCGATCAGCGTCATCGGGCTTGCCAGAACAACAAGCGCGAGGCCCATGCAGCCCCAACCGCGCACCTGGCCGAAGAGGCAGTCATGCTGGGACGCGATGAAGAGCAGGCCCAGGAGCACCACGGGGTTGAACAGCCAGGCCGCCAGCCACAGGCGCCACCACGACGCCGCGAGGCCCGGCCACCAGCGGCAAAACCATCCGGCGATCGCCGCGCCGGCGGCCAGCGCCAAAGCGCACAGCCCGGCCAGGCCCAGCGACTCAAGGTCGTCCTTGTCGTTCAGGATCATGAGGAGCGGAATGAAGGCGGCCAACGCGGACGTCGCCACATGGACGATGTCGAAGGCGCGCATCGTCAGATCGGCATGACGCCGCGGCGGGGCGTAATCGTCCCGTAGGTCTGCGCGCTGAGCGGCGCGCCGACGGCCTGCAGCGCCTCGCGGTGTTCGGCGATGGGTCGGCGCACGGTGGCGTTCTCCAGGGCCGCGAGCTTCTCGAACACCGGCAGCGCCAGCGTGCGGGCCATCCAGCCCGCCGTACGCGGCCAGCGCGCTGCGTCGATCTGGAAGCGCGAGAAGTGGGCGTTGCGCACGAAGCAGGCCGGCGCGATGTCGGCCAGCGACGCGGCGCCGAAACGGAAGCCTTCGGCCGGCGCCTCGGCCTCGAGATAGTCGAGCACCGTCGGCACGTCCTCGGACACGGTGCGCGCCACCTGGTCGCTGTCGCGCTTGTCGCCGAAGACCGCTGGGCCCACCGCGACGCGATAGAACAGGCGCCAGATGAAGACGTCGCCCATGCGCGTGTCGGCGAATTCCTCCAGCCAGCGCGCCCGTGCCCGGTCCCGGATGTCCGTGGGCAGCAGCGCCGGCGACGGCTGGAGCTCTTCCAGGTACTGGCAGATCACCGAGGAATCGGTGAGCACCAAATCGCCGTCGATCAGCACCGGGATGCGGCGCAGCGGGCTCAGCTGCGAGAAGCGGTCATCGCCGTAGAACGGCACGATCGGGTCGATCTCGTAGGCGATGCCCTTGAGCTCGAGGCACACCAGCACCTTGCGCACATAGGGTGAGAGATAGTTGCCGACGATCAGCACCGCGGTCACACGAGATTGATCCGGCAGCCGCAGACCTCGACCTGCGAGTCGCCCAGCCGCTTGCCGCGCTTCTCCGCCGCGGCGAGCACACGTGCCTTGTCCGCCGCCTTCACGTCGTAGGCCGAGACGCCGGGTCCGCGCCCGTCGGCCGCCGCGACGAAGCGGATCTCGCCACCGTCGATCGCGATCACCTGCGCCTCGCCGCGCCGAGTCGCGGGCCGATCGAGGATGCGCGACCAGGTCGCCGCGGCGCCGGCCGGATCCGGATGCTGGATCTCGACCCCGGCCAGGCCCTTGGTGACGTCGCTGCGCTCGTGGCTGGTCCAGCCGCTGCTGGCCGGCGGCCAGAACTTCGCGGCATCGGCGCCGGCGGGCGCCTGCACCGAGTCGATCGACAGCAGCACGCCCGAGGTGTCGCTGGGATGGAAGTGCGTGTAGCGATACTCGGGCAGGTTCTTCTGCTCGACCGCGCGCACGCCCAGGGCGGTGATGCGCTCGCGATGCGGGATCGCGTCGGGCACCTGCAGGATCACCATGTAGCCGCCGTCGCCGTTGCGGCGGTCGAGATAGCGGCCGGCCGAGGTGCCGTCGCGCGTCGGCGCGACGATCTCGAGGAAGTCGATACCGGTCGGGCAGACGACGTTGGCGAGACCCCACTTGCCCACGCTGGGATCGCGATAGGCGACCTCGATGCCGAGGATGTCGCACAGCTCGGCCGTGCTCTTCTCCAGATCGCGCGCCACGAACACGCCCTGACGGAAGCGCATCGTTCCCTCCTCTTGTTCGCTCAGCGGCCCTTGAACACCGGCTTGCGTTTCTCGACGAAAGCGCGGGCGGCCTCCTTGTGATCCTCGGTGTCGCGCGCGCGGGTCAGGCGCCAGGCCTCGCCGTCGAGCGCCTCGACCAGGGTGCCCTCCTCGGCGATCTTCATGTTGCCCTTCATCAGCGCGTAGGCGACGCGCGGCCCCGATGCCAGCCTCTTGCAGAATTCCATGGTCTCAGCCTCGAGCGCGGCGTCGTCGACGACGCGGTTGGCGAGACCCAGCGCCTCGATCTGCTTGCTGTCGAGGATGTCGGCGGTGAAGTACAGCTCGCGCGCCTTGGCCGGGCCGAGCAGGCGATGCAGGAAGTAGTGGCCGCCGAAATCGCCCGAGAAGCCGACCTTGGCGAAGGCCGTCGTCATGCGCGCCGAACGGCCGACGTAGCGCATGTCGCAGGCCAGCGCGATCGACAGGCCGGCGCCCGCCGCCACGCCGTTGACCATGGCCACGGTCGGCAGCGGCATCTCGTGCAGCAGGCGCGAGACCTCCATGCGGCTGCGCAGATCGTTGACCTTGGCCTCGAAGGTGCCGAGGTTCTTGGTGCCGCTGGCCATCGCCTTGACGTCGCCGCCGCTGCAGAATGCGCGCGGGCCGGCGCCGGTGACCAGCACGCAGCCGACATCGTCGTTGTCGACGGCGTTGCGCAGCGCATCCAGCATCAGCGCCGTCATCTCCGACGTCAGCGCGTTCATCGCGTCGGGTCGGTTCATGGTCAGGACGAGGACGCCGTCCTCGTTGCGGGTCAGAAGATCGGGCATGGTCTTGTCCTTGTAGAGCTTTCTACCTTCCCCCGGAGGGGGAAGGTGGCGGCGCGCGAAGCGCGATGACGGTCAGGGGCCGCGGACGGTCCCGCGGGGGATGCCGCATCGCGCTTCGAGTCCGTCTTCGACATCCCCCTTCCGCCCTTCGGGCACCTTCCCCCTCCGGGGGAAGGCAATGGTACTTAGCGTCCCTTGAACTGCGGCGCGCGCTTCTCGACGAAGGCGCGGGCGGCTTCCTTGTGGTCCTCGGTCTCGCCGGTGCGGATCATGCGCGCCGCCTCGCTGTCGAGCGCGGCCGACAGCGAGCCCTCCTCGGCGACCTTCATGTTGTGCTTCACGTGCCACCAGGCGACGCGCGGTCCGGCGGCCAGCTTCTTCGCGAAGCTCATGCACTCCTCTTCCAGCTTGTCGTCGTCGACGATCCAGTTGGCCAGCCCGAGCTTCTCGATCTTCTCGGCGTTGAGGATCTCGGCGGTGAAGTAGAGCTCGCGCGCCTTGGCGGTGCCCACCAGCTTGTGCAGGAAGTAGTGCGAGCCGAAATCGCCCGAGAAGCCGACCTTGGCAAAGGCGGTGGTCATGCGCGCGCTCCTGGCGGCGAAGCGCATGTCGCAGGCCAGCGCGATCGACAGGCCGGCACCCGCCGCCACGCCGTTGACCATGGCGATGGTCGGCTTGGGCATCTCGTGCAGGACCTCGGAGACCTCCATGCGCGAGCGCAGATGGGCGACCTTGTCCTCGTAGCTCAGGTCCCGGTTGCTGCCCGCCGCCATCGACTTCACGTCGCCGCCGGCGCAGAACGCCTTGTTGCCGGCGCCGCGCACCACCACGCAGCCGACCTTGGAATCGGCCGCCAGGCGCGGCAGCGCGTCGAGCAGCCCGCCCATGATGGCGCCCGACAGCGCGTTCATCGCCTCGGGCCGGTTCATGGTCAGCGTGGCGACGCCATCCTCGATCGTCTCGATCAGCTCGGACATTCTTCCCTCCGGAATTCAGTGCCGCGCATCGTCCCCGAAGGTCCGCGCACTGGCAACGCCTATTGCGCCTCGCCAGTCGAAACGGTCGCGCTTGCTCCGTGCGCGCACCGCGCCGACACTCGCGCCCCAGCGGAGGAAACGATGATTCCAGCCTACGAGACCTTGCTGACCGAGATCGAGGATGGCGTGCTGACCATCACCTTGAACCGGCCGGACAAGCTCAACGCCTTCAACCCGCCGATGTCGCGCGACATGCTCGACATCTTCGGCCGCATCAACGAGGACGATACGATCCGCGCGGTGATCGTCACCGGCGCCGGCCGCGCCTTCTGCGCCGGCGCCGACATCTCGGGCGGCAGCGGCAGCTTCGAGGTCTGGGGCGAGGGCCGCGAGAAGCCGCAGCAGCGCCGCCAGGGCGACTCGATCACCACGGCGATCGCCGGATCGCTCAAGCCGGTGATCGCCGCGATCAACGGCGCGGCGGTCGGTGTCGGCATCACCATGTGCCTGCCGATGGACATCCGCCTGATGTCGAGCGCCGCGCGCATCGGCTTCGTCTTCAACAAGCGCGGCATGGTCATGGAAGCGGGCAGCTCGTGGTACCTGCCGCGCCTCGTCGGCATGCAGCGCGCGCAGGAATGGGTGATGTCGGCCGAGATTTTCGGCGCCGAGGAGGCGTTGAAAGGCGGCCTCGTGCGTTCGGTCCACGCACCCGAGGAATTGCTGCCCGCAGCGAAGGCGCTGGCGCGCAAGTTCGTCGCCGACACCTCGCCGGTGGCGGCGGCGATGAACCGCCAGCTGATGTGGAGCATGCTGGGCGCGCGCGATCCGCAGGACGCACTGGGCATCGACATCGCCTGCATCGCCCACATGGCCAAAGGCGATGCGCAGGAGGGCGTGCGCTCCTTCATGGAGAAGCGGCCGCCCGCCTTCCCGATGCAGCCCAGCCGCGACATGCCGCCTTTCGGGCCGTGGCACAAGGAGGGCTGAGCATGTTCGATCATGTCTCCATCGGCGTCACCGACTTCGAACGATCCAAGGCATTCTACGATCGCGCGCTCAGGCCGCTGGGCATCGAGCGCCTGTACGCCGAGGGCCCGAATGCGGCCGGCTACGGCGTGCGGCCCAGGGCGTTCTTCTGGATCGGCCAGCGCGACAGCGTGCGTAGCGGCACGCACATCGCCTTCCCGGCGCCCGATCGTGCGACGGTCGATCGCTTCCACGCCGAGGCGCTGGCCGCCGGCGGGCGCGACAACGGCGCCCCCGGGCTGCGGCCGCAGTACCACGCCGATTACTACGGCGCGTTCGTCCTCGATCCCGACGGCCACAATATCGAGGCGGTTTGCCGTCGGCCGGCATCCTGATCTATACTTCCCAGGTTGCTGTAGGGCGCAACGGCGCGATGCCGAAGGGGCGATGCCCACCTGCTGACTTGCCACCATTGCGCCCATGCCGAACCTCGAAAACCTCCGCAAGCAAGCCAAGCTCTACCTGCGCTGGCACCGTGACGGCCGTCACACCGTCGCGGCGCAGATCCGGGCCGTGCTGCCGCGCTTCCGCGATCTCGACGATCGCGGGGTGCTGGCACACCACTTGCGGCTCGCCGACGCCCAGGAGCTGGTCGCACGCCAACAGGGCTTCGAAAGCTGGCAGGCGCTCAAATCAGGAGTGCACGCCATGAGCGACCATACCGGGACATCCCCGGCCAGGCCCGTCCTGCAAACGGCCGAGCCCAACATCGTTGTGCGCGATTTCGCGGCCAGCCAGGCGTTCTTCGTCGGCAAGCTCGGCTTCGACGTTGTCTTCACCTACGGCGAGCCACCCTACTACGGCCAGTTCCGCCGCGGCGCCGCGCTGGTCAATCTCCGCCTGGTGTGCGACCCCGTCTTCGTCGACGGCATCCGCGAACGCGAGGAGATCCTCGCGGCGTCGTTCACCGTCGGCTCGGCGGCGGACATCAAGGCGCTGTTCCTCGAATTCCAGTCGACCGGCGCCGACTTCTTCCGGCCGCTGCGGCAGGAGCCGTGGGGCGCGCGCACCTTCATCGTGCGCGATCCCGACGGCAATCTGCTGCTGTTCGCCGGCACGGCGACGTAGCGATGCGTCGCCCGACGCCATGACCTACGTCTTCGACCTCGGGCGCGCCGGGACCAATGCCGATCCGTTCCCGGAATTCGCACGCCTGCGCGAGGAAGATCCGGTGCACTGGTCGCCGGCGATGAAGGCATGGATCGTCACGCGCTATGACGACGTCAGGCGCGTCGCGCTGAACAACCGCGAGATCTCGGCCGACCGCCTGACGCCGTTCTTCAAGGCCAATCCCGAGTATCAGCGCGGCGGCATCGAAAGCCTGGCGCGCTATCTCAATCACTGGATGGTGTTCAAGGACCCGCCGGACCACACGCGCCTGCGCCGGCTGTTCACCAAGGTCTTCACACCGACCTCGGTCGAGAGCCTGCGGCCCAACATCGAGCGCATCGTCGCGCAGTTGCTCGACGGCATGGCGGCGAAGGCCGCAAGCGGCGAGCCGGTCGACTTCATCGCCGACTTCGCCTATCCGCTGCCCGCCAGCGTGATCATGGACATGCTGGGCGTGCCGCGCACCGACCTGCGGCAGGTCAAGCTGTGGTCGGACGACATCGCGCTGTTCATCGGCACCGCCCAGGTCGCCGGCAACAAGTACCGGCGCGCCGAGGAAGGCGCGCGGCTGATGGCGGCCTATTTCCGCGGCCTGGTCGAGGCGCGCACCGCGGTGCCGACCGAGGACATGCTGAGCCGGCTGGTGCAGGCGCGCGACGAGCACGACGCGTTGACGACGGACGAGGTGATCGGCACGGCGATCCTGCTGCTGTTCGCCGGCCACGAGACCACGACCAACCTGATCGGCAACGGCTTCCTCTACACCATGCGCTTTCGCGCGCAATGGGAGCGGCTGAAGGCCGACCCGTCCCTGGCCGGCGGCGCCGTCGAGGAATGGCTGCGTTATGACGGTCCATCCGGCGCCCTGGCGCGCGTCGCCTCCGACGACATCGAGCTCGGCGGCCGGCCGATCAGGCGCGGCCAGCGCGTCTTCGCGTTCATGAACGCGGCCAACCGCGATCCGCGGGCCTTCGCCGACGCCGAGCGCTTCGACATCGGCCGCGATCCCATTCCGCATCTGACCTTCGGGCACGGCATCCACTTCTGCCTCGGCGCGCCCCTGGCGCGGCTGGAGGCGCAGATCGCCGCGACCCGGCTGGCCGAGCGCCTCCCCGATATCCACCTCAGCGGCGGCGATCCGCACTGGCACGACTCGCTGATCCTGCGCGGCGTGAAGGCGCTGCCCGTGACCCTCGCCTGACCGCGACCGGCCACAGGCGCGAGGACAGGGCCGCCGGGAATTCGCGATAGACAGGCCGGGAGCGAGCATCGAAAGTTCGGCATTCCCGGGCCGAGCGATGACGGACACTCACACGGCCATACCAGGGCGACGCTCGCTCTCGACCGCACGGCATGGCGCGCCGGCGCCGTGGCTCGCGCTGCTGTTCGCCGTCTTGTCGAGCATGTCGACGGCGGCGCACGGCCGGTCGTTGCCGCCGTCCTTCCTGGTCGACGCGGAGCGCCGGCTGACGGTGCGCGACGTCCTCGCGCCTGCCGCCGCGGACCGGTTCCGCGCGCTGCCGCCGGTGGGGCTGGACGAGGGGTTCTCGCCGGCCGCCTTCTGGCTGCGGCTGAGCCTGCCGCCGGCCGGCGGCGAGGCGCTGATCGCGCGGGCCGGTTCGCCGACCATCGACCGGATCGAGTGGTACCTGGTGCGCGACGGCACGCCGCGCGCTCTGGGCGTGTCGGGCGACAGCGTGGCCTTCGGCAAGCGCGCCTATGCGCACCGCCTGCCGGCCGTGCGCATCGACGCCGCGGCGACGGACGGCTTCCTCCTGGCGAGGGTGACCACGGCGGGCGCGGTGCGGGTGCCGGTCGCGATCAGCCGCGAGCGCGCCTTCCTGCGCCATGCCGCCGCCGAGGATCTGTTCTACGGCCTGTACTGGGGCGTGCTGCTGGCGATGATCGCCTACAACGCCTTCGTCTTCGCCGCGGTGCGCGAGGCGAGCTACGGCTGGTACGTCGCCTATCTCGCCGCCATCACCCTGCTGCAGGCCAAGCTCACGGGCTACGCCGACCAGTATCTCTGGCCGTCGCTGCCGGCGCTGGCCAACCCGGTGAACCTGCTGGCCTTCGGTGCCGCGCTGGTTCTGGGCGCCCGCTTCACCCGCGCGTTCCTCTCCGGCGCGCCCGCCCGACCGTCCCTCATGCGCGCCGTGTCGATCGCGCAGGCGCCGGTCGTGGCGCTGTGCGTCGCCTACATCTTCCTGCCCTACACGGTGGCGATGCGGCTGATGATGGTGCTGGCCGCCGTCATGATCGTCGTGCTGACCGCGACGATCATCGACGCCTGGCGGCGCGGCGCGCGTTCGGCGCGCTTCATCATGCTGGCCTTCGCCGCCCTCGCCATCGGCAGCGTTGTCTACATGTTGCGCGCGATGGGCGTCATCGAGCCCTCGTGGGTCGCCGACCATGCGCTCGACCTCGGCACGGCGTTCGAGGCGATCCTGCTGTCCTTCGCGCTGGGCGACCGCATCGGCACGCTCGATGCCGCGCGGCGGCTCGCCGAGGCGGAACTGAGCGCGGCGCGCCGCAGCTTCGCCGCGGAGCTTCTGGGCACGCAGGAGCGCGAGCGCGGACGCATGGCGGCCGAGCTGCACGACGCCATCGGCCAGAACCTCGTGGTGATGGGCAATCGCGTCAAGGCGCTGCGCCGCGACGGCAACGTCGGGCCCGGCGCGCTCGACCAGCTGGGCGAGGTCAACCACGACACGCTGGAGCGCGTGCGCGCGCTGGCCGCCAGCATGCGGCCGGTCGAGATCGACCGGCTGGGCCTGGGCGGCGCGCTGGCGACGATGCTCGAGCGCGCGGTCTCGGGCACCGCGATCGAGGCGCGCAGCGAGATCGGTCCGGTGGACGACCTGGTCCGCGACGAAGACCGCATCCACGTCTACCGCATCGCCCAGGAGGCGGTGACCAACGCGCTCAAGCACGCCGGCGCATCGCGTCTGAGCCTGTCGCTGCGCGCCGACGGCGAGCGGCTGCGTCTGGAGGTCGCCGACGACGGGGGCGGATTCGACGTTCGTCCGGCCAACGAGGGCTTCGGCAGCGCCTCGATGCGCGAGCGCGCGGCCCTCGTCGACGGCGACATCGAGATCAGCTCGCGCCCCGGCGCCGGGACACGGGTGACGCTGCTGGTGCCGGCGGGGGACGGATGACGCGGACCAGTGTCCTGATCGCCGACGATCACCCCCTCTTTCGCCGCGGCCTGCGCGACGTCATCGACGGCTCGGCGCGGTTTGGCGTCGTCGCCGAGGTCGGCGACGGCGAGGCGGCGATCGAGGCGATCGCGCGCCTGTCGCCGGCGCTGGCCATTCTCGACCTCACCATGCCGGGCAAGGACGGCTTCGCCGTGCTGGCGTGGATCGCCGACAGGCAGCCGGCGACGCGCGCGGCGATCATGACCCTGCACAAGAGCCGCACCTTCGTCGATCGGGCCATCGCGCTGGGTGCGCTGGGCTACCTGGTCAAGGACGATGCCGAGGCCGAGGTGACGCAATGCCTCGAGCTGATGCTGCAGGACGAGCTGTTCGTCAGCCCGTCGGCGGGCACCGACGAGCCGCCGCCGCCCGCGGCCGCGGCGTCGGACGACGAGACGAGCGGCGTGGCGCGGCTGACGCCGGCGCAGCGGCGCGTTCTGCGCCACCTCTCCGACTACCGCACCAGCAAGGAGATCGCGCGGCTGCTCGACGTCAGCCCCAAGACGATCGAGAACCACCGCGCCAACATCAGCGCGACGCTGGGCCTGCGCGGCATCAACGCCCTGCTGCGCTTCGCCGTGCGCACGCGCTCCCTGCTGTGATGGACGCGGACGCTACGACGGCGTCTTGCAGTACGGCTTGCCCTGGTAGATGTAATAGGAATAGCCGGGCGGGCACTTCGCACAGGCGTAGTTGCCCGCGAACACCAGTGTCGTGCCGGGCGAGCAGGCCAGGCAATAGGGCCGCCCGCCGGATGACCGGGGGACGTAGCCGGGCTTGCACGTCTTGGAGATGTAGGTGGGATTGTAGTAGGCCGACGGCGAGTACCAGACCACCGCCGCCCACTTGCCCGGCGGCGGCACCGGATTGCCGGTCGCCCGGGGAGGATGCGGCCACCTGATGGCGCCGCTATTGCCGTCGTTCAGATCGCAGCTCCCCGTGCCCATCAGCATCGCCGCCGCGGCAACCAGGCAACAGACCCTCAAGATCGCGCGCATCTCGTCCTCCCCCGGCACGTCGATGCGCAAACAGATATGACCAGTTAAGTGGCGCTTCCATAGGGACGATTCCCTATGGCGCCGCGTCACCGCGGACGACTTGCTCGCGGCAGCCGGAAGGCGACTTGAAGGTCAGGACCGCGTGCCCACGCTCCTGAATCCCGGGTCGACCAGGAGGCCGCGCACGGACTGAACGAAGGCACGCTGGATGAGCTCCTTGGCGATGCCCGGCGTGGACGTGTCGATTGCGGCGAGGCCTGTCTGGCTGGTGGTATAGACGACCGCCTTGGTCTTGTCGGAATAGATCTGCCATTCAACGGCGAGGCTGGCCTCACCCGTCCCGCGGTACGCGTCGCCGAAGCCCGCGAGCGGATAGCAGACGTTCATCTTCAGGTTCGACATGATGCCGGCGATGCGGAAATCCGCCGCGGCCGGTCGCCGGTCGCCGAACAGGTCGCCGGTGTTGGTCGCTCCCGCCATTCGGTACCCGGCGGTCTTGAACTCGTCGTGAACGATCCGCTCGAATTCCTGGTCGCCAACCAGAGGTCCATTGTTGTTCCAGCCGGCCTGCGTTCTGGGAACGCAGGCCAAACCCACCTTCACCGTCGCGAACGGCGTCGCGCGATCGGGATTCACGACGATGCGCTGGTACGCGAATGATCGTTGGGTCGCCGCCGCATCGGTGACCTTGACGTCGGTATTCGCCGTTCGGTCGATCGTCTGCGGTGTCGCACAGGCGCCGAGCGTCAGCACGGCGCAGGCGAGCGCCGCTTTCCATGTCAGAGTCATGTCTTCTTGCCCCCAATACCCCGTCGACCCAGACGTGTTCAGCCCGTCCAGGTCGCACGCATACGATGTGGGCAGGAGCGCGGGCTTGTCAACGCCGCGCGATCACCGGGCTCAGCGCCCCTTGAACTCGGGCGCGCGTTTTTCCATGAAGGCGGCGATGCCTTCCTTGAAGTCCTGCGTGCCGAACAGCGGCAGCAGCTGCAGGAAAACATGGTGTACGCGCCCGCCGCAGGGCTCGTTCCAAGCCATGCGCGTCATGCGCTTCGCCACCTGCGCCGCGAGCGGCAGGTGGCGCGCCATCAGCCCCTTCCTGGCTGTGAATCAGCGGCAGCGGACCACCCGATAGCCCACGCACCGGTTGCCTGCCTGGCAGACCGAGTTGTTTCCGATGTGGATGGTGGAATAGCGGCCTGAAAGGGCGTCGATGTCCCAGAAAGTTGCCCCGTGATAGCCCAGCGCCCTGCAGTAGGCATGCGCTGGCCCGATGCCCGGTGACGGCCCGCGCGTGGCCGCGCGTTGGTAGAAGTGATAGTCGAGACGGTAGTTGCCCCACATTGGGTACAGGAAGTCCCGCTCGCGCGCCGACGCCTCCATGCCCGAAGCCAAGAGAAGCATGCTGCCTGCCAGCGCGATCCCGATCATTCGCATCGTCGATCTCCCATGCGGCTGCGATGGGCGAAAGGTATTGGCGGGCATCGTGCGGTACCATGGGGACGAGTCCCCATGCGAGGATGGTCTGGCTATTGTTCGCTGACGGCAAAACCCGTTCAATGCCGGCCGCAGACCTGACCGCAGATCGGAACCATTCCATGTCCAACCGCTTCATCGACCTCTACAGCGACACCAAGACCAAGCCGACGCCGGGCATGCGCAAGGCGATGGCCGAGGCCGAGGTCGGCGACGAGCAGAAATTCGAGGATCCCACCGTCAACCGGCTGCGCGAGAAGGTCTGCGCGCTGCTGGGCAAGGAGGACTCGGTGTTCCTGCCGTCGGGCACGATGGCCAACCAGATCGCGATCCGCGTCCATTGCCGGCCCGGCGAGGAGATCATCTGCGACCGCACCGCGCATATCATCACGTCGGAGGGCGGCGGGCCGGGTGCGAACTCCGGCGTGATGTTCCATCCGCTCGACGGGCCCAACGGCGTCTACACCGCCGAGATGGCCGAGGCGGCGATCAAGGACCCCAACAACCGCTATTCGCCGCTGTCGCGCCTGCTGGAGATCGAGCAGACCTCGAACAAGGGCGGCGGCTCGCTGTGGCCGCTGGAGACGATCGAGGCGGTGGGCGCGGTCGCCAGGCGCCGCGGGCTCAAGCTGCACATGGATGGCGCGCGCCTGCCCAATGCCTGCGTCAAGAGCGGCATCAAGGCGGCGGCCTACGCCGCGCCCTGCGACACGCTGTGGCTCGACTTCACCAAGGGCCTGGGCGCGCCGGTCGGCGCGGTGCTCGCCGGATCGAAGGAGTTCATCCATCAGGCGTGGCGCGTGAAGCAGCAGCTGGGCGGCTCGATGCGTCAGTCCGGCATCATCGCCGCCGCCGGCCTGTATGCGCTCGACCACCACTGGGACCGGCTCGCCGAGGATCACGCCAATGCGCGCAAGCTCAGCGAGGGCCTGGCCAACATCAAGGGCATCGCGATCGACCCCGACTCGATGCCCACAAACCTGGTGTTCTTCGACGTCACCAAGCCGGGCTGGACCGCGCCCAAGCTGATGGCGGCGATGAAGGAGCACGGCGTCGGCATCGGCGCTTTCGGACCGAAAACGGTGCGCGTCGTCACCCATCTCGACGTCACGTCCGAAGACATCGACACCGCGCTCGCCAGCTTCAGCAAGGTGCTGGCGGCGTAAATGCTCGTTCCTTCTCGCCGCGAAGGCGGGGAGAAGGTGCCCGAAGGGCGGATGAGGGGCCTCGCGGTATCTCACCGATAAAAGTTGATGTCGTTGTGCGAGGAAGCCCCTCATCCGCCTCGCTGACGCTCGGCACCTTCTCCCCGCCTGCGCGGGGAGAAGGAAAGGAATGCAAGAGTAGCGAATGCCCTACGACACGCTTCCCGGACTCGGCCGCCCGCTGCGACGACTGGAAGATCCGCGCCTGCTGACCGGCGGCGGCCGCTACACCGCCAACATCGCGGCACCCGGCGCGCTGCACGCGGTGTTCGTGCGCTCGCCCTACGCGCATGCGCGGATCAACGGCGCCGATACGGCGGCGGCCAAGGCGTCGCCCGGCGTGCGCGCGATCTTCACCGGCGCGGACGTCGCCGCCGCCGGGCTGGGGCACAATCCGGCGGTGGTCGAGATCAAGGGCGTCGACGGCAAGCGCCACATCGAGCCGCCGTACCTGCCAATGGCGACCGACAAGGCGCGCCATGTCGGCGAGATCGTCGCCATGGTGGTGGCCGACACGCTCGACCAGGCGCGCGACGGTGCCGAGCTGGTCGAGATCGACTACGAGCCGCTCGACGCCGTGGTCGCGGGGGACGACGCGCTGAAGCCCGGCGCCCCGCTCGTCCACGACGAGGCTCCCGGCAACTTGCTGTGCGACTGGCGGCGCGGCGATGAGGCGGCGACGACCGCAGCCTTCGCGAAGGCGGCCCATGTCGTACGCGTGCAGCAGCGCGGCAACCGCATCCTCGCCAGCTACCTCGAAACGCGCGCGGCGCTGGCGCGATACGATTCGGCCAGCGGCGTGATCACCTTGGTGACGCCGTCGCAGGGCGTGCACATCCTGCAACGCATCATCTCAGGCATCCTGAACATCCCGCGCGAGCGCCTGCGCGTGGTGACCCACGATGTCGGCGGCGGCTTCGGCCCCAAGCTGCCGCCCTATCGCGAGCAGATCCTGGTTAGCTTTGCCGCGCTGCAGCTCAAGCACGACGCGCGCTGGACGCAGGAGCGCGGCGAGCACCATCTCGCCGACACCCATGCGCGCGACCTGATCGCCACGGCCGAGCTCGCGCTCGACGCCGACGGCAGGTTCCTCGCCATCCGCGCCGACGCCATCGCGAATTTCGGCGCCTATGTCTCGACAGTGAATCCCACCATACCGACCGGCGGCATGGCCAAGGTGCTGACCGGCCTCTACGACATCCCCGCGGCCCACATCGCGATGAAGTGCGTCGTGTCGAACACCGCGCCGGTCGACGCCTTCCGCGGCGCCGGCAAGCCGGAGACGCTGGTGATGGTCGAGCGGCTGGTCGAGATCGCCGCGCACACGCTGGGCCGCGATCCCGGCGAGCTGCGCCGGCAGAACTTCATCAGGCCGGACAAGTTCCCCTACCGAACGCCGCTGGGCTCGACCTACGACAGCGGCGACTACGGCGCGCTGCTCGACGCGGCGCGCCTGAAGGCCGATGTCGCCGACTTCGCCGCGCGGCGCGCCACGAGCGAGGCGCAGGGCCGCAGGCGCGGCCTGGGATACTCAGCGCATATCCACGGCACGGGCGGCTGGAGCGACGAGACCTCGATCATCACCATCAATGGCGACGGCAGCATCGAGGCGATCACCGGCACGCAAAGCCAGGGCCAGGGGCACGCCACGGTCTATGCCCAGGTGATCGCCGCCACCCTGGGCGTGAACCCGGAGCGCGTGCGCATCGTGCAGGGCGACACGCTGAAGGCGCCGCGCGGCGGCGGCACCGGCGGCTCCTCCTCGACCATCATTTCCGGCGCGACGATGAAGCGCGCCGCCGACGTGGTGATCGCCCGCGCGCGCGAGCAGGCTTCGGAGCTGCTCGAGGCCGCGCCTGCCGATATCGACTACGCCGACGGCAGCTTCACCATCGTCGGCACCGACAAGCACGTCGGCCTGTTCGAGATCGCCGAGCGCAAGGGCGCGATCGAGGGCCGCGCCGATTTCGCCGACAAGATCGAGAGCTGGCCCACCGGCATCGCGATCTGCGAGGTCGAGGTCGATCCCGAGAGCGGCCAGGTGACGATCGAGCGCTTCTCCTCCGCCGTCGATGTCGGCACGGTGGTCAACCCGCTGCTGCTCGACGGCCAGCTGCACGGCGGCTATGCCGCGGGCATCGGCGGCGCGCTGCTCGAGGATGCCGCCTACGACCGGGAAAGCGGCCAGCTTCTGGCCGGCTCCCTGATGGACTACGCGCTGCCGCGCGCCGACGACGTGCCCGCCTTCGCCCAGGTCACCGTCTCGACGCCGGCGCCGTTCAACATCCTGGGCATCAAGGGCGTCGGCGAGCTGCCGACCAACGGCGCGCCGGCCGCCGTGCTCAACGCCGTCATGGACGCGATCGGCGCCGCCGACGACGGCCGCATCCAGCTTCCTCTCACAGCGGAACGCGTCTGGCGTTTGGCCCATCGATGACCGACATCTTCGACGTGATCGTTGTCGGCGCCGGCTCGGCCGGTGCCACGCTGGCGGCGCGGCTCAGCGAGGACGGCGCGCGGCGCGTGCTGCTGCTGGAGGCCGGCAAGGATTTCCGCTCGGCCGAAACGCCGCCGGAGATGGCCAGCATCAACCCGCTGCGCATCATCGTGCCGCCGCGGCTGCAGGCGCTGTACCAGTGGCCCGGCCTGATGTCGCGCCGCGCGGCAGGCCAGCAGCCGCGGCTGTACTGGCGCGGCCGCGGCATGGGCGGCTCGTCCTCGGTCTACGCCCTGATCGCGATTCGCGGCGTCGCCGCGGCCTTCGATCACTGGCAGTCGCTGGGCTGCGAGGGCTGGTCGTTCAACGACGTGCTGCCGTTCTTCCGCAAGGCCGAGGCCGACGAGCATTTCAGCGGCTCGCCGTGGCACGGCATCGACGGCCCGCTGCCGGTGTGGCGTACGCCGCGCTCGCAATGGGGCGCGGTCGACCGCGCCGCGGCCGACGCCGCCCTGGCGCTGGGCTATCCCTGGCACGACGATCTCAACGCGCCGATGGGCGACGGCGTGGCGCACTATCCCATCACCTGCAGCGCCGGCCGCCGCCGCGTCTCGACCAATGACGGCTATCTCGAGCCGGCGCGCGGACGCAACAACCTCGCCATCGTCGGCGAGGCGCTGATCGACCGAATCGTCTTCGACGGCCGCCGCGCGGTGGGCGTCGAGGTGCTGCGCGGCAGCGAGCGCGTGACCTATCGCGGCCGCGAGATCGTGATCAGCGCCGGCGCGGTGCACTCGCCGACCATCCTGATGCGCTCCGGCATCGGCGATCCCGCCTCGCTCGCCGAGCACGGCATCGCCGTGCGCCATGCCCTGCCGGCGGTCGGACGCCACTTCATGGATCACCCCGTGGTGCGTGCCGAGGTGCGGCTGAAGCCCGCGCACCGGCCGACCGACGTCGACTTCCGCCACACCAATGTCTGCGTGACCTGGAGCTCGGGCCTGGGCGGCGGCGGCCATCGCGACATGATCTTCCTGGCGATGAACCATCGCGGCTTCGGCGACGATGGCCAGGCGACGCCCGGCAGCCTGTCGTGCTCGATCTTCGAGGCCTTCTCGCGCGGCGAGGTGCAGCTGAGCTCGGCCGATCCGCATGTCGATCCCTTCGTCGAGGAGAACATGCTCAGCGACGAGCGCGACCTGGTGCGCATGCGCGACGGCTTCACGCGCCAGATGGCGATTCTGCGCCAGCCCGCCTTCGCCGGCGTCGCCGAGACCATCGCCTTCGGCATGACGCAGACGAAACTGGAGGACGCCGCCAGGCTGCAGGGCAGCGAACTCGACGCGCTGCTGGTGGCCGAGACCACCGACGCGCAGCACGCCGCCGGCACCTGCCGCATGGGCCGTGCCGGCGATCCCGACGCCGTGGTCGATCCGGATTGTCGCGTGCAGGGCCTCGAGCACCTGCGCGTCGTCGACGCCTCGGTGATGCCCGCCGACTGCCGCGCCAACACGCACCTGACGACGGTGATGATCGGCGAGAAGATCGCGGCGGCGATGCGTCGGTAGTGGGGCCGCGCCGCTCCAGCGGCGCTCTTGATGCGTCGCTGGAGCGACGCGGCCCGAACGGCCTCGAAAGGCAACGCCTGCTCGCAAGCGGGACAATCGATGACGCCATCAGCCTTCGGCGCGGTGCTATAACGCGCGCCCCGCAGCCGCGCCCAGAACGCGGCACCGGGCCAATGGAGGAGTGCGCGTATGTCTTCCGCCCCGGGCATCGAGAGCGGCTACGCCTGGCGGCTGGCCGTGGTGTCGATGATCTGCGTCGCCGCCGGCGGCGGCTCGGTCTACCTGCCGATCGTCGCCATGTCGCAGATGGCCCAGGAGTTCGGCGGCCAGCGCCAAGTGCCCTCGCTCGCCTATACGCTGGGCTATCTCGGCATGGGCGCCGGCGGCATCATGATGGGCTGGCTGTCCGATCGCCTCGGGCCGCGCCCGCCGCTGCTGATCGCCGCCTTGTGCATCGTGCTCGGCGCCTGGCTGGGCTCGAGCGGCGGCGAGGTCTCGATGCTGGCGGGCTACGGCCTGCTGATGGGCTTCCTCGGCAACTCGGCGACCTACACGCCGATGCTCAACAACATCCAGGGCTGGTTCGAGGGACGCCGCGGCATCGCCGTCGCCATCGTCTCGGTCGGCCCGGCGGTGGGCGGCTTCACCTGGCCGCAGATCTACCGCTCGCTTCTGCCCGACTACGGCTGGCGCGACACGCTGATGATCTTCGGCGTGATCGCCGCGGCGATCGTCACGCTCGCCGCGCTCTACATGCGCCGCGCGCCGATTCCGCGCGGCCCCGGCAACATGCGCGCGCGAGAGACCCTCGCATCGCTGCCCATGCCTTCGGCGGCGATCATGGCGCTGCTGTCGGCGGCGTCCTTCTGTTGCTGCCTCGCGATGGCCATGCCCTTCGCGCACATGGTGGCGTTCTGCGGCGATCTCGGCTTCGCGCCCGAGCGCGGCGCCGAAGCGGTGTCGCTCATCCTGCTGTCGGCGATCGCCAGCACCTTCGCCATGGGCCGGCTGGCCGACAAGATCGGCCCCTTGCCCACCAGCCTGATCTGCTCGGCGATCCAGATCGTGGCGCTGGTCGGCTTCCTGTTCGTCGCCAAGCTCTGGGGCATCTACACCCTGTCGGCGATCCACGGCATCCCGTTCATCGCCATCGTCCAGGGCTACGCGCTGAACCTGCGCGCGCTCTACGGACCGGGCATCGGCGGCTGGCGCCTGGGCGTGGTGCTGTTCCTCGCCATGGGCGGCATGGCGGTGGGCGGCTGGCTGGGCGGCGTGATCTTCGACGCCACCGGCTCCTACACCTGGGCCTTCCGCCTGGCGCTGATCGCCAACCTGGTCAATCTCGCGCTGCTGACGATCCTCTACCTGGCGCAGCGCGGCCGCGTCGGCGCACGACTGTCATCCCGAGCATAGCGCACGGCAATCGCTTACCTTCCCCCGGAGGGGGAAGGTGCCCAAAGGGCGGATGGGGGATGTCGAAGACGAACACTGATTTCGTTGAGGCATCCCCCATCCGTCGCGCTGCGCGCGCCACCTTCCCCCTCCGGGGGAAGGCAACTGAGTGCCAACGACTGAAGGACTGCCTGCTTCAAGCCAGCCAGGACAGGCAGTGCGCCTCCTCTAAAGCCGGATCGAGCCTGACGCGCACCGCGCGCGGCAGCGCCGCGAGCTTCTTGCACAGCGCGTCGTAGCACTTGCCCTGGTAGCGGAACGGCGCCTGGCTGTAGCGGCGGCCGAGGATGTCGAGCTCGAACGTCGCCGCCTGGTCGCGCAGCGCCCGCATGTTGGCGGCGAGGAACGGCAGGTAGGTCTCGCCGCAATGCTTCAGCAGCGCGACCAGCGTCTCCGGCAACTCGGCCTTGCCGTCAAGCCATTCGCCCTCGATGCCCGAGGCGTCGTCGAGCCGCAGCAGCCAGCAATAGACGTCGGCCGCGCGCGCTCGCATCTCGGCCATCGGCGTCGGATCGACCGACAGGATCTGCAGCTGGCCGTAGAGCCCGAAATCCGCCAGCGACGGCCGCGAGCCGAACAGGAAGGGGATCCTGCGCACGTGGCGATCGAGCGTGTCGAGCACGAAGCGATAGCTGTCCTCGATCACCGGCCGGTTCTGCTCGGTGCAGCCGACCAGCGCCATGCGCCCGACCTGCCGGTCGTTGAACGCCCTCATCCCTTCGCGCCGTGCATCCGCCGGCATCACCGGATCACGCGAGGTGATGATCCAGGTCTGCGCGAACGCGCGATCCGCCGCGTAGTACCAGCGGTAATGGAACATCATCTTGGTGACCCACTCGTCGCCGAAATCCTCGAGCAGGTCGCTCAGATAGGCGAGCATCGGATCGTCAGGCACGATCGAGCGCTCGGCATGCTCGCGCTCCAGCGCGTACGCGAGCGGCGTCGAATCGTTCATCATCCTTCCGTCGGGAAAGCGCAGCACCGGGATCACCGGCGGCAGTCCCGCCGCCACCGCCTCGTCGCGCGGATTGCCCTGCGCCTTCCACACGAACGGCAGCCGCCGATAGCGCATGATCGCGCGCATCTTCACCGAGTACGGTGAAGGATCGAAGCCGTGAAGTATGTACATCAGAGACCCAGCATCGCCTTCGCCAGGATATTGCGTTGGACCTCGCTCGACCCCGCGTAGATCGTCGCGGCGCGGTTGTTGAGGTAGAGCGGCATGGCGGTCAGCGCGTAGTCCGGCGTCACCGTCGGCTCGTTGCGGCCCAGGGCGCGCGCTTCGGGCTCGAAGGGCGCGGCGTAGTGCGCCAGCGCCTCGACGCCCAATTCGTCGAGCGTCTGCAGCGTTTCGGAGCCGCGCACCTTCATCGCCGAGGAGATCGCGCCGGGGTTCTTGCCCTGGCTGAGGTCGGACAGCACCTGCAGCTCGATGGTCTCCAGCGCCTGGATCGAGATCTCGGTCTCGGCCAGCCGCCGCGCGAACTCAGGCTGGTCGATCAGCCTGCCGCCGTTGTTGGCCGCCTCGGCGCGCGCGATGCGGCGCACGTCCTCGATACGCGCGTAGAGGTTGGGCGTATAGGCCTCGCCGCCGCGCTCGTACTCCAGCAGGTGCTTGGCCACCGTCCAGCCGGCGTTCTCCGGCCCGATGCGGTTGGCCTTGGGCACGCGCACGTTGTCGAAGAACACCTGGTTGACCTCGTGGTCGCCGGCGAGCGTGATGATCGGCTTCACCGTGAGGCCCGGCGTCTGCATCGAGTCGATCAGCACGAAGGAGATGCCGTCCTGCGGCTTGCCCTCGCTCGAGGTGCGCACCAGGCAGAACATGCGGTTGGCGATATGCGCGCCGGTGGTCCAGATCTTGGTGCCGTTGATCACGTAGTCGTCGCCGTCGCTCTCGGCGCGCGTCTTGAGCGAGGCGAGGTCGGAGCCCGAGCCGGGCTCGGAGTAGCCCTGGCAGAAGACGATGTCGCCCGAGATGATGCCCGGCAGGTACTTGGCCTTCTGCTCCGGCGTGCCGAACTTCATCAGCACCGGGCCCACCATGCGCACGCCCATGTTGAAGATGCGCGGCGCGTCGGCCGCCGTCGCCTCGCGCGCGTAGATGTAGCGCTGCGTCGCCGTCCAGCCGGGCCCGCCGTATTCCTTGGGCCAGGTCGTCGCCGACCAGCCCTTCTTGGCCAATTTGCGGTGCCAGCGCATCGAGGCCTCGAACTCGGCGAACACGCCGCCGGTCAGCGCGCCGGCCTCGCGCAAGTCGGGCGTCAGGTTTTCGGTGAAGAACTGACGCACTTCCTGCTGGAAGGCCTGATCGTCCGGGCTGAGCGACAGGTCCATGGCTTCCTCCCGCCTGTGGTGCGCGCCCGCGGCGGCACGGCGTTTGCGTTGCTGGCAAGGCAAACATGTTCCGCGAGGCCGCGCCAGCCCGCCGATGCGCCGCTTCCCACGCCGTTTCGACAGGCGTACCCTTTTACCCGCGGACCGGAATGGAGACACAGGATGGCTGATGCAGCAGCCAGACGACGGCCTCTCGCGTGGTGCCTCGCCACGCTGGCGCTGCTGTCGTTCGTCGCCGCGGCCCCCGCGCTCGCGCAGAACGCCAGGACCGAGCCGCCCGATCGCGAGATCGACCTCGCGCTGGCGCTGGCGATCGACGTGTCGGGCAGCGTCGATGTCGAGGAAGGCCGCTTGCAGCGCAACGGCTATGTGAAGGCGTTCCGCGATCCGGCGATCCGCCGCGCCATCCTGGGCGGCTATCATGGGCGGATCGCCGTCGCCTACTACGAGTGGTCGGACGCCTGGCGGCAGAACATGGTCATCGACTGGACCCTGCTCGACAGCGAGCAGGCGATCGAGGATTTCACCCACCAGCTCGAGACCAGGCCGATCTCGCGCATGATGCGCACCTCGATCACCGGCGCGATCCGCTACGCCATTCCGATGTTCGACCGCCTCAAGTGGGCAGCGGAGCGCCGCGTGCTCGACATCTCCGGCGACGGCTCGAACAACGACGGCGGCATGGTGACCGAGGCGCGCGACGACGCCATCGGCCGCGGCATCTCGATCAACGGCCTGCCGATCTTCAACGACCGGCCCAATCCCACCGGCTTTCCCAACGATCCCGACCTCGACCGCTATTACGAGGGCTGCGTGATCGGCGGGCCGCGTTCCTTCATGGTCGTCGCCAACGACTTCGAGAACTTCGCCGAGGCGGTGCGCAAGAAGCTGCTGCAGGAGATCGCCGATTTCGCGCCGCAGCCGCGCGCCGGCCGGCAGTTCGCGCAGAGCCGCGACAGCGCCATGGGCCTGCGCGACCCGCACGCCCCCGGGCCGGGCGGCCATCGCCGCTACGAGCCGGGCTGCGACATCGGCGAGAAGCGCACGCGCGAGTTCTATCGGCGCTACCAGCCGAATTGATCACCGTCGTCCTGAGCGCAGCGAAGGACCTCGCGGTCGAACGACCGCACGCGACTGGCCGCCATACCGCCGGGTCCTTCGCTGCGCTCAGGACGACGGAGCGCTACCGCCGCCGCCAGCGCTGCAGCCGGGCCAGCAGGGTGCGCTCGAGCAGCAGGTGCAATAGCCGCGTCGCCAGCGACACCGCCACGATGCACATCGCCATGCCCGCCGCCGAGGCGCTGAAGCCGGCCTCGTCCATGCTGATCACCGCGATCGCGGCCAGCTTGGTGTCGGCGCCGTAGAGGAAGATCACCGCCGAGATCGTCGTCATGGCGTTGGCGAAGAGATAGATGAAGATGTCGAGGATCGCCGGCAGGCAGATCGGCACGGTGACGCGCAGGAAGGTCACCGGCAGCGGCACCTTCAGCGACGCCGACACCGCCTCGAACTCGGCGTCGAGCTGCTTCAGCGCCGTGACCGCCGTGATGTGCGCCACGGTGTAGAAATGCGCCGCCGTGTTGATCACCAGGATCGCCAGGGTGCCGTAGAGGAAGTTCAGCGGGTTCGACGGATCGTTGAAGAAGAAGATGTAGCCCAGGCCCAGCACCAGGCCGGGCACCGCCATCGGCAGGGTGGCAAGGAACTGCACCAGGCCGCGCATCAGGCCGAAACCGCGGCTCTTCTCGAGCAGCCAGGCGGCGGTGAAGACGACGACGGCGCCGATCGCGGCGGCCCAGGCGGCCATCTTCAGCGAGGTCCACAGCGGATCCCAACCGGTGGGATCGAAATTCTCGAAGTCGTAATTGTCGAGCGTCAGCGACAGGTTGTAGGGCCAGCGCTTGATCAGCGAGGCCCAGCCGGCGATGCCGATGATGATCAGGATCAGGCCGGCGACCGTGGCGCAAAACGCGAACAGCAGCGCGTCGCGGCCGCGTTGGCGTTTGGGCGCGTAGGGCACGGCACGGGCCGAGAGCAGCGCCACCTGCCGCTTTTGCGCGTAGCGGTCGGCGAAGAACGACAGCACGGCCGGCGCCAGCAGGATCAGGCCGACCACGGCGCCCATCTCGAAGTTCTGCTGGCCGATGACCTGCTTGTAGACGTCGGTGGCGAGCACGTTGAACTGCCCGCCGATCACCTTGGCGATGCCGAAATCGGTCAGCACCAGGGTGAAGCAGACGAAGATCGCGCTGATCAGCCCGTAGCGCGCGCCGGGCAGCGTCACGGTCCAGAAGATGCGCCAGCGCGAGGCGCCCAGCGCCTCGGCCGCCTCGTAGAGCCGCTGGTCGGCCATCGACAGCGCCGTGACCAGGATCATCAGCACGTGCGGGAAGCAGTAGAAGACCTGCGAGGCGACGATGCCGCCGGCGCCGTAGATCTCGCTGCCGCCCAGCAGCTCCTTCAGCATGCCCTGGTTGCCGAAGAGGTAGATCATCGACATCGCCGGCAGCAGGGAGGGCGCCAGGATCGGCACCAGCGCCACCGCCTGGAACAGCGGCCTGAGCGGCAGCACCGCGCGGGTCAGCGCATAGGCGTAGACGAAGGCCAGCGGCACGACGATCGCGGTCGAGATCACCGAGATCTTCAGGCTGTTCCACAGCGACTGCAGCAGCGCCGGCGTCGAGACGTAGCGGATGTAGTTGTCGAGGCCGACCCAGGTTCCGTCGGCGTGGTGGAAGCTCTTGGACAACAGCGTCCACAGTGGTGCTGCCACGAACAGCGCCAGCAGGACCAGCACGACGGCGATGCCGGCGCGCATGACGATGTCGTCGGTCGAAGCCCTGGGCCGCACCAGCGGCGCGTCGGCCACCACCGCCATGACCTAGCGCACTGGTATTACCTTCCCCCGGAGGGGGAAGGTGGCGCGCACAGCGCGACGGATGGGGGATGTCGAAGACGGACTCTTGCGTTCGTCTTCGACATCCCCCATCCGCCCTTCGGGCACCTTCCCCCTCCGGGGGAAGGTAATGAAAGCCGCATCCGATCGGCCTGCGAGCGCAGCGACGGATCTCGAACCGCGCAATAGATCCCTCGCTGCGCTACAGGGGCCGCGGACGGCCCTGAGGATGACAGCAGGCCGGGTCATCCCTAGCCCGCCGACTCGCCCGCGAACACCCGCAGCCTGTCGGCGGGCAGCGCGATGTCGAGCGACTTGCCGATGCCGACGTCGAGGTCGCGCATCAGGTTGATCGAGAAGTCCGCAATCAGCGTGACACCCGGCGCCGCGGCATTCAACGTGGCGCGGCAGAACGAGCCCAGGAACTCAAGCTCGGCGATGGTCACGGGGATGCGGTTGGCCGTGCTCTCCGTGATGCCGCGCACCTGCACGTCCTCGGGCCGCAGGCAGACCCGGATCTCGCCGCCTTGCGGCCCCGCGTCGGCGCAGTCGATCGCCAGGCCGTCGCCGAGCGAGACGCGACCGGGGCCCGTGACGCGGCCGGGCAGGAAATTCATCGAGCCCACGAAATCGGCAACGAAGGCGCTGGCCGGCTGGCCGTAGATCTCCTGCGGCACGCCGATCTGCTCGATGCGGCCGTGGTTCATCACCACGATCCGGTCGGCCATGGTCAGCGCCTCTTCCTGGTCGTGGGTCACCATGATGGTGGTGACGCCCAGGCGTCGCTGCAGGCCGCGGATCTCGCCGCGCAGGCGCGCGCGTACACGGGCATCGAGCGCCGAGAGCGGCTCGTCGAGCAGCAGCAGCCCGGGCGAGGTCGCCAGCGCGCGCGCCAGCGCCACACGCTGCTGCTGGCCGCCGGAGAGCTGGGCCGGGTACTTCGTGCCCTGCGTCGGCAGGCCGACCAGCGCCAGCAGCTCGGCCACACGCGCCCTGACCTCGGCGGCGGGCTTGCGCCGGTTCTTCAGGCCGTAGCCGACATTGTCGGCCACGGTCAGGTTGGGAAACAGCGCATACGATTGGAAGACGATGCCGAAATCGCGCTCGGCCGGCGGCAGCGCCGAGACATCGCGGCCGTCCTGGCGGATCGTCCCGCTGGTCTGCGGATCGAGGCCGGCGATGGCGCGCAGCAGAGTCGTCTTGCCGCAGCCCGAGGGGCCGAGAAAGCAGACGAACTCGCCACGCTCGATCGACAGCGACACCGCGTCGAGCGCGGTGAACATGCCGAACCTCTTGGTGACGCGGTCGACCTCGAGGTACGGCATGTCCTGAACGCCTACGTCCCTACTTCTTCTTCGGCTGCGACTTGCCGTCGTAGCGCTTGGTCCACTCCGCCAGGATGCGGTCGCGGTTGGACGCCATCCAGTCGAGGTCGTTCTTGACCATCGCCTTGTCGGCGTTCGGCGGATAGTTCGGCGGCGCCGCCTTCACCGCGGGATGCGCGACGATGGCGTAGTACTTGCCGTAGAGCTCGTTGGCGGCCTGCGAGGCGACCCAGTCCTGCACCAGCTTGGCGGCGGCGACGTGCGGGCGGCCCTTGACGATGCCCGAGGTCTCCATCTCCCAGCCGGCGCCTTCGGTCGGCAGGATCAGGTCGATCGGCGCGCCGGCGGTCTTCTCCTTGGCGCCGCGCATGTCGAAGCCGATGCCGATGATGCGCTCGCCCTTGGCGGCCTGCACGCAGGGCGCCGAGCCCGAGTGGGTGTAGACGGCGACGTTCTTGTGCACCGCGTCCATGAACTTCCAGCCGGCCTCTTCGCCCATCAGCTGGAGCCAGGCGGCGACCGTCAGGTAGCCGGTGCCCGACGAGGCCGGGTTGGGCATGACGATGGAGCCGGCATAGGCCGGATTGGCGAGGTCCTTCCACGACGCCGGCTTCGGCAGCTTCTTCTTGCCCGCTTCTACCGTGTTGAAGCAGACCACCGAGAGATAGGCGTCCATGCCCACCCAGCCCATCGGACTGCCGCTGTTCTTGAAGACCGGCTTCAGCGCGTCAGCACCCTTGGGCGTGTACGCCTCGAGCAGGCCCTGCTTGGCGAAGGCCGCCATGCTCGAGCCCGAGAGACCGAGCACCATGTCGGCCTGCGGGTTGGCCTTCTCGGCCAGGAAACGCGCGGTGATGATGCCCGTGGAGTCGCGGACCCAGGAGATCTCGACCGTCGGCACCGCCTTCTCGATGGTGTCCTTGAAGATCTTGAGCTGGTCGTTCTCCAGCGCCGTATAGACCGTGAGCTTGGTCTTCTGGGCCAGCGCCGTCCCGCCGGCCATGACGGCAACCGCCGCCAGCGCGGCTGTCACGCCACGCATCCACTTGTTCATCATCTCTCTGCCCCCTCTTCCCATACCGCCGACGGCCAGCATTTGAAGTCGACGACGGTTTCAGATTTATTACAACGCAAGTAAGTGGTCCTGACAACCGCGACCCTGCACGATAGACGTTGCCGCCTGACGACACCGCGCGAGGAAATCCGATGTCCACCGCCCGCCCCAGCGGATACCGCTTCGATGAAGAGCGGATCGCCGGGTTGATCGCCGCCTACCGTCACGGTGGGCCGCTGCAGCGCGACTTCTACATCGACGCCGAGGTTTTCCAGGCCGACATGGACCGCATCTGGTCGCGCTACTGGCTGTATGTCGGCCACGCCTGCATGCTGCCCAATCCCGGCGACTGGATGACCTGGAAGATCGGGCTGGCCTCGATCGTCGTGGTGCGGGGACGCGACGGCCAGATCCGCGCCTTCCACAACACCTGCCGCCACCGGGGCGCGCGCTTCTGCAACGCCGAGACCGGCAACGCCCGCGGCTTCCGCTGCCCCTATCACGGCTGGGCCTACGATCTGGAGGGCCGGCTCACGACACGCACCATGGCCGAGTTCGGCGTCTCCGAATCGACCCTCGGCCTGCACCCGGTGCGCCTGCGCGACACATCGGGAATCCTGTGGATCAATCTGTCCGACGATCCGGTGCCCTTCGACCGCGCGCACGAGGACCTCGCCGGCCGCCTGAAGCATCAGGGGCTGTACGACGCCAAGGTCGCGGTCGAGCGCCGTTACACGGTGAAGGCCAACTGGAAGCTGGTCTTCGAGAACAATCGCGAGTGCTACCACTGCACCGTCGCCCATCCCGAATACGTCAAGGGCACCTACGACGTTGCACGAATCATGCCCGGCCTGGCCGAGGACGTGGTGCGCCAGACCGAGCTGGCCAATGCCCGCTTCCGCGCGCTGGGCATCGATACCGGCGACGCCTTCTCCGCCATGACCGGCGCATTCTGGCGGGCCCATCGCACGCCGCTGATGGAGGGATGGAAGACGCAGAGCCTCGACGGCACGCCGGTGGCGCCGCTGATGGGCCATTTCCGCGACCGCAACGCCTGGAGCGACGGTACCTTGCGCACCACGGTGTTCCCCAACTTCTGGCAGCACGCCAGCGACGACCACGCCGTCTCCACGCGCATCACGCCGGTCGACGCAACGACCTGCGAGATCGTGGTCTGGTGGTTCGTGTACAAGGACGCGGTGGAAGGCCGCGACTACGACCCGGCGAAGCTGACGCCGTTCTGGGAGCGCACCTCGGAGCAGGACTGGTTCATCTGCGAGGCCAACCAGCAGGGCGTGACCTCGCCGCGCTACGTGCCGGGCCCCTACTCGCGCACGCAGGAAGCCAACGTGCAGCATTTCGTCGACTGGTATCTCGGCGAGATGCGCGGCCAGGGCACGCCCAGGGCACAGGCCGCGGAATGAGCGCCGTTCCTTTCCCTTCTCCCCGCGAAGGCGGGGAGAAGGTGCCGAGCGCCAGCGAGGCGGATGAGGGGCTTCCTCGCGCAACGCCCAACATCGTCGCTGTCGGGACACCGCGAAGCCCCTCATCCGCCCTTCGGGCACCTTCTCCCCGCCTTCGCGGGGAGAAGGACAGAGCGCTCTGACATGGCCAACAACGTCCCGTCGCAGGCGCGCATCGTCATCATCGGTGCCGGCGCGGTCGGCTGCTCGATCGCCTATCACCTCGCGCAGATGGGCGAGCGCGATGTGCTGGTGGTCGAGAAGAGCGGCATCACCCATGGCTCGACCTGGCACGCCGCCGGCCTCGTCGGCCAACTGCGGTCGAAGCGCAACCTCACGCGCATGATGCAGCAATCCGTCGAGCTCTACGGCTCGATGGAGAAGCAGCTCGGCTACGGCGTCGACTGGCACCCCGTGGGCTCGCTGCGCCTGGCCTCGTCGAAGGACCGCTGGAGCGAGATCCGGCGCACGGCGACGACGGCGCGCAGCTTCGGCTTCGAACTGCACCTGATGTCGGCCAGCGAGGCCAAGCAGATCTTCCCCTACATCTCGACCGACGGCGTCGAGGGCGCGGCGTTCGTGCCGTCCGACGGCTACATCGATCCCAGCAGCCTGACGCAGGGCCTGGCGCGGCTGGCGCGGCAGGGCGGCGTGAAGATCGTCGAAGGCGTGCGCGTCACCGACATCGTGGTCAAGGACGGCCGTGCCACGTCCGTGGTCACCGACCACGGTACCATCGCCTGCGACACCTTGGTCAACGCCGCCGGCATCTGGGCGCGCGACGTGGCGAAGATGATGGGCGTGCGCATGCCGGTCGCCGCCGTCGAGCACCAGTACATGGTGACCGAGAAGCTGCCGGATCTGCCGAAGAGGCTGACCTCGCTGCGCGATCCCGACAACAATTTCTACCTCAAGCCCGAGGTCGGCGGCTTCGCCATCGGCGGCTGGGAATCCAACACGCGGCCGTTTGGCGAGCGCGGCGTGCCCTTCGATTTCGGCCGCGAGCTGTTCCAGGGCGACTACGACCGCTTCGAGGCGATCGCCACGCCGGCCGCCGAGCGCCTGCCGATGCTCAACGATCTCGGCATCCGGCAGCTGATCAACGGGCCGATCCCGATCACGCCCGACGGCGAGCCCATCCTCGGCAAGGCGCCGGAACTGGACAACGTCTTCGTCGCCGGCGGTTTTACCTCCGGCATCGCCGGCGCCGGCGGCGCCGGCCGGCAGCTTGCGCAATGGATCGTCGAGGGCGCCTCGGAGTTCGATCTCTGGAGCTTCGACGTGCAGCGCTTCGGCCCGCACCACGTCGGCGCGAAGTACCTGCACGAGCGCGCGGTCGAGGCCTATCACCGCTACTACCTGATCCACTGGCCGGGTGAGGAGATGAACACCGGGCGCGGCGGCCGCCGCTCGCCGCTCTACGGCGTGCTCGACCAGGCCGGCGCCGTGTTCGGCTCGCGCTTCGGCTGGGAGCGGCCCAATTGGTTCGCCATCAACGGCGACACGCGCTTCGACAACCCCTCCTTCGAGGGCAGGCCGAGCTGGTTCGACGCCGTCGGCCGCGAATGTCGCGCGATTCGCGAGCACGTGGCGCTGATCGACCAGAGCTCGTTCTCCAAGTTCGAGCTCGCCGGCCCCGGCACCGCCGCCTTCCTGCAGCGCCTCGCCGCCGGCAATGTCGACAAGCCGGTCGGCGCGCTGATCTACACCCAGCTGTGCAACGAGAAGGGCGGCATCGAGGCCGACCTCACCTTCATGCGTGTCGCCGAAGACCGCTACTACGTCGTCACCGGCAGTGCCTTCGGCATCCACGACGCCTCGTGGATCCGTCGCCACATGCCGGCCGACGGCTCGGTCACGCTGACCGACGTCACCAACGCCTGGGCAGTGATCAATTGCTGCGGCCCGAAGAGCCGCGCCCTGCTCGAGCGCGTCGCCGATTCCGACGTCTCGAACGCCGCCCTGCCCTACATGTCGATGCGCGAGCTCCGCCTGGGCTACGCCCCCTGCCGCGTCGCGCGCGTCACCTACGTGGGCGAACTGGGCTACGAGCTGCACATCCCGGTCGAATACGCCGCGCACGTCTACGACCTGCTGTGGCAGGAGGGCCAGGACCTCGGCGTCGCCAACGCCGGCTACCGCGCGATCGAGTCCTGCCGTCTGGAGAAGCGCTACCTCTACTGGGGCAGCGACATCGGCCCGGACTACACGCCATGGGAGGCCGGCCTCGGCTTCGCGGTGGCGATGAAGAAAGGCGATTTCATCGGTCGTGCCGCGCTCGAGCAGCGACGCGCCGAAGGCGCCCGGCGCAACCTCTGCGTCTTCCTGCTCGACGGCGACAAGCCGGTCTACGGCAGCGAGGCGATCCTGCGCGACGGCAAGGTCGTGGGCGTCACCTCGAGCGCCGGCTACGGTCACACGATCGGCAAATGGATCGCCTTCGGCTACCTGCCGAGCGACGACGCCGTTCATACCGACTACGAGATCGAAGCCTTCACACACCGCGTGCCCGCCCGCCGCATCGACGGCTCCGCCTACGATCCCGAACGCAAGAAGATCCTCGCATAGCACTCCACACCGTCATCCTGAGCGCAGCGAAGGATCCGGCGGTATCGTGTTCATTCACCAGCGTGGCGACCGATCGCACGACCGCGAGGTCCTTCGCTGCGCTCAGGACGACAGGCTCCTCGCACAGCGCTTCACATCGCCATCCTGAGCGCAGCGAAGGATCTTGCGGTATCGCGGGCAATCGCAAGCGGGGCGGCTGATCGCTCCACCGCGAGGTCCTTCGCTTCGCTCAGAACGACAGACCCTCTCGCACAGCGCTTCACATCGTCATCCTGAGCGCAGCGAAGGATCTTGCGGTTTCGCGGGCAATCGCAAGCGGGGCGGCTGATCGCACGATCGCGAGGTCCTTCGCTTCGCTCAGGACGACAGTGTATGTCGATCGGAGGGTGCGACCTATTTCCGCCCCTACGATTGTCAGATCGCCCAAGGCAGCGAGTAGGTCTTCACGTTCGTGAAGCTCTTCATCGCCTCCAGCACGCCTTCCTTGTAGCCGAGGCCGGAATCCTTGATGCCGCCGAAGGGTGACATCTCGATGCGGTAGCCGGGCACTTCCCAGATGTTGACCGTGCCGACGCGCAGCTCGTTGACGAAGCGCGTGATGTAGTCGAGGCGGTTGGTGCAGACGCCCGAGGACAGGCCGTAGGCGGTCGAGTTCGAGACGCGGATGGCGTCGTCGATGTCCTTGACGCGGATCATCGGGATCGCCGGGCCGAAGGTTTCCTCACGCACCAGCTCGCAGTCGTAGGGGACGCGATCGACCACGGTGGGCGGGAACAGCGCGCCCTTGCGGTCATTGCCGTGAAGCAGCGTGGCACCCTTCGACACCGCGTCGACGACGCGGTTCTGGAACAGCGTCGCGGAGCGCTCGTTGATCACCGTGCCGACATCGGTCGCGGGATCCATCGGATCGCCGGCGCGCAACTTGCGGGCCTTGCCCAGCACCAGCGCGGCGAACTCCTCGGCGATCTTTTCGACCACGAGGATGCGCTTCACCGCCGTGCAGCGCTGACCGGAGTTCTTGGTCGCGCCCTGCACCGCCAGCTCGGCCGCCTTGTCGAGGTCGGCGTCCTCCATGACGATCAGCGGGTCGTTGCCGCCCAGCTCGAGCACGATACGCTTGTAGCCGGCCTTCTCGGCGATGTACTTGCCCACTCGCACGCTGCCGGTGAAGGTGATCAGGTCGATGCGCGGATCGGTGATCATCGCATCGCCGATATCGGCCGGGCCGCCGGTGACCACCGACAGCATCTCCGGCGGCAGGCCGGCCTCGTACAGCGTGTCGGCCAGCATCAGGGCGGTCAGCGGCGTCTGCTCGGTGGGCTTCAGCACCACGCAGTTGTTGGTGGCGATCGCCGGCGCCAGCTTGTGCGCCACCATGTTCAAGGGGTGGTTGAACGGCGTGATGGCGCTGATGGCGTTGAGCGGCTCGCGCATCGTGAAGATCTTGCGCTGCTTGCCGTGCGGGGTGAGGTCGCAGGAGAAGGTCTGCGAATCATCGATGATGCAGAGCTGGCCGGCGAGCGAGAACACATCGAAGGCGCGGCCGACCTCGTAGAGCGAATCCTTCAGGCAGAGCCCGCTCTCCGAGGTGATCAGCCGCGCGATCTCGTCCTTGCGCGCGACCAGAAGCTCGGCGGTCTTCATCAGGATCTTCTGGCGATCGTAGCGGCTGAGCTTCGGTTTGTAGTCGCAGGCGATCTGGAACGCCTCGGCGACCTGCGCCGGGTCGGCGCGCGGCACCGTGCCGACCACGCTGTTGTCCCAGGGATTGAACACCTCGAGCGTGGCCTCGCCGTCGACGCGCTTGCCGGCGATGCGCATGGTCTCATGCACGCCGATGATGGGCGCCTGGATGCCGCCGATCTTCGCCTGGACGTTCATGGTTCTTCTCCGCTCATGTCCCTGCCCTGACGGCGAGGCTCGCTCCGCTTGTCATCCTGAGCGCAGCGAAGGATCTCGCGGTCATGCAGCCGCATGGTTGGTCGGTGACTGGCCGCCATAGCCCTGGATCCTTCGCTGCGCTCAGGATGACAGCGTCAGGCGACCAAGTTCAGCGCCAGGTCGAAGGCGTCGAAGTTGCGCCAGTGGCGCGTCGGCCCGGTGCCGAGCTTGCGGTTGCAGATCAGCGGCACGCCCTGCTCCGACACGCCGCCGTGGCTGCGCAGCGGCTCGGTCAGGCCTGAAAGATCGTGGCGCGACGCGCTGGTGCCCAGCACCTTGTGCCGGTTCGACACGACGATGATGTCGCCCAGCCGGTCGGCCGGCAACTCGAAGCGCTGGGCGGCTTCCTCGCGGCTCAGTGCCGATTCGATGCCCTCGACCGCGCGCAGCCTGGTCATGACGGCGGCGGCCTTGGCCTCGCGCGGCAGGTAGATCACCGCGAAGGAGCCCAGCGCGCCATGATGCACGACATAGGGATCGGTGATCGGCAGGATCACCCGCGCCTTGGCCTCGCCCAGCCAACCGTCGAGCAGATCCTGCAGGTAGACCACGTCGGGCTGGCCCGACAGGTCGTGCTTGGCGTTCATGCCGTGATCGGCAGTCAGCACGATGGTGCAGCCCATCGCGTCGAGCTGCGCCAGGTAGCCGTCCATCATGGCGTAGAAGGCGTTGGCCACCTTCGTGCCCGGCGCGTGCTTGTGCTGGATGTAGTCGGTGGTCGACAGGTACATCAGGTCGGGTCGGTCGCGCTGCATCAGCTTCACGCCCGCAGCGAAGACGAACGCGCTCAGTTCGGCGCTGTAGACGTCGGGTACCGGCATGCCGACCAGCGACAGCACGTTGTCGATGCCGTTGGTGGCGATCGTGGCCTGGTCGGCCTTCTCGGAGGAGAAGCTGCAGGCCTTGCCTGGCGCCAGCTCGAGTCCCTTGCCCAGCAGGCCGCGCAGCTTGTCCTTCGCCGTGATCACGGCGATACGCAGGCCGGCGCGCTGGAAGGCGGGGAACAGTGTCTCGACGCGCAGGAACTTGGGATCGTTCATCATCACCTCGTTCCCGCTCTCGGGATCGAGGAAGTAGTTGCCGCTGATGCCGTGCACCGATGGTGGCCGGCCGGTGACGATCGACAGGTTGTTGGGATTGGTGAAGCTCGGCACCACACAATCGGCCAGCAGGTTCGTGCCCTCGCGCAGGATGCGGGCGAACCACGGCGCCACGCCGGCCTCGACCGCGCGCTCGATATAGCCGGGCTCGGAGCCGTCGACGCAGACCACGACGGTCGGCCGCTGCGGCAGGCGGTAGGAGCGGCCGTTGACGTCGATCGTCGCGGTGCCCCCGGGGGTCAGCGAGTCGGGTGCCATCTGTTGTCTCCTACTCCGCCGCCAGGGCCGGGCCGCCGTTGCTGACGCGCATCTCGTCGAGCACCTCGCGCACGGCGGCCAGCGCACCGCGCATGTGCTCGGCGTTCAGGCGGCCAATGCAGCCCATGCGGAACGAGTCCGCCACCGTGAGCTTGCCGGGATAGATCACATAGCCGCGATCCTTCAGTCCGTCGTAGAAGCGCTGGAAGACGAAGCGGGGATCGGTCGGCATATGGAAGGTGATGATGATCGGCGCCTGCAGCGAGTCGGGCAGCAGGGTGCGGAAGCCCATGCCGCGCATGCCGTCGATCAGGATCTTCGCGTTCGACCGATAGCGCCCGCCGCGCCCGGCGACGCCGCCCTCGGCCGCGTGCTCCTCGATCGCCTTGCCCAGCGCCACGATCACATGGATCGGCGGCGTGAAGCGGTACTGGCCGGTCCTGGCGAAGCCCTCTTCCTGGTCGTGCAGGTCGAGCACCAGGGTCGTCGCGTTGCCCTTGCACTGGGCCAAGGCGTCCTTGCGACAGACGACGAAGCCCAGGCCCGGCACGCCCTCCAGGCACTTGTTCGACGAGGCGGCCAGCGCGTCGTACGGCACCGTGCGCGCATCGATCTCGATCGCGCCGAAAGCGCTCATCGAGTCGACCAGCAGGCGGCGGCCCTGCCGCGCCACCAGCGCCGCGATCTCCTGGATCGGATTGAGGATGCCCGACGTCGTCTCGCAATGGACGGCGAAGACGTGGGTGATCGCCGTGTCGGTCGCCAGCAGCCTTTCGATCGCGGCGAGGTCGGGCGGCGTGTCCTCCGGCGTCTCGTGGGTGACGACGGCGCGGCCGGCGATCTCGGCGATCTTCTTCGCCCGCTGGCCATAGGCGCCGTTGATCAGCACCAGCAGCTTGCCCGTCTTCGGCACGAAGGTGGTGATCATCGCCTCGACGGCGAAGGTGCCGCTGCCCTGCACCGGCACGGTGACGTGCGTGCCCTCGGCGCCGGCGAGCCGGACGATGCTGTCGAGCACCATCCGGTTGATGCGGATGAACTCGGCGTCGCGCGAGCCCCAGTCGTGCACCATCGCCTGCTTCACCGCGGCCGAGGTGGTGAGCGGGCCGGGCGTCAGCAGCAGGGGATCGCCGGTCTCGGATGCGCCGCGCGGGGCCATGGAGGTCCTCTCGATTGGATCGGGCGGAAGATGGCGGATCGACATCTATCGGTCCATTATATATTTTGTATCTATCCCATAGGATGGATAGATAGGTTGAATTTCACCCAGCTGCGCGCCTTCCACCTCGTGGCCGATGCCGGAGGCTACTCCCCCGCCGCCCGCGCCCAGCGCATCAGCCAGCCGACCCTGTCGGCGCAGGTGCGCGGTCTCGAGAGCGAATCGGGCGTCGCCCTCTTCCGTCGCGTCGGCCGCCGCGTCGAGCTGACCGAGGCCGGCCGCCGTTTGCACGACGTCACGCGTCGGCTTTTCGCCGTGTACGATGAAGCTGCCGCGGCCATCGCCGGCGGCGCGGCGCAGGCCGGCGGGCATCTGCGCGTCGGCGCAGACTCGGCCTATCACGTGATGCCGGCGCTGGCCGAGATCCGCCGCACGCGGCCGGGCTTCACCTTCGCGCTGCGCATCGGCAACTCGGACGCGGTGTTGCGCCAGGTGCTCGACCACGAGACCGATGTCGGCGTGATGGCGCGACCGACCTCCGATCCGCGCCTCATCTGCCGGCGCATCCGCCAGGACCGGCTGATCCTCTTCGTGCCGCGCCGCCATGCCTGGGCGCGGCTGCGAAGGGTCGAGCTGGCGCGGCTGGCGGCGCAGGACCTGGTGCTGCGCGAGCGCGGCTCGATCACACGCGAGGTCTTCGAGCAGCGCCTCGCCGAGGCCGACGTGCGGCCGGGCGTGCTGGTCGAGGTCGAGAGCCGCGAGGGCGTGCGCGAGGCGGTGGCGGCGGGCTTCGGCATCGGCGTGGTGTTCGAAAGCGAGTTCGGCGCCGATGCCCGCTTCCGCGCGCTCGACATCGCCGGCGCCGACATGGAGGTCGGCGAGTTCGCGGTCTGCCTCGCCGAACGGCGGCGACTCGATCCGGTGCGGCAGTTCTTCGAGACCGCCGAGGCCAAACCGTCGCCCTGAGCGCAGCGAAGGACCTGGCGGTGGTGCGAACGGACACCACGCAGGTGTGTGGCCGCGATACCGCGGGGTCCTTCGCTGGCGCTCAGGACGACGGGGGTCGTTACATCCGCGTGCGTTTGTTGTCCGGGTCATAGGGGGCCTTCAGGGAGACCGTGCAGGCGCAGCGGTCCCCGGCGATGTCGACCTCCCACTTTCCCGAAGACAGAAACGCCGCGTCGACCGGCTCACCGTTGTTGTGGGCGTAGCCCAGCAGCACGGTGCGGCCCAGCGTATGGCCAAAGGCCGCCGACGTCGTCTCGCCGGCCGGCTTGCCGTCGCGCAGCAGCAGTTCGCCGCTCTGCGCGATGGGTCCACCATCGGCCAGCGTGATCGACACGCAACGGCGTGTCATCGGCTTGCCGCGCAATCCGCGCAGCGCCTCCTGGCCGATGAACGGTGTCGCCTTGTCGAGCTTCACGGCGAAGCCCAGTCCCGCCTCGTAGGGCGTGTGCTCGGGCGTCAGCTCGCGGCCCCAGGCGCGATAGCCCTTCTCCAGCCGCAGCGATTCGATCGTGTAATAGCCGGCGTCGATCAGGCCCAGCGCCTCGCCGGCCTCGCGCAAGGTGTCGTAGACCGAGGCCGCCATCTCGACCGGCGTGTAGAGCTCCCACCCGAGCTCGCCGACATAGGTGCGACGCACCGCCAGCACCGTGGCCAGCCCGACATCGATGTCGCGGCAGGTGCCGAACGGAAAGCTGGCATCGCCGAGATCGGCACGGCTGACGCGCGCGAGCAGATCGCGCGCCTTCGGCCCCATCACCGAGATCACCGCCCAGGCGCCGGTGACGTCGGTCAGCACCGCGTGTGCGTTCTCGGGCATGTGCTTGTTCAGCCAGTCGGCGTCGCGCGTAGTCTGCGACGAGCCGGTGACCAGCATGAAACGATCGCGCGCCAAACGCTGCACGGTGAGATCGGACTCGAAGCCGCCGCGCACGTTGAGCACGCCGGTATAGACCGAGGTGCCGACCGGCACAGCCATGTCGTTGGCGCACAGATGCTGCAGCACGGCCTCGGCATCGCGGCCCTGCAGCAAGAGCTTGGAGAACGAGCTCTGGTCGAAGATCGCCACGCGCTCGCGAGCCGCACGATGCTCGCGGGCGTTGGCGGCGAACCAGTTCTGCCGTGCCCAGCCGTACTCCAGCGCGGTCGACTGGCCCTCGATCGCGAACCAGTTGGGCCGCTCCCAACCCATCTTCGAGCCGAACGAGGCGCCGCGCGCCTTGAGCCGGTCGTAGAGCGGCGAGCGGCGCAGCGGGCGCGCCGTCTCCAGCTCGCGGTTGGGCCACGGCATCTTGTAATGCAGGCCCAGCACCTCGGCGACGCGCGCCTTGAGCCACTGCTCGTTGGCGTTGAAGCGTGCGAAGCGGCGGATGTCGACCGGCCACAGATCGAGCGTCGGATCGCCGTTGACGATCCATTCCGCCAGCGCCTTGCCCGCGCCGCCGGCGCTGGCGATGCCCATCGAGTTGAATCCGGCGGCGACGAAGAAGTTCTTCAGCTCCGGCGCCTCGCCCAGGATGTAGTTGTTGTCGGCGGTGAAGCTCTCGGGCCCGTTGATGAAGCGCTTGGTGCCGGTCTTCTCGAGCGCCGGCACGCGGATCAGCGCGTTCTCCATCAGGATCTGGAACTGGTCCCAGTCGTCGGGCAGGAGCTGGAACTCGAACGGCTCGGGGATGTCGAAGGCCTGCGCCCACGGCTTGGCCTCGGGCTCGAAGCCGCCCATCAGCAGGCCGCCGACCTCCTCCTTGAAGTAGATGTAGCCGTCGGGATCGCGCAGGCAGGGCAGGTTCGGCTGCACGCCCTCGATGCGCTCGGTGACGATGTACATGTGCTCGCAGGAGAACAGCGGCACGGTGACGCCGACCATGCGGCCGATCTCGCGCGCCCACTGACCGCCGCAGTTCACGACCACGTCGGCGACGATGTCGCCCTTGTCGGTCGACACGCCCGTGGCGCGGCCGTCCTTGACATGGACCTTCGTCACCTTGGTCTGCTCGAAGATGCGCGTGCCGCCGCGCCGCGCGCCGCGCGCCAGTGCCTGGGTGATGTCGGCCGGGTTGGCCTTGCCGTCGCCCGGCAGCCACGCGGCGCCGACGAGATCGTCGGTGCGCATGATCGGATAGAGCTTGCCGGCTTCCTCCGGCGTCAGCAGATCGCAGATGACGTTCTGCGCCTTGGCCATGGCCGCGACGCGCTTCAGCAACGTCATGCGCTCCGGCGTGCGCGCCACGGTAAGGCTGCCGCATTGCTTCCAGCCCGTCGCCAGCCCGGTCTCCTCCTCCAGTCGCGCGTAGAGATCCGTCGAGTAACGGATCAGCCTGGTCATGCTGGGATGCGTGCGCAGCTGGCCGACGAGACCGGCGGCGTGCCAGGTCGTGCCGCTCGACAGCCGGCCCTTCTCGATCAGCACGACGTCCTTCCAGCCGAGCTGCGTCAGGTGATAGGCCACCGAGCAGCCGACGATGCCGCCGCCGATGATGACAACGCGGGCCTGCGTCGGGAACGCGGGAGGAGTGTCGGTCATGCTTGTGAGATCTCTATTGCCCTACCTTCCCCCGCCTTGCGGGGGAAGGTGCCCGAAGGGCGGATGGGGGTGTCGACATAGCGACCAGTCACAACGATGAGAGCGGTCGCACCAGCCACCCCCATGCGGCGCTTCGCGCCACCTTCCCCCGCCAGCGGGGGAAGGTAGGAAGACTTACAACCGCCCATTGAGCGCCGCCTCGTACATCTGGCGCATCTCGGGGACGCCGGCCTGCACCGGGTTGCCGCCGGCGGTCGGATCGACCGCGGCCATCTCGGCGAAGCGGTCGAGCATGTCCTCGGTCACGCCGAGATCGGCGAAGGTGTTGGGGATGTTCAGCCGCTGGCGCAGCTGCAGCACCCAGTCAAGGAAGCCGTCGAAATCGGCGCGCGGCAGGCCAAGATAGCGTGACAGCCGCGCGATGCGCTCGGCGATGGCGTCGCGGTTGAAGACCAGCACATAGGGCATCGCCACGGCGTTGGTCAGCCCGTGATGCGTGTCGAGCACGGCGCCCACGGGATGCGACAGCGAGTGGATGGCGCCCAGCCCCTTCTGGAACGCCGTCGAGCCCATCTGCGAGGCCGCCAGCATATGCGCGCGCGCCTCGAGGTCCTTGCCGTCGGCGACCGCTCGCTCGAGGTATTCCTTCACCAGCCGCATGCCCTCGACGGCGATGCCGTCGGCATAGGGATGGTAGCCCGGTGCGCAATAGGCCTCGAGGCAATGGGCGAAGGCGTCCATGCCGGTCGCGGCGGTCAGGTTCGGCGGCAGGCCGACGGTGAGCTCGGGATCGGCGATGACGATCTTCGGCATCATCTTCGGATGGAAGATCACCTTCTTGGTGTGCGTCGTCTCGTCGGTGATCACCCCGGCGCGGCCAGTCTCGGAGCCGGTGCCCGCGGTGGTCGGCACGGCGATCACCGGCAGGATCCCGTCGGGATCGGCGCGGGTCCACCAGTCGCCGATGTCCTCGAAATCCCACATCGGCCGCTTCTGGCCGGCCATGAAGGCGATCACCTTGCCGGTGTCGAGCCCGCTGCCGCCGCCCCAGGCGATCACCCCGTCATGCTTGCCGGCGCGCACGACGGCCAGGCCGTCCTCGACGTTCTGCGCCACCGGATTGGGCTTGAGCTTGGAGAAGATCACCGCCGGAACGCCGGCCTTCTCCAGCGCGATGAAGGCGTCGGCGATCATCGGCAGGCCGGCGAGGCCGGGATCGGTCACCAGCAGCGGCTTGAAGATGCCCACGGCCTTGCAATGGTCGGCCAGTTCCTTGATGCGCCCCGCGCCGAACTTCACGGTCGTGGGGTAGCTCCAGTTGCCGACGGGCGAGTCTGACATGAGGCCTCGGATGCGATGACGACGCGTCGCGACCTTAGCCGGTCGCGTGGCGCAGATGGAATGATTTCGGCCGCGTCAGGTAGTCGAAGCCCAGCCGCGACAGGGTGCAGCCGCGCCCGGTGTCCTTGACGCCGGTCCACGCCAGCTCCGGATCGAGATAGTCGCAGCGGTTCATGAACCAGGTGCCGGTCTCGACCTGATCGCCGATGCGGATCGCGGCCGCCTCGTCGCGCGTCCAGATCGCGGCGGTCAGGCCGTACGGGCTGTCGTTCATCAGCCGGATCGCCTCCTCGTCGGAGCCGACCTTCATGATGCCGACCACCGGACCGAAGCTCTCCTCGGTCATCACCCGCATCGAATGGTCGACATCGACCAGGACCTGCGGCGCCATGTAGGGCGTGCCCTCGCGATCGGCCGCGAAGCTCCTGGGATCGACCAGCGAGCGTGCGCCCTTGTTCACCGCCTCGGCGATCTGCCCGCGTACGAAGGCCGCTGCCGAAGCGCGCACCATCGGCCCGAGCGTGGTCTGGGGATCGAGCGGATCGCCGAGCTTGTACTGTTTCGTCAGCGCGACGAAGGCGTCGACGAAGCGCGGATACAGCGTCTCGTGCACGTAGATGCGCTCGATGCCGCAGCAGCTTTGCCCGGAGTTGAAGAACGCGCCGTCGACCAGGTTCTCGACCGCGTGGTCGAAGTCGCAATCGGGTCGGACATAGGCCGGGTCCTTGCCGCCCAGCTCCAGGCCCAGGCCGATGAAGCGGCCGGAAGCCGCGCGCGTCACCGAGTGGCCGCCCTCGACCGAGCCGGTGAAGCAGACGAAGTCGATGTCGGGCGAGCCGATCAGCGTCTCGGTATCGGCGTGCGAGAGGTGCAACACCTGCAGCAGCCCGTCGGGCAGCCCGGCGGCCTTGAACCCCTCGGCGAAGCGTTCGGCCACCAGCGGCGTCTGGCTGGAATGCTTCTGCAGCACCGCGTTGCCGGCGAGCAGCGCCGGCACCACCGCGTTCACCGCCGTGAGGTACGGATAGTTCCACGGCGCGATGACGAAGACGAGGCCGAGCGGGTCCTTGCGGATGAAGCGCGTGAAGCCGGCCTTCTCGGATGTCGCAACATCCGCCAGCGCCTCGGGCGCCAGGCCGGCCATCGTCGTGGCGCGCTCCGACAGGCCGTTGACCTCGCCCGGCGTATACCGGATCGGCCGGCCCATCTGGCGCGTCAGTTCGAGCGCGATGTCGTCCTTGCGCGCCTGCATCGCCTCGACGAAGCGGGCCACCATCGCGGCGCGGTCGGCGACTGTTACGCCGCGCCAGCCGCGTTGCGCGGCGCGGGCGGCGGACACAGCGGCGGCGATCTCCGCCGCCCCGGCCAGCGGCCGTGTGGCGACGATCGAATTGTCGATCGGCGAGCGAACGTCAAAGCTTGTCATGTCATCCGTCATGCTGAGCGAAGCGAAGCATCTCGCGGTCTCGGTCGCACACCGCCAGATCCTTCGCTTCGCTCAGGATGACGGGGTGTGGCCATCAGATGATCTCGAAATAGCGGTCGAGCTCCCAGTCGCTGATGTGCTTGCGGAACTCGCGCTCCTCCCATTCGCGGGTGGCGGCGTAGTGGTCGACGAAGGCATCGCCGAACAGCGCGCGCGCCGCCTTGGATTTGTGGAAGCGCTCCGCCGCCTCGGTCAGCGTGCGCGGCAACTGCGACTTCGCGGGATGGGTCTTGGCGTAGGAGTTGCCATCGACGGGCTCGCCGGGATCGAGCTTCTGCTCGATGCCCCACAGGCCCGACGCGATCGCCGCGGCCAGCGCCAGGTAGGGATTACCGTCGGCGGCCGCCACCCGGTACTCCACCCGCGTCGACTTCTTCGAGCCGGGGATCACGCGCAAAGCACAGGTGCGGTTCTCGACACCCCAGCTCGCGGCGGTCGGCGCCCAGAAGCCGGGGATCAGCCGGCGGAAGGAATTCACCGTCGGCGCCACCATGGCGAGGAACTCCGGCATCAGCGCCTTCTGGCCGGCGACGAAGCTGCGCATGGTCTGGCTCATGCGATGCGGCCCCTTCTCGTCGTGGAAGGCCGAGACGTCCTTGCCCTTCTGCCACATCGACATGTGGATGTGGCCGCCGCAGCCCGGCCAGTCCTTC
>JBFXAZ010000028.1:38621-52985 GCA_050183765.1 Reyranellaceae bacterium | reverse complement strand
CGGCTTCGCGCGCGACGGCGTTGGCGGTGGGCGAGGTTGCGCCGGCACGGAACAGGCGGATGGTCGCCTCGACCAGGGCGGCGTTGGTGCGCAGGGTGCGGCGGCGCCGGCCGTCGCTCTCGCCGTTCAGCACGTTGAGCAACGCCGGATCGAGGGCCTCAGGCGCCGGCATGGCGGTACTCCAATGAAAGGACGGGAAAATTAAGGACGCCCGTGTCAAATGCGGCGGCAGGCGCCGGGTGCACCCGCTCGGCGCTGTTGAAGGCCAGGCACGTAACGAGAGCGAGCGTGCCGACCAGCACGCTCCACGCGCCCTTTCCGGGGATGAACGGGCGGCCTCGCACGGCCCCCGTCTTGCGCAACACCATGAACTCGCATCCACAAGACGTTGAAGTCTCAGGGATGGTAGGCGTCAGGCTGCCGTGTGGACAGGCGAATTCGGTCCAATCCGGATGTAAGCGACAGGCCGACTGCGATTAGAACTGGCGCAGCAGGCGATCGATATAGTCGAGCTCTTCTTTCGGCCGCTGCGCATCGCCGGCCCGGCGACGCAGCTCCTCGAGGATGTCGCGCGCGCGCTGGCGGTCGAGGCGGTCCGGCACCTTGTCGACATCGGTATCGACCGCGCCGCCGTAGTTGCCCTCGTTGCGGCCCAGGGGATCGCGGTCCTGCGCCTCCTTGCGGTCCTCGATGCGGCCACGGTCCTGCTGGTTGCCGGGCCCGGCCTGCATCTGCTCGGCAAGATCGCTCATGCCCTGCTGCAGCTGCTCGAGCGCCCGGCGCTGGGCGCGGGCGGCGTCGCCGAGATCGCCGCGGCGCAACGCCTCCTCGGCCTCGCGCATCGAGCGCTCGCTCTGGCCCAGCGATTGCGGGATGTCGCCGCTGCGATCGCCGAAGCGCTGCATGAAATCGCCGAGCTGGCGCCTGAGGTCGCCCTGCTGGCGGCCCATGTCGCCCGGGCTGGGCTGGCCCTGCTGGCCAGGCTGGCCCTGGCCGGGCTGGCCCTGGCCGGGATTGCGCTGCCCGGGCTGCGGACGCTGGCCGCGCTGCCCCTGCTGCTGGCCGCGCTCCTGCCGCTCGGTCTCGCCCAGCTGCCGGTTCTGCTCGCGCGCCATGCGGTCGAGCTGGTTGAGGTCGTTGCGGCCCTGCTGGCCCTGGCCCTGCTGGCGCTGACCCTGCTGCTGGCGGCCCTGCTGGCCCTTGTCGGACAGCATGGGCCGCATGTTCTCCATCTGCCGCAGCATCTCCTCGAGCATGCGCTTGGCCTCGTCGCGCTGGCCGTTGCGCGCCATCTCGCGCGCACGGTCCATGAGGTCCTGCATGTCCTGGGAGTCGACCATCTGGTCCTTGTTCATCTCCCGGGCTTCACGCTCGGCCTTCTCCCGCTCGGCCGGATCCTTCATGCGCTCCGCGAACTCGCGCATCATCTTGTCCATGGCCTCTTGCAGCTGACGGATCAGCCGCTCGATCTCGGGGTCCGGCGCGCCGCGTTCCAGCGCGTCCTTCAGCTCGCGCTGGGCGGCGCGGAACTCGCGCTCGGCATCGGTCGAGGTGCGCTCCTCGATCCGCACCGCGAGATCCCACATCAGGCGCTGCACCTCGGCGACGTCGCCGCCGGTCCTGTCGTTGCGCAGCCGGTTGGCCGCCACGCGCAGGCCGAGGATGACGACGGAGTCCTCCTTGAACGCCTTGGGCGCGCTGCCGAGCAGCAGCATGCCGCGCGAGGCCAGCATGCGGCTGCGCCCGGTGTTCTCGCGCGAGAGGTTCTTGCGCAGCTCGATGATCGCGCGCGCCACCGGATGGGTGAACCGCCGCTCCGGCAGGGTGACGACCACCGGCTTCGACGTGCCGGTCTGCTCGGCGCCGTCCTTGGCCTCGAGGTGGATCACGACCTTCAGCCCCGCCCAGGGATGCGGCGTCAGATCCTGGCGGATCGAATCGTCGATGCGCGCGGGGTTGGTCACGACCAGCGGCAGGTCGAGCGTCTCCCAGGTCGGCTCCTCGTCGGCGATCAGGCCGATGCGCTCGCTGCCGTGCAGGCGCATGCGGGCGCGCAGCGCGGTGACGCCGTAGTCGTCGCCGGCCACGTAGTCGATGCGGAACTCGCGGCGGTCGGTGGTCTGCGGGTCGCGGGCGAACTCGACGGTCGGCGGCAGGTCGGGCACGATGCGCATCTTCCACGTCGCGCGCTCGCGGCCATTGACCAGCACGGTCAGCGAGTCGCCGCTTTCGATGGCGGCATCGACCTGGTGGCGGCCGGGGCCGACGGCGGCGAAGGGGACATCCTTGCTGCCGATGCGCAGCACCGCCTCGCGTCCCTCGGCGACATTGTCGATGAAGCCCGCGACCTTGCTGCCCGCGGGCACGCGCAGCACACGCTGCGCATCCTGGGTGTCGAGGTAGATCGGCGCCTTGCGCGTATAGGGCGGCGGCGAGATCCACATCTCGACGATCAGCGGCGGCGGCGGCGGGAAGGCCGGCGAGAACGCCTGCTCCATGCGATCCCAGCGCCAGCCGCCGGCGGCGACCATGGCGACGATCAGGCCCAGCGCCGGCACCAGGCGCAGCGCACGCGGATCGCGGCGCGGCACGTCGGACCGCGGCGCCGTATTGCGCAGAGCAGACAGGCGCGCCGCCTCCCGCCTGCGGTGGGCTTCCCACATCGCCTTGGCGAAGGGATCGGCCTGGCCGATGGCGATGGTGTCCTCGAGCGCCTGGATCGGCCGGTGCGGCACGCCGCTGTCGATCTCCAGGCGGCGCTCGGCGGCGGCGCGGTCGGGCCAGCGGAAGCCGCGGAAGCCGTACCAGATGACGCCCGCCAGCGCGGCGCCGCAGGCGACCAGCAATCCGGTGTGGGTCCACGCCTCCATGCCGCGGAAGGCATCGAGATGCGCCGCGGCGAGGAAGAGTGCGATCAAGCACAGGGGGAGGATCAGGCGCGGCCACATGGCCTCCCACGCGAGGGCAGCGCGGGCTATGGCGATGCGGCGGTCGAGGCTGGCTGGAGCGATCGACGGCGGCGGGAGAACGGGCATCAACTCCTCGTCCGGTTACGCACTACTCCAACCACGCGGGAACGCGGTCGGCCCCCAGCAACTGCTCATACGTTTGGCGCGGCCGGACGACGGCATACCGATCGCCGTCTACCAGTGTCTCCGGAACGAGAGGCCGCGAATTGTAGGTCGACGACATCACCGCACCGTAAGCGCCCGCGGAGTTTACCACCACAAGGTCCCCCGCGGCCAGTGGCGGCATTGTGCGCTCTTGCGCCAAAAAATCGCCTGATTCGCAGATGGGACCGACGATATCCGTGACGATTTCCCGGGCGTCCGCGGCGGGTTGACGGGCCGGAACGATGTCGTGCCAGGCCTCGTACAGGGTCGGTCGGATGAGGTCGTTCATGGCCGCATCGACGACGACGAAGGTGCGCGCGACACCCGGCTTCACCAGGACGACCTCGCCGACCAGCACCCCGGCATTGCCGACCAGCCGGCGCCCGGGCTCGAAGCTGAGCGCGCAGCCCATGTTGCCGGTCTCCTGCCGGACCATGGCGACAAAGGCATCGATCGGCAGCGGAGTCTCGTCGCGATAGGCGATGCCCAGGCCGCCGCCGACGTCGAAGCGCCTGATGTCGAGGCCATCGGCACGCAACTGGCCGACAAATTCGCGCACCCGCCGGATCGCCTGCCGATAGGGTTCCATGTCGGTGATCTGCGAGCCGATATGCATGGCGACGCCCAGCACGTTGAGGTTCGGCTTGGCGGCGGCATAGGCATAGGCTTCGCGCGCGAGATCGATGTCGATGCCGAACTTGTTCTCCTTCTTGCCGGTCGTGATCTTGGCGTGGGTGCCGGCGTCGACGTCGGGGTTGACGCGGATGGCGATGTCGGTGCGCTTGCCCATGGAGCCCGCCACGCCATCGAGCATGTCGAGCTCGTAGCGGCTCTCGACGTTGATCTGCCGGATTCCGGCCTCGAGCGCGGCGCGCAGCTCCGAGGGCTTCTTGCCGACGCCGGAGAACACGATCTTGCCGGCCGGAACGCCGGCGGCCAGCGCGCGGCGCATCTCGCCTTCGGAGACGATGTCGGCGCCGGCGCCCAGCCTGGCGAAGAGGCTGATCACCGCCTGGTTGCTGTTGGCCTTCACCGCGTAGTGCACTTCCGCATCGAGGCCCTTCATCGCGTCGGTGAAGGCGCGGTAATTCGCGCGCAGCATCGCCGCCGAATAGACATAGACCGGCGTGCCGACCTCCCGTGCGATGCGCGACAGCGCCACGCCCTCGGCATGCATCTCGCCGTCGCGATAGGCGAAGCCCGTCATTGTCTCGTCCCCGTGCGTGTCGGCGCCGGCTCCGGCGGCGGGTAGGTGCGGCGTGGCGTGTCGGCGCCGCTGGGCGGCAGCGGATCGCTCTTGCGGCCGCAGGCGGCGAGCAGGCTTGCGAAGCCCAGCATGGCGGCGCGCCGCATCATCGCAGGAAGCGCTCGCGCGCCTCCTGCACGGCACGCGCCACGTTGGCCGGCGCGGTGCCGCCCAGGCTCCTGCGCGCCGCGACCGAGGCCTCGACGGTCAGCACCTTGAAGACGTCGCGCGTGATCTTCGGCTCGATCGTCTGCATCTGCTGCAGGGTGAGCCGGTCGAGCGGCAGGTCCTTCGCCGCCGCCATCGCCACCAGCGCGCCGGTGGCGTGATGCGCCTGACGGAACGGCAGGCCGACCTTGCGCACCAGCCAGTCGGCCAGATCGGTCGCCACCGAATAATCGGCCGAGGCCACCGCGCGCATGCGCTCCGGGTTGGCCTTCAGGTCGCGGACCATGCCGGCCATCGCCGCGACGCCCAGCTCCAGCGAATCGGCGGCGTCGAACAGCGGCTCCTTGTCCTCCTGCATGTCCTTGCCGTAGGTCAGCGGCAGGCCCTTCATCATCGTGCACAGCGCCACGAAGGCGCCGACGATGCGCCCGACCTTGCCGCGCGTCAGCTCGGCGGCGTCGGGGTTGCGCTTCTGCGGCATGATCGAGCTGCCGGTGGTGAAGGCGTCCGACAGACTGATGAAGCGGAAGGGCGCGCTGCACCAGATCACGATCTCCTCGGACAGCCGCGACAGGTGCACGGCGGTCAGCGAGGCCGCGGCGATGAACTCGACGACGTAGTCGCGGTCCGACACGGCATCGAGCGAGTTGACCATCGGGCCGTCGAAGCCCAACGCCCTGGCCGTCTTGCGCGGATCGATGGGATGCGGCGAGCCGGCCAGCGCCGCGGCTCCCAGCGGCGAGACGTTGAGCCGCGCGCGGCAGTCGGCCAGGCGGCCGCGGTCGCGCCCGAACATCTCGACATAGGCCAACAAGTGGTGACCGAACGTGATCGGTTGTGCGGTCTGCAGGTGCGTGAAGCCGGGCATGATCGTCGCCGCATGCTCCTCGGCGCGATCGATCAGGGCGGCCTGCAGGTCGGCCAGCATCGGCTCGAGCCGGTCGATCGTGTCGCGCACCCACAGCCGCACATCGAGCGCGACCTGGTCGTTGCGCGAGCGCGCGGTGTGCAGGCGGCCGCCAGCCGGCCCGATGATCTCGGTCAGCCGCGCCTCGACGTTGAAGTGGATGTCCTCGAGCTTGGTCGAGAACCGGAACTTGCCGCTTTCGATCTCGGCCTTGACCTGGCGCAGGCCGCGCTTGATGGCGCGACCGTCGGACGCGGTGATGATGCCCTGCGCCACCAGCATGTCGCAGTGAGCCACGGAGCCCGCGATGTCCTGGGCATAGAGGCGCTTGTCGAAGCCGATGGAGGCGTTGATCTTTTCCATGATCTCGGCCGGACCCATCTTGTAGCGGCCGCCCCACATGCGGTTCGCCGCCTTGTTCGTGCTCCCGACCCGGCCCCTGCCCGTCCGCTTCCGCGCAGCCATGATTTTCCCGTCAAAACACCGTAGGATGGCGCTTATGGCACAGTTCCGTTCAGTTCGTCTCCCCGTCCTGCGCGGGCTCTCGCTGATCCTTGTCGCGCTTGTCGCGATTTCGGCCGCGGCCCGCGCCGAGACCGGCAAGCCGCCGCTGTCCGGCTCGGTCGCCAAGCTCGAGCTCAAGCAGCCGAGGGCGCCGATCCCGACCTTCGCCTTCAAGAACCTCGACGGCAGCGACGCCAGCTACGACGCCTTCAAGGGCAAGGTCGTGCTGATCAACTTCTGGGCCACCTGGTGCATTCCCTGCGTCAAGGAAATGCCCAGCCTCAACAAGCTCGCGACGACCATCGGCAAGGACAAGTTCGCCGTGATGGCCCTGTCGCTCGACGGGCCGACCCGCGCCAAGGTGGCGCCGTTCATCCGCGGCAAGGAGCTCACCGCGCTCGACGTCTTTCTCGACGACAAGCGCGCCGCCTACGGCAAGCTCGACATCGCGGTTCTGCCGACCTCTGTCCTGGTCGACAAGCAGGGCCGCGAGGTGGGCCGCCTCACCGGCGATGCCGAGTGGGACACGCCCGAGGCGATCGGCCTGATCCGCCATCTCATCAACGAGAACTGACACCGCCCAATGGCCCGGATCCTCTTCGCCTGGGAGCTGGGCGTCGGCATCGGCTATGTCGATCGGCTGTCGCAGGTCGCCGAGGCGTTGGCCGCCGAGGGCCACGAGCCGGTCTTCGTCGTGCGCGACCTGGTGAGCACGGCCGACTTCTTTGCGCGCAAGCCGTGGATCGTGATGCAGGCGCCGCTGGCGGTCGGCCTGCTGCATCCGACGCAGCCCAGCTTCGTGCCCGGCAGCTACGCCGATCTGCTGGCGGTCAACAACTTCACCAATGCCGAGCGTCTCTTCCGGCTGGCGCATGCCTGGCACATGCTGTTCCTCGCGCTGCAGCCGGCGCTGATCGTCGCCGAATACGCGCCGGTGGCGACGCTCGCCGCCCATGGCCGCATTCCAACGATCGCCATGGGCCACGGCTACATCCTGCCGCCGCCAGGCCAAAGCGAGTTCCCGATCTTCGATCCCGGCGCGCAGCGCTTCGCGCCGCCGGAGCAGCTGGTCGAGGCGGTGCGGGCCGTGCAGCAGCGGCTGGGCGGCCCGGTCGCCGACAGCGTGCCCGCGGTGATCGGCGGCACGCGCCACTTCGTGACCGCCTTCGCCGAGACCGATCCCTATGCCGGCTTCCGCACCCAGCCGGATGCCGGACCGCTGGAGTCGATCCCGCCGCCGGCCCCGCCAGGCGGATCGCCATCGTTCTACGCCTATCTCTCCGCGGCGCATCCGCAGTTGCGCATGATCCTGCAGTCGCTGGTCGAGTGCGGCCTGCCGGGCGCCGCGCACATCAAGCGCATCACGCCGGAGATCCGCCAGTACCTCAGCGAGCGCAAGGTGCACGTCTTCGACCGGCCGCCGCCGCTGGGCGACGTGACGCGCGGCGCGCATGTCGTCGTGCATCACGGCGGCGCCGCGACGCTCGCGGCGGCGATGGGCGCGGGACGGCCGCAGATGCTGTGGCCGGAAGTCGCCGACCAGCAGGTCAGCGCCAGCACCATCGACCGGCTGGGTGTCTCGGTGCATGCGCGGCGCCGGCTGACCTCGCCGGCGCAGGCGGCGCGCGCGATGCGCGAGTTGGCGCAGGGCGAGGCACCGCAGCGCGCGATGCAGGTCGCGCGGACCATCAACCAGCGCGGCGAGTCGGGCAGCCTCGTGCGGATCGTCAGCGCGGCGCAGGAGCTGATCGGCTGACTCTGGCCTTCTCCCCGCGAAGGCGGGGAGAAGGTGCCGAGCGCCGGCGAGGCGGATGAGGGGCTTTGTCCGCCAACAACAAGAGGGCTCTGCCGTTGAGAGGCCGCGAAGCCCCTCATCCGCCCTTCGGGCACCTTCTCCCCGCCTTCGCGGGGAGAAGGACTAACGCGTCGGGACCGGGCGCTCGCCGGAGTAGTCGTAGAAGCCGCGCTTGACCTTGCGGCCGACCCAGCCGGCCTCGACGTACTTCACCAGCAGCGGGCAGGGACGGTACTTGGAATCCGCGAGGCCCTCGTAAAGCACCTGCATGACCGAGAGGCAGGTATCGAGGCCGATGAAATCGGCGAGCTCGAGCGGACCCATCGGATGGTTGGCGCCCAGCTTCATCGCCGTGTCGATCGACTCGACGGTGCCGACGCCCTCGTAGAGCGCGTAGACCGCCTCGTTGATCATCGGCAGCAGGATGCGGTTGACGATGAAGGCCGGAAAGTCCTCGGCATTGGCCGGCGTCTTGTCGAGCCGCACCGTCAGGTCGCGGATGGTGCGGAAGGTCTCTTCCTCGGTGGCGATGCCGCGGATCAGCTCGACCAGGCGCATCATCGGCACCGGGTTCATGAAGTGCATGCCCATGAACTTGCCGGGCCGGTCGGTGGTCGACGCCAGGCGCGTCACCGAGATCGACGAGGTGTTGGTCGCCAGCAGGGTCGTCGGCGGCACCACCGGGCAGACCTTCTTGAAGATCTCGCGCTTGACCGCCTCGTTCTCGGTCGCCGCCTCGATCACCAGGTCGCAGTCGGCGAACATGCCGTAGTCGGTGCCGGTCTGGATGCGGCGCAGCGCGGCATCCTTCTCGTCCGGCTTGATCAGGCCGCGGCCGATCTGCCGGTCCATGTTGCCGCTCATCTGGTCGAGCGCCTTCTCGAGCGCCGGCTCGTCGACGTCGAGCAGCTTCACCTGCAGGCCCTTCAGCGCGCAGACATGGGCGATACCGCCACCCATCTGGCCAGCGCCGATGACGCCGATCCGTTGGATCATCCTTCAACACCCCCGAAAAGGCCGCGGGCGATCCTACAGGACCGCCCGGCCGCCGAACTCACTTCTTTTCGATGGCCGCCGTCAGCTCGGGCACGATCTGGAACAGGTCGCCGACAATGCCGTAGTCGGCGACCTGGAAGATCGGCGCCTCCTCGTCCTTGTTGATGGCGACGATCGTCTTGCTATCCTTCATGCCGGCGAGATGCTGGATGGCGCCGGAGATGCCGATGGCGATGTACAGGTCGGGCGCCACCACCTTGCCGGTCTGGCCGACCTGGTAGTCGTTGGGCACGTAGCCCGCGTCGACCGCCGCGCGGCTGGCGCCCAGCCCGGCGCCGAGCTTGTCGGCCAAGGTCTCGAGCATCTTGAAGTTCTCGCCCGAGGCCAGGCCGCGGCCGCCCGAGACGACGATCTTGGCGCTGGTCAGCTCCGGCCGCTCCGACTTGGAGATCTCGGCGCCGACATAGGACGACAGGCCGGCGCTGCCCGCGCCGCCGATCTGCTCGATCGCGGCCGAGCCGCCGCCGGCGGCGGCCTTGAAGTTGGTCGGCCGCACGGTGACGACCTTGATCTTGTCGGTCGACTGCACCGTGGCCATGGCGTTGCCGGCATAGATCGGGCGCACGAAGGTGTCCGGCGAGACGATCTGGATCGCTTCCGAGACCTGCGCGACGTCGAGCAGGGCGGCGACGCGCGGCATGACGTTCTTGCCCACCGTGTCGGCGGCCATGACGACGTGGCCGTATCCCGGCGCCAGCTTGACGATCAGCGGCGCGATGTCCTCGGCCACCCAGTTGGCGTAGGCGGCGTCCTCGGCCTGCAGCACCTTGGCGACGCCGGCGATCGCGGCGGCCGACTTGGCGGCATCGCCGGCATTGCTGCCCGCGACCAGGACATGGACGTCGCCGCCGATCTGCGTCGCGGCGGCGACGGCATTGGCGACGTTGGCGCGGACGGTCTTGCCGTCATGCGCGGCGACAACGAGGACGCTCATCAGATCACTCCCGCCTCGTTCTTGAGCTTGTCGACCAGCTCGGCCACGGTCTTCACCTTGATGCCGGCCTTGCGCGTCGGCGGTTCCTCGACCTTCAGCACCTTCAGCCGCGGCGCCACGTCGACGCCCAGCGCGTCGGCGGTCAGCTGCTCGATCGGCTTCTTCTTCGCCTTCATGATGTTCGGCAGCGAAGCGTAGCGCGGCTCGTTGAGGCGCAGGTCGGTGGTGATCACCGCCGGCAGCTTGAGCGTGATGTTCTCCAGGCCGCCGTCGACCTCGCGCTTGACCGCGACGCCCTCGCCGACTTCCAGCTTGTTGGCGAAGGTGCCCTGCGACCAGCCGAGCAGCGCAGCCAGCATCTGGCCGGTCTGGTTGCTGTCGTCGTCGATCGCCTGCTTGCCGACGATCACCAGGCCGGGCTGCTCCTTGTCGACCACGGCCTTCATCAGCTTGGCGACGGCCAGCGGCTGCAGCTCGGCGTCGCTCAGCACGTGCACGCCGCGATCGGCGCCCATGGCCAAGGCGGTGCGGATGGTTTCCTGGCACTGGGCCGGGCCGGCGCTGAAGGCGATCACCTCGGTCGCCTTGCCCTTCTCCTTCATGCGGATCGCCTCTTCCACGGCGATCTCGTCGAAGGGGTTCATGGACATCTTGACGTTCGCCGTCTCGACGCCCGTCTTGTCGGCCTTGACGCGGATCTTGACGTTGTAGTCGATCACGCGCTTGACCGCGACCAGCACCTTCATTTGTCGTTGGCCCTCGGGATTTTTCTTGCGAAGGCGTGGGTTTAGGTCGCCTCGCATCGGCCTGTCAAGCCGATGCGGCAGTGCACACAAGCCGGCAACCGTAACGAAAGCTCAACCGAATCAATCTCTTGAGCGCCCAGCGCGGCCGATCAGCGATTCGCGCCGGGCACCCATAACACGTCCTTCGCGCCGCCATCGTTGGCGTGGCGCGACAGCACGAAGAGTAGATCCGACAGGCGGTTGATGTAGCGGATAGCCTCGGCGTTGACCGGCTCGTGCTCGGCCAGCGCCGTCATCTCGCGCTCGGCGCGCCGCGCGACGGTCCGCGCAAGGTGGAGATGGGCCGACGCGGCGCTGCCGCCGGGCAGCACGAAGGAGTTCAGCGGCTTGAGCCCGGCGTTGAGCGCGTCGATCTCCTTCTCCAGCCGCTCGACCTGGCTGGCGACGATGCGCAGCGGCGTCCACTCCACCTTGGTGCCGTCGTCGGGCGTGCACAGATCGGCACCGAGGTCGAACAGATCGTTCTGGATGCGGCCGAGGATCGCGTCGACGTCCGGCGACAGCGCCTGCAGGCGCACCAGCCCGATCGTGGCGTTGGCCTCGTCGACCGCGCCATAGGCCGAGACGCGCGGATCGTGCTTGGCCACGCGCTTGCCGGTGCCCAGCGACGTCTTTCCCTTGTCGCCGCCGCGCGTGTAGATGCGGGTGAGCTGGACCATGATCAGGCGCCGCGGCTGGTGATGTACCAGAGCACGATGAACACGATCGCCGCCAGCTGCAGGCGCACGCGCCACCACATGAAGCGGTTGCTGCGCTGCGCGTGGTCCAGCCCGCCGGCGCGCATGCCCGCCATGCCGACGAAGATCGAGCCCAGCGCACCCAGCATCGACAGCCCGGCGAGGATCAGGAACAGATAGGACAGTACCTTCATGCTCCCTACATGGGCGATCCGGCCGCCTAGCGCCAGAGCGGAGCTTACCTTCCCCCGGAGGGGGAAGGTAGAAAGACCCTAGCCCGGCAGGCCCATCGCGTCGCGCAGGCGATGGTACTGGATGGCCATGGCGATGAACGGCTTGCGGATCTCGAACAGCGGCACCTTGGGCAGGGTGCTGAGCGGCAGGTCGAGCTCGGCGTCGGGCGTGCCCGCAAGCGACTTCGCCAGCACCGTGCCCATGGCCGTGGTCATCGCCACGCCGCGCCCGTTGTAGCCCAGGCCGGTGATCACGCCGGGCGCCAGGCGGCACAGATGCGGCATGTGGTCGAGCGTCAGCCCGACGGTTCCCGACCAGGCGTATTCGTATTGCGGCGCATCGAGGAACGGCCACAGGCGATTGACGGTGCGCACCAGCGTATCGAGCGTGGCGTTGCCGACATGCTCGCCCATCGGCCCGCGCCCGCCCATCAGCAGGCGGCCATCGGCGTCGAGGCGATAGTAGACGGCGAGCTTGCGCGTCTCCGACACGACCGCGCCGCCGGGCAGGATGCGCTTGCGCACGTTGTGGCCCAAGGGCGCGGTGGCGATCTGCACGCTTTTCACCGGCACCTGCGCCGTGCGCAGCCCGGGCCACAGATCGTCGCTGTAGGCATCGGTGCACAGCGCCACCTGGCCGGCACGCACCGAGCCCTTCGCGGTGCGCACGCGCCAGCCGTCACCGTCCTTCTCGATGGCGCTCGCGCGCGACTGGACGAAAAGCCGCGCGCCGGCCTTCACCGCGGCGCGCGCCAGACCGCGCGCATAGGCCAGCGGGTTGACCTGCCCGGCGCGCCGATCGATCCAGCCGCCCTCGTAGAAATCGTGGCCGGTCTCGTCGGCGATGGCCTTCTTGTCGAGGATGTCGGCCGGCGCGCCTTCGCGCAGCCAATCCTCGGCCCGCGCCAACGCACTCTTCAGCGCGATCTTCGAGTGGGCGCCCTGGATCCAGCCGCCCTGCTTCGCCGGGCAGTCCATCGCGTGCCGCCTGATCAGGTCGAACACCAGGTCGGCGGCGCCACCGGACAGCTTCACGATGCGGCTGCCCATGTCCTGGCCGTAGTCGCGGCGCAGCTCCCTGGGATCCATCTTCAGGCCGGGGATCACCTGCCCGCCGTTGCGGCCCGAGGCGCCGCTGCCGATCTCGCCCGCCTCCAGCAGCACCACCGACAGGCCGCGTTCGGCCGTATGCAGCGCTGTCGACAGCCCGGTGAAGCCGCCACCGACGACGACGACATCGGCGGTCAGATCGCCTTCGAGCGGTGAAAGATCGGGAGCGGCGGCGGCGGTGGCGGCCCACAGGCCGCCTTCCATGCCGGGACGATGAACGGGACGGTCGGACATGATCCGACCGTAGCGTGACTCAACGCGAAGTGCGACGGCGCAATCGGTCGAGGCGTGCGCGAATCTCGTCGCGCGTCGGCACCGACGCGGTTGCGCGCGCCATCGCGCGGTCGAGATCGTCGGGCAGGGTGGCGTCGGCGACGCGCTTGGCGCCGACATAGCCGGCAAGACCGCCGATGCAGGCGCCCATGGCCGCCGTCACCAGCAGGCCCGGCCCGGACTTCAGGCCGACCATGGCACCCACCTTGCCGCCGGTCTTGAAGCCGGCGATGCCGGCCGCCCAGCTGCCGGCCTGCGCCACGCCCTCGACCGCCAGCGGCCGAATGGATCTCTGCTTGCGGCTGGAGGCGCCGGCGCGGCCCATCTCGATGGCCGTCCAGCCCAGGCCGATGCTCTGAAATACCTGCCAAACCCGATCGGGTGACATCGCTTCTCCGGCGTCGCAACCATGCGACCCTGAACAGATGGTGACGCGACGCCCGGCGTCAACGCCTCCCTGGCCAAACTGACAGGCCTTGCTCCGGTGGTGTAGCGTGGCAGCGGACGACGGCCGCAACGACGGCAAGGAGGGACCCATGGCGACGCGCAACTGGCAGGTGAAGCGCCTTTCGGCGGCGCTGGGCGCGGAGGTGAGCGGCGTGAGCCTGGCGAAGGCCGACGCGGCGGAAGCGGCCGATGTCCGCCGGCTGCTGCACGAGCACATGGTCCTGTTCTTCCCCGGCCAGTTCATGAGCGCCGAGGACCAGATCGCCTTCGGCCGGCATTTCGGCGCGCTCGAGGGCCACCCGAACCTGAAAGACCGCACGCCCAAGGACCATCCCGAGCTGTTCCGGCTCGCGGCGAGCCAGGGCGGCATCGCCGACGAGTGGCACACCGACCTCACCTTCCTCGACCGGCCGGCGCTGATGTCGATCCTCAACATGAAGCAGTGCCCGGAGGTCGGCGGCGACACCATGTGGACGAACCTGGTCGCCGCCTATGAAGGCCTGTCCGCGCCGCTGAAGGAGCTGTGCGACGGGCTGAGCGCGCTGCACGACGCGCAACCGCACGACCGGGCGGATCGCACGGCCATCCATCCCGTCGTGCGCGTCGATCGCGAAAGCGGCCGCAAGGCGCTCTATGTCAACGAGCACTTCACGCGCCGCATCGTCGAGATGAGCGGCCCGGAAAGCGACCACTTCCTGGCCTACCTTACGCGCTGGGTGCAGCAGCCGCCGTTCACGGTGCGCTATCGCTGGACGGCCGGCACGATCGGCATCTGGGACAATCGCTTCACCCAGCATTACGTGGTCAACGACTTCGACGGCGAGCGGGTGATCGAGCGGGTGACGGTGATGGGCGACGAAATCCTCGGCGCCGCGCCGCGCTGGCGCCCGTGGCCGGAAGCGATCGGCGGCAGGTCGGCCATGAGCCGGCACGATCGGCAACTCGTGCGCCACCTCAGAGCGCACGTCGCCGACGCCGCGGACTAGCAATACGCTTCGGGCCGCGCCGCTCCAGCGGCGCTCTTGAGGCGTCGCTGGAGCGACGCGGCCCAAAAACACCGAGGCTGCATTGTCGGGGCGCGCCACTCCAGTGGCG
>JBFXAZ010000028.1:0-38611 GCA_050183765.1 Reyranellaceae bacterium | reverse complement strand
GCGCGATGGACGATCGACAAGACGCGCCACTGGAGTGGCGCGCCCCAGCCCCGTTCCGCGATGGCCTGCCGCTGCCGCGCGCGTGGCATCGCCCCGCCGACGAACAGCACAACCGGCACAACCTGCGACGCGAACGCCGTTGACGACGGAGGTAGAGACCCACTATCCAGTCCGCGGGCCACGCTCCCCCACCGGAGCGCTTCTCTTCTGGAAGGGAGAGTTGTCTATGAAGCCGAACGCTCGTCCTCAGCGTCCTGATTTTTCCTCCGGTCCCTGCGCCAAGCGCCCCGGCTGGACCCCCGAAGCCCTCCACGACGCCGCCACCGGCCGCTCCCATCGCTCCAAGCTCGGCAAGAAGAAGCTGGCCGAGGTGATCGAGCGCACGCGCGCGGTGCTGGGCATTCCCGCCGACCATCGCATCGGCATCGTGCCCGCCTCCGACACCGGCGCCGTCGAGATGACCTTGTGGTCGGTGCTCGGTGCGCGGCCGGTCGACATCCTGGTGTGGGAGAGCTTCGGCGAAGGCTGGGCCACCGACATCGTCAAGCAGCTCAAGCTCAAGGACGCGCGCACGCTCAAGGCGCCCTATGGCGAGTTGCCCGACCTGCGCCAGGTCGACTGGTCGCGCGACGTCGTCTTCACCTGGAACGGCACGACCTCGGGCGTGCGCGTGCCCGACGGCAACTGGATCGCCGACGACCGCGCCGGCCTGTCGATCTGCGACGCCACCTCGGCGGTGTTCGCCCAGGACCTGCCCTGGGCCAAGCTCGATGTCGTGACCTGGAGCTGGCAGAAGGTGATGGGCGGCGAAGGCGCGCACGGCATGCTGGTGCTCTCGCCGCGCGCCGTCGAGCGGCTCACCACCTACACGCCGCCCTGGCCGCTGCCCAAGATCTTCCGCATGACCTCGGGCGGCAAGCTGACCGAGGGCATCTTCAAGGGCGAGACCATCAACACGCCCTCGATGCTCGCGGTCGAGGACGCCATCGACGGGCTGGCCTGGGGCGAGAAGGTCGGCGGGCTCAAGGGCCTGATGGCGCGCTCCAACGCCAACCTCGCGGTGCTGGAGAAGTTCGTCGCCGCGCGGCCGTGGGCCGATTTCCTCGCCAAGGCGCCGGCGACGCGCTCGAACACCTCGGTGTGCATCAACATCGTGGCGCCGTGGTTCGCCGCGCTCGACGCCGCCAGGCAGGCGGCGGCGGCGAAGAAGATGGCCGACATGCTCGAGACCGAGAACGCCGGCTACGATCTCGGCCACTACCGCGACGCCCCGCCGGGCCTGCGCATCTGGTGCGGCGCCACGGTGGAGACGTCGGATCTCGAGGCCCTCGTGCCGTGGCTCGACTGGGCCTACGGCGAGATCGAGAAGGAATTCGGCGCCAAGGCCGCCTGAACAAGAAAAAGAAGAATAACCACAGAGACACAGAGACACAGAGAAAACGGCATGATCGCGCGCGACGCGCGCAGCTTCCGTCTTCTCTTGGTCTTCCTCTGTGTCTCTGTGTCTCTGTGGTCAATCATCTTCCCTCGTAAGGGACACGCTCCATGCCCAAGGTACTTATCTCCGACGACCTGTCGCCGCGTGCCGCCGAGATCTTCCGCGAGCGCGGCATCGACGTGGACGTGAAGATCGGCCTGAAGCCGGCCGAGCTGCGCGAGATCGTCGCCAACTACGACGGCCTGGCGATCCGCAGCGCCACCAAGGTCACCGCCGAGGTGCTGGCGGTGGCCAAGAACCTGAAGGTCGTCGGCCGCGCCGGCATCGGTGTCGACAACGTCGACATCAAGTCGGCCACCGCCCACGGCGTGGTGGTGATGAACACGCCGTTCGGCAACGCCATCACCACCGCCGAGCACGCCATCGCCCTGATGTTCGCCGTCGCCCGCCAGGTGCCGGAGGCGAACGCCAGCACCCAGGCCGGCAAGTGGGAGAAGAACCGCTTCATGGGTGTCGAGCTCAGCTTCAAGACGCTGGGCCTGATCGGCTGCGGCAACATCGGCTCGATCGTGGCGGAGCGCGCCATCGGCCTGAAGATGCGGGTGATCGCCTACGATCCGTTCCTCTCGGAGGACCGCGCCAAGGAGCTGGGCGTCGAGAAGGTGACGCTCGACGAGCTGACGACGCGCGCCGATTTCATCTCGGTCCACACGCCGCTCACCGACCAGACCAGGAACATCCTCAGCCGCGAGCGGCTGATGAAGACCAGGAAAAGCGTGCGCATCATCAACTGCGCGCGCGGCGGCCTGGTCGACGAGCTCGCCGTGCGCGACCTGCTGATCTCCGGCCACATCGCCGGCGCCGGCTTCGACGTCTTCGTCGAGGAGCCGGCCAAGGACAACGTGCTGTTCGGCGCGCCCAACCTGGTGTGCACGCCGCATCTGGGCGCCAGCACGCTGGAGGCGCAGGAGAACGTCGCGCTGCAGGTCGCCGAGCAGATGAGCGACTATCTCAACACCGGCGCGGTGGTGAACTCGCTCAACATGCCCAACGTCTCGGCCGAGGACGCGCCGCGCCTGGCGCCGTACCTGAAGCTGGCCGGCAATCTCGGTTCCTTCGCCGGGCAGCTCACCGAGACCGGCATCAAGGCGGTCAGCGTCGAGTACGAGGGCGCCGTCGCCGCGCTCAACGTCAAGCCGCTGACCCAGGCGGTGCTGACCGGCCTGCTGCGCCCGCAGCTCGAGGCGGTCAACATGGTCAACGCACCGATCATCGCGCGCGAGCGCGGCGTCGACGTCGCCGAGGTCAAGCACGAGCGTGACAGCGACTACCAGACCAAGATCACCGTCACCGTCACGACCGACCGGCGCACGCGCGCGGTATCGGGCACGCTGTTCGGCGGCTCCAAGCCGCGGCTGGTCAACATCAAGGGCATCGAGATCGAGGGCGAGTTCTCGCCGCACATGCTCTACATCACCAACGAGGACAAGCCGGGCTTCATCGGCCGGCTGGGCGCGCTGCTCGGCGACTCCAAGGTCAACATCGCCACCTTCCATCTCGGCCGCGACCGGCAGGGTGGCGAGGCGATCGCGCTGGTCTCCGTCGACTCGGCGATCTCGCCCGACCTGCTGGGCAAGATCGCCGCGCTGGAAGGGGTGACTCAGGCCAAGCCGTTGTCATTCTGAATCGCCGGCGCCTAGACTGGCGCCATGTTGTTCGACGACGCGTTGCGCGAGACCATCCGTTCCCGGCTTTCGGCTTTCGAGCGCCGGGAACCGGATGACACATCCCACCTCAAGCGCGCCGCCGTCGCGATCTGCATCGCCGCTCGCGAGGATCCCGCCGACACCTGGGGCAGCCCCGACGACGCCGCCTTCCTGCTCACCCGCCGCGCGCCCAAGCTGCGCGCGCACGGCGGCCAGCTCGCCCTGCCCGGCGGTCGCGTCGATCCGGGCGAGACCATCGAGCAGACCGCGCTGCGCGAACTCGACGAGGAGCTGGGCGTGAGCCTTGGCAGCGACGCGGTGCTGGGCCACCTCGATCCCTACCCGACGCGTTCCGGCTATCTCATCTCGCCCATCGTCGTGTGGACGCCGCGCGGTACGGTGGTGACGCCGAACCCCGCCGAGGTCGACTGGCTTTTCCGCATCCCGCTCAGCGAGCTGCGCCGGCCGGACTCCCCTGAGATCTTCAGGATCCCTGAAAGCGACCGGCCGGTGATCCGCCTGCCGATCCCGCTGATGAACACCGAGATCAACGCGCCCACGGCGGCGATGCTCTATCAGTTCCGTGAAGTGGCGCTCGAGGATCGCACCACGCGCGTCGATCACTTCGACCAGCCGGTTTTCGCCTGGCGCTGACAATTTCCTGACGGAACGCCGGTTTTCGATTGCCAGCAGCACCTTACGCTGGAAGATTGTCGACAATCGACGATGACGGTTGACGACCTTCTAAAGCCCATTCCCAAGAGCACGCTGCGGGCCCATGTGGCCGAGCGGCTGCGCACGGCGATTCTCGCCGGCGACATCCCGCCCGGCACCCCCTTGGTCGAGTCGGCTCTTTCCCAGCGCTTCGACGTCAGCCGCGGCCCGCTGCGCGAGGCGCTGCGGCAGCTCATCGAGGAAGGCCTCGTCGTGACCGTGCCCTACACCGGCACGCACGTGGCACCGCTCTCTGTTGAGGACGTCCAGGAGATCTATTCGCTGCGCACGGCGCTGGAGACCTTCGCTTTCGAGCAGGTGTGGGAGCGCCGCGACGCGCGCTTTCGCGCCGAGCTGCGCCGCCGCAACGATGCGCTGCTGGCCACCATCGACGCCGGCGACGACCGCGCCAGCATCTCGGCCGAGCTGGAACTCCACGGCCTCGTCTACGAGACCACGGGGCATCGGCTTCTGCTGAATGCCTGGCAGGGCCTGCGCGGCCGCTTGCAGCTCTACTGGGCGGCGCATCATCGCGCGCACCGCATGCGCGGGCCGCGACGCGACGCGCACGACGGCTATCTCGCCGCCGCGCTGGGCGACGATCTCGCCGCCCTGCGGTTGGAGATCGTCGATCACATGCGCCGCGGCGCGCAGACCACCGAGCGTTTCCTGCGTACGCAGCCGTCCATCCTGGGGAAGAAGAGGGGAGACTTCATATGACCATCGACCGCCGTTCATTCGTCGCCACGCTGATCGCCGGCGCTGGCGCGCTCACCCTGCCGATCGCGGCCCGCGCCGGTACGCTCGAGGACGTCAAGAAGCGCGGCACCCTGCGCGTCGGCGTGACCCAGGCGCCGCCCTGGTACTCGAAGGATCCGAAGACCGGCGCGTGGACATCCGGCCTCGGCGTCTACATGGGCAAGGCCATGGCCGAGGCGCTGGGCGCGAAGTTCGAAGCCGTCGAGGTCTCCTGGGGCAACGCCATCGCGGCGCTGCAGGGCAACAAGATCGACCTGATGTTCGTGCTCGACGCGACGGCCCAGCGCAAGGAAGCCGTCGACTTTCCCGAGACGCCGCTGCTCTGGTACTCGCTCGCCGTGCTGGCGCGCGACGACCTCGCGGTCACGAAATGGGAGGACCTCAACAAGCCGGGAATCAAGCTGTCCTGCGCCCAGGCCACGACGATCGACACCTTCGTCACCGCCAACACGCCCAAGGCCGACATCCAGCGCTTCCCCGGCAACGTCGAGGCGATCGCCGCCTTCCAGTCCGGACGCGTCGATGCGGTGGCCATGTTCCATCCGCCGCTGCTGGCTGCGCGCCAGCGCCTGGGCAAGGGCAAGCTCGTGGTGCCGACGCCGTCGAAATCCGTCCCGTCGAGCGTGGCCGTGCGCAAGGGCGACAAGGAATTCGTCGCCTGGGTCGACAAGGTCGTCGCCGAGCACTATCGCAGCGGCCAGGTCCAGAAATGGTACGAGCAGTCGCTCGTCGATTTCGGCCTCGACCCCAAGACGGTCCCGCCGATCATGAAGGAAATGATCAAGTAGAAGCCGGCTTGGCCGCGCGGCGAGGCCGAGATGTACGAGTGGAACTTCGCGCCCGTCTTCGCCAGCGCCGGCCTGCTGGCGCAGGGGCTGCTCAACACGCTCAAGGTGACGGCGGTCGCGCTGGTTCTCGGCCTGATCATCGGGCTCGCCCTCGCCTTGCTGCGCCTGTCGCCGCGGCGCTACCTGTCGTGGCCGGCGGGCTTCGTGATCGAGGTCTTTCGCACCACGCCGCCGCTGGTCCAGCTCTTCTGGTTCTTCTTCGCGCTGCCGCTGATCGCCGGCATCGAGATGACGCCGTTCGCCGCCGCCGTCGTCACCTTCTCGATCCAGTCGGCGGCGTTCTTCGCCGAGGTCTTCCGCGCCGGCATCCAGTCGATCGACCGCGGCCAGTGGGAGGGCGCGCTGGCCATCGGCATGCTGCGTGCCCAGGCGCTGCGGCGCATCGTGCTGCCGCAGGCCGTCACGCGCATGATCCCGGCCTTCCTCGAGCGCTCGATCGAGCTGATGAAGACCACGACCCTGGTGGCCACCATCGCCTATGCCGACCTGCTCTACCAGGCGAACGCGATCGCGCAGCGCACCTACCGTCCGCTCGAGACCTTCACCGTGGCGGCGCTGATCTACTTCGTCGTCATCTTCGCCTTCAGCCTGCTCGCCCGGCGCGTCGAGCGCCGCCTCGCGGTCGGCGGCGACACGACGGTGCATTGAGGCGCGCATGGGCCAGGCCTGGGACTTCGCCTCCGTCTTCGCCAACACCGACGCCCTGATTGCCGGCGCCGTCGGCACGCTGCGGCTGTTCGCGATCTGCCTGGTTCTCGGCCTGGGTCTCGGCCTCGTCGTCGGTCTCGGCCGCTACGCGCAAAGCCGATGGGTCAACATACCGGCGGCCATCTTCGTCGAGTTCTTCCGCAACACGCCGGTGCTGGTGCAGATCCTCTGGTTCTACTTCGCGCTGCCGATCCTGATGCCGTTCGAGATCAGCCCGCTGTCGGCGGCGGCGCTGGGCATCTCGCTCAACACCGCGGCCTTCTCGGCCGACATCTATCGCGGCGGCATCCAGTCGATCGAGCGCGGTCAATGGGATGCCGCGCGGGCGATCGGCATGAGCTGGGCACAGGCGATGCGCCGCATCATCCTGCCGCAGGCGCTGAAGCGCATGACGCCCGCGCTCACCAACCGCGCCATCGAGGCGTTCAAGATGACGACGCTGGCGTCGGCGGTGGCCTATGTCGAGCTGCTGCAGCAGGGCAAGCTGATCGCCTCGCTCAACTTCAACCCGATCGAGGCCTATACCGCGATCGCCGTGATCTTCTTCGTGATCCTCTGGCCGCTGGTGCAGCTGACCTACGCGCTCGAACGCCGGCTGAAGAGGAGCGAATGAGCATCCTCAAGGTCCGCGGCCTCACCAAGCGATTCGGGCCGACCGAGGTCCTGCGCGGCATCGACCTCGACGTCGCGCGCGGCGAGCGCATCGCGATCCTCGGCGTCTCCGGCTCGGGCAAGAGCACCCTGCTGCGCTGCCTGAACTTCATGGAGCAGCCGACCTCGGGCCGCGTCGAGCTCGATGGCCGGCCGATCGGCAGCGAGCGCGGCAACGCGATCGTCTATCGCGAGAGCGAGCTGGCCGCCGTGCGGCAGCGCGTCGGCATGGTCTTCCAGCAGTTCAATCTCTTCCCGCACCGGACCGCGATCGGCAACGTGATGGAGGGATTGCTCACCGTTCGCCGGCAATCGAAGCCCGAGGCGCGCGCGCGGGCCGAGCGCGAGCTGGCACGCGTGGGTCTGGCCGACAAGGCCGAGACCTATCCCGCCCATCTCTCCGGCGGTCAGAAGCAGCGCGTGGCGATCGCCCGCGCGCTGGCCATGGATCCCGAGCTGCTGCTGTTCGACGAACCGACCTCCGCCCTGGACCCGGAGCTTGTGGGCGAAGTGCTGACGGTGATCCGCTCGCTCGCCGAGGAAGGCCGCACCATGCTGCTGGTCACCCACGAGCTGGGCTTCGCCTATCACGTCGCCACGCGCGTGATCTTCCTCGCCGACGGCACGATCCACGAGCAGGGCACGCCGGACGAGATCCTCAAGAACCCGAAGGCGGAAAGAACCCGCGCCTTCCTCGCCAGCCACCACCAGTTCAGCTTCTAGAAGGATCGATGACCGTGAAGGACGCAACGGGCGCGCAGAGCGCGCAGGGCTACCAGGCCGATGCCCGCAACGAGAAGGTCCTGGTCTACGTCAACGGCGCCTTCGTGCCGCGCAACGAGGCTCGGGTCTCGATCTTCGACGCGGGATTCGTGCTGGGCGACGGCGTCTGGGAAGGATTGCGGCTGGTCAAGGGCCGGCTGATCAGCCTCGAGGCGCATCTCGACCGGCTGTTCGAGGGCGCGCGTGCGATCGATCTCGACATCGGCCTCGACCGCGCGGGCGTGGTGAAGGCGATCCAGGACACGCTCGACGCCAACGGCATGACCGACGGCGCGCATATCCGCTTGATGATCACGCGGGGGATCAAGAGCACGCCCAACCAGGATCCGCGCTTCATGGTGTCGGGACCCACGATCGTCATCGTCGCCGAGTACAAGTCGCCGCTGCCGCAGGCCAAGGCGAAGGGCTACGCGCTCTTCACCTCGACCTTCCGCACCAGCAATCCCGACATGTTCGACCTGCGCCTGAACTCGCACAGCCGGCTGAACCTGATCCAGGCGCTGATCCAGGCGATCCACGCCGGCGCCGACGAGGCGCTGATGCTCGACCCGCGCGGCTTCGTGGCCTCCTGCAATTCGACCAACTTCTTCATCGTGCGCGGCCGCGAGCTGTGGACCTCGACCAGCGCCTACAGCTTCAAGGGCATCACCCAGGGCAACGTGATCGCCGCCTGGCGCGCGGCGGGCGGCACGGCGCGCGAATGCGACTTCACGCTGACCCAGGTCTACTCGGCGAACGAGGCCTTCGTGACCGGCACCTTGGGCGGCGTGACGCCGGTGACCAGGGTCGACGGACGCCTGATCGCCGACGGCAAGCCGGGACCGGTCACCAAGGAAGCCAGCGATCTCTACCTGAAGTCGGTCGGCGCGCTGTAAGGCGCTCAGCTACCTTCCCCCGCTGGCGGGGGAAGGTGCCCGAAGGGCGGATGGGGGTGGCTGTCGAAGACGAAGGATACGTCCTTCGCAAATCACGTCTGCCCGCGAGAGCCACCCCCATCCGGCGCTTCGCGCCACCTTCCCCCGCCAGCGGGGGGAAGGTAGGAGCTTGGATATCGCTACACGGCCGTCACGGCCTGCCGGCCAAACGTGAAGCCCTCGTACCCGTTTGCCACGACCTCGTCGCAGCGCCGCTTGTAGCGGTCGAAGCCGCCGACATAGGGCATGAAGACGCGCGGCTTGCCGGGGATGTTGGCGCCGACATACCAGGAGTTCGCCAGCGGATAGAGCGTGCTGTCGGCCACCGCGTTGACGTGGTGCACCCAGTCCATCTCGGCTTCGGCGGTGGGCTCGATCCGATCGAGACCCTTCTCGCGCATGTGCTTGAGGCAATCGGCGATCCAGTCGGTGTGCTGCTCGATCGAGGCGATCATCTGCGTCTTCACGCCGGGGCTGCCCGGGCCGGTGATGACGAACATGTTGGGGAAGCCCGAAACCATCAGGCCGAGATAGGTCAGCGGCCCGCCGGCCCAGTGATCGGCCAGCACCGCGCCGTCGGTCGTGCGGATGTCGATCTCGCGCAGCGCGCCGGTCATGGCGTCGAAGCCGGTGGCGAAGACGAGGGCGTCGAGCTCGAAGGACGCGCCGCTCTTCAGGCGCAGGCCCGTGGGCGTGATCGACTCGATCGGATCGCTGCGCACGTCGACCAGCGCGACGTTCTCGCGGTTGTAGGTTTCGTAGTAGTTCGTATCGAGGCACAGCCGCTTGGTGCCGATCGGGTGGTCCTTCGGCGCCAGCAGCTCGGCGGTGCGCTGGTCCTTGACGATGCCGCGGATCTTCTCGCGCACGAACTCCGATGCGGTGTCGTTGGAGTCCTTGTTCACCAGCAGGTCGGTGTAGGCATAGAGGTAGCTGATGCTGCCGCCTTCCTGCCACTTCGCCTCGTAGGACGCGCGGCGCTCCGCGTCGCTGGCCTGCAGCGCCGACTTGGTCGGCTTGGGGTGGCCGGCGATGGCGAAGGGCGTGTCGTAGGCGGCGCGGCGGCGCTGGGCGTACTCCGCCTTGTGGCGGCGCTCCTTCTCCTCGCCCAACGGCATGTTGCGCGCCGGCAGGCTGAAATTGGCGGTGCGCTGGAATACCGTGAGGTGCTTCGCCTGGCTGGCGATGATCGGGATCATCTGCACGCCCGACGAGCCGGTGCCGATCACGCCCACGCGCTTGCCCGAGAAATCCACGCCCTCGTGCGGCCACAGGCCGGAGTGGTACCACTTGCCCTTGAAGTCGCCGATGCCCTTGAAGTCGGGCACGCGCGGCGTCGAGAGATTGCCCGACGCCATCACGCAATAGCGCGCGCGGATGGTCTCGCCCTCGGCCGTCGTCAGCGTCCATTCGCCGGCGCGCGAATCGAACACCGCCGACTTGATGCGGGTGTTGAGCTGCACGTCGCGGCGCAGGTCGAAGCGGTCGGCGACGTGGTTGATGTAGCGCAGGATCTCCGGCTGGGTGCCGTAGCGCTCCGGCCACTTCCACTCCTGCTGCAGCTCCTCGGAGAAGGAGTAGGAGTATTCGAGACTCTCGACGTCGCAGCGCGCGCCGGGATAGCGGTTCCAGAACCACGTGCCGCCGATGCCCGATCCCTGCTCGTAGGCACGCACCGTGAAGCCCAGCCCGCGCAGGCGGTGGATCGCGTAGAGACCGGCCAGGCCGCCGCCGACGATGGCGACGTCGAGACGGGTCGAGGCACCACCGCCGGGAAGGGTCGAGGCGTCGGGCATGGCGTTTCCTCCGGAGCTACGCGGTCATATGAACGCCCGTTTACCGCGCGGCGCCGCGCCCGGCAACGCCTGCCCGGCGCATCGCCGGGTTGCGTTATCCGTCATCCGTGTCCCTTACCTTCCCCCGGAGGGGGAAGGTGCCCGCAGGGCGGATGGGGGATGTCGAGAACGGACACCGATGTCGTTGAGGCATCCCCCATCCGGCGCTTCGCGCCACCTTCCCCCTCCGGGGGAAGGTAGACCCCTTGTCCCATCGCTCTGCCACGCTCAGGCCGGCAAATGCGCCTTGAGGAAGGTCCGCACCTGGCGCACGACGACGCGGATCATCTCCGCCGGCTCCTTCCAGGGATACAGGCTCACCTCGGATTTCGGCGCCAGCCGCACCGTCTCCATCGCCACGGCATAGGGATGCGGCGGGATGTCGTCGGGCAGCACGAGCACCGGCGTCTGGCAGCTGCGCACGAAGTCGCGGCTCACGGTGAAGACGAAGTCGCCCGGCGAGCGGTACATCTTGTTGAGGAACGCGCTCACCATCTCGGTGGTGATCTCCGGACGGCGCTGGATCAGCGCCGGACCCCAGGCGCCCATGTTGTTGTTGTAGAACTGGTCGGGCATCTCCGGCCGATGGCCGCTGGGCTGCGTCAGCACGGCGGCGACCACGCGATCGGGCGCGCGGCGCATCAGGTTCCACGAGAACGGGCCGCCGATGCAGTAGCCGTTGACCGCGAACTTGTCGATGCCGAGATGGTCCATCAGCCCGAGATGATCGTCGGTATAGGCGTCCCACGGCCGCTCGATCTCCAGCGGACCGGAGGACTGGCCGTCCTTGGCATTGCGCAGATCGGCGACGATGCAGCGATAGCGGTCCTTGAACTCCTCGACCGCGTTGTACGGCGCGCTGGTCTTGAGGTTGTTGATCACCGAGTTCAGCCCGCCGCCGGGAATGATCAGCAGCGGAAAGCCCGACCCCGCCTCCTCGTAGTGGATGCGGACATTGCCTCTTTCGTAGAACGGCATGGTGTGTTTCCTCCCGGGCGCCGAGCGTGCCACGATGCGTTCGAAGAAACGAGTCTCACCGGGGCGGATGCGTCATGCAGGACAGCAGCACCTACTGGAAGAAGTCGCGCGTCGAGCTGCGCGCCGCGGGCTTCGAGCCGGACAAGGCGGCGAACACCAACGCCGTCGTCACCATCGCGGCGGCCTACACCAACGCGCATCGCTGCAACAACCGGGTGCGCAGCATCGGCGACCTGCTGGTCGAGCTGCTGGGCGAGCGCGGCGGCCAGGGCCTGATCGTCGGCGCGCCGGCGGTGTCGGATGCGCTGACGCAAGGCACGCCCACTGCCGGCTACAGCCTGGTGTCGCGCGATGTCGTGGCCGACTGCTTCGAGATCGGCCACTACGCCCATCACGGCGACGCGATGATCGTGATCTCGGGCTGCGACAAGACCGGTGCGGCGGCGCTGATGCCGCTGGCCCGCACCAACGCCTTCGGCCTGGTGCTCTATCCCGGCACCTCCTCGCCCGGCCGCGTGTCGTTCGAGCCCTTCGCCAGCAAGGGCACCAACATCACCATCATGGATTACGCCGAGGGCCGCGCGGCGCAGGAAACCGGACGCATCTCCGCCGGCCAGCTGCTCGAGCTCGAGCGCAACGTGATGCCGGGCAGCGGCACCTGCGGCGCGATGTTCACCGCCAACACCATGAGCACGGTGGCCGAGTCGATCGGCATGATGCTGCCGCACGGCGCCTCGCATCCCGCCGACTACGACGCCAAGAGCGACATCCACGCCGACGTGCGCGCGCAGGCCAGGGCGTCGGTCGAGGCGCTCTACCGCCTGATCGAGAAGAACATCCGCCCGCGCGACATCATGACCGAGCGCGCCTTCGAGAACGCGATCACCACGGTCTACGCCATGGGCGGCTCGACCAACATGTACCTGCACATCCTCGCCATCGCGCGCCAGGCGCAGGTGCCGATCACCATCGATCGCATCCAGCAGATCGGCGAGCGCGTGCCGCTGATCACCAACCTGCAGCCGCACGGCCCCTACGCCATGACCAGCCTGCACGCCATCGGCGGCGTGCCCGTGGTGATGAAGGAGCTGCTGCGCAACGGCTTCCTGCACGGCGACGTGATGACCGTGTCGGGCAGGACGCTGGCCGAGAATCTCGCCGAGGTGCCGACGCTCGAGCAGCTTGGCAAGCAGGACATCGTCTTCCCGGTGGCCAGGCCGATCGCGGCGCCGAACAATCACATCAGCGTGCTGCGCGGCAACATCGCGCCGGAGAGCTGCGTGCTGAAGCTGTCGGGCAAGACCTTGGAGAAGGGCGAGTTCCGCGGCACCGCACGCGTCTTCGATTCCGAGGCCGACACCATGAAGGCGATCCGCGCCGGCGAGATCAAGCCCGGCACCGTGATCGTCGTGCGCAATGTCGGGCCGGTCGGCGGGCCGGGCATGCCCGAGATGGTGATGTTGACCATCCAGCTGCAGGGCCGCGGCCTGGGCGAGGACGTGGCGCTGATCACCGACGGCCGCTTCTCCGGCGTCTCGCACGGCATCCTGATCGGCCACATCTCGCCCGAGGCGGCGCGCGGCGGCCCGATCGCGGCGGTGCGCGACGGCGACACCATCGTCATCGATCCGAAGCAGCGCACCTTGAACGTCGCGCTGTCCGACGACGAGATCGCCCGGCGCATGAAGGATTGGCGCGCGCCCGATCTCTCGGCGCGCATCCGCCCCGGCTCGGTGCACGACAAATATGTGCGGCTGGTGTCCTCAGCCCATCACGGCTGCGTGGTGTGACCGTCCGGTCGTCCTGAGCGCAGCGAAGGACCTCGCGGTATCGCGGTCAATCGCCAGCGTTGTGAGTTCGCAACACCGCGTGGTCCTTCGCTGCGCTCAGGACGACGAGAGCGCGTCAGCCGCGCACGAGTCGGCCCGGCAGCGCGCCGGTCGCCTCGCCGTCGCGATAGACGATCTCGCCCGACACGATCGTCGCGTCGAAGCCTTCGGTGCGCTGCACCAGCCGCTTCCCGCCGGCCGGCAGGTCGTAGGCGATCTCCGGGCTGCGCAGGCGCAGCGCGTCGTAGTCGAGGATGTTGAGGTCGGCCTTCATGCCCGCGCGCAGCAGGCCGCGATCGTCGAGGCCGATGGCGGCGGCGTTGTCTGCCGTCAGGCGCTTGATGATCCACGATACCGGGAACAGCGAGCCGCGGCCGCGATCGCGCGTCCAGTGGGTGATGGTGTAGCTGGTCGCCGTGGCGTCGCACATGATGCCGACATGCGCGCCGCCGTCGCCCAGGCCGATCAAGGTGTTGGGATCGGCGATCATCTCGTGCACCACGTCGAGATTGCCGGCGGCGAAGTTGGTCAGCGGCAGATAGAGGATGCCCCTGCCCTCGCGCTCCATCAGCAGGTCGTAGGCGACGGCCTCCGGCGTGCGACCCTCGCGCGATGCCTGCGCGGCGATGCTCTTCTCGGCCGTCGGCTCATAGTCCGGTGGATCGCCCAGCGGATACATGCGGTCCCAGCGCTCGACGCGGCGCGCGCGGCTGCCGCCCTCGAACGCCTCGCCCAGCACGCGCGCGCGGAAGGCGGGCTCGCGCAGGTGCACCAGCCGCTCCGTGAACGGCAGATGCGCGATCATCCTGTAACTCGGCCGGCCCATGAACGGATTCTGCGACAGCTCGAAGCCCAGCAGCACGCTGGTGGGCCGCGAGCGGATCTGGCCGGTGATGCGCAGGCCCTCGGCATTGGCCTCGCCGATGCGGTCGAGCAGCGCGCGCCAGTTGCCCGGCTTCGTATCGGACTGCAGCAGGCTGATGGTGACCGGCCGCCGCGACTCCTGGGCAAGACGCCGGAACAGCTCGATCTCGCCCTCCTGCTCGAAGTCCGAGACGATCTGCATCCAGCCGCTGCCGACCTCGCGCATGGCCTGCGCGATCGCGGTCAGCTCGGCTTCCTCGGCGCGCAGGGTCGGGATGTGCCGGCCATCGGCCGAGCGATGGTTCAAGGTGCGCGAGGTCGAGAATCCCAGCGCGCCCGCGCGCAGGCCCTCGGCGGTGAGTTCGGCCATGCGCCGGCGATCCGAGTCGGTGGCCGCCTCGCGATCGACGCCGCGCTGGCCCATGACGTAGACGCGCAGCGCCGCGTGCGGCACCTGGAACGCCACATCGGCGTCGTAGCGGCGCCTCGCGATGGCATCGAGGTAGTCGGGAAAGCTGTGCCAGTTCCACGGCAGGCCTTCGCTCAGCACCACCTCGGGGATGTCCTCGACGCCCTCCATCAGGTTGATCAGCATCGCGTGCTGGTCTTCGTGGCAGGGCGCGAAGCCAACGCCGCAATTGCCGCACAGCACCGTGGTCACGCCGTTCCAGGTCGAGGGCGAGAGCCGCTCGCTCCACGTCACCTGCGCGTCGTAGTGCGTGTGCAGGTCCACGAAGCCGGGCGTGACCAGCTTGCCGCGCGCGTCGATCTCCTCCCCGCCCTGCGGAATGCCGTCGCCGATCGCCGAGATTTTTCCATCGGCAATGGCAAGATCGGCTTCGTAGGGATCGCCGCCGGAACCATCGACGATGGTGCCGTTGCGGATCACCAGGCTGGGCGACGCGGCCATGCTAGCCTCCGGGCGGGATGGGCGAAGCGTATCGGCAGGATGCCCGCTGCGGCAATGAGGAACGCGATGAGCGAAACGGGATTCAGGGCGGCGGGATATTCATGGCGCCTGCATGTCGGCCGCCAGGCCATCGAGATGGGCATCAAGGAGGCAGTCGACCGCGCCGGCGCCAGGCGCGCCTTCGTCGTCTGCTCGCCCTCGATCAACAAACGCACGACCACGGTGAAGCGCATCGAGGCGGCGCTGGGCCCGCTCTACGCCGGCGTGTTCGACGGCATCGAGAAGGACTCGACCTATGCCTCGGTGCGCGCGGCCAAGGAAGCGGCGGTGGCGGCGGGCGCCGACCTGCTGATCGCCATCGGCGGCGGCAGCGTGATCGTGGCCACGCGCGCGGTGGCGATCTTCATGGCCGAGCCTGGGGATCCCTTCAAGATCATGACCCAGTATCCCGAGGGCAAGCCGGCCTACAGCCCGCGCCTGATGGCGCCCAAGCCGCCGATCATCAACATCCCGACGACGCCGACCAGCGCCATGAACCGCGCCGGCACGGGCCTGAAGAATCCCGATCTCGACCACCGCATGGAGTATTTCGATCCCAAGACGCGGCCGCAGGCGCTGTTCATCGACGAGGAGGTGCTGCTCGGCACGCCGCACGACGTGATGCGCTCGACCGGCACGACGGTGTTCGCCGGGCTCGTCGCGGCGATGGCCCAGGTCGAGATGAATCCGCTGGCCGAGGCCGACGAGCACCACGCCTTCCGTCTCGCCTTCAACGCCTATCCGAGGCTGGCCGAGCAGCCGGCGACGGCGCAGCCGCGCATCGATCTGTGCATCGCCGCCTTCCTGCAGAACCGGTCCGAGGATGACGGGCTGCGCCGTTTCCGCGGTGGCACCTTCTCCGGCAACTACGCGGTCTCCACCGCGCTGCACGTGCGCTATCCGCATGTCGGCCAGGGCGAGTCGACCTGCGTGCTGCAGGCCTCGCGCATCCGTCTTGCCGACTCGGTGCCCTTGCCGTCGGCGCGCAAGGTCGCGCAGGCGGTGGGCACATGGCGCGAGGGCATGGACGGCAGGCAGGCCGCGCTCGCCGTCGCCGACTGGCTGGAGAGCACCTACACGCGCATGGGCATGCCGACGACCCTGCGCCAGCTCGAGATCCCGCGCGACGACCTGAAGAACATCGCCGCCGAGACGGTGAAGAACTTCAACGCCAACGCCGGCATGCGCTCGGCAGAGGAGCAGGTCGCCGACGCGCTCAGGCTGCTCGAGGCGGCGTACTGACTCTCCGTCGTCCAGAGCGCGAGCGAAGGACCTCGCGGTATCGCGGTCACACACAGGCGCCGCAGTAGACCGCACCACCGCAAGGTCCTTCGCTCGCGCTCAGGACGACGGGTGCCTACGCCTCGCGCACGCCGGCGCGGCGGCGCATGATCTGGTCGAAGGCCTCGCCGATCACGCTCACCGGCGGCTGCAGCCCGGTGAACAGGTGGAAGGCGTCGCAGGCCTGGAAGACGCAGAGCTCGCGACCGGTCATCACCCGGCAGCCGCGCTCGCGGGCCGCCAGCAGCAGCGGCGTCCACAGCGGCGTGTAGACCACGTCGGCCACCCACATCGAGGGCTTCAGCGCCGCGAGCGGCACGGCGCAGCCGGTGTCGGGCAACATGCCCACCGGCGTGCCGTTGATCACGCCCGCCGCGCCGTCGAGCGCCGTCTCGACCGATCCCACGACGATCGCGTTCGCGCGCCCGGCGAGCGCCGAAACCAGCGCCTCGGCCTTGGCCTTGTCGCGATCGACGATGCGGATCTGCGGCACCTTCATCCCGGCCAGCGCGAAGCCGATCGCGCGGCCGACGCCGCCGGCGCCGACCAGCGCGACGGGACCGCCGAGATCGGCGCCGATCACCTCGCCGAGCGCGCGCGCGAAGCCGGTGGAGTCGGTGTTGTGGCCGGTCAGCCGCTGATCGCGCCCGACCACCACGGTATTGACCGCGCCCAATTCGGCGATTCCCGGCGCCAGCGCGTCGAGCAGCGGCACCACCGCCTCCTTGTAGGGAAAGGTGACATTGACCCCGGCGAAGCCGAGCAGCCGCACGCCGTCGAGCATGGCGCGCAAATCGCCGCGATGCGCGCCGGCGCGCTCGATCAGCTGGTAGTGCGTGCGCAGGCCCAGCGCCGCCCCGGCGCTCTGGTGCATGTGCGGCGCCGCCGAACTGGAGATCGGCGCGCCGATCAGGCCCAGCAGCAGGGATTTCGGCGTCGGATTGGGCGGCCGGGGCGGGTCGTTCATCGTGTCACCATACACGACCGGGACAATTCGATTGTCCGGCTACATGTCGCCCATATTGTCCCTATCGCGCTGGTCGAATAAAACGCCGGACAGCGAGACAATCGCCGTCCGAGCAGGGAACTTGTCACCATGACAATCCGCAAGCAGCGCCCGAGCTGGAAGCCGGTGGTGGAAGGCGCCACCACCCCGCTCTACCTGACCATCGCCAACCAGCTGGCCGCCGACATCGCCTCGGGCAAGCTCGAGCCGCACACCCGCCTGCCGACCCATCGCGACCTCGCCTGGGATCTCGGCTGCACGGTGGGCACGATCACCCGCGCCTATGCCGAGGCCGAGCGGCGCGGGCTGATCCATGGCGAGGTCGGCCGCGGCAGCTTCGTGCGCCCGCCGGCGCTGCCCTATCCCGAGCCGGTGGCGCCGCGCTCATTGTCCAACCCGACGGGCGATCCCCGCGCGCGCACCGACGCGCCGACCAGCAACGTCATCGACCTGGCGATGAACTGGCCCTCGCCGGCCGGCGAGGACGAGAAGATGCGCGAGACCCTGCGCGCAATCGCCGCCGGCAACGACATGGCCTCGCTGCTCGAGTTCACCGGCCGGCTGGGCGTGCCGCGCCACCGCGAGGCCGGCGCCCAGCTGCTCAACCGCCGCTACCAGATGCTGCCCAAGCCCGAGCGGCCGATGCTCGATCCGGCGCGCGTGCTGATCGCCGCCGGCACGCAGCACGCGCTGATGATCGCGCTCGCCGCTCTGGCCGCGCCGGGCGACGCGGTGCTGGTCGAGGACCTCACCTATCCCGGCATCGTCTCGCTCGCGCGCCTCATGCGCCTGCGCCTCAAGCCGGTGCCCTGCGATGCCGACGGTCCGCGCCCCGAAGCGCTCGAGGCCGCCTGCCGCACCGGCGACGCGCGTGCCTTCTACATCGTGCCGACGCAGCACAACCCCACCGGCCGCACGATCAGCGAGCAGCGCCGCCGGCGCCTGGCCGAGATCATCCGCCAGTACGACCTGCCGACGGTCGAGGACGACGTCTACGGCTACTTCCCGCTCGACGCGCCGCCGCCGCTGGCCGCCTTCGCGCCCGAGCAGACCATCCATCTCGCGGGCCTCTCCAAGATGGGTGCGCCCGGCCTGCGCATCGGCTTCATGCACGCCCCGCCGCGCCTGCTCGGCCGGCTGAGCGCGGCGATGGCGGCGGCGAGCTGGACCGCGGCGCCGATGATGGCCGAGATCGCCGCGCGCTGGATCGAGGACGGCACGCTCGACGAGCTGCTGCGCCGCAAGCGCGACGAAGCCCGCAAGCGCCAGGAGATCGCGCTGCAGATCTTCGGCGATGCCGGAGTCGATGTCGGGACGGTCTCCCCTCCCTCCCCCCGCAAGCGGGCAGAGGGTCGGGGTGAGGGGCTGCGCCTGGTCGAGATCGGCACGCCGATCGCGCGCCTCAGCAGCGGCGCCGTCTCCACCCCCACCGCGTCGATCGCCCGCCCCCCGGCCGACGACCCGCGCCGCGCCAAGCTCTTCCTGCCATCAGCCTGCTTCCACGCCTGGCTGACCCTGCCCGAGCCGTGGCGCGCCCGCGACTTCGCCGCCGAGGCCGAGGCGCTGGGCGTGCGCGTCACCCCGGCCGACGCCTTCGTCAGCGGCCGCGCCGAGGCCCCGCACGCCGTGCGCCTGTGCCTCGGCAACATCGCGGATCGGAAGGACATGAAGCGCGGGGTTGAAGTACTGGCGCAGTTGCTGGCGGTGCAGGTGGTGGGGCAACGGGTGGTAGTCTGAACGAGCACTGCAACTTCATCCAAACTGAACCAATCTCCCACCCCGCCGCGTTGACACCCGCAGGCTGCACGATCATTGAACACCGCTCGCCGCGCGGTCCGTGACCCGGATACCGTGCCGGCGGTTTTCGTGCTTCCATACTGTCCGCCTGCATCGCCAACGAGCCCGCCTTAATGTCCGCCGCCGTGGACGATCCGCTGTTCGATTCCCTCTCCGAGGGCGTCTGCGTGCTCGACGCGGAGCGGAAAATCGTGCGCTTTAACAAGCGCTTCCCCGAGGTCACCGGCGTGCCGGCCGACGTGCTGCGGCCGGGCGAGCGACTCGGCGGGGCGCTGGCCTGGCTGACCCTGCAGGGCGAATTCGCCACGCCGGCGCAGCGCGAGGAGGTGATCGCCAAGTACCGGGCGGCCGCCACCGAGCCGTTCTCCTACCGCCGCGAGCGGCGCGACGGCACCTTCTTCGAGATACGCGGCCGGCCGCTGCCCGGCGGCGGCTTCGTCCTGGTCGCCGAGGACATGACCGAGCGGCGGCGCGCCGAAACCGCGGTGCGCGCCTCCGACGCGCGCATGCGCCAGGCCTTCGCCCAGGCCTCGGTGGCGATCAACATCTGCGACGCCGACGGCCGCTACCTCGAGGCCAACGACGCCTTCTGCCGCATGCTGGGCTACAGCCTGGCCGAATTGCGCGAGCTTTCCTTCGAGACCGTCACGCACCCCGACGACATCGCGCTCGACAAGAGCTTCCACCTCGATTCCTTCGGCGGCGATGACGAGTGCCACGTCTTCGAGAAGCGCTACATCCGTAAGGACGGCGCCACCATCTGGGCCAAGCTCAGCGTCACCATGATCCGCGACGAGGAAGGCTGGCCGACCAACACCATCGCCATCGTCGAGGACATCACGGCGCAGAAGCGCGCCATCGAGGCAAGGCGCGAGAGCGAGGCGCTGCTGACCCGCGCGCTGGAGAGCGTCAACGAGGGCTTCGCGCTGTTCGATCCCTCGGGCCGTCTGGCGGTGATGAACCGGCACTACAGCGGCTATTTCCCCGACGGCGACAGCTATATCCGCCTGGGCATGACCTTCGAGGAGATCACCCGCGCGGGCATCGCGCGCGGCGCCTACCGGCTGCCGCCCGGCACCAGCGCCGAGGACTTCCTGCGCCAGCGCATCGCCACCCGCGAGCGCGGCGAGGCCACCGTGTTCCAGACCAGCGAGGGCCGCTGGTTGCGCGCGCACGACTACCGCACGCCCGACGGCAGCGTCGTCGCCCTGCGCAGCGACGTCACCGAGCTGATGCGGCGCACGCAGGCGCTGGCCGAGAGCGAGGAGCGGTTTCGTTCGCTGGCCAACAACCTGCCCGGCGTGGTCTTCACCGTCGAGATGGATCCGGGCAGCGGCCAGCGCCGGCTGACCTATCTCGGCGACACCCTGCCGGCCGCCCTGCACATCGATCGCGACGCCGTCCGGCGCGGCGAGATGGGCCTGATCCATTCGATGCCGGCGGCGGACGCGCAGGCCTATCTCGCGGCGATGGAGAGATCGGCGCGCGACATGGCGCCCTTCAGCATCGACGTGCGCTTCGTCGGCGACGCGGCGGCTCCGCCGCAATGGACCCGGATCGCCGCCACGCCGCGCCGTCTCGCCAACGGCGTCGTGCGCTGGGACGGCATCGGCCTGGACGTGACCGAGCTCACCGAGCGCACGCGCGCGCTGCGCGAGAGCGAGACGCTCTTCCGCACGCTGGCCAACAACCTGCCCGGCGTGGTGTTCACCCTGGAAGCCAATCTCGCAAGCGGCGCGCGGCGCATGACCTACCTCAGCGACGGCTTCGAATCGGTCCTGGGCGTGTCGCGCGAGCGCGTGCTGAGCGGCCAATTGCGCATGATCGACCTCATGGCGCCGGAAGACCGCCCGCGCTGGAGCGCCGCCCAGGTCGAATCGGCGACGAACATGACGCCGCTCTCCCTCGACGTGCGCATCATGGTGCCCGGCCATCCGCCGCGCTGGATGAGAGTGGCCGCAACGCCGCGCCGGCTGGCCGACGGCGACGTCCGTTGGGACGGCATCGCGCTCGACGTCACCCAGCAGCGCGCGAACGAGGAGCAGCTGCGCCAGGGCTTCAAGATGGAGGCGCTGGGCCAGCTCACCGGCGGCATCGCGCACGACTTCAACAACGTGCTGACCGTGATGATGGGCAGCGCCGAGCTGCTGCAGGACGTCGTCGAGGACGCGCCGGAGGACACGCGCCAGCTGGTCAAGAACATCATGATGGCCGGCGCCCAGGGCGCCGACCTGACGCGGCGCCTGCTGGCCTTCGCCCGCCGCCAGCCGCTGAAGCCCGAGACGCTCGACGTCAACCGCCTGATCGCCGACATCGCGCCGCTGCTGGAGCGCGCGCTGGGCGGCGGCATCGAGGTCGCGCTCGAGCCCGCGGCTTCGCGCTGCGGCGCCCATGTCGATCGCAGCCAGCTCGAGAACGCGATCCTCAACCTCGCCACCAACGCACGCGACGCCATGCCCGGCGGCGGCCGCGTCGCGATCGCCACCGCGCTGGTCAGTCTCGACGAGGTGGAAGCCGCACGCATCGGCGGCATCGCCGCCGGCGACCACGTGCGCATCAGCATCGCCGACCAGGGCGGCGGCATGTCGCCCGAGGTGATCGCGCGCGCCACCGAGCCGTTCTTCACCACCAAGCCCGAGGGCAAGGGCACCGGGCTGGGGCTGAGCATGGTCTACGGCTTCGTGCGCCAGTCCGGCGGCGCGATGGCCATCGACAGCGCGCCGGGACGAGGCACGACGATCCATCTCTACCTGCCGCGCGTCGTCGAGGACGTCGCCGGCACCGGCCGGCGCGGCCGCGCGGCGGACGCGCCCGGCGGCCACGAGACCATCCTGGTGGTCGAGGACGAGGCGCCGGTGCGCGATACGCTGAGCCGCATGCTGGTCAATCTCGGCTACCGCGTCGCCGGCGCGGCCAACGGTCCCGAGGCGCTCGGCGCGCTCGCGGCGCGCGACGACATCGACCTGCTGTTCACCGGGCTGGCGATGCCGGGAGGACTGGACGGTCGTGCGCTGGCCGAAGCGGCGGTCAAGCAGCGGCCAAAGCTGCGCGTGCTCTACACCTCCGGCAACAGCCAGGCCTCGCTCGATGGCGCCGCCGCGCTCGACTCCGAGACGCCGCTGCTGGAGAAGCCGTTCACCCTCGACGAGCTCGCCCGCTCCGTCCGCCGCGCGCTGAGCGTGGCCTGATTTCCTTCCCCCGGAGGGGGAAGTGCGATCGCATGTGGCGCTTTTTTTCCTTCTCCCCGCGAAGGCGGGGAGAAGGTGCCGAGCGCTAGCGAGGCGGATGAGGGGCTTCTCGTGCAACGACAAACATCGATGTCGTCGAGACTCCGCAAAGCCCCTCATCCGCCCTTCGGGCACCTTCTCCCCGCCTTCGCGGGGAGAAGGAAAGGGGCTTCAATCCATATGCGATAGTCCTGCCTCGGCGGAGGAAGGTAAGAGTTGTTGTCTCTCAGCGATCAAAGTGGTGAAGACAACATTTCTAGGGGCAGAAATAGGCGTTTGTGGAATCCGGGCTTCTAATCCCGCGCCAGTGACCACACTGGAGTCCGCCTCATGTCCCGCAACCGCACCATCTCTCCCGACTTCTGGACCTGGGAGGCCGTCATCGACTGCGCACCGATGACACGCCTTCTGTTCATCGGCCTGTGGAACTTCGCCGACGATCACGGCGTGCAGCCGCTCAGGCCGCGCACCATCCGCATGCAGGTCTTCCCGGGCGACACCGTCGACAACGACGCCGTGCGCGCGATGATCGACGAGCTGGCCGCGCGCAAGCTGGTGCGCATCTACGAGGTCGAGGGCATCGAGTACCTCGCCGTCGTCGACTGGTCCCTGCACCACCGCGTCGGCAAGCGCGCCCGCCGCCGCTACCCGGCCGATCAGTCCATGCCCGTTGCGGAGCCGCCTCCACCGCCGGAGCCCATGCCCATTCCCGCGGATGCCGTCGAGCATGTCCCGCCCGAGCCACCACCCAACCCGCCTCGACAGGCTACCATCGCCCAGCCGGAGCGTTGGCGGCGCATGATCAAGAACCTGCTGCGCCAGCATTGGCCGCGCGATCCGATGATCGAGCTGATGGACGACGAGACCGCCGACCGCTGGACGGCGAAGTGGATCGTCCAGGGCTATGATTTCCGGCGCGATATCGTGCCCGTGGTGCGCGAGTTCTGCCGCCTGAAACCCAATTGCGGTCCCCCGGTCGGCTTCCAGGAACTCGACGAGCATGTCGCGCGCAAACGCGCCCTGCGCGAGGCGGAGGATGGTATGGTCTCCCGCGCCGCCTGAGACCGTACATCGCCCGTGCAATTTCGGCTAGGCTCGCGGCCGCCTTGCCACCTGCGTCCGAGAGTTCCCCTGCCATGCGTCGCCGTCAGTTCGCGTCGATCCTTGCCGCTTCGCCGCTCGCCCTCGCCTTGCCCGCCGCCGCCCAGGCCTGGCCCGGCAAGCTGATCCGCGTGGTCGTGCCCTTCGCGCCCGGCGGCTCGGGCGACATCACCGCGCGCCTGGTCGGCAAGCACATCGAGGAGGCCACCGGCCAGTCGGTCGTGGTCGAGACCAAGCCGGGCGCCAACGGCATCATCGGCTCGGAGACGGTGAAGAACGCCGCGCCCGACGGCTACACCGTGCTGCTGTGCACGACGTCGACCAACTCGGCCAACGTGTCGATGTTCAAGACGCTGCCCTACGACCCGGAGAAGGACTTCACGGTCTGCGGCGTGTTCGGTGCCAGCGGCGCCTACCTGCTGGTCAAGCCCGACGCGCCGTACAAGACGCTGCCGGAGTTCGTGGCCTACGCGAAGGCCAACCCCGGCAAGATCTTCTACGGCTACTTCAACGCCTCGAGCCAGGTGCCGGGCGCGCTGCTGCAGCGCATGGCCGGCATCGAGATGACCGGCGTGCCCTACAAGGCGATCGGCAACTGCTTCAACGACATCATGGGCGGGCAGATCCAGGCGATGTTCGTCGACACCACCGCCGGCGCCGGCCACGTCAACCAGGGCCAGCTGCGCCCGCTGGGCGTGACGCGCCCGCAGCGCTGGGACAAGCGGCCCGACCTGCCGGCGATCGCCGAGTTCTATCCCGGCTTCGAGCTCACCGGCTTCCTCGGCATGGCCCTGCCGGCGGCGACGCCGCGGCCGATCTGCGAGCGTCTCAACGCGCTGATCAATGCCGCGATCCTCTCGCCCGCCGTGAAGGACCGGCTGGAGAGCTTCGGCTTCACGCCCAAGGCCATGACCCTGGAGGAATGCGCCGCCTTCTCGAAATCCGAGCGCGAGAAGTGGAAGCGCTACGTCGAGATCGCCGGAATCGAGAAGCAATGAGGCTGGCGTCCCGCTTCCGCCTCGTCATCGCCGCCGCCCTGGCGCTCACCGCGCCGGTGGCGTGCTCGCATCTGCCGGGCACCGCCTATACCGAGGAGCAGGCCGTCGACGGGGCGGGCGCCGAGCCGGCGGTGCTGCAGTCGGCGCCGCCGCTTGCCGCCGTCATCCGCCAGCAGGACGTGCGGCCGCTCGATCCCGCGTCGTCCACGCCGCTGCTCGACCAGCTCGTCGCCGAGCTGCAGAAGACCGATCCCTGGCACCGCCTCCACGGCGTGACCTATGCGCTGTCGCACCACAACGCGCTCGAACCGGGCTGGCTGATCCAGACGCCGAACCACTGGGGCAGGCGCGGCGCCGATCTGCCGGCCTACCTGAACGGCTGCCCGGGTTGCCTGCCCGACATCGGCCTGCCGTTGTGCACGAGCGACGCCGATTGCGCCGGCGGCGGCGCGTGCCGCCCGCTCGCCATGCTCGACGCCGCGCCGGCCCATGCCGGCAAACGCGCCTGCTTCGGCCACTCCGACGCCTTCGCCGATCGCATCTACCAGACGATCGCCGCCGCGCAATCGCGCGTCGATATCGCGACCCTGCAATGGATACCCGACCGGCGCTTTCTCGCCGCCATGCGCAACGCCGTTACCACGCTGGCGCGCAGCGGCCGGCGCGTCGTCGTGCGCGTGATGGTGGGCCAGTACCCGCCGCTGGAGACCAACCCGCGCGAGCTGCTCGAGGAGCTGGTGCGCGACATCCGCGACATCAAGGGCGCGCGCGTCGCGGTGCACGTCGCGGCGATGCGCAGCTGCACCGGCCAGCCGGAATGCGGCACCTTCTCCTGGCCGCACGCCAAGATCATCGCCGTCGACGGCCGCCACGCGATCGTGGGCGGCCACAACATGTGGACGCGCGACTACCTGCTCGACCGGCCGATCCACGATCTGTCGATGCAGGTGCACGGCCCCGCCGCGGCCGACGCCACCTCGTTCCTCGACGCGCTGTGGGTGTTCACCTGTCACCGCAAGGGCCGGCGCAGCGAGCCGATCGAGGTGCACAGCTACGAGGCCGACGAGAGGCGCTTCGAGCGCGAATGCCCGTGGCCGCGCATCATGCCGCGCTTCGAGCGGCTGGCGCGACCGGGCAACATCCCGATCCTCGCGGTCGGCCGGATGGGCGCGGGCATCACCCGGTCGTTCTCCAGCCACAGCGAGCTGGCGCGCGACCTGATGCTCGGCGCGGCACGGCGCGGCATCGTCGTCGTGCAGCAGGATTTCGGCTTCACCTTCGCCCAGGCGCGGCCGCTGTGGCCGGAAAGCACGATGGAGCGCATCGCCGATTTCCTGCTGCAGCGGAAGGGCGACGTGCACATCGTGCTCAGCAATCTCGACGCCACCGGCAAGAGCGGCGCGACCTACAGCAACCACGTGCCGATCGCCGACACCGCCCGCCACTTCCGTGCGGTGGCGCGGCGGCGCAGCCAGATGCCGGATGCCGAGCTCGACGCCCTGCTGTGCCGGCGCCTGCACATCGCGCCTTTGCGCTTCGGCCCGGACGCCACCTGGCCGGACAAGGTCGCGATCGGCAACCACGCCAAGTTCTGGATGGTCGACGACCGGGTCTTCTACATCGGCTCGGACAATTTCTACCCGGTCGACCTGCAGGAATTCGGCTTCATCGTCGAGTCCCGCGCCGCCGCCGCGGACCTGCGCCGGCGGTACTGGGATCCGATGTGGCGCTGGTCGTCGCGGGCGGCGGTCTCGGGGGCCGGCGCGCCGCGCTGCGTCTTCACCGAGCCGGTGACGACGCGACGCTAAGCCATGGCGGGCAGCCCTGTTTTCGCCGCCTTGAACCGCCTATCTTGGGCCATGGCCTCCGCCCCCCTGGAGCGCCTCGATCCGGTCGTATCGCTGGCCCCCTCGCCGGCAGCCGACGAGACGCACCGCCCGCCGCCCAGCTTTGCCGACGGCACCCGCATGGGCGCCCAGGGCGGCGCCGAGGCTGGAGTCGATGCGGGCATCGATGGGAGCGACATCGCGGCGCCGGGCAGCGCGGCGACCGCGCCCTCGGGCTTCCCGGTGCTCGGCCTGATCGCCGCCGTCACCGCCCATGCCCTGGTCGCGGCCGCGTTGTATGCCTTGATCCTGTACGAGCCGCCGGAGGAGGAGAAGCCGCCGACCGACGTGTTCGAGATCGTGCTGAGCGGCGACAAGGCGGGCCAGGCCGACGGCAAGGCCGAGCAGGCGCCGGATGGCGCGCCCAAGCCCGACGTGCTGCAGGATCCCGACGCCCGTACGCCGAATCTGTCGCCCGACCGGCCGGCCACCGACGCAATGACCGCGCCGCAGCGTCCGACCCAGCCGCCTTCCTTCGACGCCATGCCGATGCCGCCGGCACCGCAGCCGGTGCCCGACACGGCCGATGCCTGGACGCCGCGCGTCAACCCCGCGGTCGCCCTGCCGCTGCCGGCCACCGATCCCAAGACGGGCGACCTGCAGACCCAACCGAAGACCGACGCCGCCAAGACACCGCCGGCCGCCAGGCCCGTGGCGCGGCCGGCCAAGCCGCCGGCGCCCGCGCCGACCCCGCCGGCGCCGCCACCCTCCGTGCAGGCCGCCGCGCCGCCGGTGCCCAATCGACCGACCATGCAGCGCTCGGTCGATGTGCGCGAGATCGCCGGCCTGGCGCCGCACCGCGACTTTTCCGCCGGCTCCTCGAACGGCAGCGCGGCCGCGGCCGACTACGCCAGCCAGCTGTTTCGCGCCATCGACCGGGTCCGCTTCTATCCGTCCGGCTCGCGCGAGCGCGGCGAGGAGGGCCGCGTCGTGTTGCGCGTGACGATCGGCGCCGACGGCCGCCTCCTCGATGCCTACATCGCCAGCGGCAGCGGCCACCCCGAGCTCGACGCCGCCACCATCGAGATGGCGCGCCGCGCCTCGCCCTACCCGCCCCTGCCGCGCGGGCTGGGCGCCGAGCGCGCCTCCTTCAACGTGCCGATCATCTTCGGCATCCGCTTCCGCCGATAGAGCACGACCGAGGGTTCCCATGGCCACCACCGCCCGCATCACCTGGGTCCAGGACGCGCTGTTCGTCGGCGAGTCGGGCAGCGGCCACACCGTCACCATGGACGGCTCGCCCGACATCGGCGGCCGCGACCTCGCGGCGCGGCCGATGGAGATGGTGCTGATCGGCATGGGCGGCTGCACCGCCATCGACGTCGCCTCGATGCTGCGCAAGCAGCGCCAGGACGTGCGCGACATCGTCGTCGAGCTCGAGGCCGAGCGCGCCGACGATCATCCCAAGGTGTTCACCGCGGTGAAGGTGATCTACCGCGTGCGCGGCAGGAAGCTGAACAAGGCGCTGGTCGAACGCGCCGTGACACTGAGCGACGAGAAGTACTGCTCGGCCACGGCGATGATCCGCAAGTCGGCCGACGTCACGCACGAGATCGTGCTGGAGGAGGTCGACTGACCCACGCGCGTCGCTTCCCGCATGCGGCCTTCGCCGGCGTCGCCGCGCATGGCGATCGGCCCTGGGTGATGGGCGTGATCAACGCCACGCCCGATTCCTTCTCCGACGGCGGGCTGCGGCTCGATCCGGCGCGGGCGATCGCCGACGGGCTGGCCATGGTCGCCGACGGCGCCGACTTCATCGACGTCGGCGGCGAGTCGACCCGGCCGGGCGCCGACGCGGTGCCCACCGAGGAGGAGCTGCGGCGCATCCTGCCGATCGTGCGCAGGCTGGCCGAAAGCGGCGTGCCGGTGTCGATCGACACGCGCCGCGCCGCCGTGATGGCGGCGGCGCTCGACGCCGGCGCGCGCCTCGTCAACGACACCTCGGCGCTGCGCGACGATCGCGCCGCGCTGCCGCTGATCGCCGGGCGGGGCTGCGCGGTGATCCTGATGCATCGCCGCGGCACCGCCGCCGACCGCTACCGCGGCCCGGCCTATGCCGATGTCGTCGCCGACGTGCGCGACTTCCTCGCCTCGCGAGTCGCCGATTGCCTGGCGGCCGGCGTGGCACAGGAGGCCATCGCCATCGATCCCGGCGTCGGCTTCGGCAAGCTGCCGGCGCAACGCTACGACCCGGACCAGAACCTCCGGCTGATCGCCGGCATCCCGGCCCTGGTGCCGTTGGGCCAGCCGGTGCTGATCGGCGTCTCGCGCAAGCAGTTCGTCGGCCACGTCAGCGGCGAGCCCGACCCCGCGCGTCGGCTGGGCGGCTCGCTGGCATTGGCGCTGGAGGCGGCGCGACGCGGCGCTGCCATCCTGCGCGTGCACGACGTGCGCGAGACGGTGCAGGCGCTCAAGGCCGTCGCCGCGCTTGACAGGGTCGACGATGCGTAGGCGTCTACTTCACGGCGCGCAGCACGTGCTGGTTCAGGATCTCCAAGGTCGCGATGCTTTGCAGCGGGCTGCGGTACATGCCGGCCGTGGTCACGACCACCAGGTCGAGATCGGGCACGACGAAGATGCGCTGGCCGCCCAGGCCCATGCCCGCGACCCACTTGACCTCGCGGCCGGCATGAAAGGAGCGGCCGAGCCACCATTGGTAGCCGTAGAAGAAGATGCCGGCGCCGGTGATGTGCGGTGCCGTCGACTCGGCGATCCATGCCGCCGGCACGATCTCGCGGCCGTTCCACCGGCCCTTCGCCAGCACCAGCTGGCCGAGCTTCAGCATGTCGCGCGGCCGCATGCGCGCGCCGGAGGCGGCGGCCGGTCCCTTGGCCGCCATGCCGACCCACTCGAAGTCGGCGATGCCGAGCGGCGCCAGCAGGGCCTCGCGCGCGAACTGGTCGAGCGGCAGGCCGGTGGTCTTGCGCACCACCGCACCAAGCAGCGCCGTGGCGCCGCCGCTGTAGTTGAACACGCGGCCCGGCGGCGAGACGATCGGCTGCTCCAGCGCGAAGCGCTCGTCGTTGGGCGCCATGATCATGCGGCGCTCGCTGTTGGCCGGGTTGGTGTAGGGGACGGTCTCGTCCCAGGCCGCCCCCATCGACATGGTGAGCAGATGGCGCAAGGTGATGCGTCTTCGCTCCGGCGTGTCGAGATCGGCGTGCTCCGGGAAGAACTTCATCACCGGCTCGTCGACGCCGGCGATCCTGCCGCGCTGGATGGCGAGACCGACCAGCAGCGAGGTCAGGCTCTTGCTGACCGAGCGCAGGTCGTGGCGCGTCGTGGCGTCGAACGTCACCGCGCCCACCGCGCTGCCCCATCGTTCATCGGTGCCGGTGAAGTACCGCTCGAAGACGAGCTTGCCCGAACGCGCGACGAGCACGCTGTGAACGTTCGCGTCGGGCCAGGCGCGCAGGCGATCGACGATGCCGCACAGCGTGGCGCCATCGAGCCCGACCGCGTCCGGGGCGGCCACCGTCCAGCCGTCGTCGCGCGCGGCCGGTGTCGGGCAATCGGCGGCGTGGGCGGCGCCCGCCAACGCCGCGCACAACGCGACGGCGAGCGCGGCGCGGCGGCGGATCATCGCGATCTCCTATTCGGCGGCGACCGGCGCGGCGGCGGCGATGGTCTCGCACAGGCCGGCGACCATGCGCTCGACCTGCGCCGCGTCGTCGCCCTCGGCCATGACGCGGATCAGCGGCTCGGTGCCGGACGGGCGCACCAGCACGCGGCCACCCGCGCCCAGCGCGGCGTCGGCCTCGAGGATGGCGCGCACGACGTGCGAGAGGTCGAGCACGCGGCGCGCGCTGGCGCCCGGCGGCAGGCGCACGTTGCGCAAGAGCTGCGGCACCGGCTCGAAGCGGCGGCAGACCTCGGACACCGGCTTCTGCGCGCGGATCACCGCGGCCAGCACCTGCAGCGCCGCCACCAGCCCGTCGCCGGTGGTCATGATGTCGGTCATGATCAGATGACCCGACTGCTCGCCGCCGAAATTGCAGCCGGCCACGCGCATGCGCTCGAGCACGTAGCGGTCGCCGACCGCGGTGCGCTCCAGCCGCAGCCCGCGGTCGGCAAGAAAGCGCTCGAGGCCGAGATTCGACATCACCGTGCTGACGACGCCGCCGCCGGTGAGCTTGCCCTCGTCGTGCCAGGTCGCGGCGATGGTGGCCATGATCTGGTCGCCGTCGACCAGCGTGCCGCGCTCGTCGACCAGCACCAGCCGGTCGGCGTCGCCGTCGAGCGCCATGCCGAGATGCGCGCCTTCGGCACGCACCGCATCAATCACCGGCTGGGGATGCGTCGAGCCGCAGCCGTCGTTGATGTTCAGACCGTTGGGCGCGACACCCAGCGGGATCACCGTGGCGCCGAGCTCCGTCAGCACGCGCGGCGCCACGCGATAGGCCGCGCCATGGGCGCAGTCGATGACGATCTTCAGCCCGTCGAGCGTCATGCCGCGCGGCACGGTCGACTTCACCGCCTCGATGTAGCGTCCGCCGGCATCCTCGATGCGCCGCGCGCGGCCGACCATCTCGGACGCGGCGCGACGGGTGGCGGGATCGGACTCCATGATGGCCTCGATCTCGCTCTCGATCTCGTCGCTGAGCTTGAAGCCGTCTGGACCGAAGAACTTCACGCCGTTGTCGTGGAAGGGATTGTGCGAGGCCGAGATCACCACGCCCAGGTCGGCGCGCATCGAGCGCGTCAGGTGGCCCACGGCCGGCGTCGGCAGCGGGCCGACCAGCAGCACGTCCATGCCGATCGACAGGAAGCCGGCGGTCAGCGCCTGCTCGATCATGTAGCCGCTCAACCGCGTATCCTTGCCGATCAGCACGATGTGGCGGTGATCGCCGCGCACGAAGCGCGCGCCGGCGGCCATGCCCAGGCGCAGCGCCGTCTCCACCGTCATCGGCTCGAAATTGGCGCGCCCGCGCACGCCGTCGGTCCCGAAAAGCTTCCGTCCCATGGTGGACGCAGGGTACGCCCGCGCGCCCCTCAAGCCAATGTGGCATCAGGGCGCCCGTTAGTGCCGAATGCCACCGCCAGGACGCGGACCGCGTTGCCCTTGGAGGTACTCAACCTCGCTTTCAAGTCTATGGATACGCTTTTCGAGAAAGAACATGTAGTGGCCGACCGGGTCGTCGATGCCCTCCAGCGCTTCGGCGAAGCGCGCGACCTTGGTCCATAACCGCTTCAAGTAGCTCATGATTGCCTCGACCATTGGAGCCATGCTTTGGTGCGCGGACGGCGCGCGTAGTTGCGCGCGAAACCGAAGTCGTTTCGGGGCGATGCCGGCCTGGCCTGGTGGGCATGTTCGACCGGCGACTTGATCCGGAACCACGCGGCATAGAGCGCCGGCAGGAACAGCAGGATCAGCACCGTGCCGACCGCCGTGCCGCCGATCAGCGTGTAGGCCATCGATCCCCAGAAGACCGAGTGCGCGAGAGGGATGAAGGCCAGCACGGCGGCAAGCGCGGTCAGAATCACCGGCCTCGTGCGCTGCACGGTCGCTTCGATGACGGCATGATAGTCGTCGAGGCCGGCGGCACGGTTGTCCTTGATCTGCTCCGTCAGGATCAGCGTATTGCGCATCAGGATACCGGCCAGTCCGATCAGTCCCAGAATGGCGTTGAACCCGAAGGGCTGGTTGAAGGCGAGCAACATGGGCACGACACCGACGAGGCCGAGCGGTGCCGTCAGCATGACCATCGCCATCGTCGAGAACGAGCGCACCTGGAGCATGATGACGATCAGCATGGCGGCGATCATCGCCGGGAAGACCTTGCCCAGCGCCGTGTTGGCCTTGGTGGCCTCCTCGATCGATCCGCCCATTTCGATGCGATAGCCAGCCGGGAGAGATGCGATCAGCGGCTGAAGCGCCGTCATGATCTGCTTCGAAACCTCGGGAGGCTGGGTCGCCTCGTTGATGTCCGAGCGGACGGTGATGACCGACGTGCGGTCGCGGCGCTTCAGGATCGGCTCTTCCAGGCGGACCTCGGAACGGCCGATCTGATCGAGCGGAACCTGGCGGCCGTCTCGGCTCATCAGCGAGAAATCCGCCAGGCGCGCCGGGTCCAGCCGCTCACCGCCGGCGCTTCGTGCGACGACCGGGACGTTGCGGATATCTTCACGGACGTGCGTGACAACCAAGCCGGTGAGCAGGAACTGGAGCTGCTGGCCCACCTCCACCGGCGACAGCCCCATGAGATTCAGCCGATCCTGATCCGGGATGAAGCGCAGCACGGGTGTGCGATTGCCCCAATCACGGTTCGCCTGCCGCACATCGGGCACGCCACGCATGATGTCGAGGGCCTTTTCAGAGATGGCGTACAGTCTGGCGGGGTCAGGTCCCGTCACCCGAAACTCGACGGGGAACGGCGAATAGGGCCCGAACACGAGCTGGGTGACGCGGACATGGGCCGCAGGCGCAAGCCCCCGCGACACCGCCGCTCGCAGCCGGTGCTTCAAGGCCTCGCGCGCGTCCGCATCCGGCGTCAGGATGACGATCTTGGCGAAGGCCGGGTCAGGCAGCTCCGGCGCCATCGCGAAGAAGAAGCGGGGCGCGCCCTGACCGATATAGCTCGTGACGATCCTGGCTTCTGGCTGTTCGCGCAGCCAGTCTTCGAGCCTTCTGACGGTGGCGGCTGTCGTCTCGATGCTGGTGCCTTCCGGCAGACGAACCTCCACCAGCACTTCGGGACGGTCGGAGGTCGGGAAGAACTGCTGCTTGAGGGCGCCCATGCCAACGGCGGAAAGCGCGAAGGCGATCGCCACGATGCCGGAGGTCACGAACCTGTGCCGCACCGCGAAGGTGATGAGCCGTCGCAGACGCCGATAATTCGCTGTGTCGTAGATCGCGTGGTGGCCGCCCTCGACCGGCTTGATCGCGGGCAGCATCTTGACGCCGAGATAGGGCGTGAAGACCACCGCGACGATCCAGGAGACGATCAGCGCGAAGCCCACGACCCAGAAGATGTTGCCGGCGTACTCGCCGGCCGACGAGCGCGCGAAGCCCACCGGCAGGAAGCCGGCGACCGTCACGACCGTTCCGGACAGCATCGGGGCCGCGGTGTGGCTCCACGCGTAGGCCGCCGCCTTGATGCGGTCCATGCCCTCTTCCATCTTCACCACCATCACCTCGATGGCGATGATGGCGTCGTCCACCAGCAGACCAAGCGCAAGGATGAGCGCGCCGAGCGTGATGCGATCGAAGAACCGCCCGGTTTCGAGCATGATGAGGAAGACAACGGCGAGGGTCAGAGGCACGGCGGCGGCCACAACGATGCCGACGCGCCAGCCGAGGCTGAGCAGGCTCACCAACAGCACGACGCCCAGCGCCATGGCGAACTTCATCATGAATTCGTCGACCGCCGAGGTGATGTTGACGGCCTGATCGGTCACCTTGTCGAGCGTCATCCCGAGCGGCAGCGTCCGTGCGATGGCCGCGGCCTCATCCTTCAGCGCCCTGCCGAGCGCGAGACCGTCCCAACCTTCCTGCATGACGACCGAGAGCAAGATGGCGGGCTCACCCTGGTGGCGGATGAGGTAGGTGGGCGGATCCTCGTAACCGCGGCGAACATCGGCGACGTCGGAGACCTTCAGCGTGCGCCCGCCAGCGACGATCGGCGTGTCAGCGATCGCCTGCACGCTGTCATAGGCGCCGTGAACCCGGAGGAAGACGCGCGGTCCCTTGGTGTCGATCGAGCCCGCCGGCGTGACCGTGTTGCGCCGCTGCAACGCTGCGACGATGTCCTGCGCCGACACGCCGAGGGTCGCCAGCCTGGGGTACGAAAACTCGACAAAAATCTGTTCGGGACGCTCGCCGAGAATGTTGATCTTCCTGACGCCAGGTACATGCAGGAGCTTCTGGCGAAGCGCCTCGGCCTGCCTCGCGAGGTCACGCATCGGCATGCCCTTGGCCTTGAGTGCATAGAGGGCGAAGCTCACGTCCGAGTATTCGTCGTTGACGAAGGGACCGAGCACGCCGGGCGGCAGGTTGCGGGCTTCATCGGCGAGCTTCTTGCGCGCCTGATAGAACTCCTCCTGCACGACGGACGGCGGCGTGTCGTCCTTCAGCGTGACCGTCATGAACGCGTACCCTGGACGCGTGGTCGTCTCCACCCGGTCATACCAGGTCAGCTCCTGGAGCCGCTTTTCCAGCGGTTCGGCGACCAGGTCCTGCATCTCCCGCGCCGTCGCGCCCGGCCAGGCCGTCGTCACCGTGAGCGTCTTGATCGTGAAGCTCGGATCTTCCGCGCGTCCGAGCATGAGGAACGCAAAGACACCGGCGGCCGACAGCAGCAGGATGGAAAAGAGCGTAACGGCCCGTTCGCGAACGGCGATCGCGGAAAGATTGAGGCTCATAGGTTGTGCCTGCCTTCGGAAGAAGTCCTGACGCGTTCGCCTTCGCTCAGTAGATGGGCGCCGAGCGAGACAACCTGCTCACCGGGGCTCAGTCCGGAAATCACGGCGGCTTCATCGGTCATGCGCACAAGCCTGACGGGCCGGAAACGAACGCTCGAGGTGGCTCTGTCCAGGATCCAGACGCCTGTCTTCACGCCGTCATCGAATACGGCTCCCAATGGTACCTGGACTTCCGGCTGGCTCTCCTGACGCGACAGCCAGATTGTCACCGTCGCGCCAAGCGGCGCTGTCGCGGCCGCGCCGTCGAGCACATAGCGGGCTTCATAGGTGCGGGTCTGGGCGTCGGCGGAATCCGACAGCTGTCGCAGGTGCGCCGCATAGCGCCGTCCATCCTCGCGATACACGCTGGCCACGGCCGCCGAGCCGATCGCCGGCCGGATCGTTTCGGGCAGCACGACCACCGCTTCGCGCGGGCCAGCCTGGGCAAGGCGGACCACTGTCTGGCCGGCGACAACCACTTGTCCCGGCTCGCCGAGCGTTTCGATCACCGTCCCATCCGCGTCCGCGACCAGGATGGAATAGGTCGCCTCGTTCTCGGCGACCCTTGCCTCGGCCTCGGCGGCGGCGAGTTGGGCCTTGGCTGTATCGGATGCGGCCTTGGCCTGCTCGTAGCGCTGTCGGGCAACCCATCCGTCGCTCGCCAGCCTGGCGTATCGCCGTTCATCGGCATCCGACTGCACGACAGCTGCACGCGCCGCGACGACCGCGTTGCGCTTCGCCGTGAGCGCAAGGCGAAGGTCGGTATCGTCGATCCGCATCAGGGGCTGCCCGACTCTGACCGGCTGCCCGACATTCACCAGCCGTTCGACGATCTTGCCTGCGACGCGAAAGCCGAGGTTGCTCTGCACCCTCGCGCCGATGACGCCCGTGAAGCCCCGTTGGGATCCGTTCACCCGGACTGCGGTCGCCAATCTCACGATGGGAGGATCCTGTCTCGGATCGCTCACAGCAGCGGCTTCCGGCGTGCGAAGCGAGAACGCGGCGATTGCGGCCACGCCTGACAGCGCGATCAGGAGGCCTCCCAGCACCACGGCGACTCTCTTCTTCATGTTCGTCGCTTCCAAACATTTAGATTGCGATCGACCGCTATATGGGCTATATAGATGTCGAACGCAAGCTAAAAATGGAGACCGACGATGCGCGTGAGTCGCCTTCAGGCTGAGGAGAACCGGCAAAAGGTGATCAACGTCGCCAGCCGCCTTTTCCGCGAGCGCGGCTTTGACGGTATCGGCCTCAAGGACTTGATGGAGAGCGCCGGGCTGACGCAGGGCGCTTTCTACAAGCAGTTCGCGTCCAAGGACGACCTGGTAGCGCAGGCCTCCAAGCGGGCATTGGAGAGTGTCTCCAGTCAATGGTCGGCCGCGGCGGCGGCAAATCCCAAGAATCCCCTGAGCGCCGTAGTGGCGATCTTCCTCAGCACCGACCACCGCGAAGAAAGGATGGACGGCTGTCCGATCGTGGCGCTCGGCTCAGACGCCGCCAGACAGGGCAGCGATGTGAAAGCGTCATTCGAAGCGGGGATCAGAGAGTACCTCGAACTGCTCGGCCGTTGGGTTGGCGAGGCCGATGGCGAGGAACCGAGCGGCAAGGCCATGGCCATTCTTTCGACCATGGTCGGTGCGGTGGTCCTGTCGCGCGCGGTCAATGACAAGCGGCTGTCAAAGCGATTCCTGCAAGCGGCCGCCAAGAGCGTGATGGGGTTGTCTGCCGGTGCTGCCCAGAAAGGACAGCGCCGATGACGAGGGTTTCGCCAGCCGAGCCCCGCGGCCCGGTCGTCTCGAGCGCGTATCGCTGGACGATATCGCGCCGACCCGCAGCACAAGGGGACTTCCATGCAACGACGAGCCCTGCTGACGCTGGCCGCGCTTTCCACCGCCGGCCTCGCCCACGCGCAGTCCACCGCCAAGCCCGGCCCACCCCCCTCCATCCACAACACGGAGCCCGTCACCATGAATGACGTCATCATCATCGGCGGCAGTTTTGCCGGTCTCGCCGCCGCCCTGCAGCTCGGCCGCGCCCGCCGCAAGGTCACCGTTCTCGATACCGGCCTGCCGCGCAACCGCTTCGCCGGCCATTCGCATGGTCTGCTCGGCCACGATCACAAGCCGCCGCTGGACATCCTGGCAGACGCGCGGCAGCAGCTGGCGCGCTATCCCACGATCAAGCTGGTCAATGCCCGGGCCGACAGCGTCTCCGGCACTATCGACGATTTCTCCGTCCGCACTGGCGGTGGCGAAAGCCTTGGGGCGCGCCGCCTGATCCTGAGCTATGGCGTCGCCGACCAGATGCCCGATATTCCGGGCTTTGCCGAAGGCTGGGGCACCTCCATCGTGCCCTGCCCCTATTGCGACGGCTTTGAAGTCGCCGGCCAGCATTGGGGCCTCGTCTGGTCCGGCCCGCAGTCGCACAACCAGGTCAGGCTGTTCCACGATTGGACCGACAAGCTGACTGTCTTCGCCGATGGTCACGACATTCTGCCCGATGTCCGGACCGATCTGGCGCGCCGCAACGTACCTGTCGTCGATGGCCGGATCACCGAGATCGCCCATCACGGAGGCCATAACGCCACGGTCAAGCTCGATACCGGCCCCGATGTCGCGGTCGACATCCTGTTCGCGCATCCGCGCAACAAGCCGTCCGCGAGCCTGCATGAATCACTGGGCCTCGCCACGCTCAAGACGCCCCTCGGCATCATCCTCAAGGTCGACGAGCGCCGCGAAACCAGCATTCCCGGCATCTACGCCGCCGGCGACCTCGCCAACCCCCTCACGCCCCCCTCGGTCACCCTGGCGTCATCGCACGGCGCGATGGCAGGCATCTTCGCCCAGCAGTCGATGGTGGTGTGAGAACACAGATTGGAGATGAGCATGGCCGTCAAACCGGACAGCGCGGGTGTGCGCTTCCCTCCGCCCTTCGTCTATCTGGGAGCGCTGCTGTTGGGGCTGGCGGCGGAGCGGTTCGTCACCCTGCGCACCTTCGGCATCGACTGGCGGTTGCTGGTCGCGACGGGCGCGCTGCTGTTCGTTGCCGGCGCGGCGATGATGCTTGCGGCGGTGGGGATGTTCCGGCGGCTGGGCACCAACATTCCGCCGTCGCAGCCAACGACCCTCATCGCAACGGCCGGTCCTTATCGGTGGACTCGTAATCCCATGTATCTCGGCATGGCGCTTGTCTATGCCGGCCTTGCCATCGGCTTCGACGGGCCGCTCGCATTCGCCTTGCTCCCGTTGGTGCTGATCGCGATCCAGATGCAGGTGATCGCCCGCGAGGAGCGCTATCTCGAAGCGAAGTTCGGCGACGACTACCGCCGCTACAAGGCCGAGGTTCGCCGCTGGCTCTGACTATTCAGAACAAGGACATGGCATGGCAGAGCAAAACACCCATCAGGGCGCCAATTGGAATGGCCAAAGCGGGGGGCGCTGGCTCGCCCACCAGGCCCGGCTCGACGCCAGGCTGGCGGTGTTCGGCCAGGCCGCGATCGAAGCCGCCGCGCCCGCGGCGGGCGAGCGCGTGCTGGACGTCGGCTGCGGCGCGGGCGCGTCGAGTCTGGCTCTGGCCGCCCGCGTCGGCGCGGGGGGCCACGTGCTGGGCGTCGACATATCCGAACCGCTGATCGCCCGAGCGCGCGCGCTTGCGCCACGGGATACGACGGCCCTGTTCCGGGTGGCCGACGCCAGCAGCGCCGAGCTGCCCGAGGCGGCGTTCGACATCCTGTTCTCGCGTTTCGGGGTGATGTTCTTCGGCGATCCGACAGGGGCGTTCGCCCATATGCGCCGCGCGCTCCAGCCGGGCGGGCGGGTCGCTTTCGTCTGCTGGCGCGGCGCGGCCGAGAACGATTGGGTGCGCCTGCCGATGGGCGCGATCAAAGGCATCGTCCCGCCGACGGCGCCGCCCGATCCCGAAGCGCCCGGCCCATTC
>JBFXAZ010000027.1:0-53663 GCA_050183765.1 Reyranellaceae bacterium | reverse complement strand
CACCTGCACGGCACTGGCGTCTCGGCGGCGGCGATCTTCCCTCTGCGCGAGAAGCAGGCCGCTGCGGGCTTCCCCAAGGTGAAGATCGTCGCCTCCTCGGGCTTCGGTCCCGCCAAGTGCCGCGTGATGGCCGAGGCCGGCGCGCCGATCGATGTCGTCGGCTCGGGCTCCTTCCTGCCGGCGAACTGGACCGAGACCTACGCCACGGCCGACATCGTCGAGTACGACGGCACGCCGCGCGTGAAGGTCGGGCGCGAGTTCCTCCATCGCCACCGCGCCGGCAACGGGGAGCTGAAGTAGCCCCGCGATGACGCTGACGCTGCCGGGTTTCGTCGACGGCCATTGCCATCTCGACAAGACGCTGTGGGGTATGCCCTGGCGTCCGCATGTCGCCGGCGCCACGGTGGCCGAGCGCATCGAGGCCGAGCGCGCCGTGCGCGGTTCGCTGCCGGTGCCGACCATCGAGCGTGGCCGCGCGCTCCTGGAGCAGATGCTGTCCTGCGGCACGACGGCGCTGCGCACCCATGTCGACATCGATACCGCACGCCGGCTCGACGACCTGCACGCGATCCTCGAGCTGCGCGAGCAGAACCGCGAGCGCGTCGACATGCAGATCGTCGCCTTCCCGCAGTCCGGCATCCTGCGTGATCGCGGCGTCGCCGATCTGCTCGACGCGGCGCTCGGGGAGGGCGCCGATCTGGTGGGCGGCCTCGATCCCCTGGGCATCGACCGCGACCTGAAGGGCCATCTCGACGTGGTCTTCGCGCTGGCCTCGCGGCACGGCAAGGGCGTCGACATCCACCTGCACGACGGCGGCGAGAGCGGGTTGGCGCAGATCGAGGACATCGCCGCGCGCACCGCCGCGCACGGGCTGGGCGGCAAGGTTGCGATCAGCCACGCCTTCGCGCTGGGCGATGCCCGGCCGGACGCGCTCAGGCGCGTGGCCGGCGATCTCGCGAAGGCCGGCGTGGCGATCATGACGCACGCGCCGGGCGCCGCCTCGATGCCGCCGGTGAAGGCGCTGCGCGAGGCCGGCGTCGAGGTGTTCGCCGGCTCCGACAACATCCGCGATCTGTGGTCGCCCTACGGCAATGGCGACATGCTCGAGCGTGCGCGGCTGATCGGCTACCGGCAGAATTTCCGCAGGGACGAGGAGATGCTGATCGCGCTCGATCTCGTCACCGAGGCCGGCCGCCGCGCCACCGGCCTGGGCGGCGGCGACACGGTCGTCGAGGTTCAAGCCGAGACGATCGCCGAAGCGATCGCGACGTGCCCGCCACGGCTTGCCGTGCGGCGGGGCGCCTCTAGAGTGGTGACATGACCGATCAGCTTTCCATTGCCATCGCCCAGCTCAATCCGCTCGTCGGCGACGTCGCCGGCAACCCCGCCAAGGTGCGTGCCGCGCGCGCCGAGGCGGCGCAGCAGGGCGCCGACATCGTGATCTTCTCCGAGCTGGTGCTGTCGGGCTACCCGCCGGAGGATCTGGTGCTGAAGCCGGCGTTCCAGCGCCGCCTGCACCAGGCTGTCGACGAATTGCGCGCCGACACGGCCGATGGCGGCCCGGCGCTGCTGGTGACGACGCCGTGGCGCGAGGACGACAAGCTGTTCAACGCCATCATCGCGCTCGATCGCGGCGAGATCATCGGCAAGCGCTTCAAGGTCGACCTGCCGAACTACGGCGTGTTCGACGAGAAGCGCGTCTTCGCGCCCGGCCCGATGCCGGGGCCGATCGTCTTCCGCGGCGTGCGCATCGGCGTGCCGATCTGCGAGGACGTCTGGACGCCTGATGTCGTGGAATGCGTCGCCGAGACCGGCGGCGAGCTGATCCTGGTGCCCAACGGCTCGCCCTTCGACGTCAACAAGCCGGAGATGCGCCTGCAACTGGGCGTCGCGCGGGTGGTCGAGAGCGGGCTGCCGTTCTGCTACGTCAACCAGGTCGGCGGCCAGGACGAGCTGATCTTCGACGGCGGTTCTTTCGTCATCGGCGCCGATCGCAAGCTGCGCGTCGTGCTGCCCAGCTTCCGCGAGGCCGTGGTGACGACCAGGTGGACGCGCGGCGCCGACGGTACCTGGGACTGCGCGCCCGGCCCGATCGCGCCCACGCCCACGCGCCTGGAGTCGATTTACGAGGCCATGGTGCTGGGCCTGCGCGACTACGTGAACAAGAACAAGTTTCCTGGCGTGGTCATCGGCCTGTCGGGCGGCATCGACTCGGCGATCACCGCCGCCGTCGCCGCCGATGCCCTGGGCGCCGATCGCGTGCGCACGGTGATGATGCCCTCGCCCTACACCAGCCGCGACAGCCTGGAGGACGCGCAGCAATGCGCCAACATGCTGGGCATCCGCTACGACATCGTTTCCATCGAGCCGGCGATGAAGGCTTTCGGTGAGATGCTGGCGCCGGTCTTCGCCGGCCGCAACAGCGACGTCACCGAGGAGAACATCCAGGCGCGTGCCCGTGGGCTGACCCTGATGGCGATCTCCAACAAGTTCGGCGGCATGGTGGTGACCACCGGCAACAAATCGGAGATGGCGGTCGGCTACTCGACGCTCTACGGCGACATGTGCGGCGGCTACAACGCGCTGAAGGATGTCTACAAGACGACCGTCTTCCAGCTCTGCCACTGGCGCAACCAGAACCGCCCGGAGGGTGCGCTTGGACCGGCGGGACGCGTGATCCCCGAGCGCATCATCACCAAGCCGCCCTCGGCCGAGCTCAAGCCCGACCAGAAGGACCAGGACACGCTGCCGCCCTACGACCAGCTCGACCTGATCCTCGAGGGCCTGATCGAGCGCGATCTCGCCACCGAGGAGCTGGTCGCCGAAGGCCACGATCCGGCCACCGTGAGCCGTGTCTGGCGCATGCTGGAGAACGCCGAGTACAAGCGCCGCCAGGCGCCGCCCGGCGTCAAGATCACCACGCGCTCGATCTCGCGCGACCGCCGGTATCCGATCACCAACGCCTTCCGCGGCTAATCGCCAGAGGGCCTCCGACGACATCGTGAACGGCGGTGATCGGCCGATTCACTATGCTTGGGGGCATGACGAGACTGAGCAGACGCCGGTGGGCCCTCGGGGCCGCTGCGCTGGCCTTGGGCGGCGTCGCGGCACTGCGCAACGGATCGGCCAAACAGGCCGACTCCTTCGAGGTCAAGCATTCCGACGAGGAGTGGCGCAAGCGCCTGACGCCGCAGCAATACCGCGTGCTGCGCAACGAAGGCACGGAGCGGGCCGGCAGCTCGCCGCTCAACCGCGAGAAGCGGGTCGGCACCTATCACTGTGCCGGCTGCGAGCATCCGCTGTTCTCCTCGGCGCACAAGTATGACAGCGGCACCGGCTGGCCGAGCTTCTGGCAGCCGATCGGACCGCAGGCGGTGGATACCCGCGAGGATGGGTACCTGTTCCTCAGTCGCACCGAAGTCCACTGCGCGCGTTGCGGCGGCCACCAGGGTCACGTCTTCGACGACGGCCCCAGGCCCACCGGCCTGCGCTATTGCATCAACGGCGTAGCGCTGCTGTTCCGCCCCTCCGCCGCCTGAGGATCATGCCCATGCGCCGCTGGTTGATCGCCGTCGTCCTTGCCCTGTGCAGCCTGCCGGCACTGGCGCAGGCGCCCGCACCCAAGCCCGGCCTCGCCGTGGCGGTCTTCGCCGGGGGCTGCTTCTGGTGCATGGAGCCGCCCTTCGACAAGCTCGACGGCGTGGTGGCGACCATCTCGGGCTATACCGGCGGCACCACCGTCAATCCGCGCTACGAAGAGGTCGGTACGGGGCGCACTGGCCACTACGAGGCGGTGCGCATCGACTACGATCCGGCCAAGGTGAGCTACGAGACCCTGCTGCAGACCTTCTGGCACAACATCGATCCGCTCGATGCACAGGGCCAGTTCTGCGACAAGGGCCCGATGTACCGATCGGCGCTCTTCCCGGTCAATGACGCGCAGCGCGCCGCGGCCGAGGCGTCGAAGGCGGCTCTGGAGAAATCGCGGAAGCTGCCCGGCAAGGTGGTGACGCAGATTCTGCCCGCGGGCCCGTTCTATCCCGCCGAGGACTACCACCAGGACTACTACAAGAAGAACCACCTGAAATATAAGTACTACCGCTGGATCTGCGGCCGCGACCAGCGGCTCGAGCATCTCTGGGGGCCGCAGCCCAAGAGCTGACAGCGCGGTTGCCTCGACGCTACCTAGTCGTATGCTGCTGCCACTGTCGGTTGAGATGGGGTGGCGATGGGGCAGGTTTGGCTGGTTCGGCCGGGGACCGATGACCTGGCCACGGCATGCGCCGCCGTGGCGCCCGGTGACACGATTCGACTGCTGAACGGACTCCATTCCCGGCCTGCCGTGCTCAGCCGGTCGGGAACTCAAGAGCGGCCGATCCGCATTATTGGCGATGCCGGCGCCGTGATCGACGGGCAGCGGGTCGGTCATCCCGATGTCCTGCCGGCCTTGCCCAACGGCAATCTCGTCTATCCGCGCCGACAGGACTGGGCGTTCCTGAAGCTCGACGGCGTCTCGTGGTGCAGCATCGAGGGGCTGCGCGTCATCAACTGCTGGCCGTGCTTCCTTTACGCCCAGGAGGTGCGCGGCATCGCCATCCGTCGCTGCACGATCGAGGGCGGAACCTATCCGCTGTTCTTCCGCGATCCGGTGCAGCCGGCGCGGCTGTCGACGGATCTGGTGGTCGAGGCATGCAGCTGGCGCCAGGACCTCTCAGCCGATCACTTCAACTGGTCGAAGGCCGACTGGCGCGAGCTGCATGGTGGACGCGAAGGCAGCGTAGTCTTCAAGACCCTGCGTCATCTCAACGGCGCGTTCGTGGGCAGCTGTGACATCGGCGGCAGCATGCGGCTGCGCGGCAACGATATCAGCGATGCCTACAACGGATTTCGGCTGGGTTTGAGCGCCGACCTGCGCGGGCGGGGTGAGGCTGAGATCCGTCGGCGCAATCGCGACATCGAGATCAGCGGCAACGTCTTCACGCGCGTGCGCGACAATCCCATCGAGCCCGAGAGCCATGCCTACAACTGGATCGTGCGGCATAACACGATGCTCGATTGCCACACGTGGTTCTCGATGGACGCCGTGGCGGGCGGCTACTGGTACATCTACGGCAATCTCGGCTGGTTCCGCAGCCGGCAGGGTGGGCCGAAGAGCACGATGGGCAAGGTGATGAAGTTCAGCATGGGCGCGGAGCCGGTGCCCGACAAGCCGATCTACTTCTTCAACAACAGCTGGTTCCTGCGTTGTCCCATCGCCGCCGGTGATCCTCATCCCGACGAGTATCACATCGAGAATCTGGTCTTCCTGAACAACGCCATTCAGTACTGCAAGCCGCGAACGCCCGCCGTGGCCGAGCAGGTACCGCCGTTGTGCCAGGCAGGCACGACCTACCTGGCAAACATCCGATGGATCGCCGAGTTGGGCACGATCGACCATACAATCTGCGACCATCCGGACTTTCCCGCGACCCTGCGCCAGCATGGCCACGAGGTGAACGGCGTGCTCGCGACGAGACCGCTGTTCACCTACGCCGAGGCCGGTGATCTGACGCTCGCCGGCGACAGCGAGGCGCGCGGGGGGGCGGCGGCGCTGAGCCTGGCGCGGCCCGGCCGGGCGAGCATATTGGTCCAGCCCGTCGACCATGGGGCCTGGCAAGGCACGGCGCTGATCGCCGTGCCCGAACTCGAGGCCGCGCCGTTCCCGTCGGTCTGACGTGCGGTCGGCTAGATGCGGATGCCGGAGGCCTTCACCACCGGCGCCCACTTCGCCAGCTCGTCGTTGATGAACTTCGCCGTGATCTGCGGCGTCGTCTCGATCGTCGGCACGGCGGCGATGCCCTCGAGGAAGCCGACCATCTCCTTGTCCTGCATGAGCTTGCGCGTCGCCTGGTCGAGCGTGTCGACGACTTCCTTCGGCGTGCCTGCCGGCCCGAGGACGAGGTTGAAGGTGTAGGCTTGGTAGTTCGGCACGCCGGCCTCGATCATGGTCGGAATATCGGGTGCGATCGCCGCGCGCTTGGCATGGGCGAAGGCGAGAACGCGCAGCTTCTTGGACTTGTGGTGCTGGGCCATGGTGCTGAAAGTCTCGAACATCCATTGCACCGTGCCGGGCAGCAGATCCTGGATCGCCGGACCCGAGCCGCGATAGGGCACGTGCACCACGTCGATACCACCGACCTCGCGCTTGAAGTACTCGGTGGCCAAATGGAGGATCGAGCCGGTGCCCGACGAGGCGTAGGAGTACTTGCCCGGGTTGTTCTTCATCAGATCGACGAGGCCCTTCACCGAGTCGGGCATCGAGGGATGTGTCACCAGAACCAGCGGATTGACGCAGACCGACGAGATCGGCGTGAAGTCCTTGACCGCATCGTATTGCGGCTTGATCACGGCACTGGGCAGGATGGCGTGCGTCGACGAGGTGGCGAACAGCAGCGTATAGCCGTCCGGCTTCGCGTTCTTGACGTCAACCGCGCCAATCTGGCCCGCCGCCCCCGCCTTGTTGTCGACCACCACGGTCTGGCCGAGGATCGCGCCCAGCTTCTCGGCTGCCTTGCGGCCGATGATGTCGGTCGGACCGCCGGCTGCGAACGGCACGACGAGCCTGATCGGTCCGGCCGACGGATACTTGGCCTGGGCGATCGCCGGGGCGGCGACGGCGCCGAGACCGGCGGCGATGAACAAACGGCGCTTCATTTCTGACTTCCTCCCAAACGACCTTCTTGTCTAGGACGCTGCCGGACCCAGGGTCGGGCGGAGCATAGTGGCCGGCCCGGCGTTTCTCCAGCGGACCTTGACCGGCCGCCGGGCAACGCCCAAAACCACGCCCGCCATGGCCAGCACCCCGATCGTCCGCTTCGCGCCCAGCCCCACGGGCCGGCTGCATGTCGGCAACGTGCGCGCCGCGCTGCTGAACTGGCTGTTTGCGCGCAGGCACGGCGGCCGCTTCGTGCTGCGGCTCGACGATACCGACCGCGAGCGGTCGACCGAGGAATTCGCGCGGGGCATCGAGGAGGATCTGCGCTGGCTGGGCCTGGAGTGGGACCGGCTGGAGCGGCAGTCGGCGCGCTTCGCCCGCTACGACCAGGCACGCGACTCCCTGATCGCGGCCGGACGCCTCTATGCCTGCTACGAGACCCCGCAGGAGCTGGAGTTCAGGCGCAAGCGCCAGCTGGCGCAGGGCAGGCCGCCGGTCTACGACCGCGCCGCGCTGCGCCTGAGCCAGGCCGATCGCGAGCGCCTGCGGGCCGAGGGCCGCACGCCGCACTGGCGCTTCAGGCTCGAGCCGGGCGATGTGCGCTGGACCGACCTGGTGCGCGGCGAGCAGCACATCGACGAATCGAGCCAGAGCGATCCGGTGCTCATCCGCGCCGACGGCACCTATCTCTACACGCTGCCCTCGGTGGTCGACGACATCGACTTCGCCATCACGCACGTCATCCGCGGCGAGGACCACGTCACCAACACCGGCACGCAGATCCAGCTCTTCACGGCGCTGGGCGCGAGGCCGCCCGGCTTCGGGCATTTCCCGCTGCTGACCGACGCGCAGGGCGCCGGCCTGTCGAAGCGCGCCGGCTCGCTGTCGCTGCAGGAACTGCGCGAGCAGGGCATCGAGCCGCTGGCGATCGCCGCGCTGCTGGCACGGCTGGGCACCAGCGACGCCATCGAGCCGGTGAGCTCGCTGGCGCCGCTGGTCGAAACCATCGACTTCGGCCATGTCGGCCGCGCCGCAGCGCGCTTCTCCCTCGATGAATTGCGCACCCTCTCGGCGCGGACGGTCCATGGCCTGGCCTATGGCGCGGTGCGCGAGAGGCTGGCGGCGCTCGACGCCGATCTCGGGGAGGCCTTCTGGCTCGCGGTGTGCGGCAACCTCGCGACGGTCGCCGACGCCGCGACCTGGGCCACGATCGTGCGCGGCCCTGTCGAGGCGGTGATCGAGGACGCGTCGCTGCTGGCCGCCGCGGCGCGGAGTCTGCCGCCGGAGCCCTGGGACGGCGGTACCTGGAAGGCCTGGACGGGCGCGGTCGGGGCGGCCACGGGCAAGAAGGGCCGGGCGCTTTTTCATCCTCTGCGTCTGGCGCTGACCGGTCGCGAGCAGGGGCCGGAGATGGCGGGGATGCTTCCGCTGATCGGCCGTGCTAGGGTGCTGTCCAGATTGCGTGGAGATGTCTCGTGACGATTGGACGGCGATGTAGGGAGGGCGGCCCCGCCTGAGGGGTACGACCGACGCGGGCGGCGACGCCGCCCGGCGTGCCCAGCCGTCTCGAATCCGGAGTTCTCCCTTGTCTCTGCACATCCACAATACGCTGACGCGCGAGAAGGAAGCGTTCGCGCCGCTCGATCCCTCGCATGTGCGCATGTATGTCTGCGGCCCGACCGTCTACGACTACGTGCATATCGGCAACGCGCGGCCGGTCGTGGTCTTCGACGTGCTCTATCGCCTGCTGAAGCGGCGCTATCCGCGTGTCACCTACGTGCGCAACATCACCGATATCGACGACCGCATCATGGTGCGGGCCGCCGACAACGCCGAGACCATCGAGGCGCTGACCACGCGCACCGCCGACGCCTATCGCAGCGACATGAAGCGGCTGGGCGCGCTGCCGCCCGATTTCGAGCCGCGCGCCACGCAGTTCGTGGCGCAGATGATCGCCATCATCGAGCGCCTGGTCGCCAAGGGCCATGCCTATGCCGCCGAGGGGCACGTGCTGTTCAGCGTTCCCTCCATGCACGACTACGGCCGCCTGTCGCGACGCTCGCGCGACGAGCTGGTGGCGGGTGCCCGGGTCGAAGTTGCGCCCTACAAGAGGGATCCCGCCGACTTCGTTCTGTGGAAACCCTCGACGCCGGACCAGCCGGGCTGGGCAAGTCCGTGGGGTCGCGGCCGGCCGGGCTGGCACATCGAGTGCTCGGCGATGAGCGCGCAGCATCTGGGCGAGACTTTCGACATCCACGCCGGCGGCCTCGACCTGATCTTCCCGCACCACGAGAACGAGATCGCGCAGAGCCGTTGCGCCTTCGGCCACGGCATCATGGCGAAGTACTGGATGCACAACGGCTTCCTCAACATCTCCGGCGAGAAGATGAGCAAGTCGCTGGGCAATTTCTTCACCGTGCACGAGCTGCTCGACCAGTATCCCGGCGAGGCGATCCGCCTGCTGCTGTTGTCGGCGCACTATCGCCAGCCGCTCGACTTCACGCACGAAGGTCTGGTGCAGGCCAAGGCGACGCTGGATCGCTGGTACGGCCAGCTGCGCGGCAAGCAATTGCCCGCGGTGAGCACCGTGCCGGCGTCAGTCGAGGACGCGCTGTCGGACGACCTCAACACGCCGATGGCGATCAGCGCCATCCACCAGCTCGACGATCCCGCGACGCTGCGGGCCGGCGCGCTGGCGCTCGGCCTGCTGCAGCAGGATCCCGAGGCCTGGTTCCGCTGGACGCCCGAGGGCACGAGCGGGCCGACAGAAGCCGAGATCGAGGCGGCGATCGCCGCGCGGCAGGCGGCGCGCAAGGCGAAGAACTTCGCCGAAGCCGACCGCATCCGCGACGACCTCGCCGCCAGGGGCGTGGTGTTCGAGGACGGCCCGAAAGGCACGCAGTGGAAGCGGGGGTAGAGTCCTTCTCCCCGCGAAGGCGGGGAGAAGGTGCCTGAAGGGCGGATGAGGGGCTTCGCGGATTCTCCACGACGATGGCTTGTGTCGTTGGGCCAGGAAGCCCTTCATCCGCCTCGCTAACGCTCGGCACCTTCTCCCCGCCTTCGCGGGAAGAAGGGTATGCTCGTATGATGCGCGTCTATCACATCGCCGAAGCCGACAACTGGCCGTCAATCGAGCGCGACGGGCTGTTGTCGGCGTGGGCCTTGTTCGAGCGTGCCGGTGCGAAAGCCGAAGACCGGGCGGCGCTCGAGAAGCATCGTCCGGTCCGCGCTCTGCTGAGCGATGGCACGGTGATCCGCGACCAGTCACCGATGCCGCCCGCGGCGCTGAAGTCTTGCCTGCGTGGGCTCACGCCGGCGCAGTGGTACAGGCTGCTCAACGGCAAGGTCTTCTTCTGGTTAGACGAGGACCGTGTCGCGCGTCACTTGCACGCCTGCCGGCGTACGGCGCAGATCGTGTTGACCATCGACGCCGAGGTGCTGCTGGCGCGGCACGCGCCGCGCGCTTCGGTGGCGCGGTTCAATACCGGCAACGCGCGGCGCAGGCCGGCAGTGCGCGGCCGTGCCACGTTCGTGCCGTGGATGACGTGGCAAGCCTCCGGTTGGCGCTCCGAGAGCGAGGGACTGGGAACCAGCCCGCGATCGAAGAGCCACAAGCCCGCCGAGCTCACCATCGATCGCGCCGTGCCCGATGTCCTCGAGTTCGTCGTCGCGCGGCGCGTGGTGTCGGGCGCCGGCCGGGATTGATCCGAAGCCGCGGATCGGCTATCTGCGGCGCCATGTTCGACCGCCTGCCGATCTCCGCCGTGGCCATGATGATGCCGCTCTCCATTCCGGAAGCGGGACCCCCAGGCATGTGATCCGATCAGGTCGACGACACGCCAGAGCCGCTTCCATCCGGGGCGGCTTTTTTCTTGTCCGGAAGCCGCCTCGCTCTTCCCAGAGGAGTTTCCGACATGGCCCATCGCTACATCACGACGGCAATCCCCTACGTCAACGCCGCACCGCACATCGGCTTTGCGCTGGAGGTGGTGCAGGCGGACGCGCTCGCCCGCTTCTATCGTCAGCAGGGACACGGCGTCCGGCTTCAGGCCGGCGCCGACGAGAACAGCATCAAGAATGTGCAGGCGGCCGATGCCGCCGGCATCCCGGTCGCCGAGCTGGTGGAGTGCAACGCCGCACATTTCATAGCGCTGAAGGCAAGCCTCGATCTGAGCTACGACGACTTCATCCGCACCAGCGCCGACCCGCGTCATCGACCCGGCGTGGAGCGGCTCTGGCGGGCGTGCTTCGAGAGGGGCGACATCTACAGGCGCAGCTATAGCGGCCTCTACTGCACCGGCTGCGAGCAGTTCTACAAGCCGGGTGAGCTCGACGGCGGGCGCTGCCCCGAGCACGGCACGGCGCCGGAGCTGATCGAGGAGGAGAACTGGTTCTTCCGCCTCGCGAACTACGAAGATGCATTGCGCACGCTCTATGCCGGCCGCGCGATCGAGATCGTGCCGGAGGCACGCCGCAACGAGGTGCTGTCGTGGATCGATGGCGGCCTCGAGGATTTCAGCATATCGCGCAGTGCCGCCCGCGCGCGGGGCTGGGGCATACCGGTGCCCGGTGATCCCGATCAGGTGATCTACGTGTGGTTCGACGCGCTCGCGAATTACCTCACCGCGCTCGGCTTTGGCGGCGATGACGTCCACCTCTCACGGTGGTGGACTGAAGCCGCCTCGCGCGAGCACGTCATCGGCAAGGGCATCACGCGCTTCCACGCCGTCTACTGGCCCGCGATGCTGCTGTCCGCCGGGCTGCCGACGCCGACGCGGATCCTCATCCACGGCTATGTCACCGCCGAGGGCCGCAAGATCGGCAAGTCCACGGGCAATGCCGTCGATCCCGTGCCGCTGGCCGGGGAGCTGGGGGCGGACGCGCTGCGCTATTTCCTGCTGCGCCACATCCGCTCGACCGGCGATGGCGATTTCTCGCACGCCCGGTTCCGGCAGGCCTACGAATCCGAGCTTGCCGGACAGCTCGGCAATCTCGTGCATCGTGTGCTCAGCATGATCGAGCGCTATTGCGGCGGGATCACGCCGACGCCCCCTGATGGCTTCGCGAAGGCCGACCGCTTGCTGCAAGCAGCGGAGCAGCTTCCGGAACGCGTTGCGGCGCATCTGCGCGCCTTCGCCTTCGACCGTGCGCTCGATGACATCTGGGTGCTCGTGGCGGATGCCAACCGGTATGTCGCGCGGGAAGCGCCCTGGAGCCTGGCCAAGTCGGCGGCCGACGAAGCCCGGCTGAGCGGTGTCCTGTTCAGCCTGTCGGCGTCTCTCTCGACGATCGCGCGGTGCATTGCCCCGTTGCTGCCGGAGACAAGTCGCAAGCTCCATCGCAAGCTCGGTGACGCGCCGGCCGGCCGCAGGATCGAGGTCGGCCTGCCGCTTTTTCCCAAGGCACAGGCGGCCTCTTGACTCCGGCCTGTCTCGGCTATAGTTAACTGATCAGTTAACAACTGCGAGGCCAACCATGGACGGCGTCACCGCGATCGACACGCGTCAGCTGCGCATCGCCAGGCGCTTCAAGGCGCCACGCGAGATGGTGTTCAAGGCCTGGACGGATCGCACCATGTTCGCGAAGTGGTTCGGCCCCGATCACTTCCGCACCACGCACTGCGCACTCGACGTGCGCGAGGGCGGTGCGTGGTCGGCGACGTTGAAGGGGCCGGAGCGCCTGCATTCGGTCAGCGGCACGTTTCTCAAGGTGAAGGCACCGTCGAGCCTCGAATTCACCTGGGCGTGGCATGAGACCGGCGACTCCAAGACGCCACGCCAGCACGAGACCATCATCAGTGTCGAGCTTGTCGATCGCGGTGAGGAGACCGACATGGTCTTCATCCAGGGCCTGTTCCGCGACGCGGACGGCGCGCGCAGCCACAACGAGGGCTGGGACAGCGGCTTCGACTGCCTTGATCGCCTGCTGGTCGGCTGCGAACCGAAAACCGATTGATCCAGGAGCACGAACCATGGCCGACGCACCCCTGCCGCCCATCATGCCGCATCTCGACGTCGACGGCGCCGCCGACGCGCTCGACTTCTACGAGAAAGCATTCGACGCCGTGGAGATGGTCCGCATGCCGGCGCAGGACGGCAAACGGCTGATGCATGCCGCGGTCAAGATCGGGGAAGGAGTCGTCATGCTGCATGACAGTTTCCCCGAGTACGCCGAGATGGGCGGCACCGCCAACTCCAAGGCGCTGGGCAAGAGCACGGTGACCATCCACCTCCGTGCCCCCGACGTCGACAAGACCTACAAGCAGGCGATCGACGCAGGTGCGACCAGCCTGATGCCGCCGGCCGACATGTTCTGGGGCGACCGCTACGCCAAGCTGCGCGATCCCTTCGGCCACATCTGGTCGCTCGGCGCGCCGATCAAGAAGTAGACGGGCGGGCGGCAGCGCTTCGCCGCTTTGTCGGTTCAGTTGGTCGTGACATGCTCAACCCTCGCGAAAGAGGGAGGTGGTCATGACCGGACAAGTGTCGCCGCGCGCCATGGACCTGCCGACCAGGGTTTCGTTGGGTCGGCCCGCCATTCTGCGTCAGATCAAGCTCGATCTGTTCGACAAGGAGGTCCAGAGCGCGGCGACCTACTCCTATCTCTGGATGGCCGATCAGATGGGTCATATCGGGCTGGGGCTGATCTTCAGCGTGGCCGCCCGGGCCCTGATCGCGATCTTCGGCGATACAAGCGTGTGGTGGCATTGGCTGATCGCCGGCGGTCTCTTCGCCGCCGGCGCCGCCATCAAGGAGGTCAAGGACTTCAAGCAGTTTCAGTCGCGCGAGAACAAGTATTTCGAGGTCGGGCACGACCTGTTGCGCAAGAACGCCGTCACCGCGACGCTCTATATGTTGGCCGGTTTGGCCATCGGCATCCTCGTTTCCATGCCGATCCCGGGCCTGTCGGGCGGCTTCAGCCTGTTCGATGGGCGGCTCACGTTCAGCGCGGCGCTGCTGGTCAAGTCCGCCATCGTGGCCCTGATCGCCGTGGTCGGGCTGGGTGGCGCATGGCCGTGGCTCCGTCAGAAGATCACCTGGCAGAAGGCCGCGTTGCCCTTTCTGGCGCGTCTGCCCCGAATCAAGATCACGTTTGCTGACGAGGACATTGCCTCGGCGATCGAGAAGTACCTCTGTTCGGCCGCGGATGTGACCGGCGAGGTCGACAGGGCGCCGATGCTGGTTCTTGGCTCGATCGGCGTCGGCAAGACGCAGCTTGGCACGGCGCTCGGCAGCGAGGCGGCGTTTCTCGGCGCCAAGGTTCGCTACGTCACGTTCAGCAAGCTCGCGCAGTCGGCGGTGACCGAGCGCAGGATGCGTGCACGAGGACTGGCGACAGGCGACCCCGAGGTCGATGTCGCCGACAGCGGACCGCCCAACATCGGCTACTGGCCGTGGCGGACCGCCCAACTGGTGATCGTCGACGACATCCGGCCCGGTCTGGGCGCGGATGATTACATCACCCTCGACGAGTTCAAGGCGCGCTTCCAGCAGGAGCAGAAGGTCGGACGCGAGGGGCTGTCGGCCTTGAGAATCCGGCAGACGGTCTGGATCGTCGGCGCGACCGAGGCCGAGGAGCAGGACTGGGTCGAGGCCTTCCGGGAGCTCTTCGGCAAAGCCCCCGTCGTCGTGCGGCTTCGTCAACCGGCCGCGAGCACCTCCGACCCGCCGACCCGGTAGTCCTTCAGGATCTCCGGCTTGAAGCGCACGCCATGGCCGGGCGTTTCCGGCGGCACGAGGAAGCCGTCGACCGGAATCGCCGGCTCGACCCACAAATCGTCGTTCCAGTCCATGTACTCGAGATGGTTGGCATTGGGGATCGACGCCATCAGATGCACCGTGAGCTCGTGGAAGAGGTGCGGCGCGATGGACATGCCCCAGGTTTCGGCGACGGCGGCGATCTTGCGCAGCTCGGTCAGGCCGCCGCGCATCGGATCGGGCTGCAGGATCGGCGTGCTGGGCGGGCTGACGAAGAACGGCCGCAGGTCGTAGCGCGTGAAGTGGCTCTCGCCGCCGACGACGCGCGTCTTCAACGCCGCGGCGACACGCTTGTAGCCCTCGAAATCCTCGCAGACCACCGGTTCCTCGAGCCAGTAGGGATCGGCCTCGTCGATGTGGCGGCCGGCCTGGATCGCGGTGTCGGCGCTCCAGCCCATGTTGACGTCGATCATGATCTCGACGTCGGGCCCCAGCGCCTCGCGCATGGCATGGACGTTCTTCACGTCCTCGCGCCACGGCCGGATGTGCGCCACCTGCATCTTGATCGCCTTGAGGCCCATGCCGGTGAAGTGCCGCGCGCGCGCGATCATCCCGTCACGGCCCAGCCCGCGCCAGCAGCCCGAGCCGTAGGCCGGCACCTTCGCGCGCGAACTGCCCCACAGGCGATGCAGCGGCAAGCCGGCCTTCTTGCCGACGACGTCCCACAGCGCGATGTCGACGGCGGACTGGCAGAAGGTGGCGATGCCGCCGCGGCCGAGCCAGTAGGTGCCTTTCCACAGGCTCGTCCAGATGCCTTCGACCTCGGTGGCGTCGCGGCCCAGCACCGTGGGCGCGATCATCTCCTTGAGGCAGGCATCGAGCGTGAACAGCCCGCCCGACAGCGGCTGAAGATAGCCCATGCCCGTGAGGCCGCCCGCCGTCTCGATCTCCAGCACGAGCAGCTCGCGGTGCGTCGGCGGCATGATGCCGTTGGGCGGCGGATCGCCGACGAAAGGCACCCGCAGCAGCGTCGTGCGCAGCGCGGTGATGGTGGTTGGACTGGCCATGGACGCTTCCCTCCCGATCGCGGCGGGAAGCCTAGCATGCGTCGGCGTCAGAGCCGCTGGACGTAGTTCACGCTGACATTGATCGCGTCGTCGAGCGTGCGGCGCTGGCGGAAGCCGGCCTCGAAGCCCTGCACGATGGCGTCGGCGCGCTCCTGGGGCGTGCCATGGTGCTGCGGGCTGTTGACCATGTTGTCGCCGAAATTGTGCTGGGTCAGCGCGTAGACGGCGGCGGGATACTGCGGGCGGCTGAGCTTGCGTACCCCGGCGAAGTAGCCGGCGAAGAAATCGGCCTGCAGCTCGACGCGCTTCACCGTCGGCTGGCCGGCGCGCACGATGCGGTCGAGCCCGCGCTTGTACTGCATGATGTGGCCGAACTCGTGGGCGCAGACGGCGGCGACGCTGACGTCGGGATGCTCCTTCTGGGCCATCAGCCGGCGCAGCAGCCGCCGGCCGAACAGCACCGTGCCGTCGCCGCGGTTGAGCCGCACGCGGTTGGTGGCGTAGGCGTTCATGCCCTCGGAATCGTCGAAGTAGCAGAAGCCCGGCAGGATCTGGAACGTCTCCGACATCGCCGACAGCGAATGCGCCAGCGCGAAGTCGAATTCGTTGTCGCCCGACTTCGGGAACATCTCCTCGGCGCCCGTCATCGACAGCCAGGGCGGCGCGGCGCGATTGAGCAGGATATTGGCCGACGGGTCGGGCAGCATGCAGCCCTGCACGGGACGGCCGCCGATCGTCTGGGCATGCGCGCAGGTCCCGCCGACGCCCCACAGGATCGTCAGGGCTCCACCTAAGATCGTTTCACGGCGCGTCCACATGGCTCGCTCCTGGATCAGCAGAGGTTGGGGAATCGTCGGCAGGCTTCCGACGAGGGAGGATTGACGTCCGGCCGGGGGCTCGGGTCGTTGGCTGGCGACGGCCGCGCCGGCGGTTGCGGGGCCGGCGTCGGCCTTGGCTGTGCCACCGGCGGCGCCCACGGCGGCGCGGTCGTCGGCGGGCTGCCCGGCCCGGGACCCGCCGGCTCCGGTTCGGTGACCACCCGGGTCGGCTGCCGTGGCGCCGGAGCGGAAGTCGGCGGCCGCGGCGCGGGGGCGGACGTCGGGGGCCGCGGCGCTGGCATGGCGCGCGGGTCGGCCGGCTCTGGTTCGGTCACCACGCGCTGCGCCAGCAGGTCGCCAGGCAGGACAAGCATCGACAGGGCCAAGACGACCAGCCAGACGCCTCGGCGCACTCCCCCAGCAGCCAGCATCCGCCCCAAACTCCCCTGATGCGTACCTTGTTAACCTACACCAATCGCACGTCAGAGCCGAGGCAGGAAAATGGCGGCGCCGTGGCATGGGCCGTAAGATGGCGGCCGATTACAGGAGCCCGCACGCCATGAACGACAGCAAGCTGCCCGGACCGATCGCCGTCATCGCCGCCTCGGTCGCGCCGCGAACCAAGCCGTCAAACTATCCCGAGCCGTTCTTCAGCCGCATGACGCGACGGGAGAAGCGCCAGCTTGGCGACGTCTTCGGGCTGAAGAACTTCGGCGTCAACCTCACGCGGCTCGCGCCGGGCGGCGAGTCGGCGCTGCTGCACACCCACAGCCGGCAGGACGAGTTCATTTATGTCCTGCAGGGCGAGCCGACCCTGGTGATGGAAGACGGCGAGACGGTGCTGAAGCCCGGCATGTGCGCCGGCTTCCCTGCCAAGGGCGCGGCGCACCAGCTGGTCAACCGCACCGGCGAGGACGTCTACTTCCTCGAGGTCGGCGACCGCACGGCGGGCGACGTGGGCAGCTATCCGCGCGACGACATCCAGGCGGTGATGGGCGCCGACGGCAAATGGCTGTTCACCCACAAGGACGGGCGGCCGTACTGATGCCCTGGACCATCGCCATCACCGGGCCTGACCTCGCGCAGCCCGGGCTCGACGTGCTGAGTGCCGCGGGCTGCCGCGTGCTCTTCGTCGCCGACAACAGCACCGACGCCGAATTGCTGGCGCTGATTCGCCGCGAGAAGATCGACGGCATCCTCGCGCGCCACGGCGTGTCGGGCGATGCGATCCGCGCTGCCGACTCGCTGCGCTGCATCTCGCGCCACGGCGCCGGTTACAACAGCGTCGACATCCCCGCCGCTACGGCGAAGCGCATCCCGGTGCTGGTGGCCGCCGGCGTCAACGCGCAGTCGGTGGCCGAGCTCACCATCGGATTGATGATCGCCGTGGCGCGCGCGATCCCGACGCATGACGCCAACCTGCACGGCGCGCGCTGGCTCAAGGGGCCCGCGGGCACGCAGCTGGCCGGCCGCACCATGGGCATTGTCGGGCTGGGCGCCGTGGGCAAACGCGTGGCGCGTGCCGCCGCCGGCCTGGGCCTCAAGGTGACGGCCTATGACCCCTACATCAACGCCGTGATCGACGGCGTCGAGCGCGTGGCATCGCTCGACGACCTGCTGGCGCGCGCCGAGGTGCTCACGCTGCATTGCCCGCTGACCGACGAGACCGAGGGCATGATCGGTGCGGCTCAGCTCGCGGCGCTGCCCAAGGGGGCCATCGTGCTGAATGCCGCGCGCGGCCCGGTCATCGACGAAGACGCGTTGGCCGCGGCCCTGCGCTCCGGCCACCTGCTCGGTGCCGGTCTCGACACCTTTCGCGACGAGCCGCCATCGGCCGATTGCCCGCTGCTCTCGTTGTCCAACGTGGTGCTGACGCCGCACATCGGTGCGCACACCGGCTACGCCAGTGAGGCGGTGTCGGCGGTCGCAGCCGAGAACCTGCTGCGCATCCTCGACGGCAAGCCCGTCGACCCGTCGCTGTGTGTGAACCGCGAGGTTCTATCTTGACCAATCGGTAAGTCATTACTTACAGTAAGTGATGGCTTACAATAGCGCTCTGGCGGCTCTGGCGGATCCGACGCGGCGGACGGTCTTCGAGCGGCTGCGCGGCGGGCCGCAAGCGGTGAACACGCTGGCCGCCGGCCTGCCGGTGTCGCGCCCGGCAGTCTCGCAGCACCTCAAGGCGCTGAAGGACGCGGGCCTGGTCGCCGAGCGCAGCGACGGGGCGCGCCGCATCTATTCGTTGCGCCGCGAGGGCCTCGTGGAACTGCGCGAGTGGCTGGACAGCTTCTGGGGCGATGCGCTCGAGGCGTTCCGTATCGAAGCCGAAAAATCCGGGGACGCGCCTTGAGTGCCACGCTGATGATCGCGCCGGTGCGCAAGAGCGTGCGCGTGAAGGCGCCGATCGCACATGCCTTCGAGACCTTCACCGCCGGCCTGGGGCGCTGGTGGCCGGTCGCCTCCCACAACATCAGCCGCAAGACTCTCGTCCGCGTGGTGATGGAGACGCGACTGGGCGGCCGCTGGCTGGAGATCGCCGACGACGGCACGGAGTGTGTCGTCGGCACCATCGTCGCCTGCGATCCGCCGCATCGCTTCGCGATGCTGTGGCAGATCAACGCGAGATGGCAGGCCGACCCGACGATGAAGTCGGAGGTCGACGTGCGCTTCACCGCCGACGGTCCCGGCGCCACCTTGGTCGAGATCGTGCACCACAAGTTCGAGACCATGGGCGCCGAGGACGGCGCCTCGCTGCGCAAGGATGTCGACGGCGGCTGGCCGGGCCTCATCGAGCTCTACGCGCAGGAAGCTTCACGCAGCTTCGCAGGAGACAACCGATCATGAGCACGCTTCAGATTCTCGGCGCGCCGCAATCACCGCTTGTCTGGGCGGTGCGCATGATGGCGGCGGAGAAGGGCATCGATGCCGAGCTCGTGCCGTTGCGACCGCACACGCCCGAGATCGTCGCCATCCAGCCCTTCGGCAAGATCCCGGCGATGCGTCACGGAGAGGTGGAGCTGGCCGAGTCGCGGGCGATCGTGCGCTACATCGATGGCCTCGATGCACGCGTGAAGCTGATGCCGGAGGCGCTCGCCGACGCCGCCCGCGCCGAGCAATGGATCATGCATTTCCATACCGAGTACCTGCCGCTGATGCTGGGCAGATACCTCGTGCAGTACTTCTTCCCGCCGAATGGCGTTCCCGACCGCAAGGCGATCGAGGCGGCGCTGCCGCCAATGGAAAAGGCGACGGCGGTCCTCGAACGCCAGCTCGACGGGCGCGACTACCTGCTGGGCGCGTTGTCCCTGGCCGACATCTTCTTCGCGCCGTTGCTGCACTATGTGCACTCGCTGCCCGAAGGCGCGGGCCTGATCGCCGCCTCGCCGCGCGTCGCCGCCTATGTCGCGCGCCTGTCTGCACGACCCGCGTTCAAGGCGACCCTCCCGCCGCCCTTGCCGGGACGCGAAGCCGCCGCCTAACGCGGGCCAGGGCCGACCGCGCTGCTCAGCCAGGCCAGCACGTCGGCGGTGACCTCCTCGCGATTCGTCTCGTTGACCAGCTCGTGCCGCGCACCGTCGTAGAAGCGGTGCAGCACCCTGCTGACTCCGGCACCGCGATAGGCATCGAGCAGTGACGGCAACCCCTTGGCGCCGTCGCTGACCGGATCGGCGGTGCCGGCGATCACGAAGATCGGCAGGCCCTTGGGGATGCGGCCGACCAGCTCGGGATCCGTCTGCCGCGCGACGCCGCTGATCAGGTCGATCCACAGTTGCCCGGTCGGCACGAAGCCGCACAGCGGATCGGTGACGTAGGCATCGACCTCGGCCGGATCGCGCGAGAGCCAGTCGGAATCCGTGCGGTTGGGCCGGAAGCGCCGGTTGAACTCGACGAAGGACATCTTCAGCAGCAGCGGACTGCGCGCCCGCGGTCCCCGACGCCAGCGCTCGAAGCGCGCGACCAGCTTGCCCAGGGAGGCGATTGGCGGCGGCTTGCCGTTCGACCCGCACAAGACGGCGCCGACATAGTCCGCGCCGCGTTCGGCGATCGTCCACTGGGTCAGGAACGAGCCCATGGAATGGCCGAAGATCGCGACCGGCAAGCCGGGATGGTCGGTGCCGATCCGACTGCGCAGGAGCGCCATGTCGTCGAGCACGCGGCGCCAGCCATTCTGTTCTGCGAAGAATCCGAGATCGTCCGCCGTAGGCGCCGTGCGCCCATGCCCGCGATGGTCGTTGGCGTGCACGGCGTAGCCGGCATCGGTCAGCGCCCGGGCGAAGCGCGCATACCGGCCCGCATGCTCGCCCAGCCCGTGGGCGAGCTGGACCACCGCCCGGGGCTCGCCGTCGGGCAGCCAGCGGTATACGTGCAGCGCGTAGCCGTCGTCGGCGGTCAGCGTGTAGGAGTCGGTACGCATCGCCGCAAATTGGCACGGCCGGGCTTCGTTGACGACATCCCGGGTCGGTGCGATACGACCCCCTTCTCCCCGCGCAGGCGGGGAGAAGGTGCCCGAAGGGCGGATGAGGGGCTTCGCGGCGTCTCGACAACAAGCGACTTTGTCCTTGCGCGCGAAGCCCCTCATCCGCCTCGCTGACGCTCGGCACCTTCTCCCCGCCTGCGCGGGGAGAAGGCAAGAAAGGGGAGGGCGGGGCACGTGGCCGACGACAAGCGCGTCTATCTGTTCGACACCACGCTGCGCGACGGCGCGCAGACGCAGGGCGTCGACTTCTCGGTGGCCGACAAGGTCGCCATCGCGCGCGCGCTGGACGAGATCGGCATCGACTACATCGAGGGCGGCTGGCCGGGCGCCAACCCGACCGACGACCGCTTCTTCGCCGCGCCGCCTGCCTTCAAGCGCTCGAAATTCGTCGCCTTCGGCATGACGCGCCGCGCCGGGCGCAGCGCCTCGAACGATCCCGGGCTCAACGCGCTGGTCGGCACCAGGGCGCGCACCGTGTGCATGGTCGGCAAGACCTGGGACTTCCACGTCGACGTGGCGCTGGAGCTGGGGCGCACGGAATACATCGAGATGATCGCCGACTCGATAGCCTATGCGAAGAGCCGCACCGAGGAGGTGATGTTCGACGCCGAGCACTTCTTCGACGGCTTCAAGGCCAATCGTGACTACGCGCTGACCTGCGTGCGCGAGGCTCATGCCGCGGGTGCGCGCTGGGTCGTGCTGTGCGACACCAACGGCGGCACGCTGCCGCACGAGATCGAGCGCATCGTCGGCGAGGTCGCGGGGGAGATCCCCGGCACGTCGCTGGGCATCCACACCCATAACGACACCGAGAACGCCGTGGCCAACACGCTGGCGGCGGTGAAGGCCGGCGTGCGCCAGGTGCAGGGCACGATCAACGGGCTGGGCGAGCGCTGCGGCAACGCCAACATGATCGCGCTCATTCCCAACCTGGCGCTGAAGATGGGCTTCGACGTCGGCTTGGGCGCCGAGAAGATCGCCACGCTCACGCACCTCTCGCGCCTGCTCGACGAGCGGCTGAACATCGCGCCCAACCGCAGCGCCGCCTATGTCGGCACGCGCGCCTTCGCCCACAAGGGCGGCCTGCACGTCTCGGCGGTCGAGAAGGACCCGCGCACCTACGAGCACATCGATCCGGAGCTGGTCGGCAACCAGCGCATCATCGTGGTCTCCGACCAGGCGGGCCGTTCCAACGTCGTGGCGCGCTTCCGCCAGATCGGCCTCGACATCGATCCGAAGAGCCCGGACGTCCTGAAGCTGCTGGAGATCGTCAAGGAGCGCGAGGCGAACGGCTACGCCTATGACGGCGCCGACGCCTCCTTCGAGCTGCTGGCGCGGCGCGAGTTGCATACCGTGCCCGACTATTTCGAGCTGCAGAGCTTTCGCGTGCTGGCGGAGCGCCGGTGGAACGCGCGCGGCGACCTGATCACGCTGTCGGAAGCGACGGTGAAGCTCGACGTCGCCGGCCGCCGCGTGATGGAGGTCGGCGAGGGCAACGGTCCGGTCAACGCGCTCGACCAGGCGCTGCGCAAGGCGCTGCTGCCGTACTACGCCGAGCTCGCCGACATGGCGCTGGTCGACTTCAAGGTTCGCATCCTCGATTCGGCCGGCGGCACGGCGGCGGTGACCCGCGTGATGATCGAGAGCGAGGACGGCGACGGACGGCGATGGACGACCATCGGCGTCTCGCCCAACATCATCGACGCCGCCTACAACGCGCTCTACGACGCGATCACGTACAAGCTGTTCCGCGACGGCGCGGGCGCGGCCGCCGCGGCCTCCTCCTGATCCCGACATGACGGTCCCCTGCGTGGGGAAGGTGGAAGGGAGAAGCGGCGAAAAGGCTCAGGCTGCCATGCCGGGTCGAGCGCCGCCGCCCCGGGGTGACGTGCGCCGGGGCGTGGTATAGGGGACATGCGCATGGTCTCGGGAGGGGCCACGCCCAAAAATCGAGGATTCGGTTGGTAGTACCATGAGCGAGCAGCAACCCGCGCCGGCGCCCGTGCCGCGCCGCCGCAGCCGGCGGTCGCTCGCGCGCGCCGTGATGTGGTCCCTGCCGCTCGTCGCCATCGCCATCGGGCTGTGGGTCTACCTGTCGTCGGGCCGCTATGTCGGCACCGACAATGCCTATGTGAAAGGCGACCGCGTCCTGGTCGCGCCGCAGATCGCCGGCACGGTGGTCGAGGTGCTGGTCGAGGAGAACCAGCCGGTCACCAAGGGCCAGCTGCTGTTCCGTCTCGACGACGCGCCCTACAAGCTGGCGCTGGCCAAGGCCGAGGCCGAGCTCGAGAGCGCCATCGCCGAGATCCAGGGCCTGCGCGCCAGCTGGCGCCAGAAGCGCGAGGAGGTGAAGCTCTCGCGCAGCCAGGAGCACTTTGCGCAGATCGAGTTCGAGCGGCAGAGCGATCTTTCGCAGCGCAAGATCGGCCTGGGCAAGAGCATGGACGAGGCGCGGCGCGACCTCGACGTGGCGCGCCAGCGCACCGCGATGCTGCACGAGGAGATGCTCCGCATCGAGGCCTCCCTGGCCGGCGACCCCAAGATCAAGGCCGAGGATCACCCCAAGGTGCGCCAGGCCAAGGCGGTGCGCGACGAGGCGATCCTCAATCTCAAGCGCACCCGCATCGAGGCGCCGATCGACGGCATCGCCGCGCGCAAGCCCACCGTGGGCGCCTACGCGTCGGTCGGCGCGGCGATGATGACCGTGGTCGCCAATACCGGCCTGTGGATCGAGGCCAACTACAAGGAGACCGACCTCGCGCGGGTGCGCCCCGGGCAGCCGGTGACCTTCGAGATCGACACCTATCCCAGCCGGACCTGGCATGGCGTGGTCGCCAGCATCAGCCAGGCCACGGGAGCGGAATTCGCGGTGCTGCCGCCGCAGAACGCCTCGGGCAACTGGGTGAAGGTGGTCCAGCGCATCCCGGTGCGCATCGATGTGCGCATGACCGACAGCGATCCGCCGCTGCGCGTGGGCATGAGCGTCTCGGTCGATATCGACACCGGCTACAAGCGGTCGTTCGGCGAGCTGGTGTCCAGCATTGGGCGCCTCTTCGGGCTCGGTGACGCGAACGCCCAGACGGGCGCCGCGCGCGGCAAATGACTGCGGCCGCGGTCCAGGTCAGACATCGCGGTCTGCTGGCGCTGGTGATGATGGCCGCGACCATCATGCACGCGCTGGATGCCACCATCGCGAACGTGGCGCTGCCGCACATGCAGGGCACGTTGTCGGCGACGCGCGATCAGATCTCCTGGGTCTTGACGTCGTACATCGTCGCCTCGGCGATCACGACGCCGCTGACCGGGTTTCTCGCCGGGCGCTTCGGCCGCCGCCTCGTCTTCTTCTGGGCGGTGGTTGGCTTCACGCTGGCCTCGATGCTGTGCGGCGCGGCGATGACGCTGGATCAGATCGTGCTCTTCCGCGCCCTGCAGGGCGGCTTTGGCGCGGCGCTGGTGCCGCTCTCGCAATCGACCCTGCTCGACATATATCCGCCCGAACGCCACAGCTCGGTCATGGGTCTGTGGGGCGTGGGCGTGATGGTCGGGCCGATCATGGGGCCGACGCTGGGCGGCTGGCTGACCGAGGAGTTCACCTGGCGCTGGGTCTTCTACATCAACGTGCCCGTGGGCGTGCTCGCATGCCTGGGTATCGCCACGCTGATGCCGTCCGAGGTGCCGCGCACCAGACGCTTCGACCTGACCGGCTTCGCGCTGCTGGGCATCTCGATCGCCTGCATGCAGCTTGTGCTCGATCGCGGCGAGCTGCTCGACTGGTTCACCTCGACGGAGATCGTCATCGAATCGGTGGTGGCCGGTGTCTGCTTCATCATGTTCGTCATCCATGTGATGACGATCGATCATCCGTTCTTCGACCTGCGGCTGTTCGAGGACCCGAACTTCTCGGTCAGCCTGCTGTTCACCGCGACATCGGGCATGGCGCTGATCGCATCGGCGGCGCTGATGCCGCCCTTCCTCGCCTATATTGGCGGCTATCCGGCGCTGACCATCGGCCTGGTGATGGCGCCGCGCGGCATCGGCATGATGTTCTCGATGATGATCGTGGGGCGGCTGGCGCGCCGATTCGATCCGAGAATCATCATGGGGCTGGGCCTGGTGATCGGTGCCGGCTCGCTGTGGGTGATGACCGGCTTCACCATGGACGTCGACACCTGGGACGTGATCTGGACCGGCGTCGGCCAGGGATTCGGTTTGGGTTTCGTCTTCGTGCCGATCAGCGTGCTGATGTTCGCCACCATGGCGCCGGCGCTGCGCACCGAGGCCGCGGCGATCAACGCGTTGCTGCGCAATCTCGGCGGCAGCCTCGGGATTGCGGTGCTGGTGGCGCTGGTGTCGCAGAACATCCAGATGAACCGCTCGGAACTCGCGGGCCACATCAATCCGTTCAATCCCAACCTCGCCTTCGCGCCCGCCGGCGTGTCGACCCTGGCGATCTGGGACGCCGAGCTGACCCGACAGGCGACCCTCATCGCCTACCTCAACGATTTCAGGGCCATGGCGTGGTTCATGCTGGCCACCCTGCCGCTGCTCTTTCTGTTGCGCCGTCCTCCGGCGATGCAGGGCGCGCGGGCCTGATGGGCCGGCCGTCCAAGGCGTCGCGGCCCTCGGCTGGCGCGCCCGCCGTCATCCTCGTGCGCCCGCAACTGGGCGAGAACATCGGCATGGCCGCGCGCGCCATGCTCAATTGCGGTCTGGGCGAGCTGCGCCTTGTCGCGCCGCGCGACGACTGGCCCAACATGAAAGCCCAACGCGCCTCCTCGGGTGCCGACGCGGTGCTCGAGGGCGCCCGGGTCTTCGACGACGTCGCCTCCGCGGTCGCCGACCTGCACCGCGTCTACGCCACCTCGGCGCGCAACCGCGAGCTGACGCAGCGCATCGCGCCGCCGCGCGAGGCCGCCGCCGAGATGGCGGGCGCCATCGCCGCGAAGCGGCGTGTCGGCCTGATGTTCGGGCCGGAGCGCACCGGGCTGGACAACGAGGACCTGGCGCATGCCGATACGGTCATCACCATCCCGCTCAACCCCGCCTTCTCGTCGCTCAACCTCGCGCAGGCCGTGCTGCTGGTCGCCTACGAGTGGTCGCAGGCGATTGGCGGAGTCGGCGCGACGAAGCTCTCGACCGGCGACGCGGCGATCGCCAGTCGCGGCGAGCTGGAGGAATTCGTGCAGCGGCTGGAAGCCGAGCTCGACGCGGCCGGCTTCTTCAAGGTGGCCGAGAAGAGGCCGCGCATGATGCTGAACATCCGCGCGCTGTTCTCGCGCGCCCAGGCCACCGACCAGGAAATCCGCACGCTGCACGGCATCGTCAGCGAGCTCGTCGGCAAGCGCCGCCGCAGGGCGCCGAAGTAGCCTCTTCCTTGCCGCGCGGGCGAGGAAACCGGCCGGCGACGCCCGCTTGGCACCGCGGAGGCACGCCGATACTGTCGCCGCCAACAACGGCGCATGAACAGCTCGCGCCACTATTGGGAGGATTCACCATGCGCCGGCGCGCTCTTGTCGCCTCGTCCATCACGCTTGCCCTGTCGCCGGCCATCGTGCGGGCGCAGGACAAATGGCCCAGCCGGCAGGTGCGCTTCATCGTGCCCTTTCCGCCCGGCGGCGGCACCGACACGGTGGGCCGCATCATCGCGGACCAGCTGGGCAAGACGTTCGGCCAGACCTTCGTGGTAGACAACAAGGGCGGTGCTGGCGGCACGGTGGGCACGGTCGAGCTCGCGCGCGCGACGCCCGATGGCTACACCGTGGGCATGATCACCGTCGGCTCGCACGGCATCCACCCCACCCTTTACGCCAAGCTGCCCTTCGATCCCTACAAGGACTTCACCACGATCTCGATGTTCGCCTCGCTGCCCAACCTGTTGGCGGTTCACCCCTCGGTGCCGGCGACCAACGTGGCCGAGCTGATCGCACTGCTGAAGAAGAATCCCGGCAAGTACACGTTCTGCTCGTCCGGGTCCGGCACATCGCTGCACCTGAGCGGCGAGCTGTTCAAGCAGATGGCCGGCGTCGACATGCTGCACGTGCCGTACAAGGGCGGCGGGCCGGCGCTGATCGACCTGGTGTCCGGCCAGGTCCACATGATCTTCGGCAACGCACCCAGCACCTGGCCGCTGGTCAAGGACGGCAAGCTGCGCGGGCTCGCGGTGACGTCGCCGCAGCGTTCGAAGATCATGCCCGAGTTTCCGGCGATCGCCGAAACCGTACCCGGATTCGCCGCCACCTCGTGGTACGGCCTCGCCGGCCCGGCCGGCATGCCGCAGCCCGTGGTCGAGCGCCTCGAGGCGGCGCTGCGCGAGATCCTTGCCCGGCCCGAGGTCGTCCGGCGCTACGGCGAGCTCGGCACCGACATTCCGCCCCTGGGCAAGGCCCATCTCGACAAGTTCTTTCCCGAGGAGATCGCGCGCTGGGCGCCGGTCGTGCGCGCGTCGGGTGCGCGCGTGGAATAGCCTGGCGACAGTTCCGCCTTTCCCTGCGGGTGGAGCAGGGTAGTCTGTCCTCCTGATCAGCGTGCCGCCGGACCGGGCGTTTCCCAGGGAACAGCGCGACCGGGCGCATTCGCGATATTGGGGCGACATGAAACTGCTGAGCTTCAGAGCCGAGGGCCGGGCCCTCTATGGGGCCGTGGTCGGTGACGGCGTGGTCGACCTGGCCGATCGCCTGGGCGATCGCCATCCGACCCTGCGCGCGGCGCTGGCCGGCGGCGCGTTGCCGGAGCTCGACCGCATCGCCCGCGGCGCGCCGCCGGACTATGCGTTGAAGGACATCGCCTACGACCCGGTGATCACCGCGCCGGACAAGATCCTGTGCGTTGGCCTGAACTACCGCACGCATGCCGCCGAGATGGCGCGCGAGCTACCGGCGCATCCCAGTGTCTTCTCGCGTCTGCACAACACCCTGGTCGCGCACGGCGAGGCGTTGCCGAGACCGCGCGCCTCCACCAACTTCGACTTCGAGGGCGAGCTGGCGGTGATCGTCGGCAGGGGCGGCCGGCACATCCGGGCCGAGGACGCGCTGGCCCATGTCGCCGGCTATAGCTGCTTCCTCGACGGCTCGGTGCGCGACTTCCAGAAGCACTCCGTCACCGCCGGCAAGAACTTCCCGCGCACCGGCCCGCTGGGTCCGTGGATGACGACATCGGACGAGATCCCCGACCCGACGCGGCTCACCCTGGTGACGCGCCTCAATGGCGCCGAAGTGCAGCGCGATACTACCGACCATCTGATCTATTCGATCCCGGTCCTGATCCAGTATCTGTCCACCATCACTCCGCTCGAACCCGGCGACGTGATCGCCACCGGCACGCCCTCCGGCGTCGGCGCCGGCCGCACGCCGCCATTGTGGATGAAGGCGGGCGATGTGATCGAGGTCGACATCTCCGATATCGGTGTGCTGCGCAACACCGTGGTTGACGAGACGTAGCCCATGCCCCGAATTGCCATCCCCGAGGAGGCTCACGCCATGTCGCAGGCTTTCCGCAACCTCACCGCCGGGGCGCTGCTTGGCCTGGTATCGCTGGGCGCGATCCAGTCGGCCGGCGCCCAGACCGCCCAGCGCGTCGCCCTGGTGCTGGGCAACGGCGCCTACGCCGTGCAGCCTCCGGTGCCGGCATGTCCGGCCGCGGCACGCACAGTTGCCGACAAGCTGCGCGCCGCCGGCTACGACGTGGTCGATCGCAACGACGTGAGCGGCGGCGGCTTCGACGCCGCCCTGGCCGATTTCAGCGCCCGGCTGGCCAAATCGCCCGGCGTCGCAGCCTTCGTCTATATCTGCGGACGCGGCGCCAGCCTGAACGACCGCGCCTTCCTGCTGCCGGTTTCCGCGACCCTTGAGCGGCCCACCGACCTGTTTACCCAGGGCGTGCTGGTCAAGGCGATCTACGATGCCCTTGTGCGCAACCATGCCGGCCCCTCGGTCGTGGCGCTCGACGTGATGCCGCCGGCTGGCACCAAGCCGACTGGATTCGACACCGTGGCGAAGGGCGCCGCGTCGGACGGGTTGGCGGCGATCACCGTGTTCGAGGCCTCCCCCGGCCCGGCCGGCACGCCGTTGTCGGCGGCGATCAACGCCGCACTGGGCGGCGCGACGATGATCGAGAACAGCGCGCTGCTGAAAGCTGTGCACGAGAGGCTCGGCGGGACCGCGGCGACCTCGATCGCCGTGATGCGTGAGCCCAAGACGGCAGGCCTGATCGTCGGTCGCCCACCGGCGCCGCCCACGCCACCCGTCAAGCCGACGACGACGACGCCACCCGTGTCGCCGCCACCTCCGCCACCTCCGCCGCCGCCTCCTCCTACAACGGTGACGCCGCCGCCTCCGCAGCCGCCTGCGCCCGCGGTGACCATGCCGGAGGAGGACCTGATGACGCTCGAGCAGCGTCAGCGCATGCAGGAGGCCCTGAAGCTGCTGGGCTACTACACTGGGGCGATCGACGGTGTCTTCGGCCCGGAGACGCGCGCCGCGATTCGCCGGTTCCAGTTGCAGGTCATGGCCGAGCCCACGGGCCGGCTGACGCCGCAGCAGGCCAGCCGCCTGGCAACCGTCCACTGATCGGGGAGTACGTCGTCATGGGACTCAAGGCCAAATTCAACATCGTGATGGCCGTGGCCTTCCTGATCGGGCTGGGGCTGGCGGCGTTCCTGGCCAACCAGGCGTTGCGCGAGGGCGGGCGCCAGCAGGTGCTGCGCGACGCCAGCATGATCATGGCCCAGGCCCAGGCCGTGCGCGGCTATACGGCGACCGAGGTCGAGCCGCTGCTGCGCGAACAGATGAAGGCGCGCTTCCTGCCGCACTCGGTGCCGAGCTGGGCGGCGCAGACCGTGTGGCGTTCCATGCTGAAGGCCTTCCCCGACTACTCCTACAAGGAAGCCGCGCTCAATCCGACCAACCCGGCCGACCGCGCCGCCGACTGGGAAGCCGATATCATCAATCGGTTCCGCGACGATCCCGACCTGAAGGAGGTGGTGACGACGCGCGATACACCGACCGGCCAGGTGCTGGTGCTGGCCAAGCCGCTGCGCATCACCAATGCGGCCTGCCTGCGCTGCCACACCACGGCCAAGGAAGCGCCGCAGACCATGGTCGACCTCTACGGGCCGAACAACGGCTTCGGCTGGAAGCTCAACGAGGCGATCGGCGCGCAGGTCGCCACGGTGCCGATGATCGTCGTCAACAAGCAGGCCGACCGGCTGCTGATCCTCTATGTCGGTGCGCTGGCGGCGGTGTTCGTCGTGGTGATCGTGCTGCTCAACGTGATGCTGCACTATATCGTGGTGAAGCCGGTGCGCCGGATGTCGGCAGCGGCCAACGATATCAGCCTGGGCAATATGGATGCGCCCGAGGTCGAGGTGAAGGGAAGCGACGAGATCGCCTCGCTCGCCGAATCGTTCAACCGTATGCGGCGCAGCCTCGCCAATGCTATGAAGATGCTGGGTAGCTAGTCACGATGTCACCGCCCGCGGCGCCGCAGAAGATCGGTCGCTACGTCATCCAGTCTACCATCGGCAAGGGTGCCATGGGCGTGATCTACCTCGCCCATGATCCCATGATCGACCGGCCCGTGGCGCTGAAGCTGGTCAACACCGACCTGCTCGAGGGCAAGGACCGCGAGGCCTTCGTCGAGCGCTTCCAGCGCGAGGCGCAGGCCGCCGGCCGTTGCGCGCACGGCAACATCGTGGCGATCTACGATTTCGCGCTGCACGGCGAGGACCCCTATATCGCCATGGAGTTCGTCGCCGGCCGCAGCCTGGCGCAGGTGATCGGCGGCGGCGGGCGCATGCCGCTCGACGTCTCGGTGATGATCGCGCGGCAGATGCTCGATGCGTTGGCCTGTGCGCACGGTCAGGGCGTCGTGCACCGCGACATCAAGCCGGCCAACGTGCTGCTGACCGCCGACGGCCGCGTGAAGGTCACCGATTTCGGCATCTCCCGGGTCAGCGGCTCGTCGCTGACCCAGACCGGCGCGCTGATCGGCACGCCCAACTACATGTCGCCGGAGCAGGCGCGCGGCGAGGAGGTCGACGCGCGCAGCGACCTGTTCTCGACCGCCGCCGTGTTCTACGAGCTCCTGACCGGCGAGCGACCCTTCTCCGGGCGCAACTTCCACGAGGTCACCTACCAGCTGCTCTACGGCGAGGCGGCGCCGCTGTCGAAGTATCTGCCCGGTGCGCCAGCCGCGCTGGTCGGGTTCATGACCAGGGCGCTGGCGCGCGATCCGGCGCAGCGTTTCGGCTCGGCCGACACGATGAACGCGGCGCTGACCGCCGCCGCGCAGGGCCAGGTCGCCGCGCCCGTCGCGGCGTTGGCCGCCACGGTCATTGGGCCGTCGCCGGCGGCGGTGATCAGCCCGCATCTGCGGGACATCGAGCGCCGGCTGGCGAGCTATGTCGGGCCGATCGCCTCCTACCTGGTGCGCAGCGCCAGCGGACGCACCAGCTCGATCGAGGAACTCTGTCACAGCGTCAGCACCAGCATCGACAAGGCCGAGCAGCGCGAGGCCTTCCTGCGCGAGGCGCTGCAGGCATCGCGTGCCGGCACCAGCATCGTAGGCACCACCTTCGGATCGGCCGTTGCGCTGTCATCGCCCGGCGCGGGGACGGCAGCCATCGCCCAGGCCGACGTCGATCGCGCCCAGGCCGATCTCGCCCGCTATATCGGGCCGATCGCCGTCCTGCTGATGCGCCGCGAACGGGCGGCGGCGAGCAGCGCCGAGGATTTGTGGCAGCGGCTGGCCAAGCACATCGACAAGCTGGCCGATCGCGAGACCTTCCTGCGCAACCGCGTACCGCGCTGAAGAGCGGAACCGGCCAGCTTCCCTGTATTGCAAGTTCTCCGCACGCGCCCCTAGCATCGCCGCCGTCGCGCCATTCGTCGCGCGTCGGAGGAAGCAAAGATGGGAATTGGTTCGCGTAGCATGACGCCGGTACGCCGGCGTGTAGTTTTGGGCGGCGCGTTGGTCGCGCCGATGATCGCGTCGGGCGTGGCACGGGCACAGGACAGCTGGCCCAACCGGACGGTGCGCTACATCAATCCGTTTCCGGCAGGCGGTGCCACCGACACGCTCTCGCGCCTGTTCTGCGCCAAGATGACCGAGCTGACCAAGCAGCAATTCGTGGTCGAGAACCGCGGCGGTTCGGGCGGCGACGTCGGCGTCGACGTCGTCGCGAAGTCGCCGCCGGACGGCTATACCGTCGGCCTCGGCGGCATCGCCAGCCACGCCATCTCGCCCACCTTGAAGAAGGGACAGCTGCCCTTCGATGCGGAGAAGGACTTCACCTTCGTCACCAATCTGTGGTGGCTGCCCAACATGCTGGTGGCCAATCTCAGCCTGCCGGCCAAGACGGTGCCCGAGCTGATCGACCTGCTGAAGAAGAATCCCGGCAAGTATTCCTATGCCTCGGCCGGCAATGGCACGACGCTGCATCTGAGCGGCGAGCTGTTCAAGCAGCTGGCCGGCGTGAACATGCTGCACGTGCCCTATCGCGGCGCCGCGCCGGGGATGATCGACCTGCTGGCCGGCCAGGTGCACATGATCTTCGACAACATCCCCGGTTCGCTGGCGCAGTACCGGCCGGGCAAGGTGCGCGGCTTCGCCGTCACCAGCAAGGAGCGCAGCCAGGTGGTGCCGGACATCCCGGCGCTGAGCGAATTTCTGCCCGGCTTCGACATCCGGTCGTGGACCGCCCTGGTCGGTCCGGCCAAGGTGCCGGCGGCCGTGGTCGAGCGCATGTCGATGTTCAGCAAGCAGGCGCTGGAGAGCGCCGACCTGAAGAAGGCCTATCTGGAGCAGGGCGCCACCGCCTGGTGGTCGACCCAGGCCGATGTCTCGGCCTATCGCGCCAGCGAGGAGAAGCGGCTGGCCGAGATCATCCTCAAGGCCGGTGCCAAGGTCGACTGATCGGCTAAAGGGCTGATTTTCCTGACTATATCGCCGTTTGACTCGTGCGCGGCGATGCGTATAGTCCGCGCCTTCTTCCGGAGAACGTGGATCGGTGCCTCAGGGCGCCGATCCCGCCCGGGTGCGTCGCACCCGACCAAGGCCTATCCGGACAAACGTGTGACGAAGGAAAACCGTTCGTGAGCAAGCGCGAATCGTCGAAGTACAAGATCGACCGACGCCTCGGCGTCAACCTCTGGGGCCGTCCGAAGAGCCCGATCAACAAGCGTGAGAGCCGCCCCGGCCAGCATGGTGCGAAGCGCACCAAGCCGACCGATTTCGGCACGCAGCTGATGGCCAAGCAGCGCGTCAAGGGCTACTACGGCAATGTCAGCGAGCGCCAGATGCGCCGCTACTACGCCGAGGCGATGCGCCGCCGTGGCGACACCGGCGAGAACCTGGTCGCGCTGCTCGAGCGCCGTCTCGACGCCGTGGTCTACCGCATGAAGTTCGCCGCCACCGTCTTCGCCTCGCGCCAGCTGGTCAGCCATGGCCACGTGCGCGTCAACGGCCGTCGGGTCAACATCGCCTCCTACCAGGTGCGCGACAACGATCAGATCTCGCTCGGCAACAAGGCCAAGGACCTCGCCGTCGTCATGGAGGCGACCCAGCTCGCCGAGCGCGACGTGCCGGAATACATGCAGGTCGACCACAAGGAGATGAAGGGCACCTTCCTGCGCGCCCCCAAGCTCTCCGACGTGCCCTATCCGGTGCAGATGGAGCCGTCGATGGTCGTCGAGTTCTATAGCCGCTGATTTTCCGGTTACCTGCCGGACGCGCGAACCCCGGGCCGCAAGCCCGGGGTTTTTCGTTGGTGGCTCAGCGCGGCGCGCGCTGGCGGCCGACGATGATGCGGCCTTCTGTCCTGGCCGATACCGTGCCGAGCTTCTTGATGTGGTCGATGACGTGGCGCGACACGAGCAGCGCGTCGGTCGGGCCGACGATCGCGCGGGCGCCAACCAGCGCTGAATAGCCATCGCCGCCGCGCGCCAGGAAATCGTTGGTGGCGAGCTTGTAGAGCCTGTCCGGCTCGACCGGCGCGCCGCCGACCACCAGCGAGACAACGCGATCGCCGTTGGGCCGCGTGAGGTCGGCACGGATGGTCATGCCGGAAACCTGCGGGAAACGGCCCACCTCGTTCTCGGCGCCGGCGAGGCCGGCCTCGATCGCCGCGCGCAGCGCCTTGCCGCTCACCTCGAGCACCAGCGCGCGGTTGAGGAAGGGCAGTTCGGCGAGCACGAGCCGCTCTGTGATCGCGCTGCCGGCGGGATAGACGTGATTGCCGCGGAAGCCGCCGCCGTTGAGCAGGGCGACGTCGGCGCCGGTCGCGGTGCGCAGCGCGTCGGTGAAGAGATTGCCGATGGCCGCCTCGCCGCCGCGGACCGCCGCGTTGCGGCTGTCGAGCTCGGTGGTCGTGCGGCCGATGACGATGTCGAGCGATTTCGACAGCCGCGACTCGTAGACCGCGACACGCGCCGCGACATCGGGGTCGGGCGTCACATCCGCTGTATCGATGATGCGAAAGCGCGGCCACCAGGCGACCTTGCGTTTGCCGCCGGGGAGCGTGTCGACCTTTACCGAGAGGTCGACGACGGCCACGACGAGCCCGTCCATCGCCGCTTCGACGATCGCCACCTGGCCATTGTAGCGCAGGTACAGATCGTGGTCGTCGCCCGACAGGATCACGTCGGCGACGCCGGAATCGACGAGTTCATTGTCAATCGCGCGGTTGGAGTGCGACACGAGCACGATGAGGTCGGCACCCTGGCGGCGCAGGCTGGCCGCCAGGGCGGCGGCGGTGTCGAGCATCGGCGCGATCTTGAACCGGCCGGGCTGCGATTTCTTGTGCGAATCCTCGGCGGTCAGGCCGATCACGCCGATCTTCACCTCGCCGAAAGCATGGATGCGCGAGTCGATGATGCCGGGGATCGGCGAGCCGTCGCCTTCGCGCAGATTGGCGGCATAGACCGGGAAGTGCGCCTCGCGCAGACGCTTCAGGAAGACGTCGGGGCCGAAATCGTACTCGTGGTTACCCGGCACGAAGACATCGATCGGCAGCATGTTGAGCAGATCGACCATGTGCGCGCCCTGGTCGAATCCCGACATCAGCGAGGGCGAGAAGGTGTCGCCGGCATGCGCGACCAGTACGTTCGGCCCGCGCGCCTTTTCCGTCTTCACCACTGCGCCGACGCGGGCCATGCCGCCGCGGCCGCCCTCCTCGTGCATGTCGTAGATGTCGCAGATCAGCACCAGCGAGATGCGCGTCTCGCCGGCCAGCACGGACAGGGATTGTGCCGACAGCGCGAGCGCCGTCAGCAGCGCCGCGGCAAGGAGGCGAACGATCAGGCGCATCGCGGCGCTACTTCTTCGTGGCCGGCTCGGGCGGCGGTGGTGGCTCCTTCTGCATCGCGCCGGTCATGGGGATGAAGTAGACGCCGAGGTCCTTCTTGGAGTGCACCTTGCCGTCGGCGTCCTTGCTGAAGACGTAGAGGAACTGCTCGCGCTTGAAGGGTTGGCCGATCGGGATGACCATGCGGCCGCCGGGCTTGAGCTGCTTGAGCAGCGGCGGCGGCACGTACTGCGCCACGCAGGTGACCATGATGAGGTCGAAGCCGTCCTTCTCCTCCGGCCAGCCGTAGAAGCCGTCGCCGATGCGGGTCTCGAGGTTCTTGTCGAAGCCCAGCGGCGCGAAGATGCGGCTCACCGACCTGCCCAGCGGCTCGATGATCTCGATCGAGCGGGCCTTCTTGACGATGCGCGAGAGGATCGAGATCTGGAAGCCCGAGCCGGTGCCGATCTCCAGCGCCACGCTCTCGGCCGTCGGCTTGCACAGCTGGGTCATGTAGGCCTGGCCGCGATAGTCCGACAGCGCCGAGCCCAGCCCGATGCGCCAGGGCTTCGACTCCGCCTCGTAGGCGACGGCGGCGAAGTCGGTGTTGGCGCCGTAGTCGTAGTGATAGTACTCGCGCGGCACCTCGTGGAAGGCGCGCATGATCTCGGGATCCGCCTTGCCGAAGTGGTAGTTGAGCACCCCGGCGATGGTGCCCAGCGCGCGCGGCCGGCGCTTCTGCATCTCGGCCCACTCGTCGCCCGAGATCTTGACGTTGCGGCCGCTGGCCTTCATCGCCGCGACAAAGGCGGCATAGGTCCAGGGCGTGGGCTGGGCGTGGAGAATCGCGGGCGCCGCCAGGGTCGCTCCGGCGGCCGTTGCCAGTGCGCGCCGTCGGGTCAGGATCATTGGTCCGAAGTTCCTTTCGCAGGGAGGGGCAGGGTGTTCGTCAGGGTAAGGCTTCGCGGCCGCGATTCCTAGCCGCCCTGCGACATGCGACCGGTCATTGGAATGAAATAGACGCCGACGTCGCGCCTCGAGTGGATCTTGCCGTCGCTATCCTTGGTGTAGACGTAGAGCACCTGGGCGCGGCGGAAGGGCTGCCCGACGGGGATGATCAGGCGGCCGGTGCCGGGCTTGAGCTGGGCGAGCAGCGGCGGCGGCACGTGCTGGGCCACGCAGGTCACCATGATGATGTCGAAGCCGTCCGTCTCCTCGGGCCAGCCGTAGTAGCCGTCACCCACCCGGGTGGCGATGTTGGCGAACCCCAGCGGCTCGAAGATCCTGGCGACGGCGCGGCCCAGGGGCTCGATGATCTCGATCGAGCGGGCCTTCTCGCAGACACGCGAGAGGATCGAGATCTGGTAGCCCGATCCGGTACCGATCTCGAGCGCGCTCTCGCCCGGCCGCGGTCGTGCCAGCTGGGTCATGTACATCTGGCCGAGATAGTCCGACAGCGCCGAGCCGTAGCCGATCGCCCAGGGATGCGCGTTGCCCTCGTAGGCCGTGGAGCCGAAATCGAACGGGCCGGCGTAGTTGTAGTGGTAGTACTCGCGCGGCACCTCGGCATAGGCGCGCAGGGTGTGCGGATCGGCCTCGCCGAACTTGCCGCGCAGGTAGCTCTCGACGATGCGCAGCGCGTGCTCGCGCCGGCGCATCACGCCGTCGAAGGTGGCCTTGTTCATGGCCAGTCGCCGCTCGCTGGCGCGCATCGCCGCGGCGTACTGCTCGTAGGTCCAGCCGCCGCCATGGGGCTGTGCCAGCGCCGGCGCCGCGAGTGTCGCGACGGCGCTCTGGGCGATCAGCGAACGACGGGTCAGCCGCACCATCGGACTACCGGGCCGGGACGCGGTCGGCCGGCAGGGTGACGGCGACAATCGCATACAGCAACGCGCCCAGCAGCAGCAGGGCTTTCAGCCCGACGGAGACCGCCAGCAGATTGGCCAGCGGCGTCGAGATGATCGAGCAGGCGCCGTTGACCGCCCAGGCCCAGGGCAGGAAGGCCAGCCGCTTGCCGTAGAACTGGCTCAGCCCCAAAGCCATCGGCATGCCCAGCGCGACGGAGACCGGCAGCGCGACCAGCACGAGGATGGCGATCTTGATCGCCGGCGCCTCGGTGGCGGTGGCGATCAGCAACGGGTCGAGCCACAGGAAGGCGACCTCGCACCAGACCAGCACGGTCACCACGGCGATGCCCAGCCAGGTGCGCGGCTTGGCCCGCACGCGTTCGGCCATCAGGCTGCCCGCCCCCGAACAGACCAGCATCACCGCCAGCACCAGGCCGAAGGCGAAGACGCGGTCGTGCAGATAGTGCGAGGCCTTTTCGATCAGGTAGATCTCGAGCGTGAGGAAGCCCAGTCCGAGTCCGGCGAAATACACCGCGGACTTCGCGAAGCGGCCGATCGGCAACGCGTCGCCGCGACGTTTCACAAGCGGGATCAGCAGCACCAGCGTGGCGATCACCAGCGCCTGCGCCAGCACCGCGAGATTGATCAGGTAGACGAGCTCCTCGCGCGGCACGAGCTCGATGCGGTCGAGGATGGTCTCGATCCGCGTCAGCGGCAGCACGGCGTTGAAATACGGCCGGTCGAGGCTGGGCGGCGTGAGCTTGAAGAAGCCGTGGTAGGGGGAGGGCTGGCCGGCGATCGCCGCTCGCGCCTCCTCGCCGATCGGATCGGAACCCGCCGGCTGCGGCCGCAGGATGTCGAAGGACACGACCGGCAGCTCATTGAAGATCGTGCGCTTGGCCCCCGCGCGCGGCGGCGGAAAGGCGATGTCGAAGGAGCGCTCGTCACAGAACTTCTCGATGGCCGCCAGCGCCTCGGGTGTCCACGGCGTGGCGCTGAGCAGGATGCGCACGTTCCAGGCCGAGCGGTAGATCACCACGTGCTTTTCAGGCTCGGCGATGCCGGCCTGGCGCAGGCCCTCGCGCGCGGTGTCGAACATCTTCACGGCGTAGACGGTGAACTCGCGGATCGACACCGGGATCGACAGCATGCCGCCGGGCTTCAGCATGCGCACGTAGTCGCCGAGAACCTCGACCGACAGCGCGGCGCGGTTGGTGTCCGACTGGCTGAGGAACTCGCGGGTGATGTCGATGACGTCGAACGGCCCGTCGCGCGCCACCACCCGGGTCGCCAGCGGGATGGTGTCGCGGATCGTCACGCGGTCGTCGGCCGGAAAGGGCGGTGCCGGTCCGATGCCGTGCAGCAGCGCGTCGCGCAGCGCGTTGTCGGGTTCCAGCACCACGATGCGCCGGGCGCCGGTACGCAGGGCCTCGTGGATGCGAAAGCCGCCGGCCGCACCCAGCAGCAGCGTCGCCTCGGGTGGGCGCAGCCGGTAGGGCAGGGAATCGAGCGCGGCGACGAAGTAGCGCGTGTCGACCGTGGTCGTGCGCGGCAGCGAGACGAGGCGGTTGCCGTCGGCGTAGAGGCCATAGGCCTTCGGCATGGTCGCGCCAGCCATGATGTCGGGGTTGTTGGAGATGTCGGTGTCGAGGCGCTCGGTGAAATTGTCGAGCAGCTGGTAGAGGCCCTTGGGCGAGGTGATCGTCGCCAGCACGCGCGCGCCCTGGGTGTTCATGGGCGCGAAGACTTCCTTGTACTCGTTGATGCGCGGCTGGCTGAGGAACAGCGCCGCGAGCGCCGACACGACCAGCGTCGCGCCCGCGGCGATCGACACGTAGAGGCGCGGCCAGGCTGGCGAGATCTCCAGGCAGGCGGCCAGTGCCAGCGCCGGCAGCAGGCAGGGCACCAGCCAGAAGGGGTGGACCACGAACATCAGCGCCAGCAGCAGCGCCGCGCCCAGCCCGGCGCCGGCGAGATCGAAGGCGTACACCCGGCCGATGCGGTAGTTGTAGAGGATGAAATAGGACGAGAGGTACAGCCCGACCATGAAGAAGAACGGGAAGATCGCGGCGTAGTACTGCCCGATGTTCAGCAGCTGCTCGTGCCAGAGCTGCTTGTTCTGCAGCTCCAGCGGATTGAACGGCACGACGGTGACCCAGACCCAGCCGAGCGACGCCGCCAGCAGCATCAGGATCGGCAGCGACGGCAGCAGGATGGGCAGCGCCCGTGTCAGCGCGCGGGAGAACAGGGAGGCCACCACGCCGCTGGCCGCCAGCCCGGCCATGGTCATGGAGATCACCCAGTAGCCGTACTCCGACCAGCTCGCGATGGCGAAGAAGCGGGTGAGCGCGATCTCGTAGCCGATGGAGGCCAGGCACACCAGAAACAGGGGAATCAGACGCTGGGGAGGGACGTCCTTGACCGCTTCGATCGCCACTCCTGGCTTCTCCCCAACCCCTAGAGCCCTGCCTTGCCGCGACTTTAGCCGCTGGCCGGCGAAGGGCAAAGCGAGTCGCCGACGCGGGCACATCGGCCACTTGCTCCCTGGCAGGCTGGTGAGATTTACGTTTACGTTAACGTCAAACGAGACTAGTCTTTCTCGTGCCAGCCGCCGGGAGAGCGGCGCCACGCATGGAGGAAGCGATGAGCGGCTCGTTCGCAGACGACCAGCACATCACGCGCGACCCCGCCTATCGGGTCGTCGCCCCCGACGATTTCCCGGCGATGATCGAGGTCGATCGCTACGACACGCGTTCGGATGCCTTCGACGGCATCATCGGCGCCACGCACGACCATTTCTGGGATCCGTTCAACCCGGCCTATCTCGACTACGCCACGCCCTTCGACGTGACGAAGGAATACATCATGCCGCCCGACCGCGTGCCGGAGCTGCAGAGCGCGGTGGGCGAACGGCTGGACGAGGGCCAGAAGATCCGGCTGGCCAACAACATCACGCGCTTCCGCATGTCGGGCATCCTGCACGGCGAGCAGGGCGCGATGTCGCTGTCCGCGTCGCTGTGCGACATCCTGCTCGATCCCGGTGCGCAGGAATACGCCGCCAACCAGGCGCGCGAGGAAGCGCGCCACGTCGCCGCCTTCGGCCGCTACATCAAAGTGCGCTGGGGCACGCCCTATCCCTGCAGCCCCGAGCTCGGCCGCTTCCTCAACGAGATCGTGCTGAGCCCGATCGTCTACAAGAAGCTGGTCGGCATGCAGATCATGCTCGAGGGCCTCGCCATGGGTGCCTTCGCCGACACGCATGCCTTCACGCGCGATCCGCTGCTCAAGCGGCTGGTGCAGCTGGTGATGACCGACGAGGCCTTCCATCACAAGTTCGGCAAGATCTGGGCCGACCGCACCCTGCCCAACCTCACGCCGGAGGAGCACGACAAGGTCGAGGACTGGGCCGCCCACGTCTTCGAGTCGCTGCTCTTCAACCTCACCAGCATCAGCCAGCGCCCGTACATCTACGAGGAGTTCGGCCTCGATCCGCAATGGGTGCGCGACGCGGTGCGCGAGCGCTTCGGCTCCAACAGCCGCAAGAACTCGATGAAGGAGGGCACCAACATCTTCCGCGTGCTGGTGAAGACGCTTCTGAAGGCCGGCATCATCACCGAGCGCACGCAGCACGTGTACAGCCCGTGGCTCGACATGGGCGAGCTGGCGGGCGAGGGCGATTCGATGATCGGCGACGCCGTCGCCGCCGAAGGCATCGAGTATCTGCGCGAGATCAACCGCAAGCGGCGCGTGATCGGCCAGAAACTGGTGGGCTAAGCTCCACCTCGTTGAAATGGCGAGGTGGACCATGAGTGCCGGACAAGCCCTGAAGGACACCATCGCGCGCGAGGGCCTTGCGCACGCGATGGCGGCCCACAATCCTCTCTCGGCGCGGCTGGCGGAGCGCGCCGGCTTCCACGCCATCTGGGCCAGCGGCTTCGAGCTGTCGGCGGCCTACGGCGTGCCCGACGCCAGCCTGCTGTCGATGACCCAGCACCTCGACATGACCCGCGCCATCTGCGAGCAGGTCGCCATTCCGGTCATCGCCGACATCGACACCGGCTACGGCAATGCGATCAACGTCGGCCACGTGGTGGCGGCGTATGATCGCGCCGGTGTGGGCGCCATCGTGATCGAGGACAAGACGTTTCCCAAGGACACCAGCCTGCTGGCCGGCGGTCGGCAGGAGCTGGTCCGCATCGAGGAGTTCCAGGGCAAGATCGAGGCGGCGTGCGCCGCGCGCTCGCAGGACGGGCCGCTGGTGATCGCGCGCACAGAGGCGCTGATCGCCGGCGCGGGCTTGGACGAGGCGCACAAGCGCGGCCGCGCCTATGTCGAGGCCGGCGCCGACCTGATCCTCGTGCACTCCAAGCAGAAGACGCCGCACGAGGTGCTGGCCTTCGCCGCGCATTGGGACTCGAGCGTGCCGATCGCGCTCGTTCCGACCGCCTATCCCGACCTCACCGAAGCCAAGATGCGGGCCACCGGCAAGATCGGCCTGGTGATCTACGGCAACCACGCCATCCGCGCCGCCGTGACCGAGATGAAACGCGTCTTCGCGCGCATCCGCGAGGAGGGCGGCATCAAGTCGGTCGACAAGGAGATCGTCTCGGTCGAGGAGATCTTCGAGCTGCAGGACGTGCCGGGCATGAAGGCGCGCGAGAAGCGCTTCCTGCGCTGATCCTGCGCGCCCATCAACTCTGCTCGGCCGTCACGGTGCGCCGCACGACCATGGCCAGGGTCAGGCCCTGCACGATGATGCTGAAGAGCACGACGGCGTAGGTCGCGGCGAGGATCACCGGCTTCGATTCGCTCTCCGGCAGTGACAGCGCCAGGGCCACCGAGATGCCGCCGCGCAACCCGCCCCAGGTCAGCACCGCAGTGGTGCCGCGCGTGAAGCGTTCGCCGAACAGGCGCAGCACGGTGACCGGGGTGGCGACGGCGGCGAGGCGCGCGACGAAGGCGATGGGAATCGCCGCCAGGGCGAAGCCGCCGAGCGACAGGTCGAAACGCAGGATCAGCACCTCGAGGCCGATCAGCAGGAACAGCAGCGAGTTCAGGATCTCGTCGAGAAGCGTCCAGAACGAGAACAGGTAGTCGCGCGTCTGATCGCTCATCGCGTTGCGCGCGCCGTGATTGCCGATCAGCAGGCCGGCGACGACGACGGCGATCGGCCCGCTGGTGTGCAGCTTGGTCGCCAGCGCGTAGGTGCCGGCGACCAGGGCCAGCGAGATCAGCACCTCGATCGGATAGTTGTCGATGGCGCGCATGGCGCGGTAGGCGACGAAACCGGTCACCAGCCCGAGCACGCCGCCGCCCACCGCGTCGAGGAGCAGCAGCTTGCCGACCGCCAGGGGGCCGACCTCGGCGCCCGTGCCGACGGCGAGCGCCAGCAAGATGGTGAACAGCACGACGCCAACGCCGTCGTTGAACAGCGACTCGCCGGTCATGTCGGTCTCCAGCGCGGACGGCACCTTCACCGCCTTCAGCGTGCTCAGCACCGCGACCGGATCGGTGGGACTGATCAGCGCGCCGAACACCAATGCCCAGGCGAAGGGCAGGGCGAGGCCGAGCCATCCGGCGATCAGCCATGCCGCGGTACCGACGATCGCCGCCGAGAGCGCCACGCCGACCGTGGCCATCAACCCGACCACCCGCGCGCGGCTGCGCAAGACGCCGAGATCGACATGCAGGGCGCCGGCGAACAGCAGGAACGCCAGCATGCCGTTCATCACCGCGTCGTAGAAATCGATCTGGCGGATGGCGGTGACGATGTCCTGATAGATCTGGGTACGCGTGATCGCCAGCTCGATGCCGATGAGCAGAAGCGATGCGACCAGGCCCATGACCAGCAGGCCGATCGTGTGAGGCAGCCTGATATAGCGGTGGTTGATCCAGCCGAAGGCCGCGGTCAGCGTCAGCAGCAGGGCGATGAGATCGAAGGTGGTCAGCACGGCGCGTTCTCCGCTGGTGGGGGGACGGCGCGACCGACCCGGGGCCGCATCCTGCCGCCGACGATACAGAGGCAAGCGCCCGATCCCAAGGATTGTGGCCCAATGTTCGTGGCCCAGGGTTCGTGACTTGCCTGCGTCGTATGGCGGTCGGCAGACTGGCTGCCGAGCGCGGCGATCGCGCACGGAGGGACCATGAGCGAACGCGGGCGCAGCCGACTGGCCGCCGATATCGATCTCGAAGCCGACGGCAAGCGCACGGGCTTCGTGCGCATCCCGCACTCCGTGCACCGCTCCGCCTATGGCTGGTTGCCGCTGCCGATCGCCTGCATCAGCAACGGCGAGGGGCCGCGCGTGCTGCTGATGGCCGGAAACCACGGCGACGAGTGGGAAGGCCAACTCGCCCTGGGCAAGCTGATCCGCACGCTCGAGCCGAAGAACGTGCGCGGCAGGCTGATCATCCTGCCGTCGTCGAACTTCCCGGCGGCGATGGCCGGCATGCGCACCTCGCCGATCGACGACGGCAATCTCAATCGCTCATTCCCGGGCCACGCCGACGGCACGATCACCCAGCAGGTCGCCCACTACATCGAGCACGTGCTGATGCCGACATGCCAGTTCCACTTCGACCTGCATTCCGGCGGCAGCTCGCTGATCTATATCCCCAGCAGCCTGTGCCGGCTCGATCCCGATCCCGTGCGGCGCAAGGCGCAGATCGCCCGCATGCGCGCCTTCGGTGCGCCGATCGGCTACGTCAGCACCTCACCGCAGGGCGACGAGCGCACGGCGAGCTCCGCGGCGATGCGCCAGGGCGTAGAGCATATGGGCACTGAGCTGGCCGGCGCCGGCGCGGTCACGCCGTCGGCGCTGAAGATCGCCGAGGAGGGGTTGCTGCGCGTGCTCGATCACATCGGCGCCTTGCGGGGGCTCGACATCCCGCCGCCGCCCGCGACGCCGACGCGGCTGATGCGCGTCGAAGGGCCGGACTACTACGTCTATGCGCCCGACGGCGGGGTGTTCGAGCCGCTGGTCGAGCTGGGCGACGACGTGGTCGCGGGCCAGCCCGCGGCGCGCGTGCATCAGCACGACACGCCGTGGCGCGACCCCGTGGTGGCGCATTTCGCGCGCTCAGGCACCGTGATCTGCAAGCGCCAGCCGGGCCGCACCGAGCGCGGCGACTGCCTGTTCCACCTGGCGACGGACTACGTCGAGTAGGAGCCTACTCCGCCGCCTGCCGCGGCGCGTTCGCCGCGGCGTCCTCCGCGAGCCACTTCGAGCCCACCGCCGCTAGCGTGCCCAGCACGCCGCGCAGCTCGTGGCCGCGCGCGGCCAGCGCGTAAGTCACCTTGGGCGGGATCGTCGCCTCGTAGTGGCGCGTCACCAGCCCGGCCTGCTCCAGCGTGCGCAGCCGCTCGGTCAGCATCTTGGCCGACACGCCGGTCACCCGGCGCTTCAGCTCGCCGAAACGCTGCGGGCCGTGCTCGCCCAGTGTGTACAGGATGTAGGTCGTCCACGGCCCCATCAGCAGCCGCAGGATGAAGTCCATCGGACAGGAAGCGGGATCGCCCCCGCCGCTCTTCCCCTTGAACATGGTCGGATCCCTCGTCCCGATTGCCATTGTGGGCGTGATTTGGGGATTGTTACTGGTTACGTCAAGGTACCTACTTTAAAAAGGTTTCTCCACCATCCATCTCCTTCGAGTAACGAAAGGTGACTAGATAGACACTAGTTACCATTCCGTATCGAAGGAGAGACTTCCATGGTCAATGTCGCTGTCGTCTATCACTCGGGCTTCGGCCACACCCAGGCGCTGGCCGAGTCGGCCGCCACCGGGGCGCGTTCGGTCGGCAATACCGTCAATGTCACACTGATCCCGGTCGCCGAGGCCGAGGCCCGCGGCGAGGAGCTGGATCGCGCCGACGCGATCATCTTCGGTTCGCCCACCTACATGGGCGGCATCTCGGCGGAGTTCGCCAAGTTCAAGGACTGGAGCTCCAAGCGCTGGTACGCGGATGCGTGGAAGGACAAGATCGCCGCCGGCTTCACCGGCTCGGCGTCGTGGAGCGGCGACAAGCTCAGCACGCTGAACCAGCTCATGATCCTGGCGATGCAGCACGGCATGGTCTGGGTCGGCCTCGGCATGAAGCCGGGCAACAACCACTCCAAGGGCAGCAGCGCCGATCTCAACCGCGTCGGCTCCTTCCTCGGCGCCATGGCGCAGGCCAACGCCGACCAGGGGGTCGAGGGCATCGCCGCCAGCGACTTCGCCACCATGGAAGCGCTCGGCAAGCGGGTCGCGGAAGTCGCCCGGCGCCAGAAGGCGGGCATTACCCGGCTGGCCGAGGCCGCCTGATGCCGGACGGCGGGCGACGACGCCGAGCGTCGTCGCCCGCGGTCGTCACGGCTTCTTGCTGATGTTCCAGTACACCGCGGCAGGGCCCTTCAGCCAGCCGTCGATGCGATCCTTGCGATATGCGCCGAAGGCCTTGTACTGGCCGACGACGAGATAGGTCGCCTGTTCCATCACCCGGTCCTGGATCTTGAACGCCAGGTCCTTCTTGGCGGCATCGTCGGGCGCGCGCGAGAAATCGGCGCGCAGCTTCTCCAGCACCTCGTCGCAGGGCCAGCCGAACCACGCCTTGGCGCAGCCGCCGTTGGTGAAGGCGTTGGCCACAGGATTGGCCGCGTCGACCGCGACGGTCGTGGTGAAGAACATGTTCCAGCCGCCCTGCGCCGGCGGATCCTTCTTGGCGCGGCGCGACACGACCGACTGCCAGTCCATCGACTGCATGTCGACCTTGAAGCCCACCCGCTCGAGCTGCGCCTTGGCCACCGGCGCGAGGCGGTTGGAGGACTGCAGGTCCGTCTGATGCATCAGCACGACGGGCGTGCCGTCGTAGCCGGCCTCCTTGAGCAGCGCGCGCGCCTTCTCGAGGTTGGGCTTGAGCAGCATGTCGCCGTAGGTCTTGGTGTTGGCGTTGCCGCAGGTCAGCGGCGCGTTGCACTCGAAGTAGATGTCCTTGTCGCCGACCTGCGCCTCGAGATAGTCGCTCTGCGCCGTGGCATAGAAGGCCGCCAGCCGAAGCTTCTGGTTGTTGAACGGCGGAAACAGGTGGTTGAAGCGGCCGATGATCTGGCTGCCCGCGGGATTCCAGCCGTACAGCGCGATGTCCTTTTCCTTCTGCAGGACCGGGAACAGATCGGGTGGCGGCGACTCGATCATGTCGACCTCGCCGGCGATCAGCGCGTTGACCGCGGTCAGCGGGTCGGGAATCGCCACCCACTCGACGCGGTCGACCTTGGCGACCTTGCCGCCGGCCATGCCCGAAGGCGGCTCGTTGCGCGGCTTGTACTTGGGGTTCTTGAGGTAGACGACCTTGTCGCCCGGCTTCCACTCCTTGGCGCTGAAGATGAAGGGGCCCGAGCCGGTGTAGTCCTTGATCTGCTGGTTCGACGGCGTCGCCGCGACGCGCGCCGGCATGATGAAGGGCACCAGCGAGCTGGGCTTGCTCATCGTCTCGAGCACCAGGCCATAGGGCTCCTTCAGCACGATCTTGAAGCTCTTGGCGTCGATGGCCGTCATCTCGGCGACGCGCGTCCACATCTGCTGCGCCATCGAGTCGCGCTCGGCCCAGCGCTTCAGCGAGGCGATGACGTCGGCGGTGGTCACCGGCTGTCCGTCGTGGAACTCCAGGCCGTCGCGCAGGGTGAAGGTCCAGGTGAGCCGATCGGCGCTCACCGTCCACTTCTCCGCCATCTGCGGGCGGATTTCCCGATTCTCGTCCATGCCCAGGAGCGTGTCGTAGACCAGGTAGCCGTGGTTGCGCGTGATGTAGGCGGTGGTCCAGATCGGATCGAGGATCTTGAGATCCGAATGGGCCACGACGCGCAGCGTGGTCTCCGCCTGTGCCGCCGCCGCGAGCGTCAGCGCCACCGTGCCGATCGCCACCGACTTGCCGATACTACCGATGAACGACATATGGTCCGTCTCCCGTTGTCGTGTTCCGGCGCCACGATAGCAGGCTGCGGCCGGATGCCAAATTGCTTGCACGACCCATGCCGACGCCGCAGGCTCGGCGCCGGTTGAGACAGGAGAACGGCATGGCGACGACGGGCGTCTATCGCTACCCGCACATGGACCAGGTGGTGTTCGGCAAGCCGTGCGCCGAGGCATTGGCCGAGGAGACGGCGCGGCTCGGCGCGAACCGGGTCTTCATCGTCGCCAGCGGCACGCTCAATCGCACGACCGATGTGGTGAGCAACATCGTCGGCAGGCTCGGCAACCGTCACGCCGGCACCTGGGATCGCATCGCCGCGCATACGCCACGCACCGACTGTGTCGAGGCCGCCAATGCCGCGCGCGAGGCCGGTACCGATCTCATCGCCACGGTGGGCGGCGGTTCGGTGACCGATGCGGGCAAGATGATCCAGCTCTGCCTCGCCAACGACGTGACGAAGACCGAGCAGCTCGACGACTACAAGCGCGTCACCAACGCCGATCCGCCGACGCGCAAGCCGGTGAGGGCGCCCACCGTGCGCCAGGTGGCGGTGCCGACCACGCTGTCGGCGGGCGAGTTCAACGCCGGCGCCGGCTGCACCGACACCGCGACGAAGAAGAAGGAATCATATGTCCATCCGCTGCACGTGCCGCGCGTCGTGATCCTCGATGCGGCCGCCACCGTGCACACGCCGTTGTGGCTGTTCCTGTCCAGCGGCATCCGCGCCGTCGATCATGCGGCCGAGGACATCTGCTCGCCGCGCTGCAACGCCTATTCCGAGGCCGCCGACATCCACGCGCTGAAGCTGCTGAGCCGCGGCCTGCGCGGCGTAAAGGCGAACGAGTCCGACATGGCGGCGCGGCTCGATTGCCTGATGGGCATGTGGCTTTCGGTGGTGGGCTCGCAGGCCGGTGTCGACAAGGGCGCCAGTCACGCGATCGGCCACATACTCGGCGGCACCGCGGGCGTGCCGCACGGCTACACCTCGTGCGTCATGCTGCCCTATGTGATGCACTGGAACAAACCGGTGAACGCCGAACGCCAGGCGGTGGTGAGCGAGGCGCTGGGGCGGCCCGGCGGCGATGCGGGCGACGCGCTGCACGAGCTGATCAGCGGGCTCGGCCTGCCGCGCACGTTGAAGGAGGTCGGCGTCGGCCCCGAGCAGTTCGATCTGCTGGCCGAGAACACCATGCACGATCGCTGGACCTACACCAACCCGCGCAAGATCAACGGGCCGGACGACATAAAGACCATTCTCGAGATGGCGGCGTGACGCGACGAAGCCCCGGCGATGGTCGCCGGGGCTTCGCGTGTTCAGGTCGCGACGCTCGGTCTAGTGCCAGGCGCCGTTGTAGTAGCGGGGACGGTCGGGCGAAGCGCCCGCACCGCCGCGCGGACCCGGCGGATTTTCCCAGTTCGTGCCCGGGCCGCCACGCGGGCCAGGCGGATTGTTGTCGCGGTCGAACCAGTAGTCGTGGCCGTACCGTGGCGCGCTGTAGTAGCGGGGGTGATAGCGGTAGCGGGGCGGCTCATGCCACACCCAGCGGCCCCGCGGGCCATCCCAGCGATATTCGGCCTTGTGCACCGCATCGCTCTTGGCGGCCGACATGGTCGGCCCCGCCGCCAGAACCGGGGCGGCGCTGAAAGCCAACAGGCCCGCGCACGCACCTGCCAGCAGGACCTTCTTCATCGACGTCATGGATAACTCCCTGTGTCGCGCCCGCTGTTCGCGGGCCTCGGGAGCTAAATGACGATACTGCCGATCAGGTTGCTGCCGGCAAGTGGGCAATTGCGTATCGAAGCGTGACGTCTGATTTGTCGAACTGTTGCCGCAAGGCGCCTCATTTGCGATTCGCGGTTCGCACGCCATCGAGCGCGGCAAGCGCGAATCGCATGTGATGGCCCTGCGACGAATCGCCGGGGCCGAACTTTCTGCATGCAGAATCAATGGATCCGCTGGTTCCAGTAACCGCGGTCATTGTGACGGCGGGAGAAGTAGCCGCGGTGATTTCGCCAATCGCCGCGGCCATACCAATGGTTCCGGCCGGACCAATGATGACGGCCATACCTGTAGCCATAGGCGTGACCGTAGGGCGGCCGGTTGTGGCCGTAGTAGTGGCGCCGCGGCGGCTGATGCCAGGAGCGGTACCCCTGCCACTGATGCCGGCGGAATTCGGCGTTGTGCACCGCGTCGCTCTGCAGCGCGTCGCCCTTGGCGGTCGACATCATCGGCCCTGCGGCCGCAGCCGGGGCAGCGCCCAAAGCCAGCAGACCCGCGCACGCGCCGGTCAGCAGCAGCTTCTTCATCGATGTCATGGACCACTCCCTGTGTCGTGCCCGCCGTTCGCGGGCGTCGGGGAGTCCAATGGCTATGATGCGGTCGGGTTGCTGCCTGCAGCGGCAAATCCGTGTCCAAGCGAATGGACGCGCTGCCACGTTGTCGCCGCAGGTGCCTCGCTTCAATCGCGATAGAAGACCGCGCGCGCGTGCCGTGGGCGGGCAGCAGGGCGGCATGCGTCCGCCGCTCCCGCAGATGGGCGGCCAGCAGAGTGGTGGCAGGCAGCCGCCGGCGGGACCGCCGCCGCAGTGGAATGGACGGACCCGCGACGGTGCAGCCGGTTCGTCGTAAGCCTCACGCGACGGATCGGTGGGCGGCGGGGAGAGACCAGCTCCGCCGCCCACTCCCAAACGCAACGGCCGCCCTCGCGGGCGGCCGTTGTCGTCGCTGACCGAAAAAAGCGGGCTAAGCGGCCTGCTGGACGGTGACGCCCTTGTCCTTGAAGACCTGCTCGAGCTCGCCGGTCTCGAACATCTCGCGGATGATGTCGCAGCCGCCGATGAACTCGCCCTTCACGTAGAGCTGCGGGATGGTCGGCCAGTCGCTGAATTCCTTGATGCCCTGGCGGATGGCCGGGTCGACCAGCACGTTCACGCCCTTGAAGCGCACGCCCAGATGGTCGAGCACCTCGACCACGGCGGCCGAGAAGCCGCACTGCGGGAACACCGGCGTGCCCTTCATGAACAGCACCACGTCGTTCGTGGTGATCTCATCCTTGATGCGGTTCGCGACGTCGCTCATCGCTGTCTCCTACAGGATCCTATGGCCCCAGTGTACCCTAACTGGCCCCGGGCGCCATGGTCGTCAACTTCAGGGCGTGCAATTCCCCGCCCATGCGGCCGCCCAGCGCGGCGTAGACGAGCTGGTGCTGCTGGACCCGGGATTTGCCGGCGAAGGCCCCGGAGACGACCGTCGCCGAGTAGTGATCGCCGTCGCCTGCCAGATCCTCGATCTTGACCTCGGCATCGGGCAGGCCGGCCTTGATCAGGGCAACGATGTCGTCGGCGGCCATGGGCATCGCTGGTGTCCTCTAGGCTGCTTCGCCCGCCATATAGGCCGGCAGCCAGGTTTCGTGGGCGCGGCGCAGCTCGCTCAGTGATATGGCCATCAGGCCGCTGACCGTCAACGCGCCGCCGCCGGACGCGCCGATGCGGCTGGCCGGCACGCCGGCCTTGGCGGCGGCGGCGACGACACCGTCCGGATTGGCGGTTGCCAGCAGGTAACGGCCCTGGTCCTCGCCGAACAGCCAGGCATGCGTGGCGATATCGCCTGGCGCCTCGATGGTCGCGCCGGTCGCGCCGGCGATGGCCATCTCGGTCAGGGCGATCAGCAGGCCGCCATCGGAGAGGTCGTGGCAGGCCGAGACCTGTCCGGCGCCGATCTGATTCCGTACGAAGTCGCCGTTGCGGCGCTCGACCGCGAGGTCGACCGGGGGCGGCGCGCCTTCTTCGCGGCCGTGGATCTCGCGCAGGAAGATCGACTGGCCGAGATGGCCCCGGGTTTCCCCGATCAGCACCAGCGCCAGGCCGGCTTCGCGCAGCGCGATGTCGACGCAACCCTCGACGTCGGCGAGCAATCCCACGCCGCCGATCACCGGGGTCGGCATGATCGGTCGACCTTCGGTCTCGTTGTAGAGCGAGACGTTGCCCGACACGATCGGGAAGTCGAGCGCGCGGCAGGCCTCGGCCATCCCGGTGATGCAGCCGCCGAACTGGCCCATCACCTCGGGCTTGGTCGGGTTGCCGAAGTTCATGTTGTCGGTGCAGGCCAAGGGCCGCGCGCCCACCGCCGTGAGGTTGCGCCACGCCTCGGCGACGGCTTGGCGGCCACCGGTCTCGGGATGGGCGGCACAGTAGCGCGGCGTGCAATCAGACGTGATCGCCAGCGCCTTGGGCTGGCCGTAGGCCACGCGCACCACGGCCGAATCGCCGCCCGGCCGGATCGCGGTATTGCCCATGATCAGGTGATCGTATTGCCGCCAGATCCATGCCTTCGACGCGAGGTCGGGGCAGCCGATCATCTTCAGCAAGGCCGCGCCGTAATCCTTCGGTGCCGGCACGTCGGTGATGGCGAGCGTCGCCGGCACCTTTGTCTCGATCCACGGCCGCTCGTACATCGGCGCCTGGGTGACCACAGGCGGGATCGGGATGTTGGCGACAACGTCGCCGTGCCAGCGCAGCACCATGCGCCGCGTATCGGTGAGCGTACCGATGATCGCGAAGTCGAGCTCCCATTTCTCGAAGACCTTGCGCGCCATCTCCTCGCGGCCGGGCTTCAGCACCATGAGCATGCGCTCCTGGCTCTCCGACAGCATCAGCTCGTAGGGGTTCATGCCGGTCTCGCGCATCGGCACGCGATCGAGGTGCAGCTCGACGCCGAGCTCGCCCTTGTCGGCCATCTCGAACGACGAGGAGGTGAGACCCGCCGCGCCCATGTCCTGGATGGCGACGATGGCGTCGGTCGCCATCAGCTCGAGGCAGGCCTCGAGCAGCAGCTTCTCGACGAAGGGGTCGCCGACCTGCACGGTGGGCCGCTTGCTCTCGCTGTCCTCGCTGAACTCGGCCGAGGACATGGTGGCGCCGTGGATGCCGTCGCGGCCGGTCTTCGAGCCGACATAGACGATCGGGTTCCCCAGACCGGCGGCGGCCGAATAGAAGATGCGGTCGGCGGGCGCGATGCCCACGGTCATCGCGTTGACCAGGATGTTCTCGTTGTAGGCGCGATGGAAATTGGTCTCGCCGGCCACCGTGGGGATGCCCATGCAGTTACCGTAGCCGCCGATGCCCGCGACCACGCCCGACACCAGGTGCCGCGTCTTGGGATGCGCGGGATCGCCGAAGCGCAGCGCGTTGACGTTGGCGATCGGCCGCGCGCCCATGGTGAAGACGTCGCGCATGATGCCGCCCACGCCCGTCGCCGCGCCCTGGTAGGGCTCGATGTAGGAGGGGTGGTTGTGGCTCTCCATCTTGAAGATAGCGGCCTGGCCATCGCCGATGTCGATCACGCCGGCATTCTCGCCCGGCCCGCAGATCACCCATGGCGCGGTGGTCGGCAGCTTCTTCAGCCAGACCTTCGAGGATTTGTAGGAGCAGTGCTCGCTCCACATCGCCGAGAAGATGCCCAGCTCCACCATGGTCGGCTCGCGGCCCATGATGCCCAGCAGGCGCTGGTATTCGTCGGGGGCAAGGCCGTGCTCGGCGACGACCTGCGGCGTGATCACCGGTTCGTTGGGCAGCTTGACCGGCGGGTTCTTCTCGGGAGCATTCATGGTCAGGCGATCGCGGCGACGAGGCTTTCGAACAGGCCCTTGCCGTCGGTGCCGCCGAAGCGCGGCTCGATGGCGTTCTCGGGATGCGGCATCATGCCGAGCACCGTCTTGGTCTCGTTGAAGACGCCGGCGATGCTCTGCAGCGAACCGTTGGGATTGCCAGCGGCAACATCGCCATCCATGCCGCAATAGCGGAAGGCGATCTGGCCGCGATCCTCCATCCGCTTGAGCGTGCTGTCGTCGACGAAGTAGTTGCCCTCGGCATGGGCGACCGGCACGCGGATGATCTGGCCCTGCTGGTAGCGGTTGGTGAACAGGCTCTGGCTGGTCTCGACCTTCAGGTGCACGTCGCCGCAGACGAACTGCAGGTGCGCGTTGCGCATCAGGGTGCCCGGCACGATGCCCATCTCGGCCGCGACCTGGAAGCCGTTGCACACCGCCAGCACCGGCACGCCCTTCTCGGCCCGCGCCTTCACCTCGCGCATCACGGGTGAATGCGCCGCCATGGCGCCGCAGCGCAGGTAGTCGCCGTAGGAAAAGCCGCCGGGGATCACAATCAGGTCGACCTTCGGCAGCTCGCTGTCGCCGTGCCAGACCATGGCCGGTTTGCTGCCCGAGGTCAGCGCGATCGCCTGGGCGATGTCGTTTTCACGGTTGGTGCCGGGGAAGACGACGACGGCGGCTTTCATCACGCCACCAGCTCGATGCGGTAGTTCTCGATCACGGTGTTGGCCAGCAGCTTGCGGCACATCTCGTCGAGGCGGGCCTTGGCGCGGGCCTCGTCGGTTTCCTCGATCTCCAGCTCGATGAACTTGCCCTGGCGCACGTCGCCGACCTCGGGGAAGCCCAGGCGATGCAGCGCGTTGCCGATCGCCTTGCCCTGGGGATCGAGGACGCCGTTCTTCAGGGTGACGTGCACGCGCGCTCTCATGGTCTTTGCCTATTGCCCCAATGGCCTATTGCACAGTGGTTGGCCCGCGATGGTCGCCGGCGCCGGGGTCGAGCAGGATGCCGAGCCGCCGCGCGACTTCCTGGTAGGCCTCCTCGACCTTGCCGAGGTCGCGGCGGAAGCGGTCCTTGTCCATCTTCTCGTTGGTCTTCAGGTCCCACAGCCGGCACGAATCCGGGCTGATCTCGTCGGCCAGCACGATCCGGACCATGTCGTCCTCGTACAGCCGGCCGAACTCGATCTTGAAGTCGATCAGCTTGATGCCGATGCCGAGGAACAGGCCG
>JBFXAZ010000026.1:0-53796 GCA_050183765.1 Reyranellaceae bacterium | reverse complement strand
GCCTGCGCAACCAGTCCCCATGTCCTCCCGACAGCGCCCTCGGCTTGTGTCCGCCCATCTGGCCCGGCGCCACACTGCCCGTCTTGTGGTACCGCGCCATCCAGGCAACCACCGCGCTTACGCTGACCGCGAAGCGCTCTGCCGCCTTGTGCCGCGACAGACCCTCCTTCTCCACCGCCGCTACTACTCGCTCCCGCAACTCCATCGGCATCGGCTTCGCCATTGAGTGCTGACCTCCTCTCAGCACTCAGCTTGAATCACATTTCCCGACCTCTGAGAATCCCTGCCGACTCTGCCTGATTTCATCCCGCTCTAGTTCTGAGCCATGCTCAGGCCGAGGTTGATCGGCGCGCAGGCGACGTGCGCCCGCTCGAGGCGATTGCAGCTCTTGATGGCGCGCTGCTCGTCGAAATTGGTGAGCCGGACACGATGCAGCGTCTTGCCGTTCGCCGGCACCGTGTCGATGGTCGCCCGCACCATGGTGCGCAGATCGGGCAGCAGGCTCATGGCGCGCTGCACCGCCTGCGCGGCGGCATTGGCGGTGGCGAAGGCGCCGAGCTGGATGGCCCATTTCGCGCCATCGACACTGGCATCGCCTGCCGCCGACGTGCGGCCGTCGAACTCGGCGGAAACCGGTCCCCGCGCCACCAGCGCGGTGATGGTGGTGCGCGGCGTCTCCTCCGGAATCACCGCGCCGGGCGCGAAATTGATCGCCGTGTACCGCGCACCCGCCGGCGGCCTCGCCGGGTGGTACCGCGCCAGCTTCAGCGCGCCGGCGCGCTCGAAGCCGCGGTCCATCATGTCGCCCATCATGGCGTCGCGCTCGCTGGGGGTCGAGCCGCCCAGCACCACGCCGATCAGGCGGCGGCCGTCGCGCACCGCCGACATCACGAGGTTGAAGCCGGACGCGTTGATGTAGCCGGTCTTGATGCCGTCGGCCCCGGGATACCAGCCGAGCATCTGGTTGTGGTTGCGCAGCGGCTGGCCGGCGTAGACGTATTGCTGCACCGAGAACAGCGGGTAGTAGTGGGGGAAGTCGCGCAGCAGCGCCTGCGCCAGTCGCGCGAGGTCGCGCGCCGTGGTCACCTGCGCCGGGTCGGGCAGGCCGGAGGCGTTGCGGTAGGTCGTGCTGGTCATGCCCAGCTGGCGCGCCTTCTGCGTCATGGTGCGGGCGAAGGTGGCTTCGTCGCCCGCCAGCATCTCGCCGACCACCACGGCGGCATCGTTGGCCGACCGGGTGATCAGACCCATGATCGCGTCGCGCACGGCGAGCGTGCTGCCGGCGTGCACGCCGAGCTTGGACGGCGACATCGCGGCGGCATGCGCCGAGACCGGCATGCGATCGCCCAGCTTCAATCGACCGCCGTCCAGCGCCTCGAAGGTGAGGTACAGCGTCATCATCTTGGTCAGCGAGGCAGGATGGCGCTTCTCGTCGGCCGAGGCGCCCTCCAGCTCCTGCCCGCTCTCGGCGTCGATCAGCAGCATCGCGTCGCGCGCGGTGACGGCCGGAACGGGCGCGCGGCGCACCTTGCGCACGACGCGTTTTTGCACGCCGGCCGGCACCTTTCCGCGCACGACCAGGGTACGGTTCTGGGCTTCGGCCGGGGCGGCCGCAAACAGCCACGCCAGTGCCATCATCATGATACCGATCGCCACCAGAGGGGATGGCAGGCGACCCGGACGGTACTCGATCATGAACTTCTTTCTTAACGAGTTTTCCGTGTCAAATGAGGGGATTAGACGATTCCTCACAAGGTTACGCGAGGTTGCTCAGAATCGCAATTCAGAAGTGAGCCTATGGCCGGGTCTCCATTCGGCCTTAAAGTCGCGGCAGTCTGAACACATCGAGTCCTTGCAGTCGGCAGGAGTGGTGGATGACGAGATTCTGGCGCGCGGTTTTTGCCGCCGCAGTGATCATGCTGGCGGGTGCCTGCACCGCCGATCCCGAAGGGCAGGGCCGCGAGATCGAGATGCCGATCGGCCGCAGCTTCTACTGGTTCCGCTACATCGGCGGCGCCGATATCCGCGCTTCCTGCGCCGCCGGCGCGCCTGACCGACTGCGCATCGTCTACAATGCCGTCTGGGGAGAGCAGGTGCGGATCTACGACATCGTCGGCCCCCGCATGACATCGCGTGTGCTGACCGACATGACGGTGGGGCTGAACCTCGAGATCAGCTCGACCGGCGATCTGCTGGGGCCGTGGAAAGCACGCAAGGGGGAACGGGTGCTGAACGCCGCCGAACTGCGCGGGCTCGACCAGGCGTTGGCGGCCAGTGGCGGCTACGGGCCGCCCGTGGCCGGCCGCAATCTCCAATCCGAGGAATTCTGGTGGAGCGTGGCGTCGTGCCGCAACGGTCGTTGGGGCTATGCCGCATACGATTTCCAGACCGATGGATTTGGCCGCGTGCGCTTCGCCGAGCCGCTCTTCGCCCTCGATCCGATGGCGCGCCAGGTGCCGCCGCCGCCACCGCGCCGTACGGCCGGCGAACGGATGGGCCAGGAGAGCAAGCAGACCCATAGCAAATGGCGTCTGGCGATCGGCGCGAATGGCCCGCGGTACTGATCTTGCTGTCGTGTCTTGCTGTCGTGCGGCGGGCTTTGGGCGGCGCGGAAATTCGGAGTAGACTGGCGGCCGGCCGCGGCCCTTTTGTTGCGTCGCGGCAGTGCCTATGTACAGGGGCGTTTCTGTCGGATCGTGCGATGAGGACCTTGGGGATCACTTTCGGGACGGCCATCTGGCGCGCAAGCGGCGAGCCGCCGCGGCGCGACGATGACGGTCGCGGTCCGGGTCGCGGCAACGATGGCGACAAGGGTGAATCGGGAACGGCGACGCTGACGCGGACCCGGACCAAGAAGCCCTCGATGTACAAGGTCCTGATGCTCAACGACGACTACACGCCGATGGAGTTCGTCGTTCACGTGCTGGAGCGTTTCTTCAGCAAGAATCGCGAGGAGGCCACGCGCATCATGCTGCACGTCCATCAGCGGGGTGTCGGCATATGCGGCGTGTTCACCTACGAGGTCGCCGAGACCAAGGTGATGCAGGTCATGGATCTGGCGCGCAAGCACCAGCATCCGCTCCAGTGTACGCTGGAGAAGGAGTAGCGGAGGGGCAGGAGTAAGCGCCATGCTATCGAAGAACCTCGAGAAGACCCTCCACCGCGCGCTGGCGTTGGCCACCGAGCATCGCCACGAATACGCCACGCTCGAGCACTTGCTGCTGGCGCTGACCGACGACGCCGACGCCATGGCCGTCCTCAAGGCCTGCTCGGTCGACCTCGACAAGCTGCGCCGCGAGCTCTCGCGCTACATCGAGGAGGAGCTCAAGGGCCTGGCCACCGACAGCGTCTCCGACCCGCAGCCGACCGCCGGCTTCCAGCGCGTCGTGCAGCGCGCGGCGATCCATGTGCAGTCGTCGGGGCGCGAGGAGGTCACCGGCGCCAACGTGCTGGTGGCGATCTTCTCCGAGCGCGAGAGCCATGCGGTCTACTATTTGCAGCAGCAGGGCCTGTCGCGCTTCGATGCGGTGAATTTCATCAGCCATGGCGTCGCCAAGACGCCGGGCCGGACCGAAACCCGCCGCGTCCGCGGCGCCGACGAGGACTCGAAAGAGGACAAGGTGGCCAAGCAGGGTGAAGAGGCTCTCCAGGCCTATTGCGTCGATCTCAACCAGAAGGCCCGCGAGGGCCGCATCGACCCCCTGATCGGGCGCGAGCTCGAGGTCGAGCGCACCATCCAGATCCTCTGTCGCCGCACCAAGAACAATCCGCTCTACGTGGGCGATCCCGGCGTGGGCAAGACGGCCATCGCCGAAGGGTTGGCGCGCCGCATCGTCGAGGGCGATGTGCCCGACGTGCTGCGCAACAGCGTGATCCACGCGCTCGACATGGGCGCGCTGCTCGCCGGCACGCGCTACCGCGGCGACTTCGAGGAGCGACTGAAGGCGGTGCTGGCCGAGCTCAAGAGCAAGCCCGGCTCGATCCTGTTCATCGACGAGATCCACACCGTGATCGGCGCCGGCGCCACCTCGGGCGGTTCGATGGACGCCTCGAACCTGCTGAAGCCCAGCCTGGCCAGCGGCGACATCCGCTGCATCGGCTCGACCACCTACAAGGAATACCGCAACTACTTCGAGAAGGACCGCGCGCTGGTGCGGCGCTTCCAGAAGATCGACGTGCCCGAGCCGTCGATGGCCGACGCGGTGAAGATCATGACCGGGCTGAAGCCGGTCTACGAGCAGCACCACAACGTCACCTACACGGACGATGCGGTGAAGGCCGCGGTGGATCTCTCGGCCAAGTACATCAACGACCGGAAGCTGCCGGACAAGGCGATCGACGTGATCGACGAGGTCGGCGCGGCGCAGATGCTGAAGCCCGAGGGCGAGCGCAAGGGCGTCATCGACGTCGCCGACATCGAGGAGATCGTCGCCAAGATCGCGCGCATTCCTCCCAAGAGCGTGTCGAAGGACGACACCGAGCTGCTGCGCAACCTCGACCGCGACCTCAAGACCGTGGTGTTCGGCCAGGACAAGGCGATCGACCAGCTGGCGGCGGCGATCAAGCTGTCGCGCGCCGGCCTGCGCCAGCCGGAGAAGCCGATCGGCTCCTACCTGCTGGCCGGCCCGACCGGCGTCGGCAAGACCGAGGTGGCGCGCCAGCTCGCCAAGCTGATGGGCGTCGAGCTGATCCGCTTCGACATGTCGGAGTACATGGAGCGGCACTCTGTCTCGCGCCTGATCGGCGCCCCGCCGGGCTATGTCGGCTTCGACCAGGGCGGCCTGCTGACCGACGCGATCAACCAGCATCCGCATTGCGTGCTGCTGCTCGACGAGATCGAGAAGGCTCATCCCGACCTGTTCAACATCCTTCTGCAGGTGATGGACTACGGCAAGCTGACCGACCACAACGGCCGCTCGGTCGACTTCCGCAACGTCGTGCTGTGCATGACGACCAACGCTGGCGCCGCCGACCTCGCCAAGCCGCCGATCGGCTTCGAGCGCGCCAGCCGCAAGGACGAGGACGACGACGCGATCAACCGCCTGTTCACGCCGGAGTTCCGCAACCGTCTCGACACGGTGATCAAGTTCGCCAGCCTTGGACCGGAGACAGTCGGCCTCGTGGTCGACAAGTTCATCGCCGAGCTCGAGGCGCAGCTCGCCGACCGCAAGGTGCTGGTCGAGCTGACCGAGGCGGCGCGCTCGTGGCTGGCGACCAACGGCTACGACAGCCTCTATGGCGCGCGACCGCTGGCGCGGCTGATCCAGGAGAAGGTCAAGAAGCCGCTGGCCGACGAGATCCTGTTCGGCCGTCTCAAGGACGGCGGCACCGTGCGCGTCGATGTCGGCGACAACGACCTGGTGTTCGCCTTCTCGCCGCCGCCCGAGGGCAAGCCGACGCCGTCGGAACCGGCGCTGGCGAATTGAGGCCCGTCCATGGCGGTTGATGCCGACGACTACGACGCCTTGGCGCTCGTGGTCGTCGCCACCTTCGACGACGTCGCCGAGGCGCATATCGCGCGCGGCATGCTCGACGCCCAGGGCATTCCCTCGGTGCTGGCCGATACCGGCATCCTGGGCGCGCTGCCCTCGATCGCCGATCGCGTCGGCGGCGTGAAGCTGCAGGTGGCGCGCCGCAACGAGCAGAAGGCGCGCGACCTGCTCGAGCATCCGCCGGGCGCCGACGAGGACCTCGAGGATCTCACCGAGGCCGACTGGTAGGGCCTATTCGTCGCCCCTGTCGTTTTCCTTCCTGAACGGCGAGTACTCCATCAGCGCCGCCATGTCGCGTTCGGCGGCGGGACGCTCGCGGTCGAGGAAGTTGGCGATCGCGGCGCGCAGCTGGCGGTCGCCGATCCAGTGCGCGGAGTAGGTCGGCGTCGGCAGGTAGCCGCGCTGGATCTTGTGCTCGCCCTGCGCGCCGGCCTCGACGCGCTTGAGCCCGTGCGCGATGGCGTAGTCGATGGCCTGGTAGTAGCAGGTCTCGAAATGCAGGAAGTCGTGGTTCTCGACGCAGCCCCAGTTGCGGCCGAAGATCGCGTCGTCGCCGCGCAGGTTCAGCGCGCCGGCCACCAGGCGGCCGTCGCGCTCGGCGACGATGAGCACGACCTTTTCCGCCAGCGAGCCGCCCAGGAGATGGAAGAACTCGCGGTTCAGGTACGGGCTGCCCCACTTGCGGTTGGCGGTGTCCATGTAAAAGCCGAAGAAGGCGTCCCAGTGCGACGAGGTGATCTCCGGGCCGCTCAGCGCGCGCATGGTCAGCCCGTGCCGGGCGATCGCCGCGCGCTCCTTGCGGATCGCCTTTCGCTTGCGTGAGGCGAGCGCCGCGAGGAAGTCGTCGAAGGTGCTGTAGCCGTTGTTGGACCAGTGGAACTGGTAGTGCTGGCGCTTGAGGAAGCCCAGGCGTCCCAGCGCGTCCCACTGCTCGCGCTGGCAGAAGGTGACGTGGATCGAGGAGATGTCGTTGTCGGCCGCGACCTTCACCATCGATTCGACCATGGCGTCGAAGACGTGCGGCGCCAGCGGACCGGGACGCGGCAGGATGCGCGGGCCGGGCACCGGCGTGAACGGAGCGGCGACCTGCAGCTTGGGATAGTAGCGACCGCCGGCCCGCTCATAGGCCTGCGCCCAGCCGTGGTCGAAGACGTACTCGCCCTGGGAGTGGCTCTTGAGGAACATCGGCACGATGCCCAGCACCGTGCCGGAATCGTCCTCGGCCACGAGGTGCTGCGGCATCCAGCCCGTGCCGCGGCCCAGGCACTTCGATTCCTCCAGCGCCTTCAGGAAGCCGTGGCTCAGGAACGGGTTGCCGGCGGCTTCCGGCGACAGGGCGCAGGCGTCCCAAGCCGCAGCGTCGACCTTGGTTACGCTGTTGACCACGCGAATGCTGAGCCGGGTCGGATCACCGTCCATCGCCGCTCATGCTAGAGCGGATCGGCTCCGCGCGAAATGAAAACAGGCGGATCCATAGGGCCACGAAGGCCCGAAATCCGCCTGCTTACAGTGATTGGAATGGCGCTTCCCGCCGGCGCCTCAGCGCCAGGCGGGAAGCTGATTGGCATCAGTTAGAGGGGCCAATCTGAAGTCTGGCCTTCGGGCCTACTTCTTCTTGGCGGCCTTCTTCTTGGCGACCTTCTTCTTGGCAGCTTTCTTCTTCGCAGCCATGACATATCTCCTGTGAGTTTTGCCCGTTTCCGACCATAGGACCCGGACTGGGTACGCGGTTTTTACTCAACGCTCACGCTTGCGCGCCTCGTACGACGCGCCTTGACTTCAACTGCACCCCGTCGTCGCCCCGCACGTATTGCATTTGAGGCACGTGCCGTTGCGGACGAGGGTGAAGTTGCCGCAATCGGTGCAGGCATCGCCTTCGAACCCCTTGAGCCGGGCCTCACGGACCCGGTCGAGGCGCTCGTCTGCGTGTCCGACCGTTGCGGATCCGAGGACGGCCGCTCCGCCAGAAGCGAAGGCGACGGCCATGCCGTCCATCGAACTGTGGGCGGGGAGGGGGGCGGACACCGCCGGCGCGACGAACTGCATCGTCGCGTCGGCGGTGGCCTGGCTGCCGGCCCCTCGCCCGTTCAAGACATAAAGATTGCTGCGCACGAAACCGACGCTGGCCAGCGATGGCGCGCCGACGGCCTGGGCCATCATCAGCGTGGTCTCCGACTCGCCGGCGCCGACATCGTCCGAGCGGTTCGCCGTCGGATCGACATGGGCCAGATCGGTGCGCCCGAGATAGGACACCGCCAGCTCGCGGAATATGTAGTCGAGCACCGACGTCGACATCTTGATCGCGTCGTTGCCCTCGACCAGACCGGACGGCTCGAAACGCGTGAAGGTGTAGGCCTCGACGAACTCCTCGAGCGGCACGCCGTACTGCAGGCCGATCGAGATCGCGATGGCGAAATTATTCATCAGGCTGCGGAAGGCGGCGCCTTCCTTGTGCATGTCGATGAAGATCTCGCCCAGCTTGCCGTCGGCGTATTCGCCGGTGCGCAGATAGACCTTGTGGCCGCCGACGATCGCCTTCTGGGTGTAGCCCTTGCGTCGCTGCGGCATGCGATCGCGCCGGCCGCTGACCTCGCGCTCCACGATCCTCTCGACGATGCGCTCGGCGATCACCGTGGCCTGCTGCGTCGGCGTGCGCCTGGCCGTCTCGGCCTCGTCGTCGTTGGCGGTGTCGGGCAGCCACATCGCCGCCAGCGGCTGCGACAGCTTCGAGCCGTCGCGGTACAGCGCGTTGGCCTTGAGGCCGAGCTTCCACGACAGCTCGTAGGCGGCGCGGCAATCCTCGACCGTGGCCGCATTGGGCATGTTGATGGTCTTGGAGATCGCGCCGGTGATGAAGGGCTGCGCCGCGGCCATCATGCGGATGTGCGCTTCGGTGCCGAGCGCGCGGGTGCCGTTGCGGCCGCACGGCGTGGCGCAGTCGAAGACCGGGAGATGCTCGGGCTTCAGGCCCGGCGCGCCTTCCAGGGTCATGGCACCGCAGACGTGGAGATTGGCAGCCTCGATCTCGGCCTTGGCGAAGCCCAGCAGCGGCAACAGGTCCAGCTTGGGATCGTTGAGCCTTGCGTCGTCCAGCCCCAGCCGCTCGCGGCAGAAGGCATCGCCCAGGTTCCAGCGGTTGAAGGCGAAGCGGATGTCGAAGGCGTCGGCCGCCGCCTTCTCCGCCCGCGCCATCATCGTCTCGTCGAGGCCACGGGCGCGCAGGCTTTCTGGATTGATTGAGGGGGCGCCGGAGAGCGTGCCGTGGCCGACGGCATAGGCGATGATCGACTTGATCGCGGCGTCGTCGTAGCCCAGACGGGCCAGCGCCGCGGGCACCGTCTGGTTGATGATGCGGAAATAGCCGCCGCCGGCGAGCTTCTTGAACTTCACCAGGGCGAAGTCGGGCTCGATGCCGGTGGTGTCGCAATCCATCAGCAGGCCGATCGTGCCGGTCGGCGCGATCACCGAGACTTGCGCATTGCGGTAGCCGTGCGCGCTGCCGATCGCCAGCGCATCGTCCCAGGCGCGCGCGGCGGCGTCGGCCAGCACGCGCTGCGGGCAGTTGGCGATATCGAGCGGCACCGGCGCGATCGACAGGCCTTCGTATCCGTGGGCCTCGCCGCGCGCGGCGCGCCGATGGTTGCGGATCACCCGCAGCATCGCTTCGCGGTTGGCGCCGAAGCCGGGGAAGGGGCCCATCTCCGCCGACATCTCGGCCGAGGTGGCGTAAGCGACGCCGGTCATCAGCGCGGTGATCGCCGCGCAGGTGGCGCGACCGCGCACGCTGTCGTAGCCCATGCCGCCGGCCATTAGCAGCGCGCCGAGATTGGCGTAGCCCAGGCCCAGCGTACGATAGGCGTAGGACAGCTCCGCGATGCGCTTCGACGGGTACTGCGCCATCATCACCGAGATCTCGAGCACCACGGTCCACAGGCGCGTGGCGTGCTCGAAGCTGTCGATGTCGAAGCTGCCATCCGGGCGGCGGAAGCGCATCAGGTTCAGCGACGCCAGATTGCACGCCGTGTCGTCGAGGAACATGTACTCGGAGCACGGGTTCGAGGCGTTGATGCGGCCCGATTCGGGGCAGGTGTGCCATTGGTTGATGGTGGTGTCGAACTGCACGCCCGGGTCGGCCGACATCCAGGCGGCCAGCGCCACGCGCTCCCACAGCTCGCGCGCCGGCACCGTCTTCGACACGCCGCCGTCGGTACGCCGCTTCAGCGCCCACGGCGCATCCCGGGCGACGGCGTCGAGGAAGGCGTCGGTGACACGCACCGTGTTGTTGGCGTTCTGGCCCGAGACCGTGGCGTAGGCCTCGGAATCCCAGTCCGTGTCGAACTCGGGGAACTCGATGTGGCGATAGCCCTGGCGCGCGAACTGGATGACGCGCTGGATGTAGTTCTCGGGAATCTGCGATTTGCGCGCGGCGACGATCTCGCGCCGCAAGGTCGCGTTGCGCGCCGGATCGAACGCGGCATCGCCCTCGACATCGGTGGTGAAGCAGGCGCGCAGCACGGCGTTGAGGTGCCGGTTGGCGAGCTTCGAGCCGGCGACGAGCGCGGCGACCTTCTGCTCCTCGGCGACCTTCCAGTCGATGAAGGCCTCGATATCGGGATGGTCGACGTCGACGACCACCATCTTCGCCGCGCGCCGAGTGGTGCCGCCCGACTTGATCGCGCCGGCGGCGCGATCGCCGATGCGCAGGAAGCTCATCAGGCCGGACGACTTGCCGCCGCCCGACAGCCTCTCGCCCGCGCCGCGCAGCGCGGAGAAGTTGCTGCCGGTGCCCGAGCCGTACTTGAACAGGCGGGTCTCGCGGACCCACAGGTCCATGATGCCGCCCTCGTTCACCAGATCGTCGGCGACGCTCTGGATGAAGCAGGCATGCGGCTGCGGCCGCTCGTAGGAGGACGGGCTCTCCAGCGTCTCGCCGGTGCGATGGTCGGTATAGAAGTGTCCCTGCGCCGGGCCGTCGATGCCGTAGGCCCAGTGCAGGCCGGTGTTGAACCACTGCGGCGAGTTGGGCGCGCACATCTGCGTCGCCAGCATGAAGCGCAGCTCGTCGTGGAAGGCGTGCGCGTCGGCCTCGCCGTCGAAGTAGCCGCCCTTCCAGCCCCAGTAGGTCCAGGTGCCGGCCAGACGATCGAAGACCTGGCGCGCGTCGTTCTCGCCCACGAAACGCTGCTCGGCAGGCAGCGCGGCCAGCGCGTTCTCGTCGGCGACGCGCCGCCACAGGAAGGACGGCACATCGTCCTCGCGCACGCTTCTCAGCGCGGCGGGCACGCCGGCACGGCGGAAGTACTTCTGCGCGAGGATATCGCAGGCGACCTGGGACCAGTCGGCCGGCACGTCGATGTCGGCGTGGCGGAAAACGATCGAGCCATCGGGATTGCGAATCTCCGACGTCGCCGCACGGAAGGGCAGTCGCGCATAGGGCGACTCACCTTCTGTAGTATGGCGACGTACGAAACGCATCGACCGCTTGGACCCCCGAGCCATCCATTCGTGTGCTGCGTTTCCAAAAATCGCAATCGCACATATGGACGTCGTAGGATAGTAGATTACAAAATCTTGAGAGCGCAACAATATTTTGTACACACGCCGCTTCATGATACTACATGATGCATGTGCGCAACACTCATCGATCGACGCGTCGATCCGTGCCGCCGTCCGACGATCACCACACATTGCGGGACACGACATGCGACGCTACAAGCGGCGCGTCGCTATGGTGAATTCGCGGATCGGGGATAGTCGATGACGGTGGGCACACGTCTTTTCACGTGGCTGCGCGGCGAGCTCGTCGGCGAAGATGCGCAGGGCAACCGCTATTACCGCGAACGCAAGACGCCGTCGGCACGACGTCAGAAGCGCTGGGTGATCTATCGCGGCGAGGCGGAGGCCAGCCGTGTGCCGCCCGACTGGCACGGCTGGCTGCATCACACCGTAGCCGAGCCGCCGCCGCCCGGCGGCCTGCCGCACAAGCCGTGGGAGCAGTCGCATCGCCCGAACCTCACTGGCACGGCGATGGCCTATCACCCCGCCGGCAGCGTCGCCGGCCTCGGGCATCGCGCCAAGGCGACCGGCGACTACGAGGCGTGGAAGCCGGACTGAGCCGCCCGCGTTTCGTCCTTGTGCGGCCATGATTGTATAGTGACGTGATCTGAGCGGTTCGGAGGCTGGGTTGGGACGCAACATCGTGGAGACGATCATCGGCGCCCTGGTGCTGGGTGTCGCCGGCCTCTTCGTCATCTACGCCTTCACCGCCACCGATGCCTCGACGCCGCGCGGCTACGAGATCGTGGCGCGGTTCGATCGAGCCGACGGGCTCAAGCGCGGTTCCGACGTGACGCTGTCGGGCATCAAGGTCGGCACGGTGACCACCCTCGAGCTCGACAAGGACTTCAACGCCGTCGTGCGCATGTCGATCCGCCGCGACGTGAAGCTGCCGGCCGACACCTTCGCGCGCATCGTCAGCGAATCGCTGCTCGGCGGCATGGTGATCCTGCTCGAGCCCGGCGGCAGCAACCAGTTCCTCGCCGATGGCAGCCGTATCAGCAAGACCCAGGGCTCGATCCTGCTCGCCGATCTGATCGCGCGGCTGATCTTCGGCGGGGTCGGCTCCTCGCCGCCGCCACCGCCGGCTCCCGGCCCCGCGCCGTCGCCTGGAGGCAAGCAGTGAGCGCCGACCAGTCCTCCTTCGCGCCGCGCTGGCGGCAGGTCGACGGCAAGCCGGTGTCGTGCCTCGAGAAGATCAAGGTGCTCAACGAGAATCTTGAGGAGATCCGCGCCATGATCGCCGATGCGGTCGAGGACGGCGTGCTGATGGGCTGCGATCCGGAGCAGATCCGCGCCGTGTTCCACGACCTCGTCGAGGCGGCCGCCGCCGACGCGCCGCCCGCCAAGCGCGACGAATGATCATGACGTGGCGCGCCGCCGTGGTGGCGGGCGCGATGGCGCTGGGCGCACAGGCCGCGGCGCAGACGACGCCGCAGCCCTTCGAGCCATCGCCGTCACCGCCGCCACGTCCGCCCGACTATCTGCCGACGCCCAAGCCCGGCCCGCCGATCGCGCTGCCGCCGATCGACGACTTCAAACCGCTGCAGCGTTCGCCGGATGCGCCCGACGGCCAGCGTCGCGCCGTCAGGCTGCAGGCGCTCGACAAGGTCACGACGCGCACGCGCGAGATCGTGGTCGCCGTCGGCGATTCGGTGCGCTTCGGCACTCTGCGCATCGATGCCGCCGAGTGCCTCGTCAACACGCCGGAGGCGACGCCCGATTCCGTGGCGTTCCTCACCATCACCGACAACAAGCCGGCGCAGGCGGCGGAGAAGCTGTTCTCCGGCTGGATGTTCGCCTCGTCGCCGGCGCTGTCGGCGCTCGACAGCTCGGTCTACGACGTGTGGGTCCTCGCCTGCGTGACGATCCCGCAGGCCTCGGCGCCGCCCAGCTCCAAGTAGAAATGCGCGCGCGCGGCGATCGCGCGCTCCAGGCGCGCGCGATACTCGGCGCGGCTGATCTCCGTCGTGCCGAACTGGCGCAGATGCTCGGTCATGAACTGGCAGTCGAGCAGGCTGAAGCCGCCCTTGATCAGTCGCGCCACGAGATGGACCAGCGCCACCTTGCTGGCGTCGCGCACGCGGCTGAACATGCTCTCGCCGAAGAAGGCGCCGTTGATCGACACGCCATAGAGGCCGCCGACCAGCTCGCCCTCGACGCGGCATTCGATCGAATGGGCGAAGCCGCGGCGGAACAGGCCGGTGTAGAGCTCGATGATCGGCTGGTTGATCCAGCTCTCGTTCTGATAGCGCCGCGGTGCGGCGCAGGCGCGCATCACGCCCTCGAAATCGCGATCGCAGCTGACCTCGAAAGGCCCGTTGCGCACGGTACGCGCCAGCCGGCGCGGCAGGTGGAACTGGTCGAGCGCGATGATCGCGCGCTTCTCGGGATCGACCCAGTACAGCGTCGGGTCGCCGCGCGTCTCGCCCATCGGAAAGATCCCGGCGCAATAGGCACGCAGCAGGAGATCCGGGGTGAAATCGTTCATGTCCCCAGCGTCGCGCGCCGACAGGGTTTGCGCAACGGACGAAGTCGCCCGCGACCGCTCACTTCTTGAGGCCGACCAGCCGTTCCAGCCAGTGGATGTCGTACTGGCCGTCGACGAAGGCCTGCTCGGCGATGATGCGCTGGTGCAGCGGGATGGTGGTCTCGATACCGCCGATGACGTATTCGCCCAGCGCGCGGCGCAGGCGCATGAGGCATTCGTTGCGGCTGTTGCCTGATACGATCAGCTTGGCGACCAGGCTGTCGTAGTAGGGCGGCATGCGGTAGCCGGTGTAGAGGCCGCTGTCGACGCGCACGCCCAGCCCGCCCGGCGGATGGTAGTCGGTGACCAGGCCCGGGCAGGGCACGAAGGTCTCGGGGTTCTCGGCGTTGACCCGGCATTCGATGGCATGGCCCGAGAACTTGATGTCGGCCTGGGTGAAGCCCAGCGGCGCGCCGGCGGCGATGCGGATCTGCTCGCGCACCAGGTCGATGCCGGTGATCGCCTCGGTGATCGGGTGCTCGACCTGCAGCCGGGTGTTCATCTCGATGAAGTAGAACTCGCCGTCCTGGTAGAGGAACTCCAGCGTGCCGGCGCCGCGGTAGCCCATCTTGCCGATGGCGGCGGCGGCGAGACTGCCGATGCGTTCGCGGGTCTCGCGGTTGAGCGCCGGCGAGGGCGTCTCCTCCAGCACCTTCTGGTGGCGCCGCTGCAGCGAGCAGTCGCGCTCGCCCAGGTGCACGCAGGCGCCGTGGGTGTCGGCGAGGATCTGGATCTCTATGTGGCGCGGCTTGCCGAGGTACTTCTCGACATAGACCGAGCCGTTGCCGAAGGCCGCGGTGGCTTCCTGGCGGGCGAGGTTGAAGGCTTCCTCGGCCGCGTCGGCGCTCTCGATCACCTTCATGCCGCGGCCGCCGCCGCCGGCCACCGCCTTGACCAGCACCGGATAGCCGATCTTCGCGCCCAGCTCCTTGACCTCGTCGAGTGTGTCGACCGGGCCGGGCGAGCCGGGCACCAGCGGCAGGCCGAGCTTCTCCGCCGTCTGCTTGGCGACGATCTTGTCGCCCATCATGCGGATGTGCTCGGGGGTCGGGCCGATGAAGGTGAAGCCGTGCTCCTCGACGAGCTGGGCGAACCGCGCGTTCTCGCTCAGGAAGCCGTAGCCGGGATGGATCGCGTCGACGCCGGCGATCGTCGCGGCCGAGAGGATCGCGGGGATGTTGAGATAGCTCTCGCGCGCCGGCGGTGGGCCGATGCAGACCGACTCGTCGGCCAGGCGCACGTGCATGGCGTCCGAATCGGCGGTCGAGTGGATCGCCACCGTCTCGATGCCCATCTCCTTGCAGGCGCGATGGACCCGCAGCGCGATCTCGCCGCGGTTGGCGATCAGGACCTTCTCGAACATCGCCTCAATCCACGATCATCAGGACCTGGCCGAACTCCACCGGCTGGGCGTTGTCGATGATGATTCTCGACACGGTGCCCGCCTTGGGCGCCTTGATCGGGTTGAAGGTCTTCATCGCCTCGATGATCAGCAGGGTCTGACCGGCCGCGACCTTGTCGCCGACGGCCACGAAGGCGGGCTTGCCCGGCTCGGGCGAGAGGTAGGCGGTGCCGACCATCGGCGACTTCACGGCGCCGGGGTTGCTGGCGTCGTCGAGCGCGGGCGTGGCGGCCTGCGGGCCGCCCGCTGCGGCCGGGGCGGCGGCGGCCATGGCGCCGCCGACGAAGATCGGCGCGGCCGCTGCGGCCGGCGCCTGCTTGGCCAGGCGCACGCGACGGCCGTTGGATTCGTACTCGAGCTCGCCCAGCCCGCTGTCGTTGAGCAGCTCGGCCAGCTTGCGGATCAGCGCGAGGTCTTCATCGGGTCTCGACATGGTCTGGTCCGTTTTTGGTGAGGGGTCAGCGCGCGACGAGGCGGGTCATGGCCCGCAGCGCCAGCAGATAGCCCTGGCTGCCGAAGCCGCAGATCACGCCCACGGCCACCGGGCTGATATAGGAATGATGCCGGAACTCTTCCCGCTTGTAGATATTCGAGAGATGGACCTCGATCACGGGCTTTTCGGCGGCGTTGAGCGCGTCGAGCAGGGCCACCGAGGTATGGGTATAGGCCCCCGCATTGATGATGATGCCGCTGTTGGCCTCGCGCGCCTGCTGGATGCGCTCGACGAGGGCGCCCTCGTGATTGCTCTGGAAGAAATCCAGCGTCAGGTCCAGCCCCTTGGCCTCGGCGCGGCAGGCGGCTTCGATGTCGGCCAGGGTCTCGCGGCCGTAGATCTCGGGCTGGCGCTTGCCCAGCATGTTGAGGTTGGGACCGTTGAGGACCAGCACGGGTGACACGGGCGATCTCTTTGTTTTTCTGGCGCTTTCGGAAGCGCAAGCGATAGTCTTATATATCCCCTCATACCGTATATCTAGGGGCTCGGCCGTGCCGACAGGGCCCGTGCCGCCTCCAGCAGCCGGTCCAGCAGGCCGTCGAGCGCCGCACGCTCGGCCGGCGACAACTGGGCCAGCAATTCGGCCTCGTAGCCCAGCGCCAGGGGCACGATGAGGTCGTGCATGGCCCGGCCCGGCTGGGTGAGCCGAAGCTGCGAGCGGCGGCGGTCGGCGCCATCGGTGGCCTGCTCGACCAGCCGGCGGCGGCGCAGGCTGGCAACCGCGCGGCTGACCGTGACCTTGTCCATCACCGTGCGTTGGCAGATGTCGGAGGCTGACAGCGGCGCGAAGCGGCCCAGCGCGGCGATCACCCGCCATTGCGGGATGGTCAGGTGGGAGGGGCCGAAATAGCGGCGATGCAGGTCGGCGCTGGTGGTCTGGCTGAGGATCGACAGGCGATAAGGCAGGAAGCGTTCGAGCCGCAGGCCGGGTCTGTCGGGCATGTGGATGGTCTGGGTGGAGGCGGGGGTTGCCAGCGCCGGAGGACGGTATTAGTTTCATTTGAAACCAATTAAACTGACCCGTCAATGGAGGTCTCCCATGGCGAGCATCCAGCCCGAGGTCGATACGGTGAACCCGATGGGCACCGACGGCTTCGAGTTCATCGAATACACGGCGCCCGATCCGGCGGAGCTCGGCCGGCTCTTCGAGTCGATGGGCTTCACCGCGGTGGCGAAGCACCGCTCCAAGGACGTCACCCTCTATCGCCAGGGCGACGTGAACTTCATCGTCAACGCCGAGCCGTCGAGCTTCGCCCAGGGCTTCGCGCGCGTGCACGGGCCCAGCATCTGCGCGATCGCCTTCCGCGTGCGCAACGCGGCGCAGGCCTACAAGCGCGCGCTGTCGCTGGGCGCCTGGGCCGTCGAGAGCCGCATCGGGCCGATGGAGCTCAACATCCCGGCGATCAAGGGCATCGGCGACAGCCTGATCTACCTGGTCGACCGATACGGGCCCAGGGGCACGATCTACGACGTCGATTTCGAGTACCTGCCCGGTGTCGACCCCAGGCCGCGCGGCGTGGGCCTGACCTATATCGACCATCTGACCCACAACGTGCATCGCGGCCGCATGGCGGAGTGGGCGGAGTTCTACGAGCGCCTCTTCAATTTCCGCGAGATCAAGTACTTCGACATCGAGGGCAAGCTCACCGGCCTGAAGTCGAAGGCGATGACCAGCCCGTGCGGCAAGATCCGCATCCCGATCAACGAGAGTTCCGACGACAAGTCGCAGATCGCCGAGTATCTCAACGCCTATCGCGGCGAGGGCATCCAGCACGTCGCGCTGGGCACCGACGACATCTACGCCACGGTCGAGGCGCTGCGCGCCATGGGCACGCCGTTCCAGGACACGGTCGAGACCTACTACGAGGGCATCGACCGCCGCCTGCCGGGTCATGGCGAGGACCTCGAGCGGCTGAAGCGCAACCGCATCCTGATCGACGGCGCGCCCACAGAGGGCGGCGGCCGCCTGCTGCAGATCTTCACCAACACCGTGATCGGGCCGATCTTCTTCGAGATCATCCAGCGCAAGGGTGACGAGGGATTCGGCGAGGGCAATTTCCGCGCGCTGTTCGAGTCGATCGAGCTCGACCAGATCCGGCGTGGCGTGCTGAAGGCGTAAACCTTTTCTGTCATCCCGAGCGCGGCGAGGGATCTAGCAGCTTTCCTGGATCCCTCGCTGCGCTCGGGATAACAGTCAATGTAGGGAGGACACGATGGCCAGGAACTGGATTCCCGTCTCGCGCGTCGAGGGCGTGGCCTCGCGCCAGGCGCATGTGCGGCTGCCGGCGGACACCTACGAGCGCGAGATCAGCAAGGAGGGCTTCTTCGGCCCCTCGGCGCAGTTCCATCATCCGCACAAGCCGACCGACTGGATCGACTTCGAAGGACCGATCCGCCCGCGCGCCTTCGACCTCAACAAGCTGGTGAAGGCGCAGGGCAGCCCGTGGGCGGCGCAGGACGTGCTGAAGAACGGGGCTGTGCATATGCGCATCTGGCGGCTCGATGCGCCGCAGCCCGAGCTCGCCCGCAACAGCGACGGCGACGACCTGCTGTTCATCCACGAGGGCGCCGGCCACCTGTTCTGCGACTACGGCCACATGGAATATCGCGACGGCGACTACATCGTGATCCCGCGCGGCACGATGTGGCGGTTGGAGCCCACGGCGTCGACCATGGTGCTGATGATCGAGGCCACCAACGACCACTACACGCTGCCCGACAAGGGCATCGCCGGCCGCCACGCGATCTTCGATCCGGCGATCCTCGACACGCCGTCGCTCGACGACGCCTTCAAGGCACAGCAGGGCGAGAAGCGCTGGCGCGTCGCGGTCAAGCGGCGCGACCAGCTCTCGACCATCACCTATCCGTTCAACCCGCTCGACACGACCGGATGGCACGGCGACCTGTCGGTCGTGCGGGTGAACTGGCGCGACATCCGCCCGATCATGAGCCATCGCGCGCACCTGCCGCCGTCGGTGCATACGACGTTCCTCAGCGGCCGCTTCGTCGTCTGCACCTTCGTGCCGCGGCCGCTGGAGAGCGATCCGGAGGCGCTGCGCCTGCCGTTCTTCCACAACAACGACGATTTCGAGGAAGTGCTGTTCTATCACAAGGGCAGCTTCTTCAGCCGCGACAACATCCATCCCGGCATGATGACCGTGCATCCCAGCGGCTTCACGCACGGCCCGCATCCCAAGGCTTTCCACGCCGCGACCAAGGGCGGCAGGACAGAGACGGACGAGGTCGCCGTCATGCTCGACACCCGCGACGCGCTGGACATCGCCGGGATGCCGGCCGGCGTGGAGTTCGAGGGCTACGTGCATTCCTGGCGGCCGCCGCAGACCAAGCAGGCGGCGGAATAGGCCGCTCCTGTCATATTCCTCGCAGCGCTCGGAATGGCAGTCCCACGCCAGCAACGACGGAAGACAAACAATGAAACTGGGAACGCTCAAGGAAGGCGGCCGGGACGGCACGCTGGTGGTGGTCAGTCGAGACCTCTCGCGCGCGGTGCGGGCGAGCGACATCGCGCCGACATTGCAGCGCGCGCTGGATGATTGGGCGCGCGCCGAGCCGTTGCTGCGCAAGCTCGCGGCCGATCTCGAGGCGGGCAAGACCGAGGGCAGCTTCGTCTTCGATCCGGCAAAGGCCGCCGCGCCATTGCCGCGTGCCTATCAATGGGCCGACGGCTCGGCCTACGTCGTGCATGTCGAGCTGGTGCGCAAGGCGCGCGGGGTGGAGATGCCGCCCAGCTTCTGGACCGATCCGCTGATGTACCAGGGTGGTTCCGACGGCTTCATCGGTCCGCGCGACGACATCGAGATGGGCGACGAGGCCTGGGGCATCGACTTCGAGAGCGAGATCGGCGTGATCGTCGACGACGTGCCGATGGGCGTCACGCCGCAGCAGGCGCGCCGGCACATCAAGCTGGTGACCATCCTCAACGACGTGTCGCTGCGCAACCTGATCCCGGGCGAGCTCAACAAGGGCTTCGGCTTCTTCCACGGCAAGCCGGCCACGGCCTTCGCGCCGGTGGCGGTGACGCCGGACGAGCTGGGCGCGGCGTGGGACGGCGCGCGGCTGAACCTGCCGATGCTGTCGACCTACAACGGCGAGCTCTTCGGCAAGCCCAACGCGGCCACCGACCTCACCTTCGATTTCGGCCAGCTCATCGCCCATGCGGCCAAGACGCGGCACCTCGAGGCCGGCACCGTCGTCGGCTCGGGAACCGTGGCCAACCGCGACGCCTCGGTCGGCTGCTCCTGCATCGCCGAGCGGCGCGTGCGCGAGACGCTCGATGGCGGCAAGCCGGTGACGCCGTTCATGAAGTTCGGCGATCGCATCCGCATCGAGATGCTCGACGCCGAGGGCCGCTCGATCTTCGGCGCCATCGACCAGACGGTCGTGCGCTACGGGGGGCCGGCATGAAGCTCTACGGCTACTATCGCTCGTCGGCCGCCTATCGCGTGCGCATCGCGCTCAATCTCAAGGGCATCGCCGTCGAGCACGAATCGAAGCACCTGCGCAAGGGCGAGCATCTGGCGGCCGATTTCGCTGCGCTCAATCCCCAGAAGCTGCTGCCGGCGCTGAAGCTCCATTCGGGCGAGATCCTCACCCAGTCGCTGGCGATCCTCGAGTATCTCGAGGAGACGCATCCCAACCCGCCGTTGCTGCCGAAGGACCCGGTCGGCCGGGCGCGCGTGCGCTCGCTGGCGCTGATACCGGCCTGCGAGATCCATCCGGTGCAGAACCTGCGGGTGATGGGCTACGTGCGGCAGCACTACGGGCAGGACGACGCCGGCGCCTTCGCCTGGGCGCGCCACTGGATCGAGGTCGGTTTCGAGGCCTACGAAGCATCGATCGCCAACGACCCCGCGACCGGCGCGTTCAGCCATGGCGACGCGCCGACGATGGCCGATCTCTGCCTGATCCCGCAGGTCTTCAACGCCGGCCGCTACGGCGTCGACATGTCGAAATACCCGACCATCGCGCGCATCAACGCCACCTGCCTCAGGCTGCCGGCTTTCGACCTGGCGCAGCCGGCAAAGCAGTTCGATGCGGAGCCGGCCTAGCCCTTGCGTGCCTTGGCGACGGCGGCCTTCATGGTGTCGGCGTCGACCGCGCCGGGGATCAGCTGGCTGCCGATGACGAAGGCCGGCGTGCCGTTGACGCCCAGCGCATGGGCGAGCTTGGCGACCTTCTCGATGTGCGCCGCGATCGCCGGGTCGTCCATGTCCTTGGTCAGGCGCTGCGCATCGAGCTTCAGGTCGGCGACGATCCGCGCCATCACCGGGGCCGAGATCTGACCGCGCGCTTCCATCAGCGCATTGTGCATCTCGAAGTATTTGCCCTGCTTGGCGGCGGCCAGCGCCATGCGCGCAGCGACCTTTGAATCCTCCGAGAGGATCGGGAACTGCTTGTGCACGATGCGGATCTTGCCGTCGCTCGAGACCACCGACTTCACCGTCGGATGCGCCCGCCGGCAATAGCCGCAATTGTAGTCGAAGAACTCGACGATGGTGACGTCGCCCTTGGGGTTGCCGCCCACCGGCGTCATCTCGTCGCTGGTCAGCTCGTCGCGATACTTGGTCAACGCCGCCTTGGCGCGCTCGTCCTTCTCGGCGTTCTGGCGGCGCTCGTACTCCTGCAGCGCCTCGACCAGCACCTCCGGATGGCCCACCAGATACTCCCTGACGATCTTCTCGATCGCTGCCTTGTCCAGCGTCGACTGGGCGTGTGCGAGAGGCATCAGGGCGAGAGGGGCAAGAACGGCAACCAGGCGGACAAACCAGCGCATCACGATCTCCTGCGGCCAGCCCGAAGCGCGCCGCGACGGCAAAACCTAGCACATCGGGCCGGCATCAGGCCCATCAACTCATGGCGATCTTGAGGCGGCTCAGCGTCGCGGCCGGCCCGATTCGATGAAGGTCTTGATGTCCAGCGCGCGCTGCCAGCCCGGCGAGCCGCGCGGCAGCGCCCGTTCGGCCGCCGTCGCCTTGTAGATCGCCGCCTGCCGGTCGCCCTTCAGCAGGAAGAGTTCGGCTGTGGCGAGATCGGTCATGCCCTGGTTGCCGAGCCCGGCCTGGGCGCGGGCCATCAGGTCCCACGCCCCCACGTTGCGCACCTCGGCCAGCACCACGTGGTCGAGGTTGCGCACGGCGGGCGCGAACTGCCCGGCATTCACCTGCGCCTGGGCGAGCTGATAGCGCAAGGCGGTGGAAGAGGGCAGCAGCGTCACGGCGCGCTGGTAGGACGCCACCGATTCGGCCACGCGCTGCGAGTCGCGCAGGATGTCGCCCTTGAGCTCGTGGATGTAGGGATCGCGCGGGTAGTCGCGGATCAGCCCGTCGAGGATCGTCAGCGATGCGCCGGTCTGACCGCTGCGCCACAGCGCCATGGCACGGCCGTAGCGCGCCGGGATGCTGTGGTCCGACGCGGGGTACTTCGCCAGCGCGCGCCGCGGGTCGAAGTAGCCCAGCGTCTTGGCGACCATGCGCGCGTGCAGCTCCCTGAACTGCGGCGATTCGCCGGCGTTGAGCACGCGCGAATGCGCGATCTGCTCCTCGAGATAGTTGATGCGCTCGCTGCTCAGCGGATGGGTCCGCATGTAGCTGCTGCCGCCGGCGCCGACATAGAGACGCTCCTGCATCTGCAGGATGCGCATGAACTCCAGCATGCCCTTGGGCGAGATGCCGGCGCGCTCGAGGAAGCCGACCCCGGCCAGATCGGCCTGCTGCTCCTGCGAGCGCGTGTAGCTCAGGAAGTTTCGCATCGCCGTGCTGCTGCCGCCGCCCATCACCCGCGGGTCGCGCGGGTAGCCGCTGTCGTTGCGGCCGACCTGCGAACCGGCGACGACGGCGGCACCGGCGAGGATCTGCTCGATGATCGCCTCGGCGGTGGCGTTGCGGATCGCGTCCTGCAGCTTGGCGAGATGCGCGCCCTTGATGTGGCCGGTTTCGTGGGCGATCACGCCGATCAGCTGGCCGGCGTTCTCGGTGCGCATGATCAGGCCGGTGTGAAGGAAGATGCGCTGGCCTGACGCGACGAAGGCGTTGATCGAGGAGTCCTGCACGAGGTGGACCTCGATCGCGGCGGGATCGAGGCCGGCGGCGCGGAAGATCGGTGTCGCGAGGATGCGAATCGTGTTTTCTATTTCGGCGTCGCGGACTAAAACCAGCCGCTGGGCGGACGCGGTGGCGGGCGCCCCCAGAACCATCATCAAGAGGGCGATGCAGGATACGATGCGCTTCAGAACCATCGACGGACCATCCCCCCTCGCCAGGACCAGTCTTACCATCCTCGCGGCGGCGCTCGCCACGGCGCTGGGCGCTTGTTCGGGCAACAAGGCTGTACGCGGTGACGTCGGGTTTATCGAAGGGTTTTTTGGCGCAGTTGTGGCGGACGAGCCGCGCGCCGCCGAGGCCGGCCGCGACGTGCTGACCAGCGGCGGCAGTGCCGCGGACGCCGCCGTGGCGATGTATTTCACCATGGCGGCGACCCTGCCCTCGGCCGCCAGCCTCGGCTCGGGCGGCGTCTGCCTGATTCACGACGCGCGCAAGCGGTCGGTCGAGGCCATCGTCTTTCCGCTCGTGCCCGCCGCGGGCTCGACGCGCGGCTACGACGTGGCCGTGCCGATGGCCGCGCGCGGCATGGCGCTGCTGCACGCGCGCCACGGCCGCGCGCCCTGGGAGCTGCTGGTCGCCAACGGTGAGCGCCTGGCGCGCTTCGGCGCGCCGGTGTCGCGCGCGCTGTCGCGCGACCTGCAGGCCGGCGCACGGCTGATCGGCGCCGATCCCGTGGCGCGGCGGATCTACGACAAGGGCGGCGGAGTCGCGGTCACCGAGGGCGATCTATTCCGACAGGACGATCTCGGCGCGACCCTGGGCATCATCAGGGCGCGCGGCGGCGGCGATCTCTATCAGGGGCCGTTGGCGCGCCAGCTCAGCACCGCTGTGCAGCAGGCCGGCGGCGGCCTGACGCTGGCCAACCTGCGCGACGCGGTGCCGCGTGTCGTGCAGCCGCTGCAGGTTCGCTTCGGCGCCCACACCGCGTCCTTCGCGCCGACGCCGTTCAGCGGCGGCCAGGCCGCGGCGTCAGCGTTCCAGAATGGAGGCGGCGGCGGCGGTGGCCCGTTCGAGGGCGGCGAAGCCGGCTTTGTCGCCGTCGATCGTGACGGCAACGCCGTGAGTTGCGTGGTGACCATGAACCAGTTGTTCGGTGCGCGCCACGTCGCGCCCGGCACCGGGATCATGATGGGTGCGCCGTCGGGTAGCGGCATGTCGCAGACGACGCCGATGCTGGTCAGCAACGTCAACAACGGCGAGTTCCTGCTCGCCGGCGCGGCCTCGGGCGGCGCCGGCGCGCCGGCCGCGCTGGGCGCCGCCGCGCGCACGGTCCTGACGAGCCATGGCCGCCTGGCCGACGCGGTCGCCGGCACGAACGGCGGTGCGCTCAGCATCTTCTCCTGTTCGAGCGGGCTGAAGCAGGACAGGCGTTCGTGCCAGGCGGTCGCCGACCCGCGCGGCAATGGCCTGGCGCTGATCGCCGACAAGTAGGATCCGTCCGGGAGCGAACTCCATGAGCGTGTCGCGTCGCGCCGACGCCGTGCCGCCCTTCATCGTCATGGACGTGATGCGCGAGGCGGCCGAGAAGGAAGCGCGCAACGAAAGCGTGATCCATCTCGAGGTCGGCCAGCCCAGCACGCCGGCGCCGTCGGGCGCGCTGGAGGCCGCGCGCGAGGCCTTGTCGCGCGATCGCCTGGGCTATGTCGACGCGCTCGGCATCCCGAAGCTGCGCGAGCGCATCAGCAGGCACTACCGCGACCGTCACGGCATCGAGGTACCGGCCGATCGGGTGATCGTCACGACGGGTTCGTCGAACGGCTTCCTGCTGGCGTTTCTCGGCGCCTTCGACGCCGGCGCGCGGGTGGCGATGGCGGCGCCGGGCTATCCGCCCTACCGCAACATCCTCTCGGCGCTCGGCCTGACGCCCGTCGATCTCGTGACCACGGCGGCCGAGCGCTACCAGCCGACCGTGTCGCAGCTGGAGAAGGCCGGCGCGCTCAACGGCGTGATCGTCGCCAGCCCGTCCAATCCGACGGGCACGATGGTGACGCGGGCCGAGCTTGCGGCGCTGTACGACCATTGCCGCGCGCGCGGCCTGACCCTGATCTCCGACGAGATCTATCACGGCCTGACCTTCGGCGAGCGCGCGACGAGCGCGCTGGAGATCGGCGACGACGCCATCGTCGTCAACAGCTTCTCCAAGTACTTCTCGATGACCGGCTGGCGCGTCGGCTGGCTGGTGGTGCCGCCCGCGCTGGTACGGCCGATCGAGCGGCTGGCGCAGAACCTGATGATCTCCACGCCGACCATCTCGCAGTTCGCCGCGCTGGGCGCCTTCGAGTGCACCGACGAGCTGGAAGGCCATGTGCGGCGCTATCGCGCCAACCGCGACCTGCTGATGGCGGGTCTTCCCCGGGCCGGCCTCGATCGCCTCACCGTGGCCACCGGCGCGTTCTACACCTATGCCGATATCTCGCACCTGACCAACGACAGCGTCGAGTTCTGCCGCCGCATGCTGCGCGAGGCGGGTGTGGCGACGACGCCGGGCGTGGACTTCGATCCGCAACGCGGTCGTGGTACGTTGCGCATCTCCTTCGCCGGCTCAACCGCCGAGATGGAGGAGGCTGTGAAGCGACTCGTCGCGTGGAAGCGATGACACGATGGATCGCCGTCGCCTTGCTCCTGCTGCCGCTGTCGACGGCGGCACGGGCACAGGCGCTCGATTGCCAGCACCCCGGTTCCGACATCGATCGCGTGATCTGCCACAGCGCCGACCTGATGACCGCGCGCGCATCGGTGGGCGTCGCCTATGAAAGCCTGCTGAGTTCGCTGTCCGGGCCGGCGCGCGTGCATCTGATCGCCGATCAGGAGCGCTGGGCGCGCGGCAACCAGTCGCTGTGCGTCGATTCGATCCAGCGCTTCACGACGACCCACGTCGAGACCCAGGTCGCGGCCTGCCTGGTGGATCGCATGTCGGCGCGCAACGGGCGTCTCATGGCGATGCCGGCCGGCGAGGCCTATCCCTTCATCTCCGAGCAGCTGATGCTCAAGGCGGGGCTCGCGGGACGCAGCATCTACCGGCTGTTCGCCAGCTATCCGCGATTCGACCGTCCAGGCGTCGACAACAACGCGCTGAACCAGCAGATCGAGCGCGCGATGCGCGAGCGCATCGACGTCGGACCGTTCCCGACTCCCGGCGACTCCTATCCCGGTCCATGGCGGGTCGAGATCCGGCATGACCTGCGCTTCCCGGCGCCGGGAGTGGCCGCCGTGCTGTCGAGCGATTACGGCCAGACCGACGCGGTGCCGCCGCGCAGCATCAGCCTGGGCATGCTTGTCGATGTCGCGGCCGGCAAGGCGCTGGGCATCGATGACGTCTTCACCGATGGCTGGCGGCAGGTCGTGCCGGCGCTCTGTCTCGAGGACATGCGACGCGATTCCGGCAGTGTGCCGGGCGAAGCCAGGCTCGTGGAGATGTTGTCGCAGCCGGACCGCTGGCTGTTCGGGCGAACCGGTGTGGAGATCGTCTTCCGCTTCTACGAGGAGGGGGCTACCGGCACCGGTGCGCGGCTGGTGGCGATCCCCTTCGCGAAGCTCAAGGACGTCATCCGCCGCGACGGCCCGCTGGCCGAGAAGGCGCGCTGAGCCGTCCCCCGTGTCGCGCCGCCTCAGTGCAGCTTGCGGCGGTCGCGTCGCTCGGCCGGCTGCGCTGTCGGTGCCGGCGGCGCGGGCGCGGCATGGTGATGCACCAGCTTCCACGTTTCGCCCTCGCGCATGAAGCCGTTGGTGGCGATCAGCTGGCCCGCGGGCAGGATCTCGCGGCAGATCACCAGCGCCAGGCCGTCGCGCAGGATCACGAACTCGTCGGAGGCAGCGGCCTGCGGCGCGTTGGGATTGCGCAGGATCGCCTGCCACGAGCGCAGCACGTTCTCGCGGCCGAGCAGCGCCGGCTGGCCGGGGTGCACGCAGGCCACCGGCACCGACGTCGCCCACATCTCCGCGAGCGCCTCGAAGTCGCGGCGGCTGAAGGCGGCGTAGAAGGCGCGGTTGGCGGCGATGATCGCCTCGCGGTCGTCGTCCTCGAGACCCGGCACGAAGGGCGGGATGCGGCCGCGCGCCATGGTCCGCCTACTTGTTCTTGAACACGGGCTTGCGCTTCTCGACGAAGGCGTCGACCGCTTCCTTGTGATCCTCGCTCTGGTGCGCGATGGCCTGCATGGAGGCCGACATGTCGAGCAGCGTGTGCAGCTCGCTGCGCGCGCCCTCGCGCAGCAGGCGCTTGGCCATGCGCAAGCCGTAGGCGGGATTGACCGCGATGCGCTTCGCCAGCGCCATCGCCTCGTCCATCAGCTTGTCGTCGTCGACGACCTTGGACACCAGTCCCATCTCGTAGGCCTGCTCGCCGGTGAACTGCTCGCCGGTGAAGGCCATCAGCATGGCGTTGGACATGCCGACGGCGCGCGGCAGGAACCAGGCGCCGCCGTCGCCGGGGATCAGGCCCATCTTCACGAAGCTCTCGGCGAAGCGCGCGCTGCGGGCCGCGATGCGGATGTCGCACATGCACGCGAGGTCGCAGCCGGCGCCGATGGCGTGGCCGTTGACCGCGGCGATGATGGGTACCTCCAGCTCGTACATCGCCGTCGGGATGCGCTGGATGCCCTTCAGGTAGCCGACGCGCACGTTATAGACGCCAGCCGCGAACATGCCCTGATGGCGCTGCATGTTCTTGACGTTGCCGCCCGAGCTGAAGGCGGTGCCGGCGCCGGTCAGGATGACGCAGCGCACGTCGTAATCGGCGTTGATGCGCTGCAGCGCGTCGACGATGGCGCCGATCATCGCCTCGTCCGAGATCGCATTGCGAACGTCGGGATCGTTCAGCGTCAGCGTGACGATGTTGTCCTTCTTCTCGTAGAGCAGCTTGTCCGCCACCGCATCCCTCCCGAGGTGAATCCGCGTTTACTTTGAGCGGTCGGCGTCTAGGATTAGCGGAACAATGCAGCCAATCCAACGCGATAGTGACCGGTTGCCACCGGGAGGACGCCTGAGATGACGATGCCCACCCTCGACTTCCCGCCGTTCCGCCTGCCGCCGGACGCGGAGGAACTGCGGACGGAGGTGCGGGCCTTTCTCAAGGGAATCCTGCCGACGCTGACCGCGGGCGAACGCTTCAAGAGCTGGAACAGCCGCTCGCCGGAATTCAGCAAGGCGCTGGGCGCCAAGGGCTGGATCGGCATCACCTGGCCGAAGAAGTATGGCGGCGCCGAGAAGAGCTTCCTGCACCGCTACGTGATCACCGAGGAGCTGCTGGCCAACGGCGCGCCGGCCGGCTCGCACTGGGTCGCCGATCGCCAGAGCGGTCCCAACATCCTGCGCTACGGCAGCGAGGAGATGAAGGAGACGATCCTGCCGCGCATCGTCAAGGGCGAGTGCTTCTTCGCCATCGGCATGAGCGAGCCGGACTCGGGTTCCGACCTCGCCTCGGTGCGCACGCGCGCCGACAAGGTCGACGGCGGCTGGCGCGTCAACGGCACCAAGATCTGGACCAGCGGCGCGCATCGCTCGCATTACGCGATCACCCTGCTGCGCACCAGCGGCCAGCGCGAGGACCGCCATCGGGGCTTGAGCCAGCTGGTGATCGACCTGAAGTCGCCGGGCATCACCATCCGGCCGATCATCAACCTCAACGGCAAGCACGACTGGAACGAGGTCGTGTTCCGCGACTGCTTCGTGCCCGATTCGATGATGCTGGGCGAGGAGGGCGACGGCTGGCTGCAGGTCACCGGCGAGCTCGCCTACGAGCGCAGCGGCCCGGAACGCATCCTGACCAACATCCACGTGCTGAAGGAGCTGATCCGCATCGTCGGCCGCCAGCCCGGGCACCAGGCACAGGTCGTGATCGGCAAGCTGGCGGCTCGTGTGTGGAGCCTGCGGCAGATGTCGCTGTCGGTCGCCGGCATGCTGCAGGCCGGCAAGTCGCCGGCGGTCGAGTCGTCGGTGACCAAGGATCTCGGCACGCATTTCCAGCAGGACCTGCCGGAGATCGCGCGCGTGCTCGGAGAGTCGGAAGCCGCCGACGAGAACGACATCGAGGAGTTCCTCGACGTCTGCCAGATGGCGACCCTGGCGGCGCCGGCCTATTCGATCCAGGGCGGCACGACGCAGGTCCTGCGGGGCATCATCGCGCGCGGCCTGGGCCTGCGCTGAATCCGGCCTCATGCTGAGGAGGACGCGCAGCGGCCGTCTCGAAGCATGGGGAACAACGAGGTGTAGCCCACCCTTCGAGACGCGCCCTGCGGGCGCTCCTCAGGGTGAGGTCGGGGTGAAGGGATCCAAGAGATGAGCGAGAACGAAACCCGCGACATGTTCGTGGAGACCGCTTCGCGGCTCTTCAGCGAGCAGGCCACGCGCGAGATCATCAATGCCTTCGAGAAGGGCACCTGGCCGGCCGATCTGTGGAAGCAGGTCGAGGAGACCGGCCTGCCGTGGGCGGCGGTGCCGGAGAGCGTCGGCGGCGCCGGCGGCAACATCGGCGATCTGATGGCCGTCCTGCGCGAGGCCGGCCGCAACGCCGTGCCGCTGCCGCTGGCCGAAACCGGTCTCGGCGCCATGATCGCCGGCGAAGCGGGCCTGACGCCGCCGTCCGGACCGCTGGCGCTGGCGATCTCCGAATCGGGCGCGCCGCTGCGCATCGCCGGCGGCAAGGTCTCGGGCAAGGCCCGGCGCGTGGCGTTCGCCTCGGTGTGCGAGAACATCGTGGTGGTCGCCGCCGGCGAGGTCGCGATCGTGCCGAAGGCGGCGGTGAAGATCGAGGCGAAGCAGGGCCAGACCGGCGAGCCCTACGACGATGTGACTTTCGACAATGCGGCGGCGAGCGCGTCGGCGGCCACGAAGGTGACGCCGGATCGGGCGCTGGAGCTGGCGGCGCTGGCGCGCACCAACCAGATGAGCGGCGCGGCCGATCGCGTCCTGGCGATCACCACGCAGTACTCGAAGGAGCGCGTGCAGTTCGGCCGTTCGATCAGCACATTCCAGGCGATCCAGCACATGCTGGCCGAGCTGTCGACCTATGTCGCGGCGGTCGCGGCGGCGGCGCGCACCGCGGCGCGCGACGCGGAGGAGGGCGACGGTTCATTCGCGATTTGGGCGGCCAAGACCCAGGCGAGCGACGCCGCGCACAAGATCTGCGCCATCGCGCATCAGTCGATGGGCGCGATGGGCTTCACCTACGAGCACATCCTGCACCACTACACGCGCCGCCTGTGGGTCTGGCGCCGCGACTACGGCAGCGAGTCGTACTGGGGCGCCAGGCTGGGCCGCGCGATGTGCGAGGCGGGGCCCGACGCGATGTGGCCGTCGCTGACCGCAAGCAAGGTCGCCGCCTAAGAGGGGAGGTCGCCATGGACATGCACGCCGGCGTCGGGCGATTGCGCACCGAGCTCATCGAGCAGGCCGAGGCGCTGGCGCCGAAGATCGAGGCGGCGGCGACGCGCATCGAGGCCGAGCGGCGCATCGTGCCCGAGGTGCTGCAGGCGATGCATCAGGCGCGGCTGTTCCGCATGCTGCTGCCGCGCTCGATCGACGGCGAGGAGGTCGATCCCGAGACCTTCTTTCGCGTGATCGAGCGCGTCGCGATGGCCGATTCCAGTACCGCCTGGTGCCTGTGCCAGGGCAATGGCTGCGCGATGTCGGGGGCCTATCTTGCGCCAGAGGTCGCGCGCGAGATCTTCGAGCCGGCCGATTCGGTGCTGGCCTGGGGACCGGGACCGAAGGTCAAGGCGGTGGCCGACGGGCCCGACGGCTATCGCGTCACCGGCGCGTGGTCCTTCGCCTCGGGCGGCCGGCACGCGACCTGGTTGGGTGCCGACTGCCCGCTGTTCGCCGCCGACGGCTCGCCCATCCGCGACTCCAACGGGCAGCAGCTCATGCGCGTCTTTCTCGTGCCGGCCGGCGAGGTGCGCTGGACCGACATCTGGAACGTGATCGGCCTGCGCGGCACGGCGAGCGACCAGTTCGCGCTCGAGGACCACTACGTGCGCACCGACCATTCGATCACGCGCGACTACACGCGCGAACGGCGCGAGAGCGGGCCGCTGTATCGCATGTCGGCGATGTTCCTCTACGCCATCGGCTTCTCCGGCGTCGCGCTGGGCACGGCGCGCACCATGCTCGACACCTTCATGACCTTCGCGCGCGACAAGTATCCGCGCGGCGTCAAGAGCCCGATCCGCGACAACAACGTGGTGCAGCTCGGGACCGGCCAGTCGGAGGCGAAGCTGCAGTCGGCCCGCGCGCTGCTGCTGCAGAGCGTGCGCGAGATCTGGGCCGACGTGCAGCGCAGCGGCACCTTCACCGTGCCGCAGCGCATGCAGCTGCGCATGGCGACGACCTACGCCATCCAGCAGGCGCGCGAGGTCTCGCACTTCGTCTATCACGCCGCCGGCGCCACCGCGATCTTCGCCGACAACCCCTACGAGCGGCGCTTCCGCGACCTCAACACGGTGACGCAGCAGGTGCAGGGGCGCCTGGCGCATCTGGAGAATGTCGGCTTCTACCTGATGGGCGGTGAGCCCGATCTGACCTTCGCCTAGGGAGGCGCGCCATGGGCCTTGGACTGCTGCAGCACTACACCATCGAGCCGGTCGATCTCGAGGCGACGAAGCAATTCTATATCGACGTGCTGGGGCTGGAAGACGGCGACCGGCCGCCGCTGGGCTTCCCCGGCTACTGGCTCTACTCGGGCGGCGTGCCGACGGTGCATCTGCTCGGGCCGCGCCAGGCCAGGCCGGGGGTCAAGGTCAGGCCGGCGGGCGTGAAGATGGAAGACACCGGCCGGCTCGACCACATCGCCTTCGCCGCCACCGGCTTCGACGCGATGCGCCGGCACCTGCGCGACAAGGGCGTGGAGTTCCGCGAGAACATCATCCCGCGCACCGGCGCGGCGCAGCTCTTCCTGTTCGATCCGGACGGCGTCGGCGTCGAGCTGAATTTCGAATCGCCCAACGCGTAGCCCAGACCCGCGGCGCGATCAGCCGCCGGTCATCCGGGACCACCAGCCGCGCTTGGGCTTGTCCGGCGGCGCCTCGACCGAGGTCGCCGGGATCATCGGAGCCGGCGGCGGCTCGGGCTCGGGCGTGGCCGGCGGCTCGGGGACGATCGAGGGCGTCGGCGTCGCGGCGGCGATCTCGCCGTTGACCGGCGGCGTCTCGCTCACCGGCGGCGCGGTGACGATGATCGGCTGCGGTGCCTCGGGCTGCGCTTCCACGGGGACCGGCACGAAGGGCGTGGCCGGCTCGTCCTCGGTTTCGGCCGGCGGCGCGCCGGCATGCGCTTCGTCGACCTGCTCGCCGTCCTCGCGCTCGCGACGTCGGCCGCGTCCACCGCGACGGCCGCGGCGACGGCGGCGATGATCGTCGCTGCCGTCGTCAGGACCGCCATCATCGGCCCGCACGCCATCGACCTCCTCGGTGCCGGCTTCGACCGGCTCGCCGCGGTCCTCGCCATTGGCCGGCGGCGCGGCATGTGCGCCCTCGGGCTCGGCGTCGTCGGGCGAAGCGGCCATCGGCTCGCCGTTCTGCTCCTCGCGCCGACCGCTGCGCCGGCGGCGGCGGCGACGAGGACGACGGCGGCCGCCGTCGTCCTCGTCGCCTTCGCCGCCATCGGCCGCGATGGCGACATCGGCGTCCTCGCCCTCGGGCACGTCCTCGTACTCGTCGTAGGCCGCCGAGGCGGTGACGCGGCCCTGCGCCTGCGGCAGCTCGCCGGCGGCGCGCGCGCGGGTGCGCTCGATGTCGTAGTTCGGCGGGATCAGCTCGTCGTCGCCGACGATCAGCACATGCAGGCCGTACCGCTCCTCGGTCTCGGCGATGTTGGCGCGCTTGTGATTGAGGATGTAGAGCGCCACCGGCGTCGGCACGCTGACGACGATCTCGCTGGCGCGGCGGCGGATGCCTTCCTCCTCGATGCCGCGCAGCACGTGCAGCGCCGTCGATTCGACCGAGCGGATGCGGCCGGTGCCCTCGCAATGCGGGCAGACCTCGGTGGAGTTCTCCAGCAGGCTGGGCCGTAGGCGCTGGCGCGACAGCTCGAGCAGGCCGAAGGGCGAGATGCGGCCGATCTGGATGCGCGCCCGGTCCGAGCGCATCGCCTCCTTCAGCCGGCGCTCGACCTGCTGCTGGTGCTTGGACTCCTCCATGTCGATGAAGTCGATCACCACCAGGCCGGCGAGGTCGCGCAACCGCACCTGGCGGGCGATCTCCTCCGCCGCCTCCAGGTTGGTGCGCAGCGCCGTCTCCTCGATGTTGCGCTCCTTGGTGGCGCGGCCCGAGTTGACGTCGATGGCGACCAGCGCCTCGGTCGGGTTGATGACGATGTAGGCGCCGGTCCTCAGCTGCACCGAGGGCGAATGCATGGCGTCGAGCGCCGCCTCGACCTGGTAGCGATGGAACAGCGGGATGGATTCGTCGTAGAGCTTGATGCGCCCGGCCTGCGAGGGGATCAGCTGGCGCATGAAATCCTGCGCCAGGTTGAAGCCCTCGTCGCCCTCGACCCAGATCTCCTCGATGTCGGAGTTGTAGAGGTCGCGGATCGAGCGCTTGATGATGTCGCCTTCCTCGTAGATCAGCGCCGGCGCCGTCGACTTCAACGTCAGCTCGCGGATGCTGTCCCACAGGCGCATCAGGTAGTCGTAGTCGCGCCGCACCTCGGGCTTGGAGCGCTCCAGGCCGGCGGTGCGCAGGATCACGCCCATGCCCTGCGGCACGTCGAGCTCGGCCAGCATCTCCTTCATGCGCTTGCGGTCGGCGGCGTTGGTGATCTTGCGGGAAATCCCGCCGCCGCGGCCGGCGTTGGGCATCAGCACGGCGTAGCGGCCGGCGAGCGACAGGTAGGTCGTCAGGGCCGCGCCCTTGTTGCCGCGCTCTTCCTTGACGACCTGGACCAGCAGGATCTGCCGGCGCTTGATGACTTCCTGGATCTTGTACTGGCGCGGCGGCGGCGAGCGGCGCGGACGCGGCTCGTAATCGTCGCCGCCCAGGACCTCGACCGGGATCTCCGGCTGCGGCGCATCCGCCGGGTCGACCGCCGCGTCGCCGTTGGTCGCTGCCTCGATCGGCTCGCTGCCTTCGCCGGCGTCGATGGTCTCGGGCGCGGGTTCCTCGGCCTCTGCCGGCTTGTCGTCCTCGAAAGCCGGACCGGTGATGGCGTCGGTCGCCACCGAGGCGGGAATCGCGCCGGTGGCCGGCTCGGGCGTCGGCTCCGCGGCGACCTCGTCGGACGGGGCGGACTGCGGCGCGGCCTCTATCGCTGCCGGGACGGGGGCGGGCTCGGCTTCCGGTTCGGGCAGTGGCGCGGTCGCCTCCGGGGCGCCGATGATGCCGACATCGGCGCCGTCGGTTTCGGCCAGGTTCGTCTCGGCCGCTTCGGTCGCTTCGACGGGCTCCGCCGTTTCGCTCGGCTGGGCACCGGAGAGCAGGGCGCGCTGCTCGTCGGCGTCCTCGATGTCGCTGCGATCGACACGGTTGCGTCGGCGCGAGCGGCGATCGTCCTCGTCGTCGTCGTGGCGCTGCCCGCGTTGGGCCTGCTCGGCCAGCAGCCGTTCGCGATCGGCGATCGGGATCTGGTAGTAGTCGGGGTGGATTTCGTTGAAGGCCAGGAAGCCGTGGCGGTTGCCGCCGTATTCCACGAAGGCCGCCTGCAACGACGGCTCGATGCGCACGACCTTGGCGAGATATATGTTGCCCTTCAGGGGCTTGCGTGACGCTGCTTCGAAATCGAACTCATCCAGCTTGGTTCCGTCGACCACGACGACCCGGGTTTCCTCCGGGTGCGTGGCGTCGACAAGCATACGCTTGACCATCGCCCTGCTCCGCGACGGAGCGTGGACCACCTGTGCGAACGGTCAGGCGGACGTCCGTCGCCTAGAGCGGAGCCGGCAGGCATCGTGTCGTCGACCTGTCGAACGGCGTCAGACGCCAGGACAAGGAGTCTCACGATGCCCCGAGACGACAAAAGCTGCGCCGGCCCCGGGGTTTCGTTGAAGCCGCCATCACCATGACGCCGATGGTCCTGACTAGGGCGCCGCGTGATCGCATCGACCACCACCCATCGCGTGAAAGCGACTAGGTGTTCCAGCGCCGGACCGCCGATGCCGCCGACCGGCCCCTGGGGACCGCCCGACTGACGACGACTGTTCGCGGATTCACCATACGCTCGCCCGTGGCATTTCCACAATACAATCTCTGGGAGGTCCGCTCAGTTTGATCCACTAGAAGATGAAGATATATAAATAGACTATTGATTATAATAGAAATTTTTCCTAAGAATCCGTCATGGGAGAGTCGAGACTGAAGCGTCGCCTGGCGCTCGGCATATTGATGGGCGGGTCGATCGCCCTGGCCATGCCGGCGTTTGCCCGCAGCAAGCGTGCCGCGCCATCGGCCAGACCCAAGCCCGCCCATAAGTCGGCGCCCCGCCTCAAGGTCATCGCGCTCGATCCGGGCCACGGCGGTGCCGATCCGGGCACGACGGGTGCCTCGGGCACGCACGAGAAGACGGTCGTTTATGCCGTCGCGCGCCAGCTGGAGCGCGAGCTCGCGGCCACGCGCCGCTATCGCGTCGCACTCACGCGGCGCGGCGACATTTTCGTTCCGCTGCGTGACCGGGTGGCGCGCGCCCGCGCGGCCAAGGCCGACCTGTTCATCTCGCTGCACGCCGATGCGCATCCCGACCGCTCGGTGCGCGGTGCCACGGTCTACACGCTTTCCGAAGGCGCCAGCGACCGCGAGGCGGCGGCGCTGGCGGCCAAGGAGAACAAGGCCGACGTGGTCGCCGGGGTCGATCTGCGCCGGCAGTCCGGCGACGTCGCCAGCGTGCTGATCGAGTTGACCCAGCGCGGCACCATCAACCAGTCGCGCAGCTTCGCCGGCATCATGGTCGACTCGCTGCACCGCCACGGCGTCGCCACCCTGCCGCGCGGCCATCGCTACGCCGGCTTCGCCGTGCTGACCGCGCCCGACGTGCCGGCGATCCTGCTCGAGATGGGCTACCTGTCGAACCGCGCCGACGAGCGCCTGCTGCTCAACAGGACGCATCAGCGCCGGCTCGCGCGCGCCATCGCCGCCGCGGCTGATCGCTATTTCAGCACCCAGCCGACGCGTCCGGGCCCCCGACCCGCCGTCAAAAAGGCTTAGTCCCCGCGCCTTAATCACAGTGCGTGCGCAACCGTGCGATTGCCTGGGCGTCGTCAAGCGCGTAGGTGAGTCGCGAATGAGTCCGTCGGGCGGGCGCGCCGCCCGCGCCCTGGAGCTTCAGAGGCCGTTCGATCGTGTGGCTGATCCGCTGGATGATGTACGCCTGCTTCGCAGCCATCGTCTGCGTCGTGGGCGGCGCGTTTGCGATCTACTGGCATTTCGCGCCGGGCCTGCCCGACCACAAGCAGCTGATCAACTATCAGCCGCCGACGACCACGCGCCTCTATACCGCCGACGGCAAGCTGCTGGCCGAGTACGCGCGCGAGAAGCGGGTCTTCGTGCCGGCGGCCCAGATGCCCAAGCGCGTGATCCTGGCCTTCGTCGCCGCCGAGGACCAGCGCTTCTTCCGCCACTGGGGCGTCGATCCCATCGGCGTCGGCCGCGCGGTCATCGCCAACCTGCAGCACCTGGGGCAGGGCAGGCGGCCCGAGGGCGCCTCGAGCATCACCCAGCAGGTGGCCAAGAACTTCCTGGTCGGCTCCGAGGCCTCGCTGTCGCGCAAGATCCGCGAGGCCATCCTCGCTTTCCGCATCGAGAACGCCTTCAGCAAGCAGCGCATCCTCGAGCTCTATCTCAACGAGATCTATCTCGGCGGCGGCAATTACGGCGTCGCCGCCGCGGCGCTGAACTATTTCGACAAGTCGCTCGACGAGCTCAGCCTGGGCGAGACCGCCTATCTCGCCGCGCTGCCCAAGGCGCCCAACCGCTACAGCATCCGGCGCAATCCGGCCGAGGCGAAGGCCAGGCGCGACTATGTGCTGCACCGCATGTTCGAGGACGGCTACATCACCGCGGCCGAACGCGACACGGCGTTGCAGGAGAAGCTCAGCCTGCGCCGCCGCGCCGAGCCGGAATTCGTCTCCTCGGAGTTCTTCACCGAGGAGGTGCGGCGCAACCTGCTCGCCGCGTACGGCGACAAGGGGCTCTACGAAGGCGGCCTCACCGTGCGCACGACGCTCGACTTCGAGGTCCAGAAGCTCGCCGACCAGGCCCTGCGCGACGGCCTGATCGCCTATGACCGAAAGCACGGCTGGCGCGGCGCCACCGCGAAGCTGGACAGCGTCGACGACTGGCAGCAGCGCCTGAAGAAGCACCTCAAGGATCGCCCGTTCACCGGTCCGCCGAACTGGCGGCCGGCCGTCGTGCTGGGCATCGAGAAGAACGTCGTGCAGGTCGGCACGCTCGACGGCGAGGGCGTCCTGCAGCGCGACAAGGGCAGCCCGCGCGGCAAGACCCTGCCCAACCAGGGCGTCGGCTGGCTGTCGCAGCGCTGGACCGACGTCGTGCATCCCGGCGACATCATCGCGGTCGAGCCGCACGATGCGCCCAAGCCGGGCAAGCCGCAGGTCTACGGCCTTCGCCAGATCCCCAATGTCGACGGCGCGCTCCTGGTGATGGACGTCAAGACCGGCCGCATCCTCGCCATGTCGGGCGGCTGGAGCTATCTGCGCAGCCAGTACAACCGCGCCACCCAGGCGCAGCGCCAGCCCGGCTCCTCGTTCAAGCCCTTCGTCTACCTCGCCGCCATGCAGGCCGGGCTGACGCCCTCGACCCTGGTGCTCGACGCGCCGATCGAGATCCAGCCCGGGCCCAACCAGCCGGTGTGGCGGCCGCAGAACTACGGCGGCGATTTCCTCGGCCCCACCACGGTGCGCCGCGGCCTGGAGCAATCGCGCAACCTGATGACCGTGCGCATGGCCAAGTTCGTCGGCATGGACAAGGTGGCCAAGATCGCGCACGACTTCGGCGTCGACGACAACATGCGGCGCTACCTGCCGCTGTCGCTGGGCGCCGGCGAGACCACGCTGCTGCGCATGACCATGGGCTACGCCATGCTGGGCAATGGTGCCAAGCGCATCACGCCCAGCCTGATCGACCGCGTGCAGGACCGCAACGGCCGCACCGTCTTCCGGCACGATCCGCGGACCTGCGACGGCTGCGCCGTCGACGGCCTGCCCAGGGAAGACGCGATCCCCTCGATCGTCGACCGGCGCAAGCCGTTCATGGATCCGGCGCTGACCTATCAGGTCGTGAACATGATGACCGGTGTCACCACGCGCGGCACCGCCGCGCGGCTGGCGGCGATGGGCCGGCCGATCGCCGGCAAGACCGGCACCACCAACGACGCCAAGGACGTGTGGTTCATCGGCATGACGCCGGACATCGTCATCGGCGTCTATGTCGGCTTCGACGAGCCGCGCACCCTGGGCCACGGCGAGACCGGCGGCGGCACGGCGCTGCCGATTTTCGAGCAGCTCGCCAAGGTGCTGCTGAAGGACAAGACGCCGACGCCCTTCCGCGTGCCGCCAGGCCTGCGCATGGTGCGCGTGAACCCTTACAGCGGCCAGCGCGTCTACGGCGCCGAGCCGGGCTCGATCTGGGAGGGCTTCAAGCCCGGCACCGAGCCGGTCGAGGGCGACTACCAGGTGCTCGACGGCGTCAACCCGTTCCGCCTGCCGGGCTCGCCGCTGCCGACGCCCGACGCCGACAGCGACGTGGTTTCGCTCGCGCCGCCGGGCGGCGTGGCGCCACCCGCGATGGGCGCCGACGGCGCCTTGCGCCCGGTCGAGCCGGCCACCACCCAGGGCGACATCGCCCCGCGCCCGCCGCCGCCGGGCCGCCCATCCTTGACGGGTACCGGCGAGACCTACTAGACCCCCCGTCGTCCTGAGCGCAGCGAAGGACGACAAATCGGCGTGAAGAGGGACCAGCGTCATGCGCGCGGAGATCGAGGCGGTTGTCGCCGAGATTCAGCAGTCGGTCGGGCTGCTGAGGAGGCATCTTTGACTTCGACGTCGCCGTCGACCGCCTGGCGGAGCTGAACGCCGCCGCCGAAGCCCCCGATTTCTGGAACGATGCCAAGCGCGCGCAGAGCCTGATGCGCGAGCGCGACCGGCTCGACAAGGCCGTCGCCAGCGTGCGGCGCATCGAGGGCGAGACCGCGTCCAACGTCGAGATGATCGAGCTCGCCCAGGAAGAGGGCGACCAGGCGCTGATCGACGAGGCCGAGGCCAACCTCAAGGCGCTAGGCGTCGAGGCCGGCAAGATGCGGCTGGAATCGCTGCTCTCGGGCGAGGCCGACGCGAACAACTGCTATCTCGAGGTCAATGCCGGCGCCGGCGGCACCGAGGCGCAGGACTGGGGCGAGATGCTGGCGCGCATGTACATGCGCTGGGCGCAGCAGCACGGCTACAAGGTCACCTATCTCGAGGAGAGCCCGGGCGAAGAGGCCGGCATCAAGTCCTGCGCGATGAAGATCGACGGGCCCAACGCCTATGGCTGGCTGAAGACCGAGAGCGGCGTGCACCGGCTGGTGCGCATATCGCCCTTCGACGGCCAGGCGCGCCGCCACACCAGCTTCGCCTCGGTCTGGGTCTACCCGGAAGTCGACGACACGATCGAGATCGAGATCCTCGACAAGGATCTGCGCGTCGATACCTACCGGGCCTCGGGCGCCGGCGGCCAGCACGTCAACAAGACCGACTCCGCGGTGCGCCTGACGCATCTTCCCACCGGCATCGCTGTGGCCTGCCAGCAGGAGCGCAGCCAGCACCAGAACCGCGCCAAGGCGATGCAGATGCTGAAGGCCAGGCTCTACGAGGTCGAGCTGCAGAAGCGCGAGGCCGAGAAGCTGGCGCAGGAAGCGGCCAAGACCGATATCGGCTGGGGCCACCAGATCCGCAGTTACGTGCTGCAGCCGTATCAGCTGGTGAAGGATCTGCGCACCAACGTCGAACGCACCGATCCGCAGAAGGTGCTCGATGGTGACCTCGACGAGTTCATGGCGGCGTCACTGGCCGCAAGGCTGGGCCAGGACGAGAAGGCGGCGTAGCCCCGGCTCAGCAACGATATCGATGAAGAAGGCCGTCTACCGCACGCTCGGCGCGCTCTCGGTGCTGCTCGGTGTCGTCGGCATCTTCCTGCCGCTGCTGCCGACGACGCCCTTCCTGCTGCTCGCCGCCTTCCTCTTCGCCCGCTCGCACCCGGAATGGGAGGCGAGGCTGCTGGCGCACCCGCGCAGCGGCCCGGCCATCCGCGCCTGGCGCGATCGCCGCGCCATCCCGCTTGCTGCCAAGCGCGCTGCCGCGCTGCTGCTGGCGATCAGCGCCGCCGGAGGCTGGCTGACGCTCGGCGACCCGTGGCGCTTCCTGCCGGCCGCCATCGCCGTTGCCGTGCTCGGCTGGATCTGGACGCGGCCGTCGTAACGTCCCCCCGCTCGCGGTGAGACGGACGCTTGTCCCGCCTAGTGCTGGGTGGGTGTGCGGCTCGCCCGGCGGGTCCGATGGCTCGTGCGTGTGCTGGTGGTGCGCGTCGTGCACGTGGCGGGCCTGCGACGATCGCGCCGGCGAGCCAGGGAATGTCGGCCCGCGCCAGCGGCGTCTCGGCAGCGCCTTCGGCTGCGAAGGCGCCGGGGATCAGCCCGCGCACGACGGCGACGCCCACGCCGGCGCCGCAGTACAGCAGGCCGGCCAGCACCGCGACGGCCACGGCGGCTGAGCGCACCGCGCTGCCGGCTCAGCGGATTTTCCTTCGTGGTTGCGATTTTTCGGCACGGATCGGCCGCGAGCAGTGGGCGCCGACGGTGTAGATGGTTGCGCCGATGCGAACGCACCGACCCTCAGGACGCTTTCGACGGAAGCCGGCACCCCTATTGATCTGGCGTGCTGGCGCTCAGTACATTGAAACGAGAGGAGCGGACTGTACCAGGCAGTCCCAAGAATGGGGCGGCAAGGATGGTCTTTTCGAGTCTGACCTTCCTGTTCTTCTTCCTGCCGGCCTGCCTGATCGTCTACTACGCCTTTCCGCAGAAGACCGCCCGCAACGTCGTCCTGATTCTTTTCTCGGTCATCTTCTACGCCTGGGGCGAGCCGATCTGGGTCGTCCTGCTGGTGTCCTCCTCCATCTGGGACTACCTGAACGGCCGCTTCATCGAGCGTTTCCGCCATCGTCCCGCCCTCGCCAGGCTGGGCGTCCTGAGCTCGATCACCGTCAATCTCTGCCTGCTGGGCACGTTCAAGTACGCCGACTTCATCGTCGACGCCGTCAACGAGGTCACCGGGCTGGGCTTCACGCCGCCCGGCATCCTGCTGCCGCTGGGCATATCGTTCTACACGTTCGAGGCGCTGTCCTACGTGATCGACGTGTACCGCGGCGAGGTGCGGGCCCAGCGCCGGCTCGTGAACTTCATGCTGTTCCTGATCTGCTTTCCGCGCCTGGTCGCCGGGCCGATCGTGCGCTACGCGCATGTCGCGCACGAGATCGAGAACAGGCAGTTCCGCATCGAGGACTTCAGCTCGGGCGTGACCCGGTTCTGCCGCGGGCTGTTCAAGAAGGTGTTCATCGCCAACAACGCCGGCGAGCTGTGCCGGCAGTTCCTCGGCAAGGGAGTGGAGGACGCGACGGTCGGCGGCGAGTGGTTCGGCCTGCTGATGTTCAGCCTGCAGATCTACTTCGACTTCTCCGGCTACTCCGACATGGCGATCGGCCTCGGGCGGATGTTCGGCTTCCATTTTCACGAGAACTTCCGCCATCCCTACGTCTCGACGTCGCTGACCGAGTTCTGGCGCCGCTGGCACATCTCGATGGGCAGCTTCTTCCGCGACTACGTCTACATCCCGCTGGGCGGCAACCGCCGGCACGCCACGTTCAACATCCTCGCGGTCTGGGCGCTCACCGGGCTGTGGCACGGCGCCAGCTGGAACTTCGTCATCTGGGGCCTGTACTTCGCCGTCATCCTGCTGGTCGAGAAGAACGGGCTGTCCACATTGCTCGAGCGCATGCCGCGCGTCGTGCGCCACGCCTACGCGATCTTCTTCATCATGCTGGGCTGGGCGCTGTTCTACTTCACCGATTTCGGCGAGCTGTGGCGCTGCCTGACGATCCTGTTCGGCGCCACCGACGCGCCGTTCTACGGCTACGAGCTGGGCGCCGCGTTCCGCTCGAACGCGCTGTGGCTGATGGTGGCGCTGGTGCTGTGCACGCCGGTCGCGACCGCATTTGACGGATGGTTGCAGCGAACCTGCGGTGCTAGTGTACAAAAGGGCGCCGAGGTGATGCAGAACCTGGTTTTCCTGTGCCCGAGCGTCGTCCTGCTGGTCGGGCAGACCTACAACCCATTCATCTACTTTCGCTTCTGAGCATGTCCTTCGTCCTCAGCGCCCTGCGCCGCGTCAACGTCGGCCTCTTCGTGCTGTTTCTCGTGACCGGCGGGGTGCTGTTCTTCGCCGTCGAGCGCAGCGCGATCTCGCAAGGCGAGAAGCGCAAGCTGGCGCAGATGCCGGCGTTCAGCTGGCGCGCGCTGACCACCCGGGAATACTTCCGCGCGATCGACGACTTCGTCGCCGACAATTTCGCCTTCCGCTACGCGCTGACCGAGCTGTCGGGCGAGATCCGCGCCCGCCGCGGCTGGGCCGACGACGACGTGCAGGTCTTCACCACGGACACGCGCCGGACCCGCCCCCTCGGGGCGCCGGCACCCGATGCGCCCGCGCCGACGCCGGACGCGCCGCCTTCCGTACCGCCGGCGGCGGCCTCGCCTGTCCCTGACACGCCTCCGCCCGTCCCGCTGGCGGCTGCGGCGCCTGTCCCTGATACGCCGCCGCCCGCCGCGCCCGACGATGTCGCGGCGGGGTCCGACAAGCCGGCGCCCGCGCCGCCGCCCACGGCGACGTCCGAGCCCGACAAGCCCCGGATGGTGCCGGCGGTCGCGACATCGGAGCCGGACAAGCCGCTCACGCCGTCGGTGGTGGTGACGCCCGAACCCGATCGGCCGCAAGCACCGCCGGCGGTCGCGACGTCGGCGCCCGACAAGCCCCCGGCCGTGGCGCCGGTGGTGCCGGACAAGCCGGCCGCTGTGGAGCCGGTGGTGGTGACATTGGAGTCCGACACGCCGATCGGACCGCCGCTCGTCGTCGATCTGGAAGCGGACAAGCCGGTCGAGCCGCCGGTCATGGTGGCGACGGTGCCCGACAAGCCGGTGGCCGCGACGCCCGTGGCCGCCGCGTCGGTCCCGGACAAGCCCGCCGCAGCGCCGCCGGATGGCGAGTCGCCCGGGCCCGAACGGTTCGTGATCGCGCCGCCGGCCGAACCGACCCTGGCGCTGGCGTCGGAATTGCCGGACAGGGCGGCGGTGGCACGATTGCCGGCCCCGGCATCGGAGGTGCCGGTCAAGGCGGCCACGGCGCGGCGTTGGGGCCTGGGCTCGGAGGTGCCGACCAAGGCGGCGGCGTCGCGCTCGACGAAGGGGACGCCCCGGCCAGCCAAGCCGGTCGCCGCCGCACCGCCGGCGCCGGCCAAGCCGCCAACGCCCGCGAGCGCGAAGCCGGCAGCGGCGCCGGCACCGACTCCGCCGCCACCGCCCGCCGCGGCTGACGTGGCGCTGAACCCGCCGAGCGATCCCTACCAGGTGATTGCGGCGATCATCGTCTATCGCGGCCGCGCGCTGCAGCTCATGGGCGGCACGCCGGCGATGGCAGCGCCGGTGATCCAGACGGTGAACCGCTACCAGCGCGAGCTCGGCCCCGGCGTCACCGTCTATTTCATGGCGGCGCCGATCGGCTCGGATTTCTACCTGCCCGAGAAGGTCACGCACGGGGTGATGAAGGAGAAGATGCTGATCGACGGCATCCACGCCCAGCTCAACCCGGCGGTCCGCGCCGTGCACGCCTACGACCGGCTGGCCGAGCACAAGCGCGAGTACCTCTACTTCAACACCGATCACCACTGGACCGGGCTCGGCGCCTACTACGCCTACACGGCGTTCGCCCAGGCCGCGCGCTTCAAGCCGCTGCCGCTGTCGGCGCTGTCGAAGGGCGAGATCGGCGGCTTCCTCGGCACGCTGTACTACCGCACGATGAGCCCGGCGCTGAAGGCCAAGGGCGACAAGGTCGAGTACTACCGGATCCCGAACCACACCTCGGTCTCGGTCTACCAGTCCGGATCGCGCGCCGGCATGCCCGGCATGCTCTATGTCGAGTTCGCGCGCGGCGCCAACGCCTACGGCGTGTTCCTCGGCGGCGATTTTCCGCTGATGAAGGTGACCAGTGACGTCAAGAACGGCCGGCGCATCGTCGTCATCAAGGATTCATACGGCAACGCCTTCGTGCCTTATCTCGCGGCCCACTACGAGGAGGTGTTCGTCATCGACTACCGCTCCTATAAGGGCAACATCAAGAACCTGATCCGCGAGCACGGAATCCAAGATGTCCTCTTCGCGCACAACACGTTCGTGGTGGCCAGCAGCTTCACCGCACGACAGGCCGCGTTCTTCCTCGACAGTCCCTATCCCTAGCGTGGTGCCCGAGATGCCGGCCGACCGTTCGATCGCGCTCAGCGCGGGGCTGAGCCGGCGGTCCGCCTGCCGCGTGCTGCTGGGCCTGCCGTTCCTGCAGGTGAGCCTGGCGGGCTGCACCCAGACCTTGTCGGATTCGGGTCCCGCCAGCCAGGTGCCGGGCGGCGCGCCGCCCTTCGCGCGGCGCACGCTCGAGGACATCGTCGGCCCCAACGTCGCCTCGCTGCGCGAGGTCTACGGCAAGGAGATCCACCAGGTCGAGTTCAGCGGCGCGGCGCTGGGCCGCCAGCTGCTGCAGAAATGGCGGGCGGCGGGCAGCGGCCGCTTCACCATCGCCCATTTCGGCGACTCGCTGCTGCAGCAGGGCGGCACGGCGGAGATGCTGCGCAACAAGCTGCAGCTCGCGCGCGGCAGCGCCGGCCGCGGCATGGTGTTTCCCTACAAGATCGCCAAGACCTATTCGCAGAACGACTTCTCCTCGTCCTTCACCGGCACCTGGGCGACCGCCAACAGCATCCAGAACCCGCCGAAGATCCCCGTCGGCGTCTCGGGTTTCGTGGCGCAGACCACGGATCGCACGGCCTCGTTCACGCTGACGTTCGAGACCATGCCGGAGCCCGGCGCCAAGAAGGTGCGGCTGTTCTACCTGGTGACGGCGGCGGGCTACCGCGTGCGGCTGACGTCGGGCGGCCGGCAGTGGGAGCTCGAGCTGCCGCTGCCGAAGAGCGGCACGTCGACCTCCTTCGTCGACTTCAAGGTGTCGCGGCTGGGCGCGGAGCTGGTCTTCGACATCCGCGCGCCCGGCTGGATGGACGCGGTCTTCGAGGTGCACGGCGTCGACATCGAGAACACGGGGCACGGCGTGCTGCACCACAATCTCGGGGTCGGCGGCGCCAATTTCTCGGCCCTGCTGGAGCAGACCTATTTCGACGAACAGTCGCGCTGGCTGTCGCCGGACCTCGTGATCCTCGACTGGGGCACCAACGACATCGTCTATCGCAACAGGGTGCCGCCCAATCTCGAGCGCACGGTGGTCGCGACCATCCAGAAGGTGCGCGCCGCCCATCCCAACGCGCTGATCATGCTGACCTCGGCGCAGGACATGTATTTCCGCCTGCGCCCGATCACCGCGAGCTGGGACTTCGCGGTGCTGATGCGCCGCATCGCGGCGGAGAACAACTGCCTGTTCTACGACTGGTACCGCGCCGCCGGCGGCCGCTATTCGATGCTGGTCTGGTACGCCTACGAGCTGGCCGGCGCCGACCACATCCACCTGTCGTCGCACGGCTACGCCATCAAGGGCGACCTGATGGCCCAGGCGCTGCTCAACACCATCAAGGCGATCGAGGCGAACCCGAGGCTCGACGGCATCTCGGTGCGCGCGATGCACGACGAGAACGCCGCGTCGGTATCGGCCTGGCTGAAGGCGGCGAGGCCCGTCAAGCCGCGCCCGCCGCTGGTCGGCGCCAGCAGCCGCACGCGCGTGCTGCGCCCGCCGGCCAAGAAGCCCCGGCGCTAAGATGGCACGGGCAACTCAAACGCGACTGTCATCCCTCGCTACGCTCGGGATGACAGGGTGCGCCCGATAAGCCGAGCGATGCGTTAGAGCCGGCCCGGATCCTTCGCGATGCCCGGGCCGCCGGGTGCGTCCGACGGCGTGGTCTTGCCGCTCGCGGGCGTCAGGACCGGCGGCTTGGCGGCGGGGCACTCCTCGTCCCAGCCGATCTTGCGGACGTGGCGCGTGTAGCCGGGCACGGCGTAGCGGACGCGCTCGAGGAAGTGGAAGTAGCTGGGATCGGAGTCCTGCCAGCGCGCGTCCTGCCAGTCCTTGTAGAAGGCGACGCTGGCTTCCAGCGAATCGAAGGTCAGGTACTGGCGGTGGCGGAAGCCGAACACGTTGTTCATGGCCATCAAGCGCGCGTTGCGGAACCAGCCGGTCTCGAGGATGGCCTGCGACATCACGATCTTGGGCTCGCGGATGCCGGCGCGGCAGATCATGCCGTAGATCCGTTGCACCAGCTCCCAGTCGATCTCGTTCGGCGGCCGGTGGGTGCGCACCTGCGCCTGCGCCAGCAGCACGGGCGCCTGCGCGTCGCCGATGTCGCGCGCGCCGGCCTGGGTCGGGACCAGGAAAGCCGCGGCCAGCGCCAGCAGCGCGACCCGCTTCGAGCGGGTGAGGGCGGCACGGCCTTGCGCAAGGCGGGCGGCCAGGGAAGCTCTGTTCAATCGCATGATCTTCAATCTCCAAATGCGCTACGGCATCTCTCAGCCCGGCGATCCGGGTTACGCAGCGAGCAAATGCCGTGGAATTTCGACCCGTCGAACGCGCCGCAACACCTCGGGAATGGATGGAAGGAGCCGACAAAACACATCGAATTCGGGCTGTCCAATTGATTCGACGACCGTCTCCCCGGCCGGGCCGGGGGCGCTAAGGGCGAATCAAGGCAATATTCGGGCGAGTCCTGTGGCCGAATTCCACGATGCGGCACATGCGGGAAGCGTGAACCGGGCCGAAGCCGGCGCCCGAAGGCGGGACGAGGCGGGCGCGTGGATCGTCTAGCGCGATCTCGATCGCTCGCTCTGGCTCTGGACGCCGTCGACGACGCCATGCGCCGAGCGGTGCTCGACGCCGGTGATCAGGTTGACCAGCATGTAGGCGGCCAGCCCCAACGCCAGACTGGCGATCGCCAATGTCGCCCTGCGCCGCCAGTCGACGCGCGCGGCTGGTCCCGGCGGCGCGGGCTGCGCCCGGGCGGCGGGTGACGGCAGCAGCGCGACGAGCCGCGTGGCGATGGCCGTCGCGTCCGTGCGCTGCCAGGTGCCCGGCGGCAGGCGGGCGATGCTCTGGCCCAGCGCGGCGATGGCGGCGTCGCGGGGCAGGCGTGCCAGCCGCGCCGCATCGGCCCAGGGATCGATGTCGAGCCGGCTCAGCGCCGACAGCACGCTGAGCGTCATGCCGTTGCGCTCCTCGCCGATGGCGGCGAACAGGAAGGCGTCGAACGCGCCCTCGAACGCGGGTGACGACTGGGCCGGGGTCATGAATCGACCGCCGGCGGCGCCGAGCGGGCGGCGTCGCGCGCCTGCGCCGCGTCGAGCTCCAGGGGATCGACCTCGATCGTCTCGCCGGTGATCGAGCCGCGCGCCCCGGTCGGCAGCAGCAGGCGCGTGGCGACCCGGCGATAGGCCGGATACGACAGGTCCTGCAGCCGCTCCTCGTCGGTCTCGACGATGTAGCGGCCCGCGGGGCTCGGCGCGTCCATGTCCTTGAGCTGGAAGGCGTGGGCGAACGACAGGGTCCGGTAGGTGGTGCGAATCGTCATGATGGACCCTCCGTCGGGCTTGTGTCGGGCGTCACGACCAGCCCGGGCGGGCCGCCCTGGCAGGCGGGGCATTTGCGCTGGAAGAACGCCGACGCGTCGACGCCGTACATCTGGCCGCAGGGCATGCACTGCATGATCCACAGGGTCTGGCGTTCGTCGCTGCCCTGCCAGGCGGTCTGCGCGACGAGAAGCTGCTGGTTGCGGTTGAGGCTGCCAGGCTTCCCGTCGATCATCATGGGCTGCTCCTGCGGACCGGAATGACAGGCGGCTGCCTAGAAGCCCATGCCGCCGCCGCCCATGCCGCCGGCGGGCATCGCCGGAGCGCTGGTGTCGGGGCGTTCGGCGACCATCGCCTCGGTGGTGATCAGCAGGCCGGCGACCGAGGCCGCGTCCTGCAGCGCCGTGCGCACGACCTTGGTGGGATCGATGATGCCGGCCTTGATCATGTTGACGTACTCGCCCTTCTGCGCGTCGTAGCCCTGGTTGGTGTCCTTCGACTCCAGGAGCTTGCCGACGATCACCGAGCCGTCCTCGCCGGCGTTCTCGACGATCTGGCGCACCGGCGCCTGCAGCGCGCGGCGCACGATGTCGACGCCGGCCTTCTGGTCGGCGTTGCGGGTGCGCAGCGTCGCCAGCGCGCGCGTGGCGTAGAGCAGGGCGACGCCGCCGCCGGCGACGATGCCTTCCTCGACCGCCGCGCGCGTCGCGTGCATGGCGTCGTCGACGCGGTCCTTGCGGTTCTTGACCTCGACCTCGGTCGAGCCGCCGACCTTGATGACGGCGACGCCGCCGGCCAGCTTGGCGAGGCGCTCCTGGAGCTTCTCCTTGTCGTAGTCCGAGGTGGTTTCCTCGATCTGCGCCTTGATCTGGGCGATGCGCGCCTCGATGTCGGCCTTCTTGCCGGCGCCGTCGATGAGGGTGGTGGCCTCCTTCTGGATCAGCACCCGCTTCGCCTTGCCCAGCATGTCGAGCGTGACGTTCTCCAGCTTGATGCCGAGATCGTCGCTGATCAGCTGGCCGCCGGTGAGGATCGCCATGTCCTCGAGCATCGCCTTGCGGCGATCGCCGAAGCCCGGCGCCTTCACGGCCGCGACCTTCAGGCCGCCGCGCAGCTTGTTGACCACCAGCGTGGCCAGCGTCTCGCCCTCGATGTCCTCGGCGATGATGAGCAGCGGCTTGCCCGACTGCACCACGGCCTCGAGCACCGGCAGGATCGCCTGCAAATTGGCGAGCTTCGCCTCGCTCAGCAGCACATAGGCGCCCTCGAGCTCGCAGATCATCTTGTCGGCGTTGGTGACGAAGTAGGGCGACAGGTAGCCGCGATCGAACTGCATGCCCTCGACGATCTCGAGCTCGGTCTCGAGGCTCTTGGCCTCTTCGACGGTGATCACACCCTCGTTGCCGACCTTCTTCATCGCCTGGGCCAGCATCTTGCCGATCGACTCCTCGCCGTTGGCCGAGATCGTGCCGACCTGGGCGATCTCCTCGGAGGTGGTGATCTTCTTGGCGCGCGCCCTGATGTCCTCGATGGCGGCGGCGACCGCCATGTCGATGCCGCGCTTGAGGTCCATCGGATTCATGCCGGCGGCGACCAGCTTGGCGCCCTCGCGCACGATCGACTGGGCCAGCACGGTGGCCGTCGTGGTGCCGTCGCCGACCAGGTCGTTGGTCTTCGACGCCACCTCGCGCACCATCTGCGCGCCCATGTTCTCGAACTTGTCGGAAAGCTCGATCTCCTTGGCGACCGTCACGCCGTCCTTGGTGATGCGCGGTGCGCCGAAGCTCTTGTCGATGACCACGTTGCGGCCCTTGGGACCGAGCGTGACCTTCACCGCGTTGGCGAGGACATCGACGCCGCGCAGCATGCGATCGCGCGCGTCACCGGAGAAACGGACGTCTTTGGCGGACATGAAAGGCTCCAATCTGCGAAGGGAAAAACCGGGTGCGCTGGTGCGTTCGGCGCGCCGGACGGCCGGGCCGTCGTGCGGCGGATGAACGGAGGAGAAGGGGTCCTGTCGTGCTGGCCGGCGAACCGGCGGCCTCCCGGCGGGAGGTCAGTGCTGGCACTCGATCAGCGGGAGTGCCAGAAGTAGGCTACACGTAGGCGCTTGCGGCCCGCGGCACAAGGACTGTTATCGGCGCGCTCGATTGTATGCCCGCGCGTCGCCATATCCATGGCGCCGCTCCCGGCCGACCCGCGCGAAAGGCCCGGACCGACCTTGATCACCCTCGCGATCCACCATCGCACGACCTACCTCTACAATCAGCCGGTGCGCCTCAATCCGCATCGCCTGATGCTGCGGCCGCGCGACAGCCGCGACCTGCGCATCGTCTCCAGCACGCTGCGGCTGATCCCCGATGCCACGCTGTCGTGGGCGCAGGACGTGTTCGGCAACGCCGTGGCCACCGCCAGCTTCGCCGCGGCCACGGACCAGCTGGTGATCGAAAGCGTCACACGCCTGCAGCTCTGGGCGCTGGCCTGGCCGGTGTTCGACATCGCCGCCTCGGCCGTCGACTATCCCTTCGCCTATACCGATGCCGAGCGGACCGACCTGGGCGCGCTCGCGACCTGCCAGTATCCCGACGGCGACGATCGCCTGCGGGACTGGGTCGAGGGCCATGTGCGGTCGCGTCCGACCGATACGCTCAGCCTGCTGCGCGACCTCGCCGCCAGCGTGAACCAGGCCGTGCGCTACCAGAGCCGCGACAGCGAGGGCACCCAGTCGCCGCTGCATTCGCTCGATCGCGGCTGGGGATCGTGCCGCGACCTCGCCGTGCTGTTCGTCGAGGCGGCGCGCAGCCTCGGCTTCGGCGCGCGGCTGGTCTCGGGCTACCTCTACAATCCGCAGCCGCTTCCCTGGGACGTCGGCTCGACGCATGCATGGGCCGAGATCTTCGTGCCGGGTGCCGGCTGGATCACCTTCGATCCGACCAACCGCAGCGTCGGCGGCGCCAACCTGGTGCCCGTCGCCGTGGCGCGCGACATCTGGCAGACCACGCCGGTGGTCGGCAGCTTCGACGGCATGACCTCGGCGTTCAACAGCATGCTGGTCGACGTGACCGTCGAGAGCGTGCCGCCGTCGGCGGACGAATAGCGCGGGGCGCACCGAATTCGATTGTAAACGGCGCCGGCGTGCACCAACTGCAGCCTACGCGTCGGGCGCGACGCTGCCTCCCTTGCCATCCCTGTTCCGGGCCCCGGTGGCGATCGACTGGTTGCCGCGGGCGACGGCCTCGTCACGACTCGTCCTGTCGTCGGCAATCAATCCAACCCTCGCGGTGCCGTGATGAAGACCTGGCGCGACTGGCTGATGCCGCCGATTGCCGTTCCGATCCTGCTGATCATCGTCATCGTGGCCTACGGGCTGCTGCGCTGAGCCGGGGAGCGATCCATGGCCCGACAGACAAGCTACATCGTGCAGGTGTTCAACGCGGGGCGCGGGGGAAGCCTGAAGGCCGATACACCGGTCGCCTGCAAGAGCGAAGCCGGCGCGCTGCGCATGGCGGAGCGGCTCGCCGAGAGCAAGCTCGGCGTGGTCGCATACGCATCGACCGGCGATGCCGAGCTGGGCGACTATGACGACGAACCGAGGATCATCTTCCGGTCAGGCAAGATGCCGTCGATGTTCGACTAGTCAGGCAGCAGCTGCTTCAGTGTCTGGCGGCCACGCCAGACCCTGCTCTTGATCGTGCCGACCGACACACCGGCATGCGCGGCGATCTCGGAATAGGGTTGTTCCGCCACTGCGGCGAGCAGCAGGGCGGACCGCCGCTGCCGCGGAAGCTGGGCGAACGCGGTCAGGAACTCGCGCATGACCAGGCCAACCTCCTGCCGCGGACGATGCGAGGGCAGCGCCGCGTCCTCGGGGTCGAGGGCGACCAGCGGCCTGGCGCGGCGCAGGCCCGAGATGAACTCGTTGCGCTGGATGCGATGGATCCAGGCGGCGAAATTGGTGCCCGCCCGGAAGCTGGCCTTTCCCAGCAGGGCCTTCAGCGTGGTTTCCTGCACGAGGTCGTTGGCGCGGTCGCGATCGCGCGTCATGCTCCGTGCCACCCGATGCAGTCGGGGAAGCGCGGCGATGAGTTGTTCGCCGAACGATCCGGGCATGGCGGCTTGCATGGTCGTCATGGATCCCTCCTGATCGCCGCCGACTGTCTTTCGCGACGCGCAACGTTCGGCGATTCGCCCGCGCGCTATTTCGCCTTCTCGGCCGTGCGCTCGATGGCCTCGCCACCCTTGGACACGTCGCGGCCGAGGCCCGAGACGGTGTTGCAGGCGGTGAGCAGGGTCGAGGCGCCGATGACGACGAGCAGCGACAGGCATGCGACAGCCAATGTATGGCGCATCGGGATCTCCAGAACTGTTGGTGTTTCTCGAAAGACGCCGGAGCATGTGCTCTACCGCGCCGTACCCTGATACATGGGGTTTATTTTCGGCAGCGCAAGCGATTTCATTGAAACAGAGCGATAGAACGGGAATTACATCGCCCCGCTTGCGGGGAAGGGGAGGACACTTCACGGCCGGCGAATGTGCTGGCGCGCCCGGCCCGCGCCGTGGGACAGCGATGCCGCATGGACACCGTCATCACCATCCTGCTGCTGCTGGTCGCCGTCGTCGCCAGCGAGACGCTGGCGCGCTGGTCCAGGATGCCGCTGCCGCTGGTGCAGATCGCGCTCGGCGCCCTGCTTGCCCTGTCGTTCGTGCCGACGGTCGTTCTCGATCCCGAGATCTTCTTCGTCCTTTTCCTGCCGCCGCTGCTGTTTCTCGACGGCTGGCGCATCCCCAAGGACGACCTGCGGCGCGACCGGGCGATCGTCGTGGAGCTGGCGCTCGGCCTTGTGATCCTCACCGTCGTCTGCCTCGGCTTCCTGGTCCACTGGCTGATCCCGTCGATGCCGCTGCAGGTGGCCTTCGCGCTGGCCGCCGTCGTCTCGCCGACCGACCCGGTCGCCTTCGCGGCGGTCGCCGCGCGCAGCAGGATTCCCAAGCGGATGATGCACATCCTCGAGGGCGAATCGCTGCTCAACGATGCCTCGGGCCTGGTCTGCTTGCGTTTCGCCGTGGCGGCGATGCTCACCGGCAGCTTCTCGCTGTCGGCGGCGGTCCTCACCTTCGTCTGGGTCGCGCTCGGCGGCCTGGCGATCGGCATCGGCGTGACGTGGCTCGCGGCGCGCGCCAAGCAATGGGTCGCCCGCCGGCTGGGCGAGCACACCGGTGCGCAGATCCTGGTGAGCCTGCTGATCCCCTTCGGCGCCTATATCGCGGCCGAGCGCCTGCACTGCTCGGGCATCCTGGCCGCCGTCGCCGCCGGCCTGACCATGGGCTTCACCGAACGCTCGGGTAATGCCCTGGCCGCGACCCGCGTGCGCCGCGCCGCCGTGTGGGACGTCGTGCAGTTCGCCACCAACGGCGTGATCTTCGTCCTGCTCGGCGAGCAGATGCCGGGCATCCTCGGGAAAGCGATCGACACCGTGCGCGAGAGCGGCCATCGCGAGGCGTGGTGGCTGGCGGTCTACGTCCTTGCCATCGTCGCGGTCCTGGCGGTGCTGCGCTTCGCCTGGGTCTGGACGTCGTTGCGCCTGACGCTGTATCGCGCCGCGCGGCGGGGCGATCCGCCGCGCCGCGTCGGCCTGCGCGTGGTGCTGGCCATGTCGCTCGCCGGCGTGCGCGGCGCCGTCACCCTGGCGGGCGTGCTCACCTTGCCATTCACCCTCGCCGACGGGACGGCGTTTCCGGCCCGCGACCTGGCGATCTTCCTCGCCGCCGGCGTGATCCTGGTCTCGCTGATCCTCGCCAGCATCGGCCTGCCGCCGCTCCTGAAGAACCTCGAGCTGCCGGCCGAGCCCTCGCTGCAGGCCGAGATCGACCGCGCGCGGTTGCTGGCGGCGCAGCGCGCCATCCGGGCCATCGAGGCGGCGCAGCACGAGATGGGCGCCGGCAAGCCGGACGCCTACATCTACACCGACGCCTCGGCGCGCATCATGGAGATCTACCGCCAGCGCATCGACAGCCAGGAGGACGACGCCGAGGCGCTGGCGCTCGACCGCCGGATCGACGGCATCGAACGCCAGCTGCACCTCGCCGGCCTGCGTGCCGAGCGCGCCGAGATCTTCCGCCTCGCGCGCGCCCGCGAGCTCAACGACGAGGCGGCCACGCGCGTCATCCGCGAGATCGACCTGCTGGAGGCGCGGTACGAGCCGTAGGCTGCGCCTTCGCTGCCACGATCCCGATTCCCGGGCGGTGAGAATCTACCTTCCCCCGCTGGCGGGGGAAGGTGGCGCGAAGCGCCGGATGGGGGTGGTTCGCGCGGTCAGACGCGATCTGCGAAGGACATCTCGTTCGTCTTCGACAGCCACCCCCATACGCCCTTAGGGCACCTTCCCCCGCCAGCGGGGGAAGGTATT
>JBFXAZ010000025.1:0-56655 GCA_050183765.1 Reyranellaceae bacterium | reverse complement strand
CCACCAGCAGACGCGCATCCAGTCGGCCGTTCTCGATCCCGGCTGCCGCCAGGCGCGCCGCCACCGAGGCCACCATCTCGCCGACCGTGGGCATTCCGCTCAACTCTCCCCCATGCCGCGGCCAATGTGCCGGGCCGGGAGTCGCCGCTCAACAGTCGATTTCGCCGGCGGCGTCAGGCCTTTTCGCGCATGCGGTAGCGGAAGTCACAGTGGCTGGCGCCGCCCATGATGGTCTGGCTGCGCTGGAACTCAATGCGTTCGTCGTAGCCCTCGATGAAGGTGCCGTCGCGGTTGCACGACAGCAGATGGCCGATCTCGCCCAGCCCCATCTCGCGATACATCTCGGCGTAGCGGCAGCGCACGATATTGAAGTCGAGATGCTCGGCGTCCTGGCGCAGCGGCTCGATGCGCAGCGCGTCCTCCTTCGTCCACATCGGCTGGATGGCGGCGAAGCTGGCGAGCGACGTGCCATCGGGCGCCAGCGCCGCGAACTGCTTGCCCGCTTCGATCGCCGCCTTGCGGATCGCGCGCTCGATCACGCCCTTCGCCGCCGCCTCGCCGAAGGCCGCCTTCATCTCCTCGTAGATCGGCTTGATGATCTCCGCCTCGATCCGGCGGCGCTGCAGGATGCCCATCTGCAGATCGGGGTCAGGCGAGGTCGACATGGCGGCGGCTCCGTCGAAGGGTGACGCCGCAGGCTCGCGCACAGCTTCAAACGGCGCAAGGGCCGGCGCTACGCCGCGAACTCCGCCAGCCGCGCCGCCTCGTCGTCGGCGATCAGCGCCTCGACGATCTTGTCCAGCGCGGTGCCGTCCATGACCTTGTCGAGCTCGTAAAGCGTCAGGTTGATGCGATGGTCGGTGCAGCGGCCCTGGGGGAAGTTGTAGGTGCGGATGCGTTCGCTGCGATCGCCGCTGCCGACCTGGCCCTTGCGCGAAGCGGCGCGCTCGTCGTGCAGCTTCTGGCGCTGCGCCTCGTAGAGCCGCGCGCGCAGGATCTTCATCGCCTTGGCCTTGTTCTTGTGCTGGCTCTTCTCGTCCTGCTGGCTGACCACGACGCCGGTCGGCAGATGGGTGATCCGCACGGCGCTGTCGGTGGTGTTGACCGACTGCCCGCCCGGTCCCGACGAGCGGAACACGTCGATGCGCAGATCCTTGTCCTCGATCTTGAGGTCAACCTCCTCCGCCTCGGGCAGCACGGCGACGGTGGCCGCGGAGGTGTGGATGCGGCCCTGCGATTCGGTGGCCGGCACGCGCTGCACGCGATGCACGCCGGATTCGAACTTCAGCCGCGCGAAGACATCCTTGCCGGTCACTGTCGCGGTGGCCTCGCGATAGCCGCCCATGCCGCTGTCGGAGAGCTCCATGATCTCGAACTTCCAGCCGCGCAGCGCGGCGTAGCGCTGGTACATGCGGAAGAGATCCGCGGCGAAAAGGGCGGCCTCCTCGCCGCCGGTGCCGGCACGTACCTCGAGAATGGCGTTACGCGCGTCGGCTTCATCCCGCGGCAGCAGCATCAGCTGCACGCTGCGCTCCAGCTGCGGCACGCGCTCCTTCGCGGCGCGGAATTCTTCCTCGGCCAATGCCTTCATCTCGGCATCAGTCGCCGAATCGGCCAACATGCCGGCAAGGTCCTGCGCCTCCTTCTGCGCCGCGCGCAACTCGCGCACCTTGTCGACCAGCGGGCCGAGCTCGGCGTACTCCTTCGATGCCTGGGTGAACTTCACCGAATCGAGACCGCCGCCGGAGAGGATCGCCTGGAGCTCCTCGTGGCGGTGCACGACCTGGTCGAGCTTGTCGTCGAGGGTCATGTCAGGACTTGGCGTCCTCGTCGTCGCCGTCGAGCGCCAGGAGCTCGCTGAGCTCGTCCAGCGCATCGTCGGTCAGTGCCTGGACCACATTGGCGAAGGCGACCTCGCGCTGGCTGCCGTCGTCGAGGTCCTTCAGCGCCACCATGCCACTCTCCAGCTCGGCCTCGCCGATGATCAGGGCGTGGCTGGCGTTCAGCTTGTTGGCGCGCTGCAGGCGGCGTTTCATGTTGCCGCGATAGGCCAGCTCGACGACCACGTCGGCTTCGCGCAGCTCGCGCGCCAGGGCAAGCGCACGGCGTTCCGCCGCCTCGCCCATCGGCACGATCGCCACCGGCCGCTCGGGCTTGGGCGGCTCGTTGGCCAGCATCGCCAGCCGCTCGATGCCGCCTGCCCAGCCGATCCCGGCGGTCGGCGGCCCGCCGAGCTGCTCGATCAGCCCGTCGTAGCGGCCGCCGCCGATCACCGTGCCCTGGGCGCCCAGATGCGTGGTGACGAACTCGAAGGCGGTGTGGGTGTAGTAGTCGAGCCCGCGCACGAGGCTCGGCTCGACGACGAAGTCGACGCCGGAGGCCTCCAGCCCGGCCTTCACCGCGTCGAAGAATGCGCGCGAGGCGGGGTTGAGGTAGTCCGACAGCGACGGCGCATCGACGTTCACCGCCTTGTCGCCCTCATCCTTGCTGTCGAGGATTCGCATCGGGTTGCGCTCCAGCCGGCGCAGCGAATCCTCGCTGAGCCTGGCCTTGTGGGCGCTGTAGTAGTCGATCAGCACCTTGCGATAGGCCGTGCGGCTCTCCGGGTCGCCCAGCGAATTGAGGCTGAGCGAGCAGCGTCCGAGAATGCCCAGGCGCTGCAGGATGTCGGCGGCCAGCGAGATCACCTCGACGTCGCATTCCGGCTCCGGCGCGCCCAGCACCTCGACGTCGATCTGGTGGAACTGGCGCTGGCGGCCCTTCTGCGGCCGCTCGTAGCGGAACATCGGCCCGTGCGCGAACAGCTTCAGCGGCACTTGCTGCATCATGCCGTTGGAGATGAAGGCGCGGCAGATGCCGGCGGTGTATTCCGGCCGCAGGGTCAGGCCTTCGCCGCCACGGTCGGTGAAGCTGTACATCTCCTTCGACACGACGTCGGAGGTCTCGCCCATGCCGCGCGCGAAAAGCTCGGTGAACTCGAAGATCGGCGTCGCTATCTCGGCATAGCCGTAAAGTCGCGCGACGTCGCGCGCGGTGTTCCAGACATGCGCGAAGCGCGGGAACTCGTCGGGCAGGATGTCGTGGGTGCCGCGTACGGGTTGGAGCTTGGACACGTCGGGATTCCAGGGAAACGGGTTGAGCGGCCGCCCCGAGGGCGACCGCGGCCGGTTGATTACACGGATTGAAGCGGCCTGCCCACCCCCGGAGCGGCCACGAGCCGGGTCCGGCGGGCTATTCCGCCGCCGCCTTGGGCGCGGCGGCGGCCTTGGCGGCCTCGATCTCGGCGGCCTTCTTCTCGATCATCTGGGCCAGATGCTCGATGATGTCGGCGTCCTTGAGCCGGTGGTGAGGCACGCCCGCGACATAGACCTGGTGGGTGCCATTGCCGCCGCCGGTGAAGCCGATGTCGGTCTCGCGCGCCTCGCCCGGGCCGTTCACCACGCAACCGATCACCGATACCGTCATCGGCGTGGTGATATGCGCCACGCGCTTCTCCAGCGCCTCGACGGTGCGGATGACGTCAAATTGCTGGCGCGCGCAGCTCGGGCAGGAGACCAGGTTGACGCCGCGATGGCGCAGATTGAGGGCCTTCAGCATCTCGAAGCCGACGCGGACCTCCTCCTCCGGTTCAGCCGAGAGCGACACCCGCAGGGTATCGCCGATGCCGCCCCACAGCAGCATGCCCAGCCCGATCGAGGACTTCACCGTGCCGGTGCGCAGGCCGCCGGCTTCGGTGACGCCGATATGCAGCGGGTAGTCGCAGGCCTCGGCGAGTCCCTGGTAGGCGGCGACGGCGAGGAAGACGTCGGACGCTTTCACGCTGATCTTGAACTCGCGGAAATCGTGGTCCTCGAGAATGCGCGCGTGGTCTAGCGCGCTTTCGACCATCGCCTCGGGACAGGGCTCGCCGTATTTCTCCAGCAGGTCCCTCTCCAGCGAGCCGGCATTGACGCCGATACGCATGGAGCAGCCGTGGTCGCGGGCGGCTTTCACCACCTCGCGCACGCGCTCGGCGCTGCCGATATTGCCGGGGTTGATGCGCAGGCAGGCAGCGCCCGCGTCGGCGGCCTCGATGGCGCGTTTGTAGTGGAAGTGGATGTCGGCGACGATCGGCACCTTCGCCGCGCGCACGATCTGCTTCAGCGCCCTGGTCGAGTCCTCGTCCGGGCAGGAGACACGGATGATGTCGACGCCCGCCTCCTCGCACCGGCGGATCTGGTCGATCGTGGCGCCGGCATCGGCGGTCAGCGTGTTGGTCATGGACTGCACGGTGATCGGCGCATCGCCGCCCACCGGCACGGATCCGACCATGATGCGCCGGGATTTGCGGCGCTGGATATCGCGATAGGGTCTGACGCTCATCGTCCGGCGGCCCGGGGCTACTGGGGGGAGTGACGCATTCTACCCGGCATATGGGCGCGCGGCGACCATCAGGCAGATGCCAGCGACCTCATGCCACCGATCTGTGCAGGAAAGATGTCAGCGCTTGGCGTCGGGCGTCAGGCGGTAACCGATGCCCTCGGGCACGGTATAGGGCTCGCCGGCGCGCACGAAGGTCGAGGCCAGCACCTCGCCATTGGGCCCGCGCAGCTCCAGCCAGCCATCCGTCTTGGGCAGCAGGGTCACCGGCTTGTTGCTGGCCGGCGCGGTGATCACCGCAGCCTTGGGCGGTTCCGGCGGCTTGACCTCGACCGGCTTGGGCAGATCGGGGGGGCGGCTGGCTTCCTGGGAATTGGGTGCTTGCCCGCCGGCATCCTGCGGACGGGCCGGCGGCGTCGCCGCCTGGGCCTGGCCGGGCGACGGGATCACCGTCGGGATGGGCGGCACCACGGGAGGCGGCATCGGGTCCGCGACTGGTACCGGCGTCGCGCTGGGCGACGGCGCGCTGGGGGCGTTCGCCTGCCCCGGCGCAGTGCCGGGGGCGGGGCTGGGTGCGGCAGTCGCCGCCGGTGCCGGCGCAGCCACCGGGCCCGAGGCGGCCGGCGGAGCCGGGTCCGGCGTCGGCGCGGTCGCGACCGCCGGGGGCGGCTTCAGCCGATCCGGCACGGGCGCCACGATCTGCGTCGGCGCACCGGGCTCGCGGGTCAGCGCGTGCCAAGTCACATAGGCGCCGAACAGCAGCGCGCACGAGGCAAGCAGCAACGCCGCCTTAGGCGTGCGGCGCTCTTGCGGCGCGACGGGGAAGTTGTAGGCGACGGCCGGCGGCGGCGTGGTGTCGACAGCGCGATAGGCCTCGAGCACGCGTTCGGCGTCGAGGTTCACACGCTTGGCATAGGTGCGCAGAAACGCGGGAACATATGTGCGTCCGGGAAGGTCGTGGAAACGCCCCTCCTCGATGGCCTCAAGATACGCGTAACGCACACGCGTATCGGCCGAGACCTCGCGCAACGAGAGCCCCAGCGACTCGCGCGCTTCCCGAAGCATCCCGCCAACGCCCGCACACGCGGCCGTCGCTTCCACCTGCCAGTTCGTGTGGTCGCGCATCTCAGTTCTGTCGCAACACGAATACGGAGTTCAATCTCGCCCTTGCGGATGTCTTAGCAGGAGTCGGCGGAGGACGGAACCTGAGTCTGTGAACCAGTCGCGGAATCCAACGCGACAAAAGCGTCAGAGCGGAATGCCGTGGTCGCGCGCGAACAGACGGATGCTGTCGCGCACGCTACGCTGCGAGCCGTTCATCAGCTCATCGAGATACGCGGTGAACCGCGCGAGATCGAGCGCACGCACCATGCTCTTCACCGGACCGAAGCCGCCGGGCGCCATCGACAGGGTGCGCAACCCGACGCCGAGCAAGGCCATCGCCTCGATCGGCCTGCCGGCCATCTCGCCGCACAGGCTCAACTCTACATTCGCCTTTTTGCACGCATCGACCACAATCTTTAGTGCGCGCAAAACAGGTGGGGACAATGGGTCGTAGCGGCCCGCGAGCCGGGGATTTCCCCTGTCTGCCGCGAACAAAAACTGTACAAGGTCATTGCTGCCGACCGAGAGGAAATCGATCTCGCGCAGCAACTCCGGCAATTGCCAAAGCAAAGCAGGCACTTCCAGCATCACGCCGACCGCCAGGCGCGACGGCGCCACCAGTCCGCGATTGCGTGCCCGCGTCAGTTCGAGGTCAAGGAGGTGACGCGCCGCGCGCAGCTCGCCCAGATCGGCGACCATGGGAAACATGATCCATAGAGGCCGGCCGTCGGCCGCCATGATGATGGCGCGCAACTGGCGGCGCAGCATCGCCGGGCGATCGAGGCCGATGCGGATCGCTCGCCAGCCCATCGCCGGGTTCTCGTCGCCGAACGACTCCACGTAGGGCAGCACCTTGTCGCCGCCGACATCGAGCGTGCGGAAGGCGACCGGCTTGCCGTCGGCCTGGTCGAGCACGCGGCGGTAGAGCTGCGCCTGGTCGTCGACGTCGGGGAACTGCGAGCGCACCATGAAGGTGATCTCGGTGCGGTACAGCCCGACACCATCGGCGCCGGTGGTCGCGAGGTGCTGCAGATCGATCAGCAGGCCGGCGTTGACCCGCAGCGAGACCTTCACCCCGTCGCGCGTTGCCGCCGGCAGCTCGCGCAGCGCGGCGTATTGACGGCGACGCTGCTCGACGGCCAGCAGGGCGTCCGCCACCTGCTGCTGGATCTCCTCCGCCGGGCGGATGAGGACCTGCCCGTTGTCGCCGTCGACGACGATGTTGTCGCCGGGCTCGACCCGGCCGGTGATGTCCTCGACGCGGCCGACCACCGGCAGGTCCAACGCGCGCGCGACGATCGCGACGTGGCTCAGCGCCGAGCCCGCCTCGAGCACCACGCCGCGCAGCTTGCCGCGATCGTATTCCAGGAGGTCGGCGGGCCCCAGGTCGCGCGCCACGATCACCGCGTCGTCGGGCAGGACGGCGGTGTTGTGGGCCGAGCCGCGGCCCATCAGGCGCAACAGCAGGCGGCGCGTCAGGTCGGAGAGGTCGGCGAGGCGCTCCTGGATGTAGGGGTCGCTGATCTCGCCGAACCGCACGCGCATGTCGTCGAAGGCGCGCTGCACGCCCGCCTCGGCGGTCAGGCCGGTGTCGATCGCCTCGCGGATGCGCTCGACCCAGCCGCGATCGTCGGCGAACATGCGGAAGGTCTCGAGCACCTCGCGATGCTCGCCGTGGCCGAGATGGTCGGATTCGAGCATGCGGTCGAGGTCGGCGCGCACCGCGCCCAGCGCGTCGATGAAGCGCTTCTGCTCGACGCCGATATCCTCGGCGATCACCTTGGTGATGAAGATCCGCGGCTCGTGCAGCACCGCCTTGCCCAGCGCGACGCCGCCGTTGAGCGACACACCGTCGAGGCGCACCGGCAACAGGCCGGTGCCGTCGATCGGCTTGATCTCCTCGGGGTTGACCAGCTCGCCCGACGCCACCAGCTCGGCCAGCACCATGGCGACGTTCTCGAGGGTCTCGATCTCCTCCTCGTCGTACTGCCTGAGCGTGCGGTTCTGCACCGCCAGCACGCCGAGCACCTTCTCGCCGCGCAGGATCGGCGCGCCGGCCATCGAGTGGTAGATTTCCTCGCCTGTCTCCGGCCGGTAGGCGAAGTTGGGATGGGCCTGCGCGTCGGCCAGCGCCAGCGGCCGTTCGTTGGCGGCGATGTCGCCGATAATGCCCTCTCCGACGCGCAGGCGGGTGCGGTGCACGGCGTCGGGGTTCAGGCCCTGAGTGGCGAAGAGCTCAAGGATGTCGCCGGCGCGCAGCACGTAGACCGAGCAGACCTCGGCGACCATCTCGCTGGCGACGATGCGCACGACCTGGTCGAGGCGCTCCTGCGCGGTGCCCGCGCGCGCCATCACGTCCCGGAGCCGCCTGAGGATCAACCGCGGCCCGGCCACTGGCGTCGTACGCTCCATGGTCAGACCGCTCCGGGATCGGCTCGCTTGATCGGGGCGGGTCTTTGCGCGTCCGGATGGGCCTCAATGAGCGCGCGCCACCCCGCGACGGCCGCGCGGGCGGCGATCGGCATGGAGGTGAGAACGCGCGCGGCGAGCATGGGGCGGTTATCGCCGCTTTCGCGTGCAAGGTCCAGCCTCCAGGACCTTCGATATGTGTCGAAAGTCTTGGTCTGGCGCGAAGAAATTCTTATGCGGCGTCCAGGCCGTAGGCGGTGTGCAGGGCCCGTACGGCCAGCTCGGTATATTCCGCCGCGATCAGCACGCTGATCTTGATTTCCGAGGTCGAGATCACCTCGATGTTGATGCCCCGCTTGGCCAGCGTCTCGAACATGGTGAGCGCCACGCCGGCGTGGCTGCGCATGCCGACGCCAATCACCGACAGCTTGCAGACATTGGCGTCGGTATGCAGCTCGGTGAAACCCAGCGCGGCCTTGTGCTCCTCCAAGACCTGCTGCGCGCGCGCGAGATCGGTCTTGGGGATGGTGAAGGTGATGTCGGTCGCCTTGCCGTCGGAGGAGACGTTCTGGACGATCATGTCGACGTTGATGCTGGCGGCGGCCAGCGGCCCGAACAGGGACGCGGCGACGCCGGGGCGGTCGGCGACGTTGGCGACCGTGACCTTGGCCTCGCCGGTGTCGTAGGCGATGCCGCTGACGACGGATTGTTCCAGACCCTGGGCCATGATCTCTTCCTCATCGACCACGAGCGTGCCCGGCAGATCGCTGCCCGGCGGCACGTCGAAGGAAATCGTGTCGTTCAGCTTGCGGAACGACGCCAGCACCTGGACCCTGACGCGGTGATTCATCGCCAGCTCGACGGAGCGCGTCTGCAGCACCTTCGAGCCCAGCGAGGCCATCTCCAGCATCTCCTCGTAGGTCACCATCGGCAGCTTGCGCGCCTTGTCGGTGATGCGGGGATCGGTGGTGTAGACGCCGTCGACATCGGTGTAGATGTCGCAGCGCTCCGCCTTCAGCGCGGCCGCCAGCGCCACCGCCGAGGTGTCGGAACCGCCGCGGCCCAGCGTGGTGATGCGGCCCTCGCCGCTGACGCCCTGGAAGCCGGGCACGACCGCGACCACACCCTCCGCCATCGCCTGCTCGATCGCCTCGGTACCGATCGACTGGATGCGGGCGCGGCCATGCGCCTCGTTGGTGCGGATCGGCAATTGCCAGGAGGCGAAGGAGCGCGCCTTCACGCCGCGCCTGGTCAGCGCCAGGGCCAGCAGGCCGATGGTGACCTGCTCGCCGGTCGACACGACGACGTCGTACTCGCGCCAGTCGTGCAGCGGCATGATCTTGTCGACGTAGGCGACGAGCTGGTTGGTGACGCCCGACATGGCCGAGACGACCACGGCGACCTGGTGGCCGCGCTCGACCTCGAGCTGGACCATGCGCGCGACGTTCTCGATGCGGTCGGTGTCACCGACCGATGTACCGCCGAACTTGACGACGATGCGAGCCATTCCCCCTGCCCTGCTGCTGCGAGTCCCCTGCGAACCGGCGACAGCGAGTAGCGGCGGACCGGATGGCGCGCCAGCGGTCATTTGTCGCTGACGCGCGCTTTGTGACCGCAGGCGGCGTATATCTAACGGCGGGACCGGCAAGGGGCAAGCGACAGGGGGCAAGCCATGGCCAGCACCGTCGATGCCGGCGAGATCGAACGCTTCTCGCGCATCGCCGAGGAATGGTGGGACGAGGACGGCAAGTTCGCCCCGCTGCATCGGCTCAATCCCGCCCGGATCGGCTTCGTGCGCGACCGCATCGCCGCGCACTACGGCCGCGACCCGCTGGATTTCGGCCCGGACGGGCGCGGGCCGCTCAGGGACCTGACCATTCTCGACATCGGCTGCGGCGGCGGGCTGGTGTGCGAGCCGATGGCCCGGCTGGGCGCGGACATCACCGGCATCGACGCCGCCGAGCGCAACATCGGCGTGGCGCGCCTGCACGCCGGGCGCATGGGGCTGACCATCGACTATCGCGCCGCAACCGCCGAAGCGGTGCGCGACCAGGGCATCCGCTACGACGCCGTGCTGGCGCTGGAGATCGTCGAGCATGTCGCCGACGTCGATTTGTTCCTGGCCTGCTGCGCCGATCTGGTGAAGCCCGGCGGCGTGCTGGTCCTGTCGACGCTGAACCGCACCACCAAGGCCTTCGCCCTTGCAGTCGTCGGCGCCGAGTACGTCATGCGCTGGCTGCCGCGCGGCACGCATGACTGGCGCAAGTTCCTCAAGCCGTCGGAGGTCGCGCGCGGCCTGCGCGCAGCCGGTCTGTCGGTCGAGGAGCTGGCGGGCATCGTCTACAGCCCGATCACCGGCCGCTGGCGCATCGACCCGCACGACCTCGACGTCAACTACATGCTGCTGGCGACGAAGCCGCGGTCCTAGACGCGGGCCGCCGGGACGAACTGGGGGCCTACGAGAGTGAGCACCCGGTCGTCGCTGGCCAGGCAGGCGAGGCGGACGCGGCGCAGCAGGGCCGCCGCCACCGTCGTGTCCCAGAACCAGTCCAGCACCTGCTTGCTGCTCGGCCGATCGCCCGCCGCGACGGCGGCCTCGGTGTAGAGCGCCTTCAGGTCGTCGGCGGCATAGCGTGCAGCCTGAACCGGGCGCAGTCCCTCGACCGGCGACTGCGCTGGCGGCGTCCCCGACGCGAAGGCGGCGATCAGCTCGGGCCATTGCTCGCGCTGAAGGCGGCTGCCGCCGATGGTCGTGGCGCCGCGAATGCTGAGCGGCGCCCATTCCGCGCGCAGCGCCGCGGCCCATTCGACCGCCGAGGCATCGGGCCAGGGCACGGCGACCGCCGGCAGGTCGACGGCGGGGCGCCAGCCCTGCCGCGGCAGCCGCCCGGGGGCTTCCTCGGGGTAGTCCTCGACGATCACCGGGCCGTCGCCGCGCTCGAGCAGCGACAGCGCAGCCAGCACCACGCGGCGCTGGAAGGCGGCGTCGCCGGGCTCGCCCAGCGGGCGGCCGAGCTCGAACGGCAGCCACAGGCCGCGCGGCACGCGCACCTTCTCCATATGCAGGCGGACAAGGCCGAGCGCGACGGTCGCGACGCCGCGCTGTTCGATCAGATGGCCGAGCGCGCTCACGGCGCGCGTGCAGAAGGGTCAAACCGGACTGAGCAGCACCGCATCGACGCGGTCCTGGCGCAGGCGGCCGACAAGCTGGTCGGCCAGCGCGTCCCATTGCTTCGGATCGTTGGCGCCCATCACGGCGTAGTGCGTATCGGCGACCGAGCCGATCACACCCTCGGCCGCCAGCTCGCGCAGCCGGTCGATCGGATAGATGGTGTTGATGTCTTGCTGGAAGCCGATGCGATCGTAGTTCACCGAGACGTGGGTCATCACGATGTCGCTCGACGGAAGCGACGCCGGCAGCTCGCGGAACTCGTTGGCGCCCGGCATCATCGGCGGCTCGCCGCGGCGATGGATGCCGGCCGAGCTGACGATGGCGATACGCCGGCTCGCGAGCTTCGCGCCGCTGACGAACGGCGCGTTGGGATACACCGGACACTCCAGGTCCCTCAGCCGCTGCGCCGTCGCCGGCGGCAGATCCTCAAGCCGTGCCATTGTCCGCTCCCGCTATTCCAGTGCGTGGACCATACAGCAGCGATCGATGCCCCGGAGGCATCGTCGCGATGGTTTGCCCATATTGCGATGAGCTATCGCGCGTAGCCCACCGGCTTCAGCGCGTCGCCGATCTCGCCGAGAATCGCCGGATCGTCGATGGTCGCCGGCATCCGGTAGTCCTGCGAGTCGGCGATCTTCTGCATCGTGCCGCGCAGGATCTTGCCGGAGCGCGTCTTGGGCAGGCGGGCGACGACGACGGCGCTCTTGAAGGCGGCGACCGGGCCGATGCGATCGCGCACCAGCTTCACCACCTCCGAGACGATCTCCGGATGCGGACGATCGACGCCGGCCTTCAGGACCAGGAAGCCCAACGGCAGCTGACCCTTGAGCTCGTCGGCGACGCCGATCACGGCGCATTCCGCGACGTCGGGATGCGCGCCCAGTACCTCCTCCATCTGGCCCGTCGAGAGGCGGTGACCGGCGACATTGATCACGTCGTCGACGCGGGTCATCACCGAGACGTAGCCGTCCTTGTCGATGAAGCCCGCATCGCCAGTCTTGTAGTAGCCGGGATACTCCGCGAGGTAGGCCTGCCGGAAGCGCTCGTCGGCGTTCCACAACGTCGGCAGCGCGCCGGGCGGCATCGGCAATTTCGCCACCAGCGCGCCGATCTCGCCCGGCTTCACCGCGTGACCGCGCTCGTCGAGCACCTCGACCTGCCAGCCCGGCGATGGCACCGCGGTCGAGCCCAGCTTGATCGGCATGGGATCGAGCCCCTGGAAGTTGCCGCAGATCGGCCAGCCGGTCTCGGTCTGCCACCAGTGGTCGATCACCGGCACGCCCAGCAGATCCTGCGCCCATTCGATCGTCGGCGGATCGCCGCGCTCGCCGGCGAGGAAAAGCGTGCGGAATTTCGATAGGTCATGCTGGCGCACGAACTTGCCTTCGGGATCCTCCTTCTTGATGGCGCGGAACGCCGTCGGCGCAGTGAACAGCGCCACCGCGCCGTGCTCGGCGATCACCCGCCAGAAGGCGCCGGCATCGGGCGTGCCGACCGGCTTGCCCTCGTAGAGGATGCTGGTGGCACCGTGGATCAGCGGGCCGTAGACGATGTAGCTGTGGCCCACGACCCAGCCCACGTCCGAGGCGCACCACCACACCTCGCCGCTCCGCACGCCGTAGAGGTTGGGCATCGACCACTTGAGCGCCACGCAGTAGCCGCCGTTGTCGCGCACCACGCCCTTGGGCTGCCCGGTCGTGCCCGAGGTGTAGAGGATGTAGAGCGGATCGGTGGCCTTCACCGTGACGCAGGCGGCCTTCGGCTTGCCCCTCACGAAGCTCGCCCAGTCGACGTCGCGGTCCTCGATCATCATCGCCTGGTTCTGCGGCCGCTGCAGCATCAGCACCTTCGGCACCTTGTGCCCGGCCAGCTCGATCGCCTGGTCGAGCAGCGGCTTGTAGGCGACGACGCGGCCGGGCTCGATGCCGCACGAGGCGGCCATGATCAGCCTGGGCTGGCAGTCGTCGATGCGCGTTGCGAGCTCGTTGGCGGCGAATCCGCCGAAGACCACGGAATGCACCGCGCCCAGCCGAGCGCAGGCCAGCATGGCCATGACGGCCTCGGGCACCATCGGCATATAGATGATGACCCGGTCGCCCTTGCCGACGCCCAGCGCGGCGATGGCGCCGGCCAGTTCGGCGACCCGCTCGCGCAGTTCGGCGTAGGTGAACGTCGCCTTATGCCCGGTGACCGGCGAGTCGTAGACCAGCGCCGCCTGCGCGCCGCGGCCCGCATCGACGTGCCGGTCGAGCGCGTTGTGGCAGGTGTTGAGCTCGCCGTCGGGGAACCAGCGATAGAACGGTGCGCGGCTGTCGTCGAGGGCGCGCGTCGGCTTGCGCACCCAGTCGATCGCGTTCGCCTGCTCGAGCCAGAAACCCTCGCGATCTTCCAGCGAGCGGCGGTGCAGCGCGCGGTACTTCTCGCCAGCGGCCATGGCGGCCCTCCCTCTTTCTAACCCTTATGCCGAACAGGCCATTGCGTCAGACATAGCGGCGGCACGATCCACGGGCAACGTGGTATGCTTGTCTATTGAAGTGACCACCATGTCGATCGCACGTCGTCTCATTGCCGTCACGGCCCTGTTGATCGCAATCGCGTCGCCAGCCGCGGCGCAAACTTATGTCTGGTCGCTGCCCGCCTGGCTGCCGCCGCCGCCCGTACCATCCGACAATCCCATGAGCACGGCCAAGGTCGAACTTGGCCGCAGGTTGTTCTTCGACCAGAAGCTCTCCGGCCCGAGCTACATCTCGTGCTCGTCCTGCCATATGCCGGAGCACGCCTTCAGCGACGCGCGCCATCCCTCGGTGGGCGTCACCGGCGGCAAGGTCCGCCGCCGCTCGCCGTCGCTCGCCAATGTCGGCTATCGCGAGGCGCTGACCTGGGCCGATCCGCGCGTGCGCACGCTGGAGGACCAGGCGCACCAGCCGCTGTTCCGCGCCGATCCGCCCGAGATGGAGGCCAGCGGTCACGAGGCGTCGGTGATCGATCGCCTGGAGTACGATCCGGTCTACCACCGCATGTTTCTCGAAGCCTTCCCCGACAAGGGCGGCAAGGTCGACTTCGACCAGATCATCAAGGCGCTCGCCGCCTACCAGCGCTCGCTGATTTCCTACACCACGCCCTACGAACGCTTCCGCTTTGCGGGCGAGCGCGACGCGATCAGCGATGCCGCGCGACGCGGCGAACGGCTGTTCTTCGACACCAGGCTCGGTTGTGCCATCTGCCATGCCGGCGCGACCTTCGGGCCGCTGGCCGACAGGCTACTGCCCGGTGCCGCGCCCGTGGTCTATGCCAATACCGGCCTCTACGACCTCGACGGCAAGGGCGCCTATCGACCGATCGATCGCGGGCTGCTGGAAAGCAGCGACAAGCGCGAGGACATGGGCCGCTTCCGCGCGCCCAGCCTGCGCGACGTCGCCGACCGCGCGCCCTACATGCACGATGGTTCGGTGGCCTCGCTCGAGGCGGTGATCGACCGCTATGCCGCCGGCGCGCCGACCCTGGCATCGGCCGGCCGATTCAGTCCGCTGAAGGATCCGCGCCTGCGCGGCTTTTCGCTCAGCACCGCGGAGCGCGACGACCTGATCGCATTCCTGCGCGCGCTCAGCGACGAGGTATTCGCCGCCGATCAGCGCCACGGCAGCCCGTTCCACTGAGGCCAGAAAAAAGGAGGGAGCCTCGCGGCCCCCTCCTCCTCGATGTCACACCTCGCCGGCGATGAACCGCGAGATCAGCTGCGGCGCGGCGGCGTCGAAGCCGACGACGTCGAGCATGCCCGAGTCGTTCGAATCGGCGACGCTGAAGCCGGTCGAGGTCAGACCGACCACCACCAGCTTCGCCGCGATGCCCGTCGCCTGCCGATAACGCCGGAGCGCCTCGACAGGGTGCACCGAGCCGGCCCAGGTCTCGTTGTCCGTGTAGACCACGAACGCGTCGACCTGCAGGCCGTGCTCCAGCGCGTAGAGCATCGGCTGTGCCACATCGGTGGCGCCGAACGGCAGGTTCGCCGTCATCGCCACCGCGTCGTCCAGGCGCTGACGCGCCGAGAGCGCCAGCGGCACCAGACGATCGGTGAACGCGACCACCGCGGTCTGCGGCTCGCGCGCCAGCGTGATCAGCGCCATCGCCGTCGCCGCCTCGCGCGGCGTCAGCGGCGAGCCCGCCACCTGGCCCATGCTCATCGACCCCGACACGTCGAGGCCGATCAGCACCCGCTTGCCGGCCGGCTCGACGCCGGCGAACGCGGCGTAGAACGCGCCGTCCAGGGCATCGACGACCGCCGGCGAGGGCAGCCAGGTCAACGAGCCGCGTACACCGCGCCCGGCGCGGTAGACCGCCAGCGCGGTCAGCACCTGCAGCGGGTGCACGCGCGCCCGACGCAGCCGCCCGACATCGGCCAAACGCTCGACCACCGTGCGCTCCGAGCCGCTGCCGGGCCTCAGCAGCCCGACCGCGGTCATCTTCGCCAGCGAGCGCAGCATCGCCGTCATCGGCATCTGCTGCAGCAACGCCAGCCACACGTCGATCTCGTTCAGCAGCGCCGTCGGCACCACCTCGCGCGGCAGCCTGTGGTCGGCGATCAGCTTGATCGCCTCACCGACCCGCGTGGTCTTCGCCAGCCGCTCCGCCGCCGCCGTGCGCGCCAGCTCGGCCGGCAGTTCGAAGCCGCCGTCGGGCCGCGCGATGCGGTCGAACAGCGCGCGCCGCGCCACGTCCTCGGCCGGCGCCAACGGGTGCGCCAGCCGCAACAGGTCGCGGTGCGACCAGCGGTGTCCCTTCTCGCCGCGGGCCTTGTACTTCATGGCCTGCAGCTCGAGGTCCGCCAAAGGCTGGTCGAGGTACCAGCGCGCGACCGCGCGCCGCAGACCGCGCCCCCAGCCGCGCAGGCCCTGCACGTACTCGGCGAAGCGCTGCAGCTGCGAGCCGGTGCGCGCCACGCGCGGCAAGGCCGCGAGTGCCAACGCACGGGTTGCCTGCGCCTCCGCCGAGGCCGCGAGCGCCAGCGCGAACAGCGCCGGATCGTGCTTCGGCGCGCGACCAGCGACGCTGATCTCGACGATCCGCGCCACCGCCCGTGCGCCGTCGGCCGCGATGACGCGCGCCACCGCCTGGGCGTTCTCGCGCGTCAGCTTGACCTCCGAGGCGTAGTAGGTTCCACCCTCGCTGCCCAGCACCAGGAAGCGGTCGAGCCGCGCCCAGTCGTCGAGCGCGTAGACGTAGCCACCCGCGTCGTTCGCGACCATCACCTCGCCGGGCAACGGAAGCTGCTGGCCCCCCAGGGGCCACCTCAACATGTGCAGAATGTTCTTCATGGTGCTGTCCTCCAGGCTCCGACGGCCGGCGGACAGCGCAGACGACGTCAGCGCTCCGCCGGTGCTCCGGCTCGCTTGGGATCTCGTGTGCGTTTACCCACGATCAGTCGTCCTCCGGGGATGAAGTGGCACCGCACGATCCACCCGGAAGGATCGTGCGGCGGGCGCGGGTTGTAATCGCGGCGACGCCTCAACACAACGCGCAAGACACCGTGCGCATGTGAATGTCGGGGCGTGTGTCGTCGGTGCAACGGCTCAGAAGGTCGGCGCGCGTTGCGATCGCCAGGTATCGGGAATGGCCGTGCCGTTGCCGCGGGCGTAGCCCTTGCCGCCGTCGGTCAGTCCGACGTTCGACTTGGCCCATTCACCGACGCCGTACCAGATGTCCGGCCCCGGACAGTTCGAGCGCTGGTTGACGATGCCCTTCACGTAGATGCCGTTGTCCGGCAGGTAGCCCTGGCGATGGGCATATACGTGCTTGATGCCGTGCCTGAGGTGCAGGAAGAGCACGAGCTCGCGACCGGCGTTGATCTGTGCGGTGGTCGGCACGTTGCGCGCCGAATTGCCGGTCCACCAGATGCCCCGATCGGTCGGGAAATGCCCGGCGAACTCGATGGCGACGCTTTCGTTGTTGAATGCATTCGACGCCCAGGTCAGCGCTTCGACCGGATGCAGCTGGATGATCTTTCCGGTCTTGGTCACGACGAAATGCGCCCTGATGTTCTTGAACTGCATCGGCTCACTGCCACGGTCATCGGCGGTCTGGTGCAGCACGACAGCGTTGATCTCCGACGCGAGCCGCGTCTTCTTCCGGTCCCCCTTGTTGGTGGCTCCGGTCATGTCGATGATCTCGGGATCGATGAACATCTGCCACGGCATGTCACGCCTCCACTAGCAACTGAAGGGCGATCCAAGGGAAGCACGATACGGCGCCTGCGCCTGTTCCCGGCGGAACAGAGTCAGGAAATTCGGCGCGGGCATGGGTACGGACTGGGTGGAGTCTGGTGCTCGCAGATCTGAGCTACGACCTCGCCGTCGCCGGAATTCTACCCGGACTGCCAGATTAATGATAACCCAATGCCATCGGCCCGCGCCGATTTCATGCAGACCGTCGCACGGACGTGGATCGGACTGGGCCCGCGTGTCGCCACGCGACTGACGCTCTACCGCTGAGCTACGGCGTCGCCGCCGCCGGGAGTCGAACCCGGGACCTACAGTTCCCGATAACCCAATCGCTTCGGCCCGTGCCGACTCACGACACCGGCGGGCATGGTGCAGGGTTGGGAGTGATCGCAAAGCAACTCGCGTCGACAATGCGACCGGCGCTCTCCACTGAGCTACAGACGAAGCGCTTGCGCGTCCATCGCCGGGAGTCGAACCCGGGCCTCCTGCGTGACAGGCAATAACCCAACGCCATCCGGCCCGCCGGCCGTGAGGGCGCGGGTTCTACGCATCGCGCGGCGTGCAGGCAAGGCGAATTGCGCGCGACGCGCGTGATTGCCGCGCCCTGTGTCTTGGCGGCAACGCAACGACATGGCATGTCGTCATCGGCGTCGCGGGCGCAATCGTCGTTCCCGTTCGCCCACGAACCGTCCTAATCTTTGCGCACAACAAGGTCGGACCGACCGCGCGTACGAGGGATCGCATGGCCAAGGGCAAGAAACCGGGCAAGGGTGGCGGCAAGAAGCCGGCGGGCAAGGCGGCGAAGAAGGTCGTCACCAAGAACGCCGCCGCGAAGAAGCCCGCCACCAAGGCCGGCACCGGCACGACGGCAAAGCCGATCGCCAAGTCGACGGCGCCCGCGCAGCGACCGGCGCCGCGACGGCCGGTGAAGGCGCGCGCCGCCGCCGTGCGCATGCCGGCGGCGCGGCCGGCGGGCAAGCATCACAGCGCGCCCGTGGTCGCCAACATCTACGAGCGCGATCTCGATCGAAATCCCGCCAACTACGCGCCGCTCACGCCGCTGCAGTTCGTCGAGCGCGCCGCCAGCGTCTATCCCGAGCATCCCTCCGTGGTCCACGGCAAGCGGCGCTACACCTGGCGCCAGACCTACGAGCGTGCCCGGCGGCTGGCCTCGGCCCTGGACAAGCGCGGCATCGGCATCGGCGATACCGTGGCGGTGATGGCGCCCAACATTCCCGAGATCTACGAAGCACACTTCGGCGTGCCGATGTGCGGCGCGGTGATCAATGCGCTCAACACGCGTCTCGACGCGGCGATGATCGCCTTCATCCTCGACCACAGCGAAACCAAGGTGCTGATGGCCGACCGCGAGTATCACGCTGTAATCGCCGAGGCGCTGGCCAAGGCGACCACGAAGCCGCTCGTGATCGACATCGCCGATTCGGAGTATGGCGAGGGCGAGCCGGTCAGCGACCTCAGCTACGAGGACTTCATCGCCGGCGGCGATCCCGACTATGCCTGGGAATATCCCGCCGACGAGTGGAACGCGATCGCGCTGAACTACACCTCGGGCACCACCGGCAATCCGAAGGGTGTGGTGTTCCATCATCGCGGCGCCACGCTCTCGGCCTACGGCAACGCCACCCAATGGGCGATGGGCCTGCATCCCAATTACCTGTGGACGCTGCCGATGTTCCATTGCAACGGCTGGTGCTTCCCATGGACCCTGGCGCTGGTCGCCGGCACCAGCGTCTGCCTGCGCCGCATCAGCGCCAAGACCATCTTCGACGCGCTGGCCGACGAGGACGTCTCGCACATGTGCGGCGCGCCGGTGATCCTGAACTTCATCATCAACGCCCGGCCGGAGGAGCGCCGCGAGCTGCCCTACGTCGTCGAATTCATGACGGCGGCGGCGCCACCGCCGGCGGCCGTGCTCGAGGCGGTGGAGAAGCAGGGCTTCCACATCACCCATGTCTACGGCCTGACGGAAGTCTACGGCCCGGCCACCGTCTGCGCCTGGCACGACGACTGGGACAGGCTGCCCAGCGCCGAGCAGGCGCGGCTGAAAGCGCGGCAGGGCGTGCGCTACGCGGCCGAGGACGCGGTCGCGGTGCTCGATCCGGCGACGATGAAGCCGGTGCCGCACGACGGCGCGACCATGGGCGAGGTGTTCTTCCGCGGCAATCTGGTGATGAAGGGCTACCTGAAGAATCCCAAGGCGACGCAGGAAGCCTTCGCCGGCGGCTGGTTCCATTCAGGCGATCTCGGCGTGGCGCATCCCGACGGCTACATCGAGCTGCGCGACCGGTCGAAGGACATCATCATCTCCGGCGGCGAGAACATCTCGACCATCGAGGTCGAGAGCGTGCTCTACCAGCATCCGGCGGTGCTGGAGGCCGCCGTGGTCGCGCGGCCCGACGAGAAGTGGGGCGAGACGCCCTGCGCCTTCGTCGTGCTGAAGCCCGGCATGAGCGCCACGGCCGAAGAGATCACCGCGTTCTGCCGCGCCAACATGGCGGGCTACAAGATCCCGCGCAGCATCGTCTTCCGTGACCTGCCCAAGACGTCGACGGGCAAGGTGCAGAAATTCGTGCTGCGCGACTGGGCGAAGACCCTCTAACCAGACAGGGGTGCCGTGGCCGGCACGACACTCGTCCGCACCACGCTGACCGGCGTCCGCCCGCTGGGCGTGCGCGGCGAGCCGCTGCACACCACGCACGAGCAGATCCGCGGCGTGATCCGGCGCCGCCTGGGCGAGCGTCACGCCAGGCTGTTGGCCGAGCCGCAACCCGACGATGCCGGCCGGCGCATCGACTGGTACAGCGACGCCGCCGGCGATGTCGCGCCGCTGGGGTCGCTGCCCGAGACGGCGCGCATGCAGACGCTGGCGCATGTCGACACCCTGATCGCCGACATCGCCGCGCTGGGCGTGCAATTGCAGGAGGCACCGTCGGCCGATGCGCGCATCACCGGCCGAGCGCTCGAGCTGGCCTGCCGGCGTCCCTCCGACGACTACGTCTTCATGGTCGGCGAGCAGCCCGTGGTGGTGTGCTGGGGCTACGAGCCCGAGGCCGCCGGCGCATTATTGCCGCCTGCCTCGCCGGCGACGACGCCCGCAACCGCGGAAATCGCGCCGCCGCCGGCGCCAGTTGCACCGGCGCTGGCGCCGGCGACGGCGCCAGTCGCTGCCGTTACCGTCATGCCCTTCCCGTGGCTGGGCTGGTTGCTGGCGAGCGCCCTTGCCGTCGTGCTGAGCCTGATCACCGCCTATGTCCTGCGCCAGTTCCTCCCCGAAGCGCCCACGGTGACGGTGGCACAGCTGCCGCCGCCACCGGCACCGCCCGCGCCACCGCCACCGCTCGATCCACGCGTCGGTCTGCAAACCGCACTGGGCGCGGCGCAGAGCGAAGCGGAAAGGCTGCAGGCAACGCTGGCCTCGCTGCGCGATCAGTTCGCGGCGAAGCGCGCGGCCTGCCCGCCGCCGAAGCCGCCCGAGCCGCCACCGCCTCCACCGAAACCGCCTCAAGTGGTGGAAAAGAAGCCGCCGCCTCCGCCGCCGAAGCCGCCGCAGGAGCCGATCCTCAAGCTGCCGCCCAAGGCGACCAACGACTACAGCTTCCTCAAGGGCTGCTGGCGCGGCGACTCGTTCCGCTACACGCCGCGTCATTCACCCGGCTACCACACCTATTGCTTCGATGAGCACGGCAACGGCCGATTGGTCTTCGTCTGGCAAAGCGGCACGACCTGCTCCGCGCCGGCGCACGCGCGCTTCCAGGGCGACACGCTGCAGATCGCCGATGCCGACGCGACCTGCAGCGACGGCAGCCCGTGGACGCAGGACCGGCTGCTCTGCCGGCCCGATGCATCGGGCATCGCGCAGTGCAGCGGCGAGACCAACCTGCCGGGCCCCGGCGGCCGCCGCAATCCCGCCACATCGTTTACCGTGCGCCTGCACCGGCGGTAGGCTTGCGAAACGCTTGCGCCCGAGGCGCGCCACATTTGCCCGTTCATAATCGCGATCGCATCGATCGAGAGTCCCAGAGCCTATCGACGTGGCCGGCACCAACCTAGTCCGTACGACGCTGACCGGCGTTCGCCCGCTTGGCGTGCGCGGCGAGCCGTTGCATCAGGCCCACGAGCAGATCCGCGGGGTCGTGCGCCGCCGGCTGGGCGAGCGCCACGCCCGCCTGCTGGCCGAGCCGCAGCCCGACGAGACCGGCCGCCGCATCGACTGGTACACCGATCTGCCGGGCACCATCGTGCCGTTCGCGGAGCTGGCACCGGAACGCAAGGCCTCGCTGCTGGCCGAGATCGAGACGCTCTCCGGCGACATCGCTACGCTGGCCGCGTCGCTGAAGGCGGCGCCCTCCGACGACGCGCAGCTCACCGGTCGCGCACTCGAGCTGACCGGGCGCCGACCGTCGGACGACTACATCTTCCTGGTCGGCGATCAGCCGGTGATCGTCGCGTGGGGCTACGAGCCCGATGCCGCCAGCTCGCTCTTGCCGCCGCCCATGGTACCGGCCGCCGCGGCACCGGCAGCCGCCGTGGCGGCTCCGATACCAGCCACGGTGCTTGCGACGGGCCCCGTCGCCCTGGCCGCCGCCGCACCGTTTGGGTGGCTGCGCTGGCTCTTGATCGGCCTGTTCGCGATCCTGCTGGCGCTGATCGCTTCATATTTCCTGCGCCAGTGCTCACCTGTCGGTCCCGACGTCGCCGTGACGCAGCTGCCGCCGCCACCGGCGCCCCCTGCACCGCCCCCGCCGCCCGATCCGTCGGTGGGCCTCAACAAGGACCTCGGCGCCGCCCAGGCCGACGAGACGAAGCTGCGCGCCACGCTCGCCTCGCTGCGCGACGAGCTGAAGGCCAAGCGCGCCGACTGCAAGCCGCCGGAGCCACCCAAGCCACCGCCCAAGCCGCCGCAGGTCGTGGAGAAGAAGCCCGACCCGCCCAAGCCGCCGCCGAAGCCGCCGCAGGTGGCCGCGAAAAAGCCCGATCCGCCCAAGCCGCCTCCCGTGCCGACGCCGCCGCCGGGCGACGATCGCATGCGCATGCCCAAGTCGCCGACCAATGACTACTCGTTCCTGCAGGGCTGCTGGCGCACCGACACCTTCAAGCACGGCCCGCAGATCCGGCCAGGCTACACGACCTATTGCTTCGACTCCGGCGGCAACGGCTCGATGGAGTTCCGCTTCGACAACGGCGTGACCTGCCGCGCACCCGCGACCGCCCGGTTCAACGGCGGCCAGCTCGCCGTGGTCGATGCCGATGCCAACTGCTCGCCGCGCGGACGCTGGGCGCAGGATCGACTCTATTGCCAGCCCGGCGCGGACGGCGTGGCGTTCTGCACCGGTAGCAACCGTACGGAACGCTGGACGGTGAACCTGCATCGCGTACGGTAGCGACCCCAAACCCGAGCCCAACCTCACGTGCCAGCGGCTACACTCGTCCGATCGACCCTGACCGGCGTGCGCCCGCTGGGCGTGCGCGGCGAGCCGCTGCACGCCGCGCATGAGCAGATCCGTGGTGTCGTGCGCCGCCGCCTCGGCGAGCGTCACGCCCGGCTGCTGGCCGAGCCGCAGCCCGACGATGTCGGGCGCCGCATCGACTGGTACAGCGAGGCCGACGGCGCGGTCGCGCCGCTGTCGTCCCTGCCGACCGAGGCGCGCGCCGCCGTCCTGGCCGAAGTCGAGTCGCTCGCCCGCGACATCGAGGGACTCGGCGCCCAGCTGGCCGGGACATCGTCGGACGACGCGCGCCTGTTGGGACGCGCCTTGGCGCTGGCGGTGCGGCGCCCCTCCGACGACTACGTCTTCCTCGTCGGCGATCAGCCGGTGGTGGTCTGCTGGGGATACGAAGTCGAGAGCGCCGGTGCGATCGTCTCGGTGCCGACGCCGCCGGCCGCAACGCCTCTCGCCACTGCATCCACCGCAATGCCGACGGCGGTCGCGTCGGCGGCTACGATGGCGCCGGCGGTCATCCGGCGCGGGCCGATCTGGCCAGCGTTGCTGGTCGGGCTGCTGGGTATTCTGCTGCTGATCGGCGCCACCTACTGGCTGCGCCAGATCATTCCCGTCGGTCCCGATGTGGCGGTGACGCAGTTGCCGCCACCTCAAGCGCCGCCGGTGCCGCCACCGCCACCCGACCCGGCGATCGCGCTCAACAATGATCTCGGTCAGGCGCAGCAGGACGGCGATCGGCTCAAGGCGACGCTGGCCTCTCTGCGCGAGTCATTCACCGCCAAGAGGGCGGCCTGCAAGCCGCCGGAGCCGCCCAAGCCACCGCCGACACCGCCGCCGCCGGTCGTCGAGAAGAAGCCCGAGCCACCGAAGCCGCCGGCCAAACCGCCCCAAGTGGTCGAGAAGAAGCCTGCGCCGCCGCCGCCCAAGCCGCCGGACGATGGCCGGCTGCGCCTGCCCAAGGCGCCGACCACCGACCTGTCCTTCCTGAAGGGCTGCTGGCGCACCGATCCGTTCCGGCACCACAGCCAGCAGCCCTCGCCGGGCGTCTCCGAGTACTGCTTCGACGCCAATGGCCGCGGCAGTTTCGTCTTCCGGCGCGCCGGCTTGACCTGTCGGACCTCGGCGCAGGGACGCTACGAGGGCACGGTGCTGCGCCTGCGCGACGCCGACACGACCTGCTCGGACGGCACCACCTGGTACTAGGACCGGCTCGACTGCACGGTCGGCGCCGACAGCGTCGCGGAATGCCGCGGCGAGGCGAATTCGGGCGTGTTCGGCCGCATGAGCCGCTGGACCGTGAACCTGCACCGGGTGCGCTGAGCCCAGCAAAAAGGGGCTGGCAATACCAGCCCCCTTCGCCGTTCGCGCGTCCCGCGGGACCGCGCCCGGCTCCACAGACCACTACGTGAGGGCGGCGCCGCTCAGCGCGGCGCGGCGATCAGTGGCGTGTCGTCAACGAGAGGATCTCGTCCTTCAGCTTCAGCTTTTTCTTCTTCAATTCGTGGAGCACTTCCTCGTCGGGATGGGGTCTGGCGTTCTCGTCGTCGATGGCCTCTTCCAGCACCTGGTGGCGATGCTTCAGGGCGTCGATACGATCCGGCGTGCTCATTGGTAACCTCCGAGCTGTGACAGACAGGAAAGTCTAACGCCGATCCGCCGCCCTTCGCTAGTCCGAGTGGCGACTTTGTCACAGCGGCAGGGTAAGGTCCGGCCGGCATGTCAAGCCCCGACCATCCACAGCCCCGCCTCATCGTCGGCCTGTCAGGCGCCTCGGGCGTCATCTACGGCGTGCGCCTGCTGCAGGCGCTCAAGGATCTGCCGGTCGAGACCCACCTGGTGATGACCAAGACCGCCGAGGTCACGCTGGCGCACGAGACCGACGTCAAGGTCAAGGACGTCAAGGCGCTGGCCGACGTGGTGCACAGCCCGACCGATCTCGCCGCGCCGATATCGTCCGGCTCGTTCCGTACGCTGGGCATGGTGATCGCGCCCTGCTCGATGCGCTCGCTGGGCGAGATCGCCACCGGCATCTCGACCTCGCTGCTGACTCGCGCCGCCGACGTGGTGCTGAAGGAGCGCCGCAAGCTGGTGCTGATGGTGCGCGAGACGCCGCTGCACGCGGTGCACCTGCGCAACATGGTCACGGTGGCCGAGCTGGGCGCGATCGTCGCGCCGGCGATGCCGGCCTTCTACAGCCGGCCGGCGAGCGTCGACGACATCATCAATCACTCGGTGGGCCGCGTGCTCGACCTGTTCGATCTCGACGCCGGCATCGTCAGGCGCTGGGGCGGCTGACAACGCAAGAGCCCCGTCTCGTCGTCGAGATCGGGGCTCCGGGGCTTCACGCCCGCGTTGATCCTTCAAGGATCCAATGTCCGTGCACCTCGACACCAGCGGCCGCTGGCCGGTTGCCCGGCTCAAAGACTATTCGATTGTGGGTGAGCGACGCGGCGACGATGGCCTGTGTCAGAGGGTCGGCGACGCGCCGTGGTCCCGCTTCTCAGCGGTACCAGGACCGGTGGCCCGGTGGAGTCTCTGCGATCATGCGCATCCTCCTTCCACGGTTTCGACCAGCGTCCGACGGGTGCCGCCCGATGCAGGCGGGGCGCTCACACCTCAGCGGCGCTTCAACATCGCCTGCGGCGCGATCCCGTACCGAACATCTTCAACATGGTCCCGCCGCCGCCGAGGGTCAACCGCACACAGGCCGGAGTCACAAATTGTGAACACGCATCGTCACGCCGTGGACCGCGCTCGCAAGCCGACGGCGCGCTCGACGTCGAAACGCTGCATGACGGGAAACGCCGCGGCGAGGATGGTTGTGACCGCCTCGCGATCCTGATCGTCGGGGCTCACGCCCAGGCACACGGCATAGACGCCGAGATTGCCGACGGCGGCGCGCAGACGCTCGTGCGGCGGCCGGTCGCGATCACCGGAGAACGGCGCGTGCGCGGCCAGCACCAGTTGCTCGACATGCTCGGCGGCGAGCTCGGCCTCGGCCGCCTTGCGCCGCGCCGCCTCGACCTGGTCGGGGAAATCGGCGCCGGAACCCGCAGTCGCGCCGCCCAGCGCCTTGATCTTCTGGCGCAGCGCGCGGGCGGGCCGAACGACCTCCGTCTGCCATCGTGCGACGTCCGCGATGATCGCGCGCAGCCGTTCGACCGTCACCGTGCCGCGGCCGGAAGCACCCAACCAGGCGCAGTAGAGCAGCAGGTTGACGTCGGCCCCGCGGCGCTCCTGCAGGTCGAGGCAGGCGCGCGCCGCGCCGTCGCCGCCATAGACCTCGAGCGAGAAGTTCCAGAAAGGATGGGGAAGGAAGTCGCTCATCGCACCGGAAGCCGTACACGCGCCCGCCGGGTTTTGCTAGTGTCGGGCCGAATGCAGGACAATGACGACATCGACAGTCTGGCCGTCATCCGGGCGAAGCTCGATACGCTGCGCCAGGAGCACCGCGACCTCGACGACGTCATCGCCCGCCTGACGGAAAAGGCGCCGTTCGACCAGCTGCAGCTGCAGCGGCTGAAGAAGCGCAAGCTGGTGCTCAAGGATCTCATGCTGCAGCTCGAGAGCCGACTCATCCCCGACATCATCGCGTGATCCCCGAAGTGAATTCCTGACATGGCCAGACGCAAGACCTCGACGGCGGCCAAGCCCGTCGTCGGCATCATCATGGGCAGCCAGTCCGACTGGGCGACCATGCGCCACGCCGCCGAGACGCTCGAAGCGCTCGGCGTCGCGCACGAGACGCGCATCGTCTCGGCCCATCGCACGCCGAAACGGATGATGGACTACGCCGCCTCGGCCAGGGGTCGCGGCATCAAGGTGATCATCGCCGGCGCCGGCGGTGCGGCGCACCTGCCCGGCATGACCGCCGCGATGACGCCGCTGCCGGTGCTTGGCGTGCCGGTCGAGAGCCAGGCGCTCAAGGGCATGGACAGCCTGCTGTCGATCGTCCAGATGCCTGGCGGCATTCCCGTGGGCACGCTGGCCATCGGCAAGCCGGGCGCTATCAATGCCGGCCTGCTCGCCGCCAGCATCGTCGGCCTTTCGGACGCCAGGGTGCAGGCGGCGGTCGAAGCCTGGCGCGCGCGCCAGACCGCCGCGGTCGCCAAGGTCCCGGTCGACGAGCCGGCGAAGTGACGGCACTGCCTCCCGGCTCGACCATCGGGATTCTGGGTGGCGGCCAGCTCGGCCGCATGACGGCGCTGGCCGCCGCCAACCTCGGCTATCGCTGCCACATCTATGCGCCCGACGCGGAGTCGCCGGCCGCGCTCGTCTGCGCCGCCTGGACCCGCGCCGAATGGGACGACCAGGCCGCGCTGCGCGACTTCGCCGCCGGCGTCGACGTCATCACGTACGAGTTCGAGAACGTGCCGGTGGCCTGCGCCGCGTTCCTGGCGCCGCTGAAGCCATTGCGCCCCGGCGTCGAGGCGCTGCGCGTGGCGCAGCATCGCGAGCGCGAGAAGCGCTTCTTCGAGCGCATCGGCGTGCCGACCGCGCCCTTCGCCGTGGCACGCGACGAGGCCGGCTTCGTCGCTGCCGTGCACCGGGTGGGCACGCCGTCGATCGCCAAGACGACGACCGAAGGCTACGACGGCAAGGGCCAGGCGCGGCTCGACGCCTCGAGCGATCTGGCGGCCATTTGGGCGAAGCTCGGCGGGCGCGAGGTGATCGTCGAGGGCTTCGTCGATTTCGCCGCCGAAGCCTCGGTGATCGTCGCGCGCGCGCTCGACGGCTCGACCCTGTGCTTCCCGCCGCCGCGTAACGTGCATCGCGACGGCATCCTGCACACCTCGACGATCCCCGGCGGCTTTGCGCCCGACATCGTGCGCCAGGCCGAGGACATCGGCCGTCGCGCGATCGAGGCGCTGGACGGCGTCGGCCTGCTCTGCGTCGAGCTGTTCGTGACGCGCGACGGCCGCGTGCTGGCCAACGAGATGGCGCCGCGTCCGCACAATTCCGGCCACTGGACGCAGGATGCCTGCGTCACCAGCCAGTTCGAGCAGTTCGTGCGCGCGGTCTGCGGCCTGCCGCTGGGCCCCGTGACGGTGCGCTCATCGGTGGTGATGACCAACCTGATCGGCGAGGAGGCGAACCAATGGCCGTCGATCCTCGCCGATGCGGATGCCAAGCTTCATCTCTACGGCAAGCGCGAGGCCCGCGCCGGCCGCAAGATGGGCCACGTCAACCGGCTGGGCGCGCCGACGAGGTAGCGCGCGCGCCGAACTGACGCACGCGGCTCTTCAGGGTCTCGATGCGCATGACGTCCGCGATGCGCCGGTCGAGGAAAGCCCAGGTGGCGGCGAAGTTCTCCGAGCGATCGTTGAGCCAGAACAGCAGGGTCGAGGAGTAGACGCCCGCCAGCAGCGCGCGCTTGGTGTAGAAATTGAAGTCGGTCGCGGTATCGCCGGCGGCGTACCAGATCGCGTCCACCGTACGATAGAGCAGCTTGCTGGCCAGCAGCCCGTTGAACGGCATGGCCAGCAGCGCCAGCGCCCGGCGGATCGCCTCGCGTTGCTGGGCGTTCTGCTCCAGCCGGATGCGCACGCCCAGGGTGATGCGCTCGCGCACCTTCAGGCTCGACACGCCGCGGCGCTCCATCTCCTCGACCAGCAGCCGGTCGGCGCGCAGGCTGTGCCAGGCGATCATGTCGATCACCCCGCCCGGGAAGGCCAGCGACACCTCGTCCCGCGTGACGGCGCCGGACCGGACGGCGCTGTCGATGGCCGCGCGCGTCCAGCCGTCGAACGGCGCCTGCGCCAGAACGGCGTCAAGAGCCTTGTCTTTCAAGAGGTTAGCGGTCGCATCGTCGGTGCTCATAGGCATCCCCGGCCGTGGTCCAGAGTTCTATATGGCGGGCCGGGCGGGCTTCCCAAACCCCCGCCGGCTATGATAGAAGCCCGCCTCTCATGAATTCCGGGCCGCTGGGCCCCTTCGTCATTGGAGCGCGATCAAAGTGCAGGTTCTCGTCCGCGAAAACAACGTCGATCAGGCGCTGCGCGTCCTGAAGAAGAAGATGCAGCGCGAAGGTGTGTTCCGCGAGATGAAGCTGCGGCGCAACTACGAGAAGCCGTCCGAGAAGCGCGCCCGCGAGCGCGCCGAGGCGATCCGCCGCGTGCGCAAGCTGATGCGCAAGCGCATGGAGCGCGAGGGCTACTAGCCCTTCCGCGCCGCAAGCGCCCAAACGAGCCGCCGGTTCCCGGCGGCTTTTTTATTGCATGCTCTCCCTCCGCCCGTCGCTTACCTTCCCCCGGAGGGGGAAGGTGGCAGCGCGAAGCGCTGACGGATGGGGGATCTCGAAGACGAACGATGGCGTCCGTCTTCGACATCCCCCATCCGCCCTTCGGGCACCTTCCCCCTCCGGGGGAAGGACGCGTGGAGGGAGAGCACGATGGCCAAGGCGACACACACCATCATCCGCGGCGGCAGGCTGCTCGACATCCGTGGGCACGCCGCGCCCAAGGCCGACATCCTGGTCTCGGGCGACACCATCGCCGCCATCGGCCGGCCGGGGATGCCGGCGCCGGGCGATGCCGCCGTGGTCGACGCAAGCGACCGGCTGATGCACCCAGGGCTGATCAACGGCCACACCCACAGCCACGGCAACCTCGCCAAGGGCATGGCCGATCGGGTCACGCTCGAGCTGCTGCTAACCGCCGGCCCGTGGATGAGCGGCAACCGCACGGCCGAAGACAACTACCTCTCTGCCACCATCGGCGCGGCCGAGATGGTGCTGAAAGGCTGCACCGCGGCCTACGACCTGATGGCCGAGTTCCCGATGCCGTCGTCGGAGGGTCTCACCGCCGTCGGCCAGGCCTATCGCGACGTCGGCATGCGCGCGGTCGTGGCGCCGATGGTCGCCGACCTCAGCTTCTACGAGGCGATCCCCGGCCTGCTCGATCGGCTCTCGCCCGGCCTGCGCAAGGACGTCGAGCGCTTCCGGCTGGCGCCCTACAAGTCGAGCATCGGCGCAATGCGCAAGACGCTGAAGGGCTGGACGCTCGATCGGCACGGTATCGGCATGGCCGTGGCGCCGACGATTCCGCATCACTGCTCCGACAACTTCCTGCTCGCCTGCCTGAAGCTGGCGCGCGATTTCGGCGTCGGCCTGCACAGCCATGTCGCGGAGTCCAAGGTTCAGGCGGTGGTCGGCTACCAGCGCTACGGCAGCACGCTGCTGGCGCACATGGATTCGTTGGGCCTCGTCGGCCCCGACTTCACCGTAGCGCACGGCGTGTGGCTCGACGACGACGACAACAAGCTTCTGGGCGACAAGGGCGGCTCGGTATCGCACAACCCCGGCAGCAACATGCGCCTGGGCAATGGTCTCGCCGACATGCGCGGCATGCTCGACCGCAAGGTCAACGTCGGCATCGGCACCGACGGTGCCAGCTGCTCCGACAATCAGAACATGTACGAGAACATGCGGCTGGCCTCGATGGTCTCCAAGTCGCGCGGGCCGGAGTGGCAGCGCTGGATCACCACGGACGAGGTGCTCGAAGCCGCCACCGTGGGCAGCGCCCGCGCGCTGGGCTTCGGCGACAGGATCGGGCGCATCGCCGAGGGCTACAAGGCCGACATCGTCTTCCTCGATCTGCACCACGTGAACTGGATCCCGTTCAACGATCCCACCAACCAGATCGTGCACACCGAGGACGGCAGCGGCGTGCATTCGGTGATGATCGGCGGCCGCATGGTGGTCGAGAACCGCCGCCTGCTGACGCTCGACATGGCCGAGCTGGCGCGCAAGGCCGAGGCGGCGCGCGCGCGGCTGTCGGCCGCGAACAAGCCGTCGAAGCTGCTCTACGACCGGCTCGAGAAGATCGTCGGCACGTTCTGCCCAGGCCTGGCGAAGACGCCGCTGCACATCGACCGCTTCGGCGGCGGCCAGCACCACCACGCGCATTCGCACTGACCGATCACGAACGGGCCACCAGCATCTCGATCGCGCGTTCCAGCTCCAGGACGTCGACGACGTCGGCGTCCGGCACCTCGCTGGGGCTGCGCGGCTGCTGGCGCGCATGGCGGCCGGAGCGGAAGCGAATGGCGGCCATGCCCAGCGCCTTGGCCGGCGCGATGTCGTTGTCGATGCGGTCGCCGACCATGATGCAGCGTTCAGGCGCGACGCCCAGCGCCTCGGCGGTGCCGAGGAAGATCGCCGCCTCCGGCTTGCGCGCGCCCATCAGTTCGCTCAGGCCCATGTGCCGGAAGTACTGCGCGATGCCTGCGCGCGCGAAGCGCTCGATCGCGCTGGCCGGCTGGTTGGCGACAATGCCGAGCACGAGGCCCTGCGCCGCGAGCCGCTGCAGCAGGCCCAAGATGCCCGGGCGCAGCTGGAAGGTATCGAGCCCGGACAGGGTCTCGCGCCGCCGCCGCTGGACGCGCGCGATGGCCTGCGGATCGCCGCCGCACAGCGTTTCGATCATGTGGGTGTAGGCGTCGGGCGCGAAGACCTCGACGGCGCGGCGGCTGGCGGCGGCCAGCATCTCCTCGTCGATGCGGATGCCCTCGATCGCGCAGGCCGCCACGATCGCCGAGTCGACGGCGATCTCCCACGCGAACTCCATGTCGAGCGGGCCGCCGACATCGAACAGGATCGCGTCAAAGGCGCGTGTCATGGCTGCACCCTACCTTCCCCCGGAGGGGGAAGGTGCCGAAGGCGGATGGGGGATGTCGAAGACGCACTCCGCAGTTCGGCTTCGACATCCCCCTTCCGGCGCGCCGCGCCACCTTCCCCCTCCGGAGGAAGGTAAGAGCTAGTGCGTCCGCTCCAGCGCCTTGACGATGTTCTCGCACATCACCTTGGCGTCGGCGAACAGCATCATGGTGTTGTCGCGGAAGAACAGCTCGTTCTCGACGCCGGCGTAGCCCGCCGCCATGCCGCGCTTGACGAACAGCACGGTCTGCGCGCGCTCGACGTCGAGGATCGGCATGCCGTAGATCGCGCTCTTCGGGTCCGTCTTGGCCGCCGGATTGGTGACGTCGTTGGCGCCGATGACGAAGGCCACGTCGGTGCTCGGGAAGTCGCGGTTGATGTCCTCGAGCTCGAAGACCTCGTCGTAGGGCACGTTGGCCTCGGCCAGCAGCACGTTCATGTGGCCCGGCATGCGGCCCGCCACCGGGTGGATGGCGTAGCGTACGTCGACGCCCTTCTTCTTCAAGAGGTCGGCCATCTCGCGCAGCGCGTGCTGGGCCTGCGCCACCGCCATGCCGTATCCCGGCACGATGATCACCGAGCCGGCATTGGCCATCAGGAAGGCCGCGTCGTCGGCCGAGCCGGCCTTGACCGGCTTGTCGTTCTTGGCGCCGGCCACCACCGCGCCCGAATCGGTGCCGAAGCCGCCCAGGATCACGTTGAAGATCGAGCGGTTCATGCCCTTGCACATGATGTAGCTCAGGATCGCGCCCGAGCTGCCGACCAGGGCGCCGGTGACGATCAGCGCGGTGTTGGCCAGGGTGAAGCCGATGCCGGCGGCGGCCCATCCCGAATAGGAGTTCAGCATCGAGACGACCACCGGCATGTCGGCGCCGCCGATCGGCAGGATCAGCAGGAAGCCCAGCAGCAGCGAGACGATGATCAGCAGCACGAAGGCCGCGGTCGAGCCCTTGGTCGCGAACCAGATCAGCAGCGCCACCATGCCCAGGCCCAGCAGGGCGTTGAGGAAATGCTGGCCGCGGAAGACCAGCGGTGCGCCGGAAACCAGGCCCTGCAGCTTCGAGAAGGCGACCACCGAGCCCGTGAAGGTGATGGCGCCGATCGCCGTACCCAGGCCCATCTCGACCAGGCTGCCGACATGAATCTTGCCGCGCACGCCCAAGCCGAAGGCCTCGGGCGAGATGAAGGCGGCGGCGGCGACGAAGACGGCGGCGAGGCCGACCAGCGAATGAAACGCCGCCACGAGCTGCGGCAGCGCCGTCATCTGGATGCGCAGCGCGATGAAGGTGCCGATGGCGCCGCCGACCAGCAGCCCGGCGGCGATCAGGTAGTAGCTGACGACGCCCGGCGTCGCGACGGTGACGCCGATGGCGATCACCATGCCGGCGATGCCCCAGCGATTGCCGCCGCGCGACGATTCGGGCGACGACAGCCCGCGCAGCGACATGATGAAACAGATCGCCGCGATCAGGTAGCCGTAGGAGGCGAGATCCTGCGTCATGGTCCGGTGCCCGCCCTACTTCTTCGCCGCCGCGGGCTTCTTCTTGAACATCGCCAGCATGCGGTGCGTGACGATGAAGCCGCCGAAGATGTTCACCGCGGCGAGCGTCACGGCGATGAAGCCGAATAGCTGCGGCCAGCCGAAGCCCTTCAGGCCGGCGGCCAGCAGCGCGCCGACGATGATCACCGAGGACACCGCGTTGGTGACCGCCATCAGCGGCGAGTGCAGCGCCGGCGTCACGCGCCAGACCACGTAGTAGCCGACGAAGCAGGCCAGCGCGAAGATGGTCAGCAGGGTGATGAAGGGCGTGTGCCCGCCGACGACCGCCCCGGGCACGGCGGCGGCGGCTGCGTTGGCGGCCTCGTCTGCATATCCCCCGAGGGCCTTGGCCAGGTCCGCGGCCTGCTTGGCAAGTTCGGCCGCCTTGGCGGCAAGCTTGGCGGCGAGATCGTCGTTCATGATGGGCTCACTCGGCCGGCTGGAGCTGCGGGTGGACGATGGCGCCGTCGTGGGTGATCAGCGCACCCTTCACGACCTCGTCGTCCATGTTGAGCTTGATCGCCCCGGTCTCCTTGTCGACCAGCGGCGTGACGAAATTCAGCAGGTTGCGGGCGAAAAGGTTGCTGGCGTCGGTGGCGAGGCTGGCCGGCAGGTTCCACGGCCCGATGATCTTCACGCCGTTGTGCAGCACCGTCTCGCCGTGGCGCGACAGCGGGCAGTTGCCACCCTGCTCGACCGCCATGTCGAGGATCACCGAGCCCGGCTTCATCGACTTCACCATCTCCTCGCTGACCAGCACGGGTGCCTTGCGGCCCGGAATCAGCGCCGTGGTGATGACGATGTCCTGCGCGCGGATGTGCTCGGCGACCAGGGCCGCCTGCTTGGCGCGGTACTCCGCCGACATCTCCTTGGCGTAGCCACCGGCGGTCTCGGCCGCCTTGAACTCCTCGTCCTCGACGGCGATGAACTTCGCGCCCAGCGACTGGACCTGCTCCTTGGTCGCCGGCCGCACGTCGGTGGCGGTGACGATGGCGCCCAGGCGGCGTGCGGTGGCGATCGCCTGCAGGCCAGCGACGCCCACGCCCATGATGAACACGCGCGCGGGCACCACGGTGCCGGCCGGCGTCATCATCTGCGGGAAGGCGCGGGTGAAAGCCGCGGCGCAATCGATCACCGCCTTGTAGCCGGCGAGGTTGGCCTGGGAACTGAGGATATCCATCGACTGGGCGCGAGTGATACGCGGCGTCAGCTCGAGCGCGAAAGCCGAGATTTTCGCGGTCATGAGCGCGTCGACCAGCGCCTTGTTGACCATGGCGCCCAGCGGCGCCAGCAGCACGGCGCCGGGCTTCAGCAGCGCGACCTCGTCCGTGCCCTCGTCGGCCGTCATCGGCCGCTGCACCTTGAAGACCACGTCGGCGTCGCGCAGGGCGCTGGCGGCATCGGGCGCGATCTCGGCGCCGGCGTCGGCGTAGGCCTGGTCGAGATAGGCCGCTTGCTCGCCGGCTCCGCTCTCGATCACGATGTCGAACCCCAACCCCTTCAATTTCTTGACGCTTTCGGGGGTCGCGGCAACACGGGTCTCGTGTGGCCGGCGCTCCTTCGGCACAGCGATTTTCATGAGGCGGGTTCCGTTGTCGGCAGCTACTGATATTCTTTTGGCGCCGCAACATGCCGCCGCACAAGGGATTTGCCAAGCCGGTTGCGCCCTTCGGCGGACATCTTGTCGCGGCCAGCGGCGCGACTCAGTTCGCCGGGTCGACGCCCACGCGCACCGGCTTGCCGCGGTAGCGCGCCACCGAGCCGGTCCAGATGTCGAGCACGGCCTTGAGCGCGGAGGGGAACTGACGCGCCCAGGAGTCGAGCGCGTCGAACGGCGAGACCCCCTGGGCGTCGAGACCATAGGCTTCGATTCCATGCTGGCGCGCCAGCCAGACGGCGCGGCGCACGTGATAGTCCTGCGACACGATCACCAGACGCCGCTGACCGTAGAGATCGCGAGCGCGCAGCACCGAGTCCAGCGTGCGCACGCCGGCGGTGTCGCGATAGATCGCCTCGGCCGGCACGCCACGCTTGATCAAGCCACGCTTCATCGCCGTGGTCTCGTCGTAGCTCGGATGGATGCTGTCGCCGCTGGCCAGAAGGTATTTCACCTTGCCTGCGCGGAACAGGCTGGCGGCGGCATCGAGGCGATACTCGAAGAAGCGGTTGGGCCGGCCGTCGTCGAGCAGCGGCGCCGCGCCCAACACCAGGGCCACCTCCGCCGTCTGCGCCGCGTCGACGCGATCGGTGGCATAGGGCTCCGCCTCGCTGTCGAGCCACCACCAGGCCGCGACCATGGAGCCCACAACCGCCAGGACCAGCGAAACCACGACGATGATCGGCACGCGGCCTCCCCGCGACGATGTGCGATGATGATGATGTCGGTGCTTGCGACGCGCCATTCGATCGGACCTGACCCTTCTGGCCGGCAATCAGCCGGCGTGGCGTGGCGACATCGCGGCGACACGATCGGGCCACCAACGGGAGGGAGCACCCCGCACAGGACTCGTCGCCGGATCTGCTTTCCTGCGGCCGCTGCTAGCGCCTCGGGCGCCCTTCGCGCAAGAGCGGTTTCCCGCTGGACGGATATCCCACTACGTCGCGGATGCGTGGGGGGTCAACAGGCCGACCGCCGCCAGCGCCGCCTGCTGGCGCGCCGCGAGGGCATCGACATCGAATTCGCCGATCAACTGCTGGAACAGCTGGTACCAGTTGATCTCGGCACGCAGGTGGATGAAGACCGAGCCCAGGCCGATCGCGGCGCGGTCCATGAACACGAACTCGCGCGGCACCGTCACGCCGCCCAGGCGCCGCACCTCGGAGAACACGGTGTTGGCGGTCTCGCGGCCATATTGGCCCGCCGAGCCCTCGGCGATGCGCCGGGGGCGGTCGTCCATCAGCGGACCGTAGAGGAAGGCCGCCCACCGATTGAGCGCGCGGATCATCTCGCGCGAGATGTCCTGGAAGCCCCAGAGCCGGTAGGCCGCGACCGCCATCTCCTCGTCGTCGGCCAGCAGCGCGCGGTAGAGATCGATCGAGCCCCTGACGAAATCCGGCGGAAAGATCCGCACGCAGCCGAAATCCATCAGGTTGACGTCGCCGTTCTCGCGCACCGAGTAGTTGCCGAGATGCGGATCGCCGTGGATCACGCCATGGAAATAGAACGGCTTGTACCAGGCGTGGAACATATTGAGCGCCAGGCGATCGCGGTCTTCCTGCGGCCGTTCCTTCCACGACAGCAGCGGCGCGCCCTCGAGCCAGCGCATGGCCAGCAGCCGGCCGGTCGACAGCTCCTCGACGATCTCGGGCACATGCACCGCGGGCTCGTCGCGCAGCATGTGCGCGTAGAGCCGGGCGTGCAGCGCCTCGCGCCTGTAGTCGAGTTCCTCGCGCAGCCGATCGGCGATCTCCTTGAAGATCTCGTCGGTGCGCACCGCCGTCTCCATGCGCCGGCCGATGGCGAAGATCATCTTCAGCTGGTTGAGGTCGGCCTCCAGGGTCGAGGCCATGTCCGGGTACTGCAGCTTGCAGGCCAGCCTCGAGCCGTCGCGCAGGGTCGCGCGATGCACCTGGCCCAGCGACGCGGCGGCCGCGGCCTCCTTCTCGAAGCTGCCGAAGCGCGCCTGCCAGTCCGCACCAAGCTCGCTGGCCATGCGCCGGCGGACGAAGGACCAGCCCATCGCCGGAGCATTGGCCTGCAGCTGCGAGAGCTCGCGCGAGTACTCGGCGGGCAGCGCGTCGGGAATGGTCGAAATCAGCTGCGCGGCCTTCATCAGCGGGCCCTTCAGCCCGCCCAGCGCCGCCTTGAGGTCCGCCGCGTTGCGCTCGCGGTCGACGGACAGGCCGAGATAGCGTTGCCCCGCCAGCTTGGCCGCCACGCCGCCGACCGAGGTGCCGACACGCGCATAGCGGCCGACCCGGCCCAAGAGCGAATTGTCCTCGTCGGAAGCGGCCATCGAACTCCTGCACACCGGCCGCATCCGCAGGGCCGCTCGCCATCGTACATGTTAGGCAGACGCCCGGGCGTCAAGGGGCGTGCCCCGCCGGGAGGGGGCGCGTCGAGAGGGAGAGACGACATGATCACCGATCCGAAGCTGACCGCCGCGATCTTCGGCCGCCTGTTCAACGCCGGCGATGTCGCCGGCCTGCTGGCGCTCTACGAAGCCGACGCGCTGTTCGTGACGCCCGACGGCCAGGAGGTGCGCGGCGTCGCCAACATCAAGCCGGTGATCGAGGCCTTTCTCGCGATGAAGGCGACAATGGCCATCGAGCAGCGCAGCTGCCACGTGCAGGGCGATCTCGCCTCGATCAGCAACGCCTGGACCCTGACCGGCGGCGGCGCGCCGCCGGGCTTCGCCGGCAAGACCATCGAGGTGCTGCGCCGCCAGGCCGACGGCAGCTGGCGCTACATCATCGACCTGCCATCGGGCGCGAGCTGAGGGACACCGCGCCCGTGGCGTGATCTACTTCCCCCGGCGCAGCCAGCAACCGGGGGGAAGGTCGAATGAAAGTCGGCGTGCTGCAGTTCTTCAGCTGGCCTGGCCGGCATGGAAAGCTGGAAGATGTCTACAGCCGCGCGCTCGAGCGCATCGAGATCATGGACCGCACCGGCTTCGACGCGGTGTGGCTGGCCGAGCACCACTTCACCACCTTCAGCATCTGCCCCTCGGTGCACATGCTGGGCGTCGCAGCCGCCGCGCGTACGCAGCGGCTGAAGATCGGCACCGCGGTGTCGCTGGCGGCGCTCTATCACCCGCTGCGCCTGGCGGAAGAAGTGGCGCTGCTCGACGTGCTGTCGGGCGGTCGCGTCTGCTGGGGCGCCGGCCGCGGCTTCGCGCCGAGCGAGTTCACCGCCTTCGGCGTGCCGCCGGCGGAAAGCGCCGAGCGTTTCCGCGAGGCGGTCGAGATCGTGCTCAAGGCGTGGACGCAGGAGCGCCTGAGCCACGAGAGCGCGCATTTCAGCTTCGACAACGTCGAGGTGCTGCCCAAGCCACTGCAGCGGCCGCATCCGCCGGTGTGGCTCGCGGCCAGCTCGGAGGGCGCGGTCGACTGGGCGGCGAGCCAGGGTTTCTCGATCATGATGGATCCGCACAGCACCTTCGCCGATATCGGCGCCAAGCGGCGGCGCTATGCCGAGGGCCTCGCCGCAGCGGGCTTCAGCGACGCCGGCCGCGACATCCCGATGGCGCGGCTGATGGCGCTGGCGCCGACAATGGCCGAGGCCGAGGAAGTGGCGCGCCGCGGCGCGCAATGGCTGGTCGACGCCTATGCCGGCCCGCAGCACCAGAAATCGCTGCAGACGGCGCGGAACTACGGCGGCAAGGAGCCGGCGCAGTACTACGTCGACGACGTGATCATCCACGGCACGCCGGACTCGGTGCGCGATCGCATCGCCGAGCTGAAGGAGGAGATGAACCTGAACTACCTGATGTGTGCGCCGCTCAGCCGCGAAACCTTCCGGCTGCTCGCCGATCAGGTCGTGCCGAGTCTCTAGCGAGGCCGAGATGGAACGCCAACGCACCTATACCTGGCTCGACCCGGCCATCGTCGCGGCGAATGTCGGCAAGGTCTCGGGGCTGGAGTACCTGCAGTCGGTGGTGCGCGGCGAGGTTCGGGCGCAAATCCAGGACACGCTGAATTTCAGCCTCGATCATGTCGAGGAGGGCCTGTCGCGCTGGACGCTGCGTCCCGACGAGTACCACTACAACCCGGCCGGCACGGTGCATGGTGGTGTAGTCGCCACGCTGCTGGACTCGGCGACCTCGGTGGCGATCTGGACCACGCTTCCCGCCGGCGTCGCCTGGACATCGCTGGAGCTCAAGACGACGTTCATCCGGCCGCTGACCAAGGAGTCGGGGCCGGTGACGTGCGAAGGTCGCGTCATCAATGTCGGCCGCCGCGTCGGGCTGGCCGAGGCGAAGGTGCTCGACAAGGACGGCCGGCTGTGCGCGCACGGCCTTGAGACGTGCCTGATCGAGCGCTGAGTCAGCCGAATGTCGCGAAGGTCTCCTCGATCGCCTTCAGCTGATTGCCGGCCGCCGAGGACGGCACGATGATCGGCGTGTGCACGCCCGCGTCTCTCCAGGCGGCGACGCCCTCGCGCACCTTGGCCGCCGGGCCGAACAGCGTGTTGTCGGCCAGCCACTTGTCGGTGAGGAACTTGGGTACGTCCTCGCGACGGCCTTCGGCGATCGCCTTCTCGATCGCATCCATCTCCTCGACGTAGCCCGCCTCCTTCCAGTAGTTCCGGTAGTTCGGCAGGAAGGCGTAGTTGGTAAGGGTGCGCCGGTTCACCGCCTTGGCGGCCTCGACATCGTCGCTGACGCAGGTCGGGATCATGTTGCCAATGAAGAAGCTGGCATCGTTGCGCTTGGCCGCCGGCAGCGCCGCCAGCGACTGGCCCATGTGCGAGCGCGCGGCGTTGGCGAAGACCACGCCATCGGCCAGCTCGCCCGACAGCGCCACCATCTTCTTGCGCAGGGCGGCGACGATGATCGGCGGCAGCGGGCCGAAGGCGGTCTCGGCGCGGAACTTCTCGATGAAGGCGCGCGTGTCGGCGAGCGGCTTGCCCGGCGTCACACCCATGCGCACGTAGGACGGGCCGTGGGCGATGCCGATGCCCATGCGGAAGCGGCCCCCCGAGACCTCGTGCATCATCGCCGCGCTCTGTGCGAAGTCGACGATGGTGCGCTGGTAGATCGGCGCGATCGAGGTGCCGAAGGTGATCGAGGTCGTATTCCACGACATCGCCTCGCACAGCGACATGTTGCCGGTCGGGCTGGGCACGTAGATGCCGGCGAAGCCGCGCTTCTCCGCCTCCTGGCAGAGCTCGACGGTGCGCCGGCGCCGTCCGGGCATGGCGATCAGGCAGATGGCGGGTAAGGACTCAGGCATCTCGGCATTCCCCCTCGTTGTCATCCTGAGCGAAGCGAAGAATCTCGCGAGAGAGCGATCGGCACCACCGCAAGGTTCTTCGCTGCGCTCAGAACGACGACCAGCCTAATCCGCGGCTTCGATCTCGTCGATGAAGCCGCTGATGATGTCGAGGCCCTTGCTCCAGAACGCCGGATCCGACGCGTCCAGACCGAACGGCGCCAGCAGCTCCTTGTGGCGCAGCGTGCCGCCCGCGCCCAGCATCGCCAGGTACTTGGTCTGGAAGTCCGCCACGCCGCCGGACTGGAACACCGCGTAGAGCGAGTTCACCAGGCAATCGCCGAAGGCATAGGCGTAGACGTAGAATGGCGAGTGGATGAAGTGCGGGATGTATGCCCAGTAGTGAGCGTACTCCGGATGGAAGCGCAGCGCCGGCCCCAGGCTCTCGGCCTGCACCTCGAACCAGATCTCGCCAATGCGATCGGCGGTGACCTCGCCCTTGCGCCGCTCGGTGTGCAGGCGCAGTTCGAAATCGTAGAACGCGATCTGGCGCACCACGGTGTTCAGCATGTCCTCGACCTTGCCCGCCAGCATCGCGCGCCGGGTCTTCTTGTCCGGCGCCGTCTTCAGCAGCGAGCGGAAGGTCAGCATCTCGCCGAACACCGAGGCGGTCTCCGCGAGCGTCAGCGGCGTGTCGGCCTGCAGATAGCCCTGCGGTCCCGCCAGCACCTGGTGGACGCCATGACCCAGCTCGTGCGCCAGAGTCATCACGTCGCGCACCTTGCCCTGGTAGTTCAGCAGCAGGTAGGGATGCGACGACGGCACGGTGGGATGGGCGAAGGCGCCCGGCGACTTGCCCGGCCGCGTCGGCACGTCGATCCACCGGTTGTCGAAGAAGCGCTGGCCGACCTTCGCGAGGTCCGGCGAGAACGCGGTGTAGGCATCCATCACGATGCGCGTGGCGTCGGGCCACGGGATGGTCCGGTCGTCCGAATCCGGCAGCGGCGCGTTGCGGTCCCAGTAGTCGAGCCGCTCGACGCCGAACCATTTGGCCTTGAGCTTGTAGTAGCGGTGCGAGAGGCGCGGATACGCGCTCTTCACCGCCGAGACCAGCGCATCGACGACCTCGTCCTCGACGGCGTTGAACAGATTGCGCTGCGAGGGCGGGCGCGGATAGCGCCGCCACTTGTCATCGATCTCCTTGTCCTTGGCCAGGGTGTTGGTCAGCAGCGCGAAGACGCCGATGTTCTCGCCCATCACCTTGCCGAAGGACTGCGCCGCGCGTTGGCGCACCGTGCCGTCGCGGTCGCTGAGCTTGTGCAGGATCTGCGCCGAGGTGAGCTGCTCGTCGTCGAAGGGAAAGCGCAGCCGCGCCATGGTCTCGTCGAACAGCCTGCTCCAGGCCCCCCGCCCGCTGGGAAACTTCTCGTGCAGCAGCTTCTCGAGATCGTCCGAGAGCTGGTGCGGTCGGAAAGCCCGCGAGTCGCGCAGCCACGGCGCGTAGGCGCGCAGCGCCGCCGACTCCGCCTTCTTCTTCTCGAGCGCCGCGTCCTCCAGCCGGTTGATCTCCAGCGAGAAGAACAGCAGGTCCGAGGTGATGGTGGTGACGCGCTCCTGCATGTTCTGCTGGAACTGGCCGATCTTCGGATCGCTCATGTTGCCGGCGTAGAGCAGCGAGGCGTAGGCGCCGATGCGCGCCAGCATCTCCTGCAGCGCCTCGTAGCGCCGGATCGCGGTGGCGAAGTCGTCGCCGGACAGATCCCCCAGCTTGCCCTGGTAGTCCGAGGCGAAGGCCTTGGCGTCGGCCTCCGCCCGCTTGAGGTCGGCCTCGAGCGCCGGCGAGTCCATGGCTGGGTACAGGTCCGACAGATCCCACGTCGGCAGATCTCCCAGCTGCGCGCCGGCGGCGCCATCGGGCGCGAAGGTCCTGGTCATGGTGCGAACTCCGGAACGCGGGGTCGGGCGAAGGGCAAGATATGGCAAGGCGCGCGGCGCGGGCCAAGCGCGCTTCGGCGGAATCTTTTCTTTCCTGCCGGCGCCATTCGCCGCAAGGTGATGTCGCGTCGGCGACGGATGCCGGCGATTTCGGTCTTTGTTCCCTGGCGCAGCGCGCTGCACATTGAATCCGGCCGATCAACGGGTTAGCTGTGCTGACCTAAGCCGGGTTCTGGAGGCACGGTATGCCCATCGCCGCGGTTAGTCTCGACGACAAGTACGCCCTCGAACGGGGCCGGGTCTTCCTGACCGGCACGCAAGCGCTGGTGCGCCTGCCGATGATGCAGCGCCAGCGCGATGTAGCCGCCGGCCTGAACACCGCCGGCTACATCTCCGGCTACCGCGGCTCGCCGCTGGGCGGGCTCGACCAGGCGCTGTGGCAGGCGAAGAAATTCGTCGAGAAGAACCACATCCAGTTCGATCCCGGCACCAACGAGGACCTCGCCGCCACCGCGATCTGGGGTACGCAGCAGATCCATCTCGTGCCCGACCCGAAATACGACGGCGTTTTCGCCATGTGGTACGGCAAGGGCCCGGGCGTCGATCGCAGCGGCGACGTCTTCAAGCACGCCAACATCAACGGCAGCTCGAAGCACGGCGGCGTGCTGGTGCTGGCCGGCGATGACCACATGGCCAAGTCGTCGACCATCGCGCACCAGAGCGAGTTCGCCTTCGTCGATGCCATGATGCCGGTAATCAACCCGGCGGGCGTGCAGGATTTCCTCGACCTGGGCCTGCACGGCTGGGCGATGTCGCGCTACAGCGGCTGTTGGGTCGGCTTCAAGGTGATCGGTGAGACCGCCGATACCTCGGCTTCGGTCCACGTCGATCCGCAGCGCATCGACATCGTGCTGCCGACCGATTTCGAGATGCCGCCGGGCGGTTTGAACCTGCGCTTCCCCGACGACTTCCTTGAGCAGGAACGGCGCCTGCATCTCTTCAAGCTGCCGGCGGCGCATGCCTATTGGCGCGCCAACAAGCTCGATCGCGTGACCGTCGGCGACGCCGGCGCCAGGCTCGGCATCGTCACCACGGGCAAGGCCTATCTCGACGTGCGCCAGGCGCTCGACGAGCTGGGCATCGACGAGGACGAGGCGAGCCGCCTGGGGCTGGCGATCTACAAGGTCGGCCTGACCTGGCCGATCGAGCCACAGGGCGCGCTGCGCTTCGCCGAGGGCAAGCGCGAGCTGCTGGTGGTCGAAGAGAAGCGCTCGCTGATGGAACAGCAGATCAAGGATCTGCTGTTCAACCTGCCGGCCGACAAACGTCCCCGCGTCGTCGGCAAGACCGACGAGACCGGCGCGCCGCTGATGCCGACCTGCGGCGAGATCGTGCCGCTGCATCTGGCGCAGGTGATCGCCGACCGTCTCGGCGTCGAGACGCGCAGCGAGCGCCTGAACCAGAAGCTCGAGGCGCTAGCCCGCCGCCGCGGCGCGCCGGCGCGCAACTCGCCGGCGATGTCGCGCGTGCCTTATTTCTGCTCGGGCTGCCCGCACAACACGTCGACGAAGGTGCCCGAAGGCTCCATCGCCATGGCCGGCATCGGCTGCCACTACATGGCGCTGTGGATGGACCGCCAGACCACCGGGTTCACCCAGATGGGCGGCGAAGGCGCTTCGTGGGTCGGCCTGTCGAAGTTCACCAACACGCCGCACATCTTCCAGAACATCGGCGACGGCACCTATTTCCATTCCGGCTATCTCGCGATCCGCCATGCCATCGCGACCAAGACCAACATCACCTACAAAATCCTCTACAACGACGCGGTGGCCATGACCGGCGGCCAGCGTCACGACGGCGATCTCACGCCATGGAAGATCAGCCGCCAGGTCCATGCCGAGGGCGTCGGACGCATCGCGCTGGTCACCGACGATCCCGACAAGTACCCACCGGGCCTCGACTGGGCGCCGATCACGACGTTCCATCCGCGCGCCGATCTCGACGCCGTGCAGCAGGAGCTGCGCCAGTGGCCGGGCGTCTCGGCGCTGATCTACGACCAGACCTGCGCCGCCGAGAAGCGCCGCCGCCGCAAGCGCGGCACCTTCCCCGATCCGCAGAAGCGCGTGTTCATCAACGAGGCGGTGTGCGAGGGCTGCGGCGACTGCTCGACGAAATCGAACTGCGTCTCCGTCGTGCCGATCGAGACCGAGTTCGGCCGCAAGCGCGCCATCGACCAGTCGAGCTGCAACAAGGACTACTCCTGCCTCAACGGCTTCTGCCCCAGCTTCGTCACCATCGAGGGCGGCCGGCTGCGCAAGGGCAAGGGCGCCGATGCGAAGCCGACGGTGGGCGCGTGGCCCGAGCTACCGCAACCCACGCTGCCGCCGATTGGCGAGCGTCCCTTCAGCCTGCTGGTGACCGGCATCGGCGGCACCGGCGTGGTGACCATCGGCGCGCTGCTGGGCATGGCGGCGCATCTGGAGGGCAAGGGCTGCGCCGTGCTCGACATGGCCGGCCTGGCGCAGAAGGGCGGCGCGGTGATCAGCCACGTGCGCATCGCCGAGAAGCCAGAGGACATCCACGCCGTGCGCATCGCCGCCGGCGGCGCCGACCTGCTGCTGGGCTGCGACGTCGTCGTCGCCGCGGCGCAGGACGCGCTGAGCAAGGTCGAGAAAGGCGTCACCCACGCCGTCATCAACACCCACGAGACCATCACCGGCGACTTCACCCGCAACCCGAACATGGAGTTCCCGGGCCGGCTGCTGCGCCTGTCGATCGAGGCTGCGGCCGGCGCCGAGGCCTGCTCCTTCGTCGACGCCAACCGCATCGCCACGGCGCTGATGGGCGATTCGATCGCGTCGAACCTCTTCATGCTGGGCTATGCCTGGCAGAAAGGCCTGGTGCCGATGTCGGCCGAAGCCATCGAGCGCGCCATCGAGCTCAATGGTGCTGCGATCGAGATGAACAAGCAGGCCTTCCTGTGGGGCCGGCGGGCCGCGCACGACCTCGCCGCCGTCGAGAAGCTGGCCGCGCCGCCGGCGCCCGTCGCGCGCCTGCGCCAGACCTCGACCAGCCTGGCCGAGATCGTCGATGCGCGCGTGAAGCTGCTGACCGCCTACCAGGACGCCGCCTACGCGCAACGCTACAGCGCCATGATCGACAAGGTGCGCGCCGCCGAGGCCTCGCGTGCGCCGGGCACGAGCGGGCTGGCCGAGGCCGTGGCGCGCAACTACGCCAAGCTGCTGGCCTACAAGGACGAATACGAGGTCGCGCGCATGCACGCCGACCCGACCTTCACGCGCGCCATCGCGGCGCAGTTCGAGGGCGACTACAGGATCAAGTTCCACCTCGCGCCGCCGCTGCTCGCCGACCGCGACGCCAAGACCGGCCATCTGATCAAGCAGCAGTTCGGCTCGTGGATGATGTCGGCCTTCCGCGTGCTGCGGCACCTGAAGGTCCTGCGCGGCACGAAGCTCGACATCTTCGGCTGGACCGCAGAACGGCGCATGGAACGACAGCTGATCGCCGACTACGAGGCGACGCTGGAGGAGATCCTCAACAAGCTGTCGCCGGCCAACCACGCCACGGCGCTGCGCCTGGCCAACCTGCCCGACGAGATCCGCGGCTACGGCCACATCAAGGAGGCCAACGTCGCCAAGGTGCGCAAGGCCTGGGACTCGCTGCTCGCCGCCTTCCGCAATCCCGCGGCGCTGCGCCAGGCGGCCGAGTGAGCGCAGCCCGTGCCTTCCCCCGGAGGGGGAAGGTGCCCGAAGGGCGGATGGGGGATGTCGAAGACGGACTCCTGAGTCCGTCGTCGACATCCCCCATCCGTCGCGCTGCCGCGCGCCACCTTCCCCCTCCGGGGGAAGGTAGAGTTGGATGGGTTGCTGGTGTGGACGGTTGCCGTGGAGGCTGGATCGCCGCGCTGCTCGATCTCGAGACCGGCGAGTGGCGTTTCCACTACGCCGTGTCTCTCGCAGCCATCGCTGATTCGCCGCAGCGGCCCAGGATCATCGCCATCGACATGCCGATGGGCTTCCTCGAACGGGCCGAGCCCGGCGGCCGCGCCTGCGAGCGCGAGGCGCGGCGGCTGCTGAAGGGCAAGACCAGCTCCGTGTTCGCCGTACCGGTGCGCGCGGTGCTCGCCTCGCCGACATATCCCCACGCGCTGGCCGCCAACCGCGCCAGCTCCGATCACGGGCTGGGCCTGAGCAAGCAGGCCTGGCACCTGGTTCCGAAGATTCGCGAGCTCGATGCGCTGCTCGAAAGCCGCCCAACCCTGCGCAAGCGCGTGTTCGAGGCCCATCCGGAATTGGCGTTCGCGCGCCTCAACAAGGGGACGCCGGTGCTCGCGTCAAAGAAGACCGACGAGGGAAAGCGTCGGCGGCTCACGTTGCTGGCGGCCGCCGGCTTCAATCGGGCCGAAGCGCGGTGGAACGCACATCGCGGCGCGCAGTCACTGCGCCACGCCGATGTCGCCGACGACGATGCCTATGACGCGCTGGCGGTTTGCGTCACGGCGCGGCGAATCGCCGAACGCAACGCCGTGGTCCTGCCGTCGACGCCCGCCCGCGATTCATGCGGTATCGAAATGGCGATTCGCTACTAGACCCGCAGCGGCTGTTGCTTGCGTCGGTCCATGGGAGATCGGCTAGACTTCGAACCGGCTCCGCAGATGGAGTCTTCGTACGGGGCCGGAGCGTCGCGCTGCCATGTCGGATGGAACACAGGCTTTGCGCATCGTCCTGCTGGCAGCCTTCAGCGGTATCGGCTTGCTCCTGCTTTCGGTCGCCGCGTGGATGGCGGCAAACAACATCGAGGTCTTGCTCACGCACGAGCACGCGCGCGCTGAAGTCGTGAGAAGCGAGCGCCTTGGAATGGGCTCCTCCCGGCGAATTACCCACTCCGCCGTCAGAGTCCGGTACGATGGCCCGCAAGGTCGACGCGCGGCGCAGATCTCTCGCACAACCGGCCAATACGAGCCGGGCGAGATCATCAGCATTTACTACAAGCCCGAGACGCCCGGCACGGCCGTCGCTGGCGGCTTCATGGCCATGTGGTTCTTCCCCATGGTCCTGGGCATTCCAGGCCTTGTGAGCCTGTTCTTCGGGCTGCAACCCAAACACCTGCGGCGATCTCCGACCACGACGTGATCGCCATCGCTTCGAAAGGCCGGCTGACTTCTCGGCAGCCGGATCAGCGTCAGATCATCCCCAGCGCCTGCTTGTAGACGTCGAGGATCGCCTCCTGCTCGTCGCGGTCGGCGGCATCCATCTTCCGCAGGCTGATCAGCTTGCGCATGGTCTTGACGTCGAAGCCGCCGCCCTTGGCCTCGCTGTAGACGTCGCGGATATCGCCGCCGATCGCCTTGCGCTCCTCCTCCAGCTTCTCGATGCGCTCGACGAAGCTCTTCAGGCGCTCGGCGGAGATGTTGCCGGGCTTGGTCTTGATGGGACGGCTGCCGTCGGGCATGGCGCTCCTCGTTGGGCTGCTTGTCGGGGGGCTACGGTTCGGTGACACCGACCGTACGGAGCGCCGCCCCGCGCTTCAACGAAACGCGGCCTGCGAATGACGGGGATAACGGGGGTAAGAGCCCGCGATCAGTGCTTGTGCTTTTCGAAGCCCTTCTGCTGGGCTGGCGAGGCCTCCGTCTGGTACTTCGCCTTCCACTCCTCGTAGGGCATGCCGTAGACCACCTCGCGTGCCTTGGGGTCGGGCATGTCGAGCCCGCGCGCCGTGGCCTCTTCGCGATACCAGCGCGACAGGCAGTTGCGGCAGAAGCCGGCCAAGTTCATCAGGTCGATGTTCTGCACGTCGGTGCGGCCCTTGAGGTGCTCGACCAGCCGGCGGAACGCCGCCGCCTCGAGCTCGGTCCTGGTCTTGTCGTCCATGGTGGCAACTCCCGTCCGGTTGCGTCGTTCGCTCGGGAGATAGTATAGCGCGCCCGCGAATGCGATAGAGGGCCCATGCCGGCAAAGAAGAATCCGCTGAATCTCAACAATCTGCAGCTCAAGACGCTCACGCTCCTGCAGGAGCTGGCCCGCTATCCCGAGATCACGCGCAAGGATGAGGGCACCGGCCGGGTCACGATCGACGAGCTGCCGCATCCCCACGGCAACCATTTCCACATCGGCGAGCGCGTGGTGATGAGCAGCAACGCCACCGGCCTGCACAACCCCTCGGTCTACCTGGCGTTGGCGCGCAAGGGACTGGTGGCGCCGGCCGGCGGCATCGAGACGCCGACGCTCACCCTGGAGGGCCTCAGTTACGACACCGGCCTGCGCGATGTCATCCTGATGGGGTCCGATCACTGACCGCGACCGGGATGCTGGCCATCTCGAATCGCGCGCCATAGACCCGACGCAGCATATCGGGTGCCAGCGCCGCCGCCGGCGGCCCGTCGCCGACGATGCGTCCGTTCGACAACACGACGACGCGATCGGCATAGCGCGACACCAGCGCGAGATCGTGCAGCACCACGACCACGATCGCGCCCCGCCCCGCCTCCTCGCGCAGCGCGTCCATAGCCGCGAGCTGTTGCGCCGGATCGAGGCTGGCGACCGGCTCGTCGGCCAGCAGCACCTCGGCCTCGGTCGCCAGCACGCGCGCCAGCGCCAGACGCGCGCGCTCGCCCGAGGACAGCATGTCGATGCGGCGATCGGCGAAGGGCGCCGTGTCGGTGCGCGCCATCGCCCGCGCGATCGCCGCGGTGTCCGCCGCGCCGGGCGCTTCGAGACCCGCGCCATGCGGCAGGCGGCCGAGCGCGACCATGTCGCGGCCGTTCAGCGGCCAGTGCGCGGCGGTCGTCTGCGGCAGATGGGCGATGCGGCGCGCGCGCTCACGCGGCGCCATGCTCTCCAGGGCCGCGTCGCCGAGACGGATCGAGCCGCCATCCGGCCGATCGATCCCCGCCAGCAGGCGCAGCAGGGTCGACTTGCCGGCGCCGTTGGGCCCGATCACGACGCACAGCCGGCCCGGCTCGAGCGCAAGCTCGATGCCCTCGAGGATCGTGCGCGCGCCGAGTCGGCGCGTGAGCGCGGCGGCGATCAGAGCCATGGCGTCTGCCCGCTGCGGCGCGCGCGCCACGCCAGCTGCCAGAGCACCGGCGCGCCGAACAGCGCCGTCATCACGCCCAGCGGCAGCTCGCGGCCGGTGGGCAGCAGGCGCAGCGCGATATCGGCGACCAGCACCAGCGCCGCGCCGGCCAGCGCCGACGGCACGAGGCTGGCGCCCGGCCGATGACGCACCAGCGGCCGCACCGCGTGCGGTGCCATCAGGCCGACGAAGCCGACGACCCCGGACACCGCCACCGCGCCGCCCACCGCCAGCGCCGCGCCCGCGATCACCAGCCAGGCCATGCGCCGTGGATCGATACCCAAACCACGCGCAGTCTCCTCGCCCAGCGCCAGCGCATCGAGCCCGCGGCGCGCGAGCAGCAGTGGCAGGCAGCCCAGCACGACACAGGGCAGCGCCAGCGCAACGTGGTCCAGCCCACGATCGGCGATCGAGCCCATCAGCCAGGTGCCGATCTCGTAGTAGGCGTAGGGATTGGGCGACAGGCCCAGCACCAGCGCCGTCGCCGCGCCGGCCAGCGCGTTGAGCGCCGCGCCGATCAGGATCAGGGTCGCCACCGTGGCGTCGCGGCCGGCGATGACCAGCAGCAGCGCCGCGCCCGCCGCCGCGCCGGCGATGCCCGCCAGCGGCAGGGCCAGCGGCGTGGCGCCGGCATAGCCGCTGTAGAAGGTCAGCACCGCGCCCAGCGCCGCCGTGGCGGAAACGCCGGTGACACCCGGCTCGGCCAGCGGGTTGCGCATCAGCCCCTGCATCGCCGCGCCGGCCAGGCCCAGCGCGCCGCCGACGATGACGCCCAGCAGCGCCCGCGGCAGGCGCAGCTCGACCAGGATCAGCGCCATCGGCGAGTCGCGACCGGCCAGCACGTCGGACACCGCCGGCAGCGGCGCGAAGCCGGTCGGACCAACGGCGATCGACACGGCGAACAGCACGGCGACGAAAACGCCGAGCGCGGCGATCGCACCCCTCATCGCTTCAGCACCTCGCGCGCGGCCGTCAGGCGGCGCAGCGCCTCGACGTTCTGCGGTCCGCCGCAGAGCCACAGGCTGTGCGGCATCACCAGGGTGTGCGCACCGGCGAATGCGCGGCGCGCGGCGCGGCTGGTCATCATCTGCTCGGCGAGCGAGGGACGGTCGCTGGTCTCGCCGTCGAGGATCAGCAGGTCGGGCGCGGCGACGACCAGTTCCTCCATGGCGATCGGCACGAACAGCGACAGGCCACGCTCGGCGGCGAGATTGCGCCAGCCGGCGATGCGCAGCAGCCCGTCGGCGTTGGTGCCGCGGCCCAATGTCATGCCGTTGGCCTGGTAGATCGCCGCCACGGGGCTGGTCGGCCCCAGCGCGGTCGTGAAGCGCGCGATGCCGGCGCGCAGCGACTGCACGAGGGTGCGCGCGGCATCTTCCCGGCCCAGCGCGGCGCCGATGCGGGCGATGTGGTCGAGCGTGGCGTTCACGTTGCCGGCTTCGGCCAGCGCCAGGGTCGGGATGCCGGCGAGCCGCAGCGTCTTGCGCAGCGAGGGGGTGAGGAAATCGTCGACGATCAGCAGGTCCGGCCGCAGCGCAAGGATTTCCTCCGCGCGCTTGCGCACCGGCGGCAGGGCCCGCGCCTCGCGCCAGCGTGGCGAGATGCGCGGGTCGTGCGAGATATCGCTGATGCCGACCAACTGGCCCGGCGCGGCCAGCGCCAGGGCCAGCTGGTCAAGGCAGAGATTGAGCGAGACGACGCGCCGGGGCGGATCGGCCGCCTGCGCGCAGGTCGCCACGCCGAGCAGGCACGCGGCGAGGAGGCTGCTCAGCAGACGCGGCAGGCGCACCGACGTGACCGGCTCCCGAACAGAACGCTCTCTTGTCATCCCGAGCGCAGCGAGGGATCTATGCGTCGCGCCTGGATCCCTCGCTGCGCTCGGGATGACACTTTTCACCTTAGTATCTCACGCGCGCGCCGGCATAGGCGCTCAGCCGCGGGGTACGGAAGCCCAGCGGCTCCTCGTAGTAGGTGTCGGTGACGTTCTCGATGCGGCCGAAGACCTGCAGCCACTGCGTCACGTCGTAGCTCGTGGTGGCGCGCAGGACGGTATAGCTGGCCATTTCCACCGTCTGCGACGGGAAGGTGCTGAAGTCGGTCTCGAAGCGGCCGCGGCGATAGGCGAGGCCCAGCCCGAGCCACCAGCCCGGCAGCGGCTGCCAGTTGGCCTGCACGTTGAACTGGTGGCGCGGGCGATTGAGCAGCGGCGCGCCGGTGATCAGGTTGTGCGCGTTGGTGAAGGTGTAGTCGGCGTGGATGTTGAAGTTCGCCGACGGCCGCACATCGAGCGTCAGCTCGACGCCGTCGACACGCGCCTGGGCGACGTTGGTGAGCGTGCTGCAGTTGGTGCCGCAGCTCGTGGTCTGGATCAGATCGCTCACCTCGTTGTGGAAGACCGTCACGCCGAAGGCCAGCTTGCCGTCGAACAGCTTCTGGTCGAAGCCGATCTCGAAGCCCGTGCTGCGTTCCGGCCTGAGGTTGCGGTTGGCGAAGAAGCCGAACGATGCGAAGTCGACATAGAGCTGGTCGAGGCTGGGCGCCTTGAAGGCGGTGCCGACCGAGGCCCGGACCTTCGTGTCGGTCTCGCGCACCACGTACGACGCGCCCAGCCGCCACGTCGCCGCGGTGCCGAACGCGTCGTGGTGCTCGAGGCGCGTGCCGGCGGTGAACGACAGGTCCTCGACCGGGGTGAAGCGCGCGTTGATGAAGACGCCGCGCGTCCAGACCTCGGCGCTCGTGCTCGAGGTGCGCACGCCGGCGGCGGAATAGTTCTCCGACAGCAGCGAGTCGCGGCGCGCCTCGAAACCGGCGACGACGTTGATCATCTCGAAAGGCGTCAGGCTGGTCGTGGCCTCAAGCTGCATGCGCCGGCCGCGATTGCGGCTGTCGGGCGTGAACACGGTGTTGAACGGATCGGGCTCGTCGACGTCGCGCCGGTTGCTCTCGAAGTACGACCAGGCGAGCGTCGTCTTCGAGCGGCCGTCCCACAGCTCGATATCGGCCTGCGCGCGCGTCGAAAGCGTGCGCGTGGTCTCGTAAAGGTTGGGGTCCTCGGCGTTGGAACCGTCGTACTCGGTGCGCGTGCGGCCGTAGCGGCCGAACCATTGCAGCTTCAGCCACTCGGTGGCATCGAAGCCCAGCCGGCCGTTGAGCGAGAGGTTGCGATAGCCGTCGTAGTCCGGCGGCGCGCCGTTGGTCGATTTGCCGTCGGCCACCGCGGAGAAGCCGTCGGTGCTGACCGCCGAGACGCCGAAGGCGAAGCTCAGCGGCCCGACGGCGCCGCTCACCAGGCCGTCGGCGTTGACGGTGCCGTACGAGCCGCCCTCGATCGACAGCGTGGCCGTCGGCTTGCCCGAGCCCTTGCGGGTGATGATGTTGATCACGCCGCCCAGCGCGTCGCTGCCGTACAGCGTGCTCATCGGACCGCGCACGATCTCGACGCGCTCGACGCCCTCCAGCCGCAGATGCGCCAGGCTCACCGCGCCGTTGACCGAGCTGGGGTCGTTGACGCGCACGCCGTCGACCAGCACGACGCTGTGGTTGGCGTTCATGCCGCGCATGAAGAGCTGTGTGGTCTTGCCCGGGCCGCCGGAGCTGGTGGTGGTGATCCCGGGCGACTGGCCGAGCACGTCGCTGAGCGTGCGCCACTGGCGGCGCTCGATCTCGTCGCGGCTCACGACGGTGACGCTGGCGTTGACCAGGTTGAACGGCACCGGCGCGCGGTCGGCACCGATCACCAGGTCGGGCAGGGGGAAGGGTTGCGGTTGCTGGCCGTGCGCGACGGACAGGCCAAGGCCGGCGGCCAGGCCCAAAGACCATACGAGAAAGCGAGCGGGCGTCATGCTGACGGTCCTCCGAGCGAATAGACACGCGTGGGCGCGTCACCGCTCGGTGAACCGCTCCGTCGGATATTCCCGTCCGTCGGAAGGATGACGCTGTCGGCGGCAGGTCTTCTGGCTCGCGGGTCGTCGCATCGTTTCCGCCTTCCCGGCGATCCCTGGGGATCGCCAGTGGCATGCTGGAAACGCGCTCGCCGCTCACAGCTGCGGGCACAGCCGCCGATTGGGCCGGTTGCCCGGCCGCACGGCGTTCCCTTTTCACCTCCCTTTCGGGAGGACCGTCGATCTCGAAGCGATAGAGGCGGAAGTGTGGCGCGTCAAGCCGCGCCGCGCTGGCCGCAGGCTTTGAGCGTGTGACTGGCGCTCAGCATGTCGCGGACCGCCTGGCGACCCTCGCCGAGGAAGACGTCGCGCGACCACTCGACTTCCGCCAGCAGCGCGCGCCGGCTGTCGCCCTCGGCGGCAAGCTGCACGACCTGCCTGTCGGCCTCGAGGGCCGTGGCGGTGAAGCCGGCGAGCTCGCGGGCGAGCTTCTCGGCCGCGGCGCGCGTGCCCGTGTTGGCGACCTTGCGCGTCGCAAGGCCGATCGCCATGGCCCGGTCGCAGCCGATCGCGCCGCCCGACAGGATGATGTCCATCGCCTGCCCGGCGCCCACGATGGCCGGCAGCCGCGCGGCGGTGCCGTCGCCCGTGACGCCCAGGCGGCGGCCGAAGACCCCGAACACCGCCGTCGAATCGACGATCCTGATGTCGCACAGCAGCGCCAGGCCGAAGCCCTCCGCCGCGGCGTAGCCTTCGATGGCGCCGATCAGCGGCTTGGACAGGCGCCTGTGCAGCGGGCCGCCCTCGCCGGCCCACGGGACATGCGCCTCTGCATTCTCCAGCGACTCGAGCTGGGCGCCGCCGCAGAAGTTTCCGGCGCTGCCGGTGATCACGATGGCGCGGATGTGGTCGTCGCGCTCGGCGTCGGCCAGGGCCTGCGCCAGCGCCCGCACGCCCTCGGGGGGCAGCGCGTTGCGGGTCTCGGGCGAGTTCAGCACGATGGTCATCACCGGCGCACGCCTTGTCGCCAGGATCAAGCCGCCGGCATACGACGTTGGCGCGATCAGCACGGACATCTTCGGGTCCTCCATGACGTCAGCGAAGCGAGGTCGGCTGGCCGCCGCCGATCGGCGCGGCCTCGACATAGATGCCCGCGTCGTCGCGCAGCACGACATGCCGGATCGCGCCGGTGCGACAGGCCGAGACGAAGTCGTGCCGGGCGACGCGATAGTCGGCGGGCACCTCGTGCTTGCTGGCCAGCATCATCGCGAGATAGGGCGTGGCGGCCCGGTCGGTCAGGTGATCGCCGGTGCGCTCGCCGGCCTGCTCCCAGGCCGCTTTGCACTGGTGAGACGCGTACCATTGGTGGAGACCGATCACGGACACGGCGGAGACGCTGGCGAAGGTGCCGATCGCGACGATGCGGGCGGCGATTCGCGGTTGGATGCTCATGATGACGCTGACCTTCTGTGGCGTGAGGACGAGCACCACCGTGCCCCTTCGGCACCGCGGCCGAAGGCATGGCGAGTCCCCGGAATCGTGGGAAGCGGTCGACGACTGAAGACGCTGCTAGACGCGCAACGAGATCACGCCGTACCGGGATTGGGAGTCAGCGGCCGCTAGGGCCCGGCGGAGCCGAACGAGGTATCCATTGTGTTCCCCATCATTTCGGTCGACCGCAGGCGCCGACCAAATTCTTGAGCAAAATATTCAGCAACACGTTATGCAAACATTGTTGCGAGGGGGCCACAGGCTGTCAAACAACCAGTCAAACTATTGATTCACTTGATGAATTTCCGCCTGCGGAGATGACAGCGAACTTGAAGTCGATACGAAAAACGACGCGTGTTTAAGAGGTTATCAACAGGGCCTCGTGCCGGCCCTCAGGCCGCCGCCACGACGTCGAGAGAGGCCTGAACGGCGCGGCGAAGCGCCGGCGCGATCAAGTCGGCCCAGCGCAGGGCGCCCGCATGGTGGGCGATCAGGTCCTGGCGGATCTCGATCGAGCAATGCGGCAGGCCACGCGGCTCGGCATGAGCCTGCAGGGTGTACTCGACCGGATCGCGCGCCGAGTAGGGCTCGTTGTCGCCCACGAAGACGTCGGCAAGCTCGCGCAGCGCAGCGAGCAGCGGCTTGGGCAGGCGCGGATCGGTGCGCCACAGCACGCCGAGCTGCCAGGGCCGCTGGATGCCGCGCATGATCGGCGTGAAGCTGTGCACCACGAACAGCGCCGGCGTCACGCCGCGCGCGGCGAAGCGGTCGAGCGCGTCGTCCAGCGCGTTGTGATAGGGCCAGAAGCAGGCGTTGGCGCGCGCCATCACGGCGGCTTCGTCGAGCGCGCGGTTGGCCGGCACGGGTGTTCCGTCGCTGATCTCCGGCGTCGAGCCCGCGCCGCCGGGCCAGCGGTTGCAGTCGATCACCAGCCGCGAATAGGTCGAGGCGATGAACGGCGCGTCGAGCAACGCCGACAGCCGGCGCCCGACCTCGAGCGCGCCGGGATCCCAGCCGATGTGCCGCGACAGCTCGGTGCGCGGCAGGCCGAGATCGTCGAGCGCGCGTGGCACGGCGTTGCCGGCGTGATCGCAGGCCAGCAGCAGCGGAAACTTGCCATCGGGATTGTAGGCGCTGAACGCCGGCGGCTCGTCCGCCGCCAGAAGAGACGACATGGCGCGCACTCTATGACACCATCGGCACCCGACCAATCGATTGCTTGCCGCATCAGCCCTCATGGACCGCGACACCGCCTTCAGACAATTGCGCGCGATGTTCGACGCGGCGATCGACGCCGCCTCGCCGCAGGTCTGCCTGACGCCGCACCTCGCGAAGCTGCGGCCGCCCAGGGGCCGCACCCTGGTGATCGGCGCCGGCAAGGCCGCGGCGGCGATGGCCAAGGCGGTCGAGGACAGCTGGTCCGGCGCGCTCAGCGGCCTGGTCGTCACGCGCGACGGCTACGAGCTGCCGACAAGCCGCATCGAATGCGTCGCCGCCAAGCACCCGGTGCCCGACGAGCGCGGCCGCGCCGCCGCCGGGCGGATGCTGCAGATGGTTCAGGGGTTGAGCGCCGACGACCTGGTGATCGCGCTGATCTCCGGCGGCGGCTCGGCGCTGCTCAGCGCGCCGGCGCCCGGCCTGAGCCTCGCCGACAAGCAGGCGGTCAACCGCGCGCTGCTGGCCAGCGGCGCGCCGATCGGCGAGATGAACGTGGTGCGCAAGCATCTCTCGGCGATCAAGGGCGGGCGGCTGGCGCTGGCGGCGCGGCCGGCGCGCCTCGTGACCTACCTGATCTCCGACGTGCCGGGCGACGATCCCGGCGTGATCGCCTCGGGCCCGACCGTGGCCGACGCCTCGACCTTCGTCGAGGCGCAGGCGGTTCTCGCGAAGTACCGCATCGATCCGCCGCCGGCCGTGCGCGCGCATCTCGAAGCCGGCGTCGCCGGCCGCGTCGAGGAGACGCCGAAGCCGGGCGATCCCCGCCTCGCGCATGCCACAACGGTGATGACCGTCACGCCGATGCGCGCGCTCGAGGCTGTCGCTGGCGTGGCGCAGCGCGAAGGCTACGAGCCGGTGATCCTCGGCGACGCCATCGAAGGCCTCGCGCGCGACGTGGCGCGCGAGCACGCCGGGCGCATCCGCGCGTTCGCCGGCAAGGGACGGCGCGTGGCGCTGATCTCCGGCGGCGAGACCACGGTCGAGGTGCGCGGCAAGGGGCGCGGCGGACGCAACGTCGAATACCTGCTGGCGCTGGCCCTGGCGCTCGACGGGGCGCCGGGGATCTGGTCGCTGGCCGGCGACACCGACGGCGTCGACGGCATCGAGGACATCGCCGGCGCGCGCATCTCGCCCGACACGCAGGCGCGCGCCATGGCGGCCGGCCTCGATGCGCAGGCGCGGCTCGAGGACAACGATGGCCACGGCTTCATCGAGGCGCTGGGCGACACGATAGTCACCGGACCC
>JBFXAZ010000024.1:0-58353 GCA_050183765.1 Reyranellaceae bacterium | reverse complement strand
GCGCTGCCGTACCAGCACGTCGGCCAGGCTCATCTGACCACTCTGACGCTCGCTCATCGATCCGCCTCCGCCGATCGACCATACGAATCACAACCCCTAGACTTCTGCAAACCTCCCGCTCGCGGGGAGAGGGAGGAAGCGGCAGCATCCTCACGTGCGCCGGCCGAGATATTCGCGCGCCAGCACCTTGCCCTCCTCGACGGCGGGCTGGTCGAAGGCGTCGACGTTCCACAGGTCCGCGGCGATGATGGTCTCGATCATGTAGTGCATCAGCAGCGAGCCCATCACCCGCTCGTCGAGCTTGCTGAAACGCAGGCGGCGTGTCGGTCGGCCGTTGCGGGCGAGAGTCACGGCGGTGGCCTCCGCCTCGGCCTGCAGCAGGTCGCCCAGCGAGTGCTCGCCGAGATAGTCGAGCGATGTGTCGCCGCCCAGCGCCGCCTTCGGCACCTTGCGGCCCTCGCCGGCGGACTCGCGCATCAGCACCGTGAACATCTTGTCGGCCGCGCCGCCGAGATAGAGCTGCAGCTGGCTGTGCTGGTCGACCGTGCCCATGGCGCGCACCGGCGTGGTGCCGACGCCGTTCTTGCCCAGGCTCTCGGCCCAGAGCTGGCGGTACCACAGGCCGAAATAGGCCAGGCGATCGACATAGGGCATCAGAACCGTGGTGTGGATGCCGCGTTCGCGCCACAGGCCGACCGAGGCGGCCGCGCCGGCGGCCGCGGCGCTGTCCTCCGGCGCATTGGCCTTGAGCGCCTGATCGAGCACGCTGGCGGCGCCCTCGCGGATCGCCGCGACGTCGAGGCCGGCGGCCATCGCCGGCAGCAGGCCGACCAGCGACAGCACCGAGTAGCGGCCGCCGACCTTGGGGTCGTGATCGAGGATCGGGCAGCCGATGCGCGTGGCGATGCGGCGCAGCGCGTTGTCGGTGTTCTCGGTGATGGCGATCAGGTGCTCGGCCACCCTGGCCTTGCCGACCTTGGCTTCGAGCGCCTCGAGGGCGACGAACAACTGCATCAACGGCTCGGCCGTGCCGCCCGACTTGGAGATGGCGATGAAGGCGGTCCGGGTGAGATCCAGCCGGTTCAGCAGCTCGCTGAACGTGTCCGGATCGATGTTGTCCATGAACCACAGCTTGGGACCGCCGCGCGCCGGGCCGAAGCCGATATCGCTCATCGCCGCGAGCGTCTGGCCGCCCAGGCTGGAGCCGCCGATGCCCAGGATCACCGCGTGCTCGAACTTGCGCAGGTGCTCGGCGTGCGGCTTCAGGGCGGCGAGATCGTCGCGCGCCGCCGGCAGGCGCAACAGCGGCAGCGAGCCGTCGGCGTGGCGCTGGCGCAGCTTCTCCAGCGCCGGCACCGCGCGCTCCAGCTCCGCGGCATAGGCCGCACGGGTGAGGCCGCGATCGCCGATACGGTCGGCGAACAGATCGTCGAGTTCCTGACGGTAGTACATCGAGGGGCTTCCGTTTTCGGCACAGTAGAGCAGGCGCCGGGCGGGAGGAAGGCCCGGCGCCTGCTCTGTGCCTGTGGATTCCGGCGCAATCGCGGCGGAATCCTACGTCAGAAGCCGCCTGAGAAATCCACCTTGTCCGCCCATTCGGGGTGGTCGATGAACGGGTTGCGGTTGCCCTGGACCGCGAAGATCGCCTGGTTGCGGTGCTTCTCGTAGAGATCGGGCGGCTCGGCCTTGTGCCAGCGCAGCAGGATCGCGACGCGATCGCGGTCGAACTCGCGGTCCTCGATCTTGCCGGGATAGCGCAGCAGGAAGTACAGCGTGGCGCGCGCCACCGCGCCCTTGCCGGCCCCCGGCTCGAAGCCGTGGACGCGCGCCGCACCGCTGCTTTCGCGCCGGCCGCACTCATCGCGCACCGCCTCCTCGACATCGGTGAAATCGAAGTAAGGCGTGTTGCCGCGGAAGCTGTTGCAGTCGGACTCGCAGGCGAAGAGATGATGCAGGTCGCCGCGCATCGGCTCCTTCTTGGTGAACCACGATTGCGGCACGACGTGCTCGCAATTGAACGGCGCCTGCGCCTCCAGGTGGGCGATCTCGCGCTCGATCGCGACGCGCTCGGCCGGCCGGGTCGATTCTTGCGCGCTACGCGCCTCCAGAGCCTCGCGGCGGTTCTCCAGAATCACCTCCTCGCGGATGACCTCGGCGGCGGGAAACTCATGGCCGGAGTAAATGCTCTTGACGGTTGGCTCGTCCCTGTCGGGGATCAGGTCGATCCACGGATAGAGCTCGCGCGCCGGCTTGTATTTCGGCGTCTTCTTGTGGGTCGACGTCACCAGCTTCGCAAGTTCGTCGTAGAGTCTCTCGGCCGCCACGTTCGTCGTGATCGACCGGTAGTAGCTGGCCTTGTCCGTATCGTCGGCAGCCTTGTCGAAATAGGGCTTGCCTCTGCTGCGCTCCAGCAAGGCCAGGGCCTCGCTCAGGCCGGGCGCGGCGGCCGCGGACCCGGTTGGCCGGCCGTCGGTCGCGCCGGTTGTGGCTGATGGGCCGGGCTGGGTAACGGCGACCACTTGCGGCACCAGCGGATTGCCCAGCGACACGGTGACGGTCAGCGGGATGGTGACCGACACAGCACCGCCAGGGGCCGGCGTGATGGTGCCGCCGCCGTTCGGTGGCACCACTGGTCCCGGTGGGCGGGCATGCGCAAGCTCGAGCAGATCCGGCGGTTGCGCGTTCAACATCTCGTCGCGCAGATCTCTCTGCTTGCCGGTCAGGCTCAACGTCGTGATCGCCGACACGAGCCGGCTGACGCGGATGCCCTCGTTGGCGACCCACTTGACGCGCCCCTGATTGTCGGTCACCGGATTGTCGTTTTGATCAAGCTCCGGCACGCCGGCATGGTGCAGGGCGATGACCTCCCACTGATCGTTGTACGCTGGCGATCCCGATGATCCCGGCTCGGTATCGGTCTCGTAGTGGATGAATGGCGTGTCTTCGGGCAACGCGACGACACGGTTGGAGCGCAGCACGATCTGCTTGGGCTGACCCAGTGGGTGCTGGATGATGTTGATTGGATCGTCCTTAACGGCCTTACCCTGCTCGCCGTAGAGCTTGTTCCAGCCATAGGCCGAAAGCTTGCCGCCTTCCTTGGCTGTCTCGGATACCGCGACCAGGGTGTAGTCGAGTTCCGCGTCGGTCGCGAAGAAATCGCCAGGCGCCAGGGCGAAGCGGCGCGTTGCCATCGGCGCGCCCTGACGGTCGAGCTGGAAATCGAAGATCAGCTCGCTCCCGGCGGCCTCGGTCGCCGTACTCAGGACGTGGTTGTTGGTCATCATCAGGCGGGGCGAGACCATGAAGCCAGTCCCCGAGCCGCCGCGCCCAATGCGCACGAAGGCGACGGTGCGCGACACTGCGAGGGCACGTTCGAGGAAAGCGATATCGGCAAAGTCCCGGCGGCCAATCACGCGCTCGAGGCCGATTCGCGGCACCAGCTCGATCGCCGTCGGCCGATTGTCTTCCGTGACTTTCTGCGACAGGCGCTCGACGCGCATCTTCAGTCGCTCTGGCGTGTCATCTCTCACGCGCTCGTTCCGCGTCGCGCGCCACAGGCGCCCCGCCTTCTTTGCCCTGACGTCGACCGTGCTGCTGCCGAACACCGCCATGATCTCCCCCTGCCGGGTTCACCGCGCGGAAAAGTATGCAACTTCCGATCGTAGACGGCGACAGATATCGTCAAAAGGTTACAGTTTGAATGTCGACTCCCGCAGCGCGCATCGCGCACTCTTGCGCTATCCGGCTGCCGTCGAGGTCGATCGCCGCGCAGGCATCCTCGACGACGGCGGTGACGAAGCCGAGCCGTGCCGAATCCAGCGCCGAGTAGGCGACGCAGAAATCGTAGGCCAGGCCGCACAGCAGCACGCGCTCGACACCGCGGCTGCGCAGCCAGCCGTCGAGGCCGGTCGACGTGCGGCGGTCGTTCTCGAAGAAGGCGGAATAGGAGTCGACGGCGGGGCGCATGCCCTTGCGCACGACCAACGCCGCCGGGGTCGTGTGGAGCGCGGGATGGAACGCGGCGCCCGGGCTGCCCTGCACGCAGTGGTCGGGCCACAGCGTCTGCGGCCCGTAGGCGACATCGATCGTCTCGAATGGCTGGCGGCCAGGGTGCGAGGAGGCGAACGAGCCATGTCCGCGCGGGTGCCAGTCCTGCGTCAGCACAACGAGGTCCGCCGTCGCGATCATCCGGTTCACGGCAGGAATGATCGTGTCGCCTTGCGGCACGGCCAGCGCGCCGCCGGGGCAGAAATCGTTCTGCACGTCGATCACGATCAGCGCCGAGCCAGGCGCGGTCCATTGGTTGTCCATGCTAGAAACCACCCGATCGAGGAACGCCATGAAGATAGCACGCGGGCTGGCCGATACCTTCGCCGGCCAGATCCACTACCGCACCGCCGGCGACGGGCCGGCGATCATGCTCACCCACATCAACCAGCAGAGCTCGGCGGTGATGCTCGAGCTGATCGCAGCCCTGGCGCCGAAATTCCGCGTCGTGGCCATCGACTATCCCAGCCACGGCATGTCAGACCACATCGACTGGCAGCCGGCGATCGAGGACTACGCGCGCGCCGCGCTGGAGGTGATGGACAGGCTGAAGATCAGGCGCTTCCACGCCATGGGCGAGGCGGTGGGCGCCGCGACGTCGCTGGCGCTGGCGGCGAACCATGCGCAGCGCATCGACAAGGTCGTGCTGGTGAACACGCCGTACTTCACCGATGCCGCCACGGCCAAGAACGACATCGCCGACATCCAGCGCGTGCGGCCCACCGACGCCAGCGGCTTTCCGGCGCCGCGCAGCATCGAGTACCTGCTGACCAACGATCCCGAGCATGCGCCGATGCGGCCGACGCAGGACTGGATGGACCGAATCAACGTGGCCCAGTTCCAGATCGGCCGCGACCGCTGGCAGGCGATGGGTGCGCTCGGCAAGTTCGACACGCTGGGCACGGCGGCGCGGGTGAAGCAGCCAACGCTGATGCTCTACGGCGAGAACTTCATCTACGGCAGGCACCGCGCGCTGGTCAGCGCCAAGATCGCCGACGCGCGGGTCGAGATCATCCCCAACGGCCGCTTCTGCATGACATGGGAGCGCGCTGCCGACGTCGCGGCCGCGGCCGCGCGGTTTCTGGAGTAGAGCATGAGCCAGTGGATCGAGCCCTATTCAGGACTGACCTTCGTCGACCGCGCGATGACGGTCGAGAGCACCGTCGAGCATCGCGCGCTCTCCACCTGCGGCATCGATCCGGCGATCTACGGCGCCACGATCGATCCCACGACCTTCATCTCGCGCGCCATCGCCGAGGGCGTGCGCAACGGCGTGCATGCCAACGGCACGGTGAACATGGCTCAGCGCCTGGTGCAGCAGGCGCCGCTGAAGCTCGACGAGAAGCTGACGGTGAGCGGCCGCATCCTCGACGTCAGTCCGGTGCCGCGCGGCAAGGTCGCGATCAGCGAAACCTGGTTCAGGGCCGGGGACGGCCGGCGCGCGGTGATGGCGGGACGCCGCTCGCTGCGGCCGGATCCGGACAAGGCGGGCCAGCGCGGCGCCGGCGACGTGGCGCCGCCGGTGGTCGGCGATGTCGCGGCGCTGAAGGCGCTGCGCGACGTGACGCTGACGCCCGACATGGTGAAGGGCTACGACTCGGAAGCCATCAATCCGATCCATTCGGTGCCCGAGGCGGCGATCAAGGCCGGCTTCCGCGCGCCGATCATCGGCGGCGGCATGGGCGTGCGCTACCTCATGGCCGAGATCTGGAAGCGCTTCGTGCCGCGAACGCTGGACATCGAGATCTATTTCCGTCGCCCGATCTTCTGGGACGACACGGTCAGCATCCGCGTCGACGAGCAGGGCGGCACGTGGCGCGCGATCTGCCTGGCCAAGGGCGAGAAGGTCGCCACCGAGGCGCGCATCAACGCGATCGAAGTCTAGCGCCGCGCCTGGAAGAACGCGCGCAGCAGCGCCGCCGCCTCGCTCTCGCCGATGCCGGCATAGACCTCCGGCCGGTGATGGCAGCTGGACTGGTCGAAGATGCGCGCGCCGCTGTCGACGCCGCCACCCTTGGGATCGGCGGCGCCATAGTAAAGCCGGCGGATGCGCGCGAAGCTGATCGCCTGCGCGCACATCGGGCACGGCTCCAGCGTGACATAGAGATCGCAGTCGACGAGGCGCGGCGCGGCGAGCGTCGCGGCGGCGGCCCGGATCGCCAGCAGCTCGGCATGCGCGGTGGGATCGCGGCGCTCCTCGGTGCGGTTGCCCTCGGCCGCCAGCACCGTGCCGTCGGCGGCGACGATCACGGCACCGATCGGCACCTCCTCGCGCGCCGCGGCCAGCCGCGCCTGTTCCAGCGCACGGTCCATCGGCGAGGGCTTCATCGCCGTCAGCCGCGGCCGCGGTAGGGCGGCACGCCCTGGTCGGGCAGCCACAAGCCGGCGGGCGGGCGGCCGGTCTGCCAGAACACGTCGATCGGCATGCCGCCGCGCGGATACCAGTAGCCGCCGATGCGCAGCCAGCGCGGCGACAGCGCGGCCTTCAGCCGCTTGCCGATCATCACCGTGCAATCCTCGTGGAAGGCGCCGTGGTTGCGGAACGAGCCGAGGAAGAGCTTCAGCGACTTGCTCTCGATCAGTTTCGCGCGCGGCACGTAGTCGATCACCAGATGGGCGAAATCCGGCTGGCCGGTCATCGGGCAGAGCGAGGTGAACTCCGGCGCGGCGAAGCGCACGAGATAGGTCTCGCGCGGATGCGGGTTGGGCACGGTGTCGAGACGCGCCGCGTCGGGCGAGGCGGGCGGCGCCGTTTCGCGGCCGAGCTGCGTGAGATGCGCGTACTTGCCCCTGGCCATGGCGTTACCCTAGCCGCCGGCGTCGATGCGCGCCACGGCACCCGCCTGCAGGCGATAGAAGGCGTCCTGCGGCTCGTCGAGCTCGACGATCTTCTCGCCCGGCAAGGCCATGTAGAGGCCGCGCAGCACGCGGCCCACCGCGCCATGGCTGAACAACGCCACCGGCCGCTCCGCCGCGCTGGCCAGCACGGCATCGAGGAGGGGCCGTACGCGCAGGGCGGCCGCCTGATAGCTCTCGCCAGCCGGCGGCTGGTGATCCCATTTCGCGCGCTCGCGTTCGGCCATGGAACCGGGCATGCGCTGGTCGATCTCGGCGCGGGTCATGCCGTCCCATTCACCCCAGGTGATCTCGGCGAGCGTGGGATCGAAGCGGCAACTCGCGATGTCGAGACCGGCGGCCTCCGCGGCCAGCGTTACGGTCTCGCGCACGCGGCCCAGCGGGCTGGCGTAGAGCAGCATCTCGGTGCATGCGGTGCCGGCGATCGCCCTCAGCGCCGCGCCCATGGCGCGCGCCTGCGCACGGCCACGCGCTGTCAGCGGCGAATCGAGCCGGCCCTGGATGCGGCCGGCGGCGTTCCACTCGGTCTCGCCGTGGCGGAAGAGGAAGATCGGGTGGGCGTTCATGGCGCGGCGCCATAGCGGAAGAACAGCAGCTTGGCCTTGCCGTAGCGCCGCTCGTCGAGCGGCGTGAAGCCCTCGGGCGCGGCGACGTCCTGGTTGTAGGCGACCTCCAGGCTGCAGATCGCGCCTGGGGCCAGCCAGCCGGCGCGCGCCAAAGCGGCGAGCGCCTTGCCGCCGACGTCGGAGTAATAGGGCGGATCGAGGAAGGCGAGGTCGCAGGCCGCCGATGGCGGCGCGGTGGGCGGCTGCGTGGCGTCGGCGCGCATCACCTTGACGTTCTCGGTCTCCTTCAGGGTGCGCGCGTTGTCGCCGACGACGCGCACGGCTTCCGGCGCCTTGTCCATGAAGCTGGCATGGGCGGCGCCGCGCGACAGCGCTTCGAGGCCGAGGATGCCGGCGCCGGCGAAGGCGTCGAGCACGCGCGCGCCGGGCAGGGGCGAGGTGCCGCCGTCGCCCCAGCCGGCATGCAGCAGGATGTTGAACAGCGCCTCGCGCGCGCGAGACGCGGTGGGCCGCACGTCGCGGCCCTCGGGCACGGCAAGCGGCCGGCCGCGATGGCGGCCGCCGGCGATACGCGGCGCGCTCATCGCTTGTCGCGCGCCTGTGCCGCCAAGGTGCGACGCGGCCGCGTCGGCCCGCGCCAGGTCTCAGCCTTGTGCGGCTGCGGTGCCGGCGTCCCGTCTTTCGGCGGTTTGTGCCGGCCGTAGCTGTGCGCCTTGGGCGCGGGCCGCGCCCAGCCGGGCTTGCGGCCATCGACATCGTAGCCTTCGGCGCCCATCACCAGATCGACCTGCCGGGCGCCGGCCTCCATCACCTCGCCCTCGGGCAGCGCGTCGAGGTTGAAGGGGCCATAACCGATGCGGATCAGCCGGTTCACCACCAGCCCGAGATGCTCCATCACCCGGCGCACCTCGCGGTTCTTGCCTTCGCGCAGGGTGACGGTGATCCAGTTGTTGCTGCGCTGCTGGCGTTCGAGGCGGGCGCGGATCGGGCCGTAGCGCACGCCGTCGATCGTGACGCCCTCCGACAGGCGATCGAGCATCGCCTGATCGACCCGGCCATGCGCGCGCACGCGATAGCGGCGATCGAGGCCGGTCGCCGGCAGCTCCATGCGCCGCGCCAGCGCGCCGTCATTGGTCAGCAGCAGCAGGCCCTCGGAGGCGATATCGAGGCGGCCTATCGAGATCACCCGCGGCAGGTCGTGCGGCAGGTTGTCGAACACAGTGGGCCGGCCCTCGGGATCGCGCGCCGTCACCACCAGGCCCGGGGGCTTGTGGAACAGCCAGATGCGCGGACGCTGCGGCGCGGCCACGGCCTGGCCGTCGACCTCGATGCGGCTGGCCTCGGTCACCAGGGTGGCCGGGGTTTCGATGGTCTTGCCGTCGACCTTGACCCGGCCCTGCTCGATCAGCCGCTCGGCGTCGCGGCGCGAGCAGATGCCCGCGCGCGCCAGCCGCTTGGCGATGCGCTCGCCCGAACCCGTGGATGTGCCGTCCATGCGCGGACACATACGCCGCGCGGGCCGGGAAAGCGAGAGCGCTCAGCCGCCGCAGGCCGCGATGAAAGCCCGGAAAATGCGGCGGTCGCCTTCGGAGATGTGGAACTCCGGGTGCCACTGCACGCCCAGGCAGAAGCGATAGGCCGGCGCCTCGATGCCCTCGATCACGCCGTCCGGCGAGCGGGCATTGACGACCACGCCGCCGGGCTCGTCGCGGGCCGCCTGGTGGTGTGCGCTGTTCACCGCCAGCGTCTCGGTGCCGACGATGGCGTGCAGCTTCGTGCCTTTGGCCACCGCCACGTCATGGCCGGGCTCGTCGCGCGGGTTGGGCTGCTCGTGGGCCAGCGCGTCCCTGATCGCATCCGGGATGTGCTGGATCAGCTTGCCGCCCAGCGCCACGTGCAACAGCTGCTGGCCGCCGCAGATGCCCAGCACCGGCATGTCGCGTTCCAGCGCCCCTCTGGTCATCGCCATCTCGAAGGCGGTGCGCCGGTCCTTGGTCACCACGGTGTCGTGGCGGTCGGCGTCGCCATACAGCGACGGGTCGACGTCGAAGGCGCCGCCGGTGACCACGAGGCCGTCCAGCGTGTCGAGATAGGCGGTCGCGTTCTCCGGCTCGTGCGGCAGGGCGACCGGCAGGCCGCCGGCCAGGATCACGGCCTCGCAGTAGTTCTGACGCAGCGCATACCAGGGGAACTTGGAATAGCCGCCGGGCTTTTCGGCATCGAGGGTGACGCCGATGAGGGGTCGCTTCATGCGGCGGAGGATACGCTTGAGCAAGGCGCCCGTCATGGGCATCTAGGGGCCATGGCCGCCACCCACCCGAAGCCCGGGCTGAAAGAGCGCGCGCCCGCCGATCCGGCCCTGATCAAGGCTGAGATCCGGGCCGAGGCGCTGCGGCTGGGCTTCGCCGCCGTCGGCTTCGCCGCGGCGCAAGCACCGGCGTTGCAGGGGGAACGGCTGGCGGCCTTCGTCGAGCTCGCGCGTCATGGCGAGATGGCGTGGTTGGCCGAGAGCCAGGGGCGCCGCGCCGATCCGGCGCGGCTGTGGCCGGGCGCGCGCACCCTGATCTCGCTGGGCCTGAGCTACGCGCCCGGCGACGACCCGTTGGCGATCCTCGCCGAACGCGAGCGGCCGGCGATCTCGGTCTATGCCCGGGGACGCGACTATCACCTGGTGCTGAAGAGCCGGCTGAAGGCGCTGGGCCTGTGGATGTGGAATCGCTGGGGGCGCGACCTCAAGGTGTTCGTCGACACCGCGCCGCTGATGGAGAAGCCGGCGGCGATGCGCGCCGGGCTCGGCTGGCAGGGCAAGCACACCAACCTGGTGTCGCGCCAGCACGGCTCGTGGCTGTTCCTCGGCGAGATCCTGAGCGAGCTGGCGCTGCCGCCCGACGAGGCTGAGATTGACCACTGCGGCACCTGCCGCGCCTGCCTCGACATCTGCCCGACCGAGGCGTTTGCCGCGCCCTACCAGCTCGATGCGCGCCGCTGCATCTCCTATCTCACGATCGAGCATGCCGGGCCGATCCCGCGCGAGTTCCGGATCGCCATGGGCAATCGGGTTTACGGCTGCGACGACTGCCTCGCCGTCTGCCCGTGGAACAAGTTCGCCGCGGCGGCGCACGAGGCAGCGTTCGTGCCGCGCGAGGCGCTGGTCGGCAGGACGCTGGTCGAGCTTGCCGCCATCGACGACGCGACCTTCCGCACCCGCTTCAGCGGCTCGGCGATCAAGCGCATGGGGCGCGAGCGCTTCGTGCGAAACGTCGCGATCGCGCTGGGCAACAGCGCAGGCGGCGTGCATGCGATCGCCGCCGTGACACGCTTGCTCGACGATCCCGCCGCCACCGTACGCGGCGCGGCGATATGGGCGTTGGGCCGCCTGTCGCCCGCGCGCTTCGAGGCCGAGCGCATGGTACGGCGGGCAGCGGAAACCGACGCGGATGTGCGCGCGGAGTGGGAGGCTACTCCGTCGCGGTGAGGCCGACGGGCTGGCCGACCACGACGATGGTCAGCGCATCCTCGCGCAGCAGCCGGCGCGCGACGCGGCGCACGTCCTCAAGCGTGACATTTTCCACCAGTTCGCGGCGCCGCGAGAGGTGATCCGGCGAGAGATTGTCGACCTGCATCTGGTGCAGCAGGCCGGCGATCGAGGCGGTGGAGTCGAGCGTCAGCGCCAGCGAACCCACGAGGTACTGCTTGGCCTCGGCCAGCTCGCGCTCGGTGACGCCATCCTTGGCCATGGAGTCGAACTGGGCGCGGATGATGGCGATCGATTCGGCGATGCGCTCGTTGCGGGTCGCCACCGAGGCGGTCAGCAGGCCGCCCCTGGCGTAGTAGGAGAGCCGCGTGGAGGCGCCGTAGGCCAGGCCGCGCCGGTCGCGCACCTCGTTCATCAGCCGCGAGTTGAAGCCGCCGCCGCCCAGCACGTAATTCATGATCACCGCGGCGTACCAGTCGGGATCGTCGCGCTTGATGCCCGGCATCGACATCAGGGCAAGGCTCTGCGGCATCGTACGCTGCACGAGCAGCAGGCGACCGCCGGGCCTGGGCGCGGGCGGCGTCCAGGCCGGCGCATCCGGCACCGAATCGCCCGCGGGCAGGGCACCGAAGGCGCGGTCGAGCAGCGGGCCGATCTCCCGCGCGTTTGTATCGCCGACCACGGCGACGACCAGCTTGTTGCGCGTCAGTTGCCGGCGCGCCAGCGCCTTCAGGTCGTCGAGCGTGACGGCGCCGACGCTTTGGGCCGTGCCGTCGACCTGGCGCCCATAGGGATGGTCGCCGAAGGTCGCGCGGCTGAGCGTGCGCGAGGCGATCCAGCCCGGCGACTCCTCGCTGCGGCGGAGCCCGCTGATGGTGGCCCGACGTAGCCGCTCGATCGCCTCCGCGTCGAAGCGCGGCGCGGTCAGCGCCAGCCGCAGCAGATCGACCGATTGCGTGCGCGCGTCGCGCAGCATGCGCAGCGAGCCGCCGAAGCGCTCGGCGCTGGCCCAGAACCCGAGGCGTGCGGCGGCGTCGTCCTGCAGCATCTTGAAGGCCGCCGCGTCGTACTGGCCCGCTCCCTGGTCGAGGATGCTCGACAGCAGGGAAGCGGTCCCTTCCTTGCCCTTGGGATCGAGCACCGCGCCGCCGGCCATCGAGAAGCTGATGGAGATCACCGGAACGGTGGCGTCCTCGACCAGCCAGTAGCGGATGCCGCCGGGGCTGACGAGCGGCTTGATGTCGATCGCCCGCGCCGCCGGCGCGACGATGGATACGGCGATGGCTAGCAGCCATGCCAGCATATGGACACGGGCGCGCATCACGCCTCCGGCAGCAGCTGAGAGGTCACGGCGCGCGACGGCACCAGCACGGCGCGAACCGCCGCTTCGATATCCGCGGCGGTCACCGCCATGATCCGCTCCGGCCAGGCAAGGACGTCGGCCGGAGTCCTGCCGGTGGTCATGGCTTGGCCGAAGAGTCGAGGGCCGCTCGCCAGCGAATCGCGCACGTAGATCGTCGAGGTGACCAGGCGCCGCTTGGCGCGCGCGATCTCGTCCTCGGTGGGGCGGCTCTGCAGGAAGCGGTCGATCTCCGCCGTCACCGCGGCCTCGACCGCCGCGATGTCGCTCTGCGGCGCGGGCGTCGCACCGAATCCGAAGCTCGACAGCCCCAGCACGCCGGCGGAATAGCCGGCGTAGGCGCTCACGGCGATCTTCTTGTCGACCACGAGAGAGCGGTACAGCCGGCTGATCTGTCCACCGCCGATGATCTGCGCCGCGACCTGCAGCGGGTAGGCGTGCCGGGTCTCGCCCATACGATAGGAGGGGGCGAGGAAGTCGCGGGCCCATTGCGGCTGGCGTACGCGCTGGTCGCGGCGCACCACCTGGCGCGGCAGCTCGCCGTGCTGCTCGGGACGTGTCCGCGGCGCCACCTCGCGCCGCGCGATCGGCCCGTAGTGCTTTTCGGCCAGGCGCCGAACCGCCTCGACGCTGGTGTCGCCGGCGACGACCAGGATCGCGTTGTTGGGCGCGTAGAAGCGGCGATAGAAGGCGAGCGCCTCGGGCACACCCAGCTTGCGGACCTCGTCGGGCCAGCCGGAGACCGGGATGCCGTAGCCCCGGCGGCCGAACATCGCTTCGCGCGCGGCTTCGTCGAGCAGGGCGGCGGGCGAGTTCTCGATCCGTGCCCGCCGTTCCTCGAGCACCACCTCGCGCTCGGGCAGGAGCTCCTTTTCGGTGAGCACGAGATTGGTCATGCGATCGGCTTCCATGCCCATGACCATGTCGAGCCGGTCGCTGGCGACGGTCTGGTAGTAGCCGGTGTAGTCGTAGGAGGTGAAGGCGTTGTCGCGCCCGCCGGTGCGGGCGATGATCTTCGAGAACTCGCCGGGCGGGATCTTGGACGTTCCCTTGAACATCAGGTGCTCGAGGAAATGCGCGATGCCGGACTGTCCTTGCGGTTCGTCGGCGCCGCCGACCTCGTACCACACCATGTGCAGCACGACGGGCGCGCGGGCCGACGGCAGGACCACCACGCGCATGCCGTTGCCGATCGAGAAGGTGTCGACGCCCAGCTTGCCGGGCATCTGCAGGGTGATCGGGCCTTGTGCCGAAACGATGCGCGGCGCGCAAAGCGCACCTGCCGCGAGCAACCCGCTGAGCGCGGTTCGTCGGGAGATCATGGATCACTCTAGCGCGTTGGACGTGGCAAGGTCATGGCGAAGTCTACGACGGACGCCGTGCCGCGCGCCTGACCGTCGCTGCGGTCGTACCATCACATGGCTTCACATGACCGGGAAGCGGACGTCCGAACGGGCGCCGGCACTTGCCGCCACGTCCGGCCTGCCCGGCGCGGTCCGACATGGACCTGGGGTCGGGCCTGACCCTAGAAGATGCCCTCGAAGATGCCGCGCTTGCGGCGCTCGATCTGCGGCGTGGCGCCGGCCGGCGCCGTGCCCTGGGCCTGCGCCGCGCGCAGGCGGGCCTGCTCCCTCACCGGATCGAGGACGACGCCCGGCGGCGGCTTGTCCTGCCAGAAGATCAGCGCGTCGATGAACGAGCGATCGTTGTCGGCGAGGATGCGGCTCTCGCGGTTGAGCTGCGTGCGGATGTCGCTGCCGCGGCCGTTGGCGCCGGCATGTGCCAGCAGCGCGGCCTCCGCCGGGCTGCCGGTCGCGGGCGCCGGAGCGGGGGCGGCGGCACCGCCGCGGCCGGGGGCCGCTGCCGGCGCCAGGACCGCGCGCGCCTGGGCCTGCGGGGTCTGATCGCCCGGCCGCGGCGCGCCGGGCCGCGGCGGCCGCAAATCGGCGTTGGGCGGCATGGTCAGCGGGGTGTGCGAGACCACCCTGAATTCGTCCGGCGAGACTTTCTTGTTGCCGCCGAGGCTGTCGAGGATGCCGCAGGCACCGAGCGCCGCCATGGCCGCGGTCAAGCCGACCACCTTCACGATCCGTCCGAGCATTCCCGTCCTCTTTTGACCGTCATCGCCGTTCTTTGGCGGCACCCGTCATCAGGGACTCGGCCAACAACATCAGCACCCCGATGACGATCGCCGCGTCGGCGACGTTGAACGCCGGCCAGTGCCAGCGCCCGATGTAAAAGTCGGCGAAATCGAACACCTGGCCCCAGCGGGCCCGGTCGACAACATTGCCGATGGCCCCCCCGATGACAAGACCGATGGCCGAGGCGGTCCAGCGGCTGCGTGCCGCACGCAGCCAGAAGAACAGCGCAATGCAGATGGCCACGGCGATCGCCGACAGCACCCAGGGCGGCAGCTTGCCCCCGCCGCCCAGCATCCCGAAGCTGATGCCCGGGTTCCAGACCATGACCAGGTTGAACACCCCGGGAATCACCACGATGGTTCCCTGCTTCAGCAGCATGTCCTGCAGCAGCCACTTGACGGCCTGGTCGGCGACGAGGGTGACAACGGCCAGGATCAGGCCCGCCCGCACCAGGGGCGGCATTCCGGTCGCCGGCCGCTGCTGTGGTTCGGTCATTGCGCCGCCTGGGGCAGGCCGGCAACGGTCGACTCGCAGCGCAGGCAGAGCGTCGGGTGCGCCTGGGAACGGCCGACCTCGGGCAGCACCTGCCAGCAGCGCGCGCATTTCTCGCCCTCGGCCTTGTCCGGCACCACGCCCACGCCCTGCACATCGGGCAGGGTGAAGGCGCCGGCGGGCGGCTCGCCTTCGATCAACCGCGCGTCGGAGACGATGCAGATTTCCGCGAGGTCGAGGCCGGCCATCGCCGTCACATAGTCGGGCGACGCGTAGACCTTTGGCGCCGCCTGCAGCGAGGATCCGATGCGCTTGGCGTTGCGTTCGATCTCCAGCGCGCCGGTGACGACGCGGCGCAGCGCACGCACGGTGCGCCACTTCGCGCCCAGCGCCTCGTCGCGCCATTCCGCCGGGATCTTCGGATAGGTGCGCAGGTGCACCGACTCCTCGAGGCCATCGCTCTTCGCGCTGGGCCGCGCCAGCCAGGCTTCCTCGGCGGTGAAGCAGGCGAACGGCGCGAGCCACGCCGTGATGAACGAAAAGAGCTCGGCCAGCACCGTGCGCGCCGCGCGCCGGCGCAGCGAGTCGGGCGCGTCGCAGTAGATGGCATCCTTGCGGATGTCGAAGTACAGCGCCGACAGATCGACGGCACAGAAATTGTGCAGCGATGTCGAGACGAGATGGAAATCGAAATCCTCGACGGCCTGGCGGAACTCGGCGTCGAGCTCGGCCATGCGATGCAGCACCCAGCGCTCGAGCTCGGGCATGTCCTTCGGCGCGACCCGCTCAGCATCGCCGAAGCCGCTGAGATTGCCCAGCAGGTAGCGCAGCGTGTTGCGCAGCCGGCGATAGGCATCGGCGTGCAGCTTCAGGATCTCAGGCCCGATGCGTTGGTCCTCGACATAGTCGGAGCCGACGACCCACAGGCGCAGGATGTCGGCGCCGTACTGGTCGCACACATCCTGCGGCGCCACGGTATTGCCCAGCGACTTGGACATCTTGCGGCCCTGCTCGTCCATGGTGAAGCCATGGGTGAGCACCGCGTCGTAGGGCGCACGGCCGCGCGTGCCGCAGCTCTCCAGCAGCGAGGAGTGGAACCAGCCGCGATGCTGATCCGAGCCCTCCAGATAGAGCGAGGCCGGCCATTTCAGCTCGGGCCGGCCTTCCAGGGTGAAGGCGTGCGTCGAGCCGGAGTCGAACCAGACATCGAGGATGTCCATGACCGGCTCGTACTGCGCCGGATCGTGGTCCGGCGCCAGGAAGCGCTGCGGATTCTCGAACCAGGCATCGGCGCCCTGCTCGCGGAAGGCGGCGACGATGCGGTCCATCACCTTCTGGTCGCGCAGCGGCTGGCCGGTCGCCTTGTCGACGAAGACGGCGATCGGCACGCCCCAGGCGCGCTGGCGCGAGACGCACCAATCGGGCCGCTGCTCGATCATCGAGCGCAAGCGCGTCTGGCCGGCCGGCGGCACGAAGCGAGTGTCGTCGATCGCCTTCAGCGCCACCTCGCGCAGGGTTCCCGGGATGCCCTGGATCGGCTCGTCCATGGCGATGAACCATTGCGGCGTGCAGCGGAAGATCACCGGCGCCTTCGACCGCCAGGAATGCGGATAGGAATGGGTCAGCGAGCCCTTCGCCAGCAGGGTGCCGGCCTCGGCCAGGCGCGCAATCACCGCGCCATTGGCGTCGCCCGGCTTGCCCGTCTCGGTATAGACGCGCTTGCCTGCGAACAGCGCCACGCGCGGAAAGTAAGTGCCGTCGTCGGCGACATAGTCCTCCGCCGGGATGCCGTGCTTGCGGCCCAGCTCGAAGTCGTCGGCGCCGTGGCTGGGCGCGATATGCACGACGCCCGTGCCGGCGTCGATGGTCACGAAGTCGCCGGCGAAGACCTCCGAGTCGCGCCCATAGAACGTGTCGAGCGTCGCCAGCGGATGGGCGCAGGTCGTGCCCACGAGGTCGGCGCCCTTCAGCGTCGCGGCGTGGGACACGTCGGTGATCTTGGCCGCCGCCAGCACCGCATCCTTCAGCGCCGTGGCGAAGACCAGCCTCTCGCCCGGCTTGGCGCTGGAGCCTTCGGCGCAGGACTCGACGGTGTAGACGCCGTAGTCGATGTCGGCGCCGACGGCGAGCGCGCGGTTGGCCGGGATGGTCCAGGGCGTCGTCGTCCAGATCAGGATCGAGGTACCCTCAAGCTCGGGCCGCGAGGCCTTGCGCACGGCGAAACGCGCATGCAGCGTCACCGACTTGTGGTCGTGGTACTCGACCTCCGCCTCGGCCAGCGCCGTCTTCTCGACCACCGACCACATGACCGGCTTGGCGCCCTTGTAGAGCCCGCCGTTCATCAGGAACTTGCCCAGCTCGGCGACGATCACCGCCTCGGCCTCGAAGGCCATGGTCGAATAGGGATTTTCCCAATCGCCGACGACGCCCAGGCGCTTGAACTGCTGGCGCTGCACGCCGATCCAGTGCTCGGCGAAGGCGCGGCACTGCTGGCGGAACTCGTTGATCGGGACCTGGTCCTTGTCCTTGTTCTTGAGCCGGTACTGCTCCTCGATCTTCCATTCGATCGGCAGGCCATGGCAGTCCCAGCCGGGGACGTAGTGGCTGTCCTTGCCCAGCATCTGCTGGCTCTTGGTCACCACGTCCTTGAGGATCTTGTTCAGCGCCGTGCCGATGTGGATGTCGCCGTTGGCGTAGGGTGGGCCGTCATGGAGGATGAACTTCTCGCGGCCCCTCGACTCGGCGCGCAGGCGCTCGAACAGGCCCAGCCTGGCCCAGAACGCCAGCAGCTCCGGCTCCTTCTTGGGCAGGCCCGCGCGCATGGGGAATTCGGTTTCGGGCAGGAAAACGGTGGAACGGTAGTCGGCGGTCACGGCGTGGCTCGTCGGACGGATAGGTCAGGGAACGTCGCGGCGCGATGGACGCGCGGCGTGGTGGGAACAGCGCAATGCCCGGCCGCCGGTCAGCGGACCGGGCCGATAATTCGCTCCCCGACGACGGCGGGAGCCGCCTTGTCGCGACGGCATTGCATCGCGGCAAACATAAGGAGGGGGGTGCAGGGGGTCAAGGCGAGCGCGGATGGGCGGCCACCCCCTCGAAGAGCCCGGGTTGCTCCGCGACGGACGAGCCTGCCGTCGCGGAGCCTCCGGGCCAGGCCGGCCTAGGTGTTTGGTCCCGGGGTGTGGTGACACAGTAGGTAGCCACGCTTGGAGGGACGAACTATGGGCCAGATTCTACACGGCTGCGCCACCACGACGGAGGCGGTTCGTCGAGCACTTCAGCGGAGTGAAGCGAGCGTAAGAGCCCTCGCCGAGCGCTATGGCATCAGCCCGACGACCGTGCAGAAGTGGCGACGACGCTCGACCGTGGCGGACGCCAGGATGGGACCGAAGGAGGCTCGTTCGACGACGCTGACCAGTGATGAAGAGGCGATGGTTGTCGCTTTCCGTCGCCATACGCTGTTGCCACTCGACGATTGCCTCTATGCCCTGCAGCCGACCATTCCACACCTGACCCGCTCGAGCCTGCATCGCTGCTTGCAACGCCATGGCATCAGCCGGCTACCCGAAACCGCCGGCGACAAGCCCGCCCGCCAGCCGTTCGCCAGCTACCCCATCGGATACTTCCACATCGATATCGCCGAGTTGCGCACCGGCGAGGGCAAGCTGTACCTGTTTGTCGCCATTGATCGGACGTCGAAGCTGGTCTTCGCTCGCTTGCACGTGGCTGCCAACATTCACACTGCGGCCGACTTCCTGCGCGCGCTGATCGCGGCGGTGCCCTACAGGATTCACACCGTCCTGACCGACAACGGCGTGCAGTTCTGTCATGCCCCGCGCTACCGCGACGGACCCACGGCCCGCTACAGCCGCCACCTCTTCGATCGCGTTTGCGCCGAGCATGGCATCGACCATCGCCTGACGAAGCCAAACCACCCCTGGACCAACGGCCAGGTCGAACGCATGAACCGCACGCTCAAAGAAGCCACCGTCAAACGTTACCACTACGACACCCACGAACAGCTTGAGCGGCATCTGCAGCTCTTCGTAGATGCCTACAATCATGCTCGCCGGCTCAAGACGCTGCGTGGCCTCACCCCCTATGAGTTCGTCTGCGGTGTCTGGACAAAACAGCCCGCCCGATTCACCCTCAATCCGTTACACCACACCCCGGGACCGAACACCTAGCGGTTCCAGCCGCGGCCGCGGTCCGGATCGCGATAGTCGGGGATGCCGTCGCGGTCGCGGTCGCGCTGCTTGTAATCGGCGACGCCGTCGCGGTTGCGGTCGCGCTGCTTGTAGTCGGGGACGCCGTCGCGGTTGCGATCACGCGGGGCGTTGTAGACGTAGCGCTGCTGCGACGGCGGGGCCGGCTGGTTGTAGACGTAGGTCGTACGCGGCGGCGCGCTGTAGGTCGGCGCCGAGTAGTACGGCTGGTTGTAGCCGCTGTAGCCATAGGCCGGCTGGCCATAGCCGCTCGAGTAAGGCGCATAACCATCGGCGTAGGGGACGCAAGCGGCGAGCCCGCCCACGGCGAGAGCAGCAGCAGCGATCTGACGGATCATCGTTTCCTCACTCGGCCGAGCCGTCCGGCTTCCGCGCGCGGACCGGGCTGGCCTCACCCGCTATCAAGCAGGTTTCTCATGGCAGGTTACCGGAGGGAATCCGGCGGAATCAGGGCACGTGGTATCCGACCGTTACAGGCAGTCGATCGTCACCACGAGAGGGCGATGATCCGAGCCTATATCGGGGCCGATGCGCCGGTCGAGGACGCGGCAATCGGTGGCGGCCAGCACATGGTCGATCGGGATGCCCATCCATAGCGGGACATAGGCCGTCCAGGTCGGTCGCCAGAAGCCGGAGGCGTGGCGCAACGGCGATTCGCGCACCAGCAGGCGCATCGAGCGGTTCCACGGCGTGGCGTTGAAATCGCCGGCGACGATCAGCGGCGCGCGCGTCCGCCGGGCGAAGCGCGCGATATCGTCGAACATCGCGTCGCGCGCGATCCGTCGGCCCGGGCTGGTCGGCACCGAGGCGTGCAGCGCCATCAGGTCGATGCGCCGGCGTTCCAGCGTCAGCGTCGCCATCGCCAGCGTGCCGTGGACACGGATCCCGGCGTCTTGCGCCATGGTGAAGGGATGCCGCGACAGGATCGCGATGTCGTCGGTCGGTCCGGGCAGGCGGCGGTGCGGGAAGATGCCGTCCAGCCCCGCGAGCTGCGCCGCCCAGCGCGGCGTGGTCTCCTGGGTGACGACGATGTCCGGCGCCTCCGCCCGCAGCCAGTCGCGCAGTCTGTGGTGCTGGCGGTTGCTCCACAGCAGATTGACGGTGACGAGCTTGAGCCGGACGCCACCACGCGCCTCCTGCGCTGGCGTCGCCGCGCGCACCGTCCTGACGATCGTGGCGCCGTTGACGATGATGCAGGCGGCGAAGGCCGCCAGCGCCGCGCTGCGCCAGCCGCCGCGCAAGGTCAGGGCGAGCGGCAAGGCCGCGAGCGCCGCCACCAGCAGATGCGGCCGAAAGCTTTCGACCAGATCGGCGATCCAGGCATCCGAGCGGACCACGGCGGTCGCGCTTGCCGCGCCCAGCCCGAGGACGACGAGCAGGACACAGACGATCCACCCGTTGCGCCAAAATCCCATGCCGAGGATGGTGATCGCGCCCGGCGTCATGGCGATGGCCGATTCCAGCACAATTCGTGCAGGCGCGTCCTCGCTAGCCGGCGCGCAGGATCTCGCGCGCGGCGTCGAGGTCGGCGGCGATCTGCGTCTTCAGCGCCTCGAGCCCGGCGAACCTCATTTCCGGACGGATGAAGTCGACCAGGGCGACGCGCACCACGCGGCCGTAGAGGTCGCCGTCGAAGTCCAGCACATGGACCTCGAAATTCTCCTGCAGCTTGCCGAAGGTCGGGCGCCGCCCGAGATTGGCCACGGCGTCGCGCCACACCCAGGCGCCGTTCTCCTTGACGGCAGCGCGCACGGCGTAGACGCCGAAGCGTGGCCGCAGGTACTCGCCGAGCGCGATGTTGGCGGTGGGGAAGCCGATGGTGCGGCCGCGCTTGTCGCCTTCCTCGACCGTGCCCTCGATCTCCCAGGTGTGGCCCAGCAGATCGGCGGCCTCGCGTACCATGCCCGAACGCAGCGCCTCGCGGATGCGCGTCGAGGAGTAGATCTCGCCCTCGCGCATGACCGGGGGCACGACGGTCACGGCGAAGCCGCGATCGTCGCCCATGCGCTGCAGCAGGTCGGCGTTGCCCGAGCGGCGCGCGCCGAAGGTGAAGTCGTAGCCGCACACCACGTGGCGCGCGCGCAAACCGGCGACGAGGATGCCGTCGACGAAGTCCTCGGCGGCGACCGCGGCGAAATCTGGATCGAAACGCTGGGCCAGCACCGCCTGCACGCCGTACCCGGCCAGCAGCCGCGCCTTGGCCGCCGACGAGGTCAGGCGAAAGGGCGCGGTGTCCTTGACGAAGAAGGTGCGCGGATGCGGCTCGAAGGTGAGCGCCACGACCGGCGCCTCGATCGCCTTGGCGAAACCCGCCGCCTGGCCGATCAGCACCTGATGGCCGCGATGCACGCCGTCGAAATTGCCCAGCGGTACCACCGCGCCGTGCCAGGGCACCGACACGTCGAGCCAGTCGTCGAAGACGGGGATGCCGCTCATCCGCGCCGCCTCAGGCCGCCAGAGGCCGGCTCGGCACGAGGATCACTGCCTCGCCGTCGAGCACCACCTTGTCGCCGCACAGGCATTCGGTCTTGAGCTTGATGCGCTTGCGGTCGGGCACGATCTCGACGATCTCGCAGCGCGCGGTGACGGTATCGCCGATCTTCACCGGCGCCCTGAAGTTCAGCGACTGCGAGACATAGATCGATCCCGGGCCGGGCAGGCGGGTGCCGACCACGGTCGAGATGAAGCTGGCGCTCAGCATGCCGTGGGCGATGCGCTGGCCGAACCGCGAGGTCTTGGCGAAGCCCTCGTGCAGATGGATCGGGTTGGTGTCGCCCGACACGCCGGCGAAGGCGGTGATGTCGGCCTCGGTGACGGTCTTGCCGAACACCGCGGACATGCCGACCCTGAGATCCTCCAGATAGTAGCCGTGCATCGGCTCCAGGACGTTCATCGTTTCCCTCTGTTGTCGTTGTCAGTGCCGCACGATGGGATCGATGGGCAGGCGCCGGGCGATGCCCATGATGTCCTCGAACAGCTTGGCCGCGGAGATCAGGCCGGCCTCGCCGCGCGGTTTGCCGACCAGCATCAGGCCCACCGGCAGGCCGGATTTGGTGAAACCGCAGGGCATCGACACCGCCGGCAGGCCCGACATGGTGACGATCGAGCTGCCCAGCACCCAGTCGATGTAGCTCGGCATCTTGCGCCCGTTGATCTCCTCGACGTAGCGCATCTCCACCGGGAAGGGCGGCACCGGCGCGGCCGGCACGCACAGGATGTCGACATCGGCCATGAAGCGCGCGAAGCGCTGTTGCGCGCCCGCCTGCTGAACCAGGCCGCGACGCAGGTCCTCCGAGGTCAGCGACAGGCCGTACTCCATGTTCCAGATCACCTCGGGCTTCAAGAGCTCGCGATGCGTCTGCAGCAGCTTGCCGTTGGACGCCGCCATGTGGTGGCCGCGGAAGATCTGGAAGGATTCGCGCGCGCCCTCGGGATCGGGCGATTTCTCGATCACGGCGGCGCCGATCTCCCTGAAGCGCTCCGCGGCGGCGCGGCAGATCGCTTCGACCTCGGCGTCGTAGATGCAGGCTCCCCGGAAGTCGCCGGCCCAGGCCACCGTCTTCGGCGCGACCGGGCTCGACGCCGATCTGGCGTAGGGCACCGACGGCGCCGGATAGGACAACGGATCGAGCGGGTGATGCTTGGCCGTCGCGTCGAGCATCAGGGCCACATCGGCGACGCAGCGTCCCATCGGGCCGTTCTGCGCGAAGGTGTTCAGCGGCAATGCGCCCGGACCCCAGGCGACGCGGCCGGGGCTGGGGCGAAAGCCGACGATCGAGCAGAAGCTGGCGGGCGTGCGCAGGCTGCCGCCCAGATCCGAGCCTGTCGCGAGCCAGACCTCGCCGGCCGCCAGCGCGACGGCCGCGCCGCCGGAGGAGCCGGCGCAGGTCATGCGTGTGTCCCAGGGATTGCGCGTGATGCCGAAGACCTCGTTGAAGGTCTGCGCGCCGGCACCGAACTCCGGCGTGTTGGTCTTGCCGACCACGAGGCCGCCCAGCTCCTCGAGATGCTGCACCGAGATGCAGGTGCGCTGCGCGACATTGTCCTTGTGCACGCGGCAGCCGAAGGTGGTGATCACGCCCTCGACGTCGTTGAGGTCCTTGACGCCGAAGGGCAGACCGCCCAGCCAGCCGGGCGTGTCGGGGTCGGGCAGCTTCAATGACTTGGCGCGGTCGCGCGCACGGTCGAAGGTGCGGATCACCATCGCGTTGAGGGCGCCGTCGACCTCGTTGGTGCGCGCCTCGGCCGCGTCGATCAGCTCAAGCGGCGAAACCTTCTTCTTCTTCAGCAGATCGACCGCCTCGACCGCGGTCAGGCGGCAGAGCGAAGTGTCGGCCATACGCACGATCCCCCGTGATTCTTGACAGCGGGCATAGCATGCGCCGGCATGCCGGGAAAACGCACTTAGCCGCGCGGCGGAACGCCGATATGGCATCGGCACGGCGTCCCGTGCTGGAATGAATGGCCGTTCAGACGGGACGGCCAAACGGGGAAACGCGGATGGACGGGGCAGGCGACGGCGACGGCGACGCGCGCAGCGCGCTGGCGCACGGGCTGGCGAAGGCCTGCTCGCGCCATTTCCGCCGCGCGGTGCGGGTCGAGGGCCTGTTTCGCCACTCCGGCGGTGCCTCGCGCCAGACTTGGGGCTTCGACGCGATCTTCGACGACGGCGTGACCGAGAAGCTGGTCCTGCGCCGCGATCCGCCGCGGGCCGCCGATGCGCCGGTGCAGACCATGGAGAACAGCCTGGCGCTGGATCGCGCCACCGAGTTCGCGGTGATGCGGGCCGCCGGCCAGCACGGGGTGCCGGCTCCCCAGACCCTGTTCATCGCCGAGCCGGACGACGGCGTGGGCGACGGCTACGTGATGAAAAGCGTGGGCGGCACGGCGATCGCGCGCGAGTTGCTGCGCGCGCCGCGCTTCGAGCAGGCGCGCACGCGCATCCCCGCTCAGCTTGGCGCCATCCTGGCGAGGCTGCATGCCGTGCCGCTCGCCGCCCTGCCGCCGCTGCGGGTCGGCGGCGCCGCCGACGTGATCGCCACCATGCGCCGCGCGCTGGACGTGACGCGCGAGCCGCATCCGGTATTCGAGCTGGCGCTGTCCTGGCTCGAACGGCGCATGCCGCCGACGCCGGCGACGCCGGGCTTCGTGCACGGCGACTTCCGCACCGGCAACTACCTCGCCGACGAAAGCGGCGTCACGGCGATCCTCGACTGGGAGATCGCGCATCTGGGCGATCCGCTGGAGGATCTCGGCTGGCTGTGCGTGAAGTCCTGGCGCTTCGGCGCGATCGACAAGCCGGCCGGCGGCTTCGGCTCGCGCGAGGAATTGTGGGAGGCCTACGAAGCGGCCGGCGGCGCCAGGGTCGATCGCGACCACGCGCGCTGGTGGGAGATCCTCGGCACGGCGCGCTGGGGCGTGATCTGCATGACCCAGGCATGGAAGCATCTGTCGGGCGCGGAGGAATCGATGGAACTGGCCAGCATCGGCCGTCGCGCGGTCGAGACCGAAGTCGACCTGCTCGAGCTGCTGGGCTGATCGCCATGGCCCAGGATCGTCCCACCGCGCCCGAACTGCTCGACGCCATCGCCGGCTTCCTGCGCAGCGAGGCGCTGCCGGCGCTGGAAGGTGTCGATCCGCGACTCGCCTTCCAGGTCAAGGTGGCGCTGAACTCGTTGGCCATCCTCGGCCGCGAGTGGCAGCGCGGCCCGCAGGCCGACGCCGCCGAGCACGAGCGGCTGAAGGCGCTGCTGGGCCGCGACGGCGACCTGCCGACGCTCAACGCCGAGCTCTGCCGGCAATTGCGCGCCGGCGAGCGCGACGAGCGCGACGCGGCGTTGATGGATCACCTGCGCGCGACCATCGCCGAGAAGATCGCCATCGCCAATCCGCGCTGGCGCTAACCCGCCGTCAGTCGCTTGCGCATCATGCCGAAGACCGCCAGCATCGGCAGCGCGGCGATCAGCAGCGTCGCACCGGTGTAGAGCGGCGCTTCGGGCCGCTGCAGCAGATCGGCCATCCAGCCGCCCAGCGACGGCGTCACGGCGAAGCCGACATAGAGCCAGGTGAAGAACACACCCAGCCCGGGACCGCGCGTCCGCGGCCGAAGCACCTGCCCCGGCATGGCGGAGATCAGCCCGGCGGGAATGCCGCCGACGAAGCCGGCGACGATCAGCATGATCGCCGGATGGGTGAGCGTGGCGGCGACCAGCAGCGCGCCCCAGAGAATCGCGATGCCGGCGATGAGAAGGTCGGGACGCTGGAGGCGGCGCGTGAACAGGCCGCCGGCGAGCACGCCCAGCACGCTGGCCATCGTCGTCGCGCTGGCGAACAGGCCGGCGGTCCTGGTCGAGAGCCCGATGCTGGCGAGATAGACCGGCGTGAAGCCGGCCAGTGTCATGTAGCAGCCGTTGTAGGCCGCCCAGATCACGCCGGCGACGATCATCGCCGCCAGCTCCGCCCGCGACAGCCGCGTCGACAGTGCCCCCGGACCGCGCATGGCACGATCGTTGGCGTGGCGGCGATAGGGCACGGCCAAGGCGAGGAAGCCGAGCGCCGCGCCGGCGGCGCCGGCGATGAAGGCGGCGCGCCAGCTCATGGTTTCGGCCAGCGCGGGGAACAGCAATTGTCCCAGTGCCATGCCGACCGGAAAGCCGTTGAGCATGATCGAGAGCCCCAGCGGCAGGTCGCGGCCGGCGAACCAGTCGGCGGTCATCTTGGTGGTCAGCACGCCCATCACCAGGGCGCCGATGCCGGCGACGACCTGCGCCGCCGCCAGCACGAGGAAGCAATGGGCCGACGCGCCGATCACGGCGCCCAGCGTCATCAGCACGAGGCCGACCAGGGCGACGCGGCGATCGCCGAAGCGCTGACCCAGCAGCCCGGCGGGTACCGCGATGACGATGCCGGGCAGCATGAACAGGCCGATCAGCAGGCCGATATCGGCGAAAGACAGGCCAAGCTCGCGGCTCAGGGTCGAGGCGGTAGACGGCACGGCCTGCAGGTGCACACCATAGGCGACGCGGGCCACCAGGATCAGGCACAACGCCCGCCACCGTTCCGACACTCAGACGCTCCCTCGACGCCGCCGATGCTTCGGCTTGGGCCGAAGCATAACCGCAAGCGGCGGCGTATACTCACGGACATCATTCGGTGGAGACCGAAACATGGTTACGACGAATCGGCTGTCCGAGACCGCCGCCCTGATGGGCGATCCGGCGCGCGCCTCGATGCTGCTGGCGCTGATGGACGGCAAGCCGCGCCCGGCGACCGACCTCGCCGCCCAGGCGCGGGTGACGCCGCAGACCACCAGCGGGCATCTGTCCAAGCTGGTGGCCGCCGGTCTGCTCGCCGTCGACCAGCAGGGACGGCATCGCTACTACCGCCTGGCCGACGCGACGGTGGCCGAGGCGCTGGAGGCGGTGATGGCCGTGGCGGCCCGCACGGCGCAGACACCCGCGAAGCCCGCGCCGGCCAACGCCGCGTGGCGGCGCGATTCGCGGCTGCGGCGCTGCCGTACCTGCTACGACCACCTCGCCGGCCAGGTCGGCATGGCGATCGCCGATTCGCTGTCGCGCAACGGCCATATCGAGGCCGCGCCCGGCAAGGACTGGCTGGTGACGGCGCGCGGCGAGCTGTTCTGCCGCAAGGTCGGCGTGGATATCGACGGCGCGCGGACCGTGGCGGAGACCGGCCGGCGGCATTTCGCGCGCCAGTGCCTGGACTGGAGCGAGCGGCGCCCGCACATCGCCGGCGCGCTGGGCGCGGCGATCGCCGACCTGTTCTTCAGCCGCGGCTGGGCGCGTCGTCGAAGCGACGGTCGGGCCGTCGACCTGACGCCTTCGGGCGAGCGCGCGCTGGCCAAGGTGTTCCGCGCCGAAGCGACCGAGGTCTAGCCCGGCGGGCTGTCGGCCGGGCGCGTCCGGTGCATCTGCCACTTGTCGTCCGACGGGATCTTCACGATGCAGCTGGCGCGCAGGATCTTGCTGTCGCCGCTGCTCAGCCAGATGTGGGAGAACAGCATCGAGCGCGTCTGGCGCATCAGCTCCAGCCTTCCCTCGACCCAGTCGCCTTCGCGCGCGGGCGCCAGGAAGTCGAAGCTCATGTTCACCGTCGGCGCGAACTTGCCCTTGATGCGCGCCACCGTCATCGCGCCCATGCCGCCGATCAGGTCGGCCACGGTCATCATCATGCCGCCATGGATCGTGCCGGCGGGATTGCACATGTAGGGCTGCACGCGCAGGCCCATGACGAAGGCGTCCGGCGTGCCCTTCTCGCCGCGGCGGAAGTACAGCGGGCCGATATGGGTGTTGAAGTTGCGCCAGTCGTTGAAGCGCTGGAAGTCGATCAGCTTGAAGCCTTCGGGCGGGTCGACGGGAATGGTGCGGAACTCGCCGCCGAAGCCGGGATGCGCCGGCGGCGCGGACTCTGCGATGCTCATGGATCCTCTGCTGGTCAGTCCTTGCGGCGCGGGCTGAGCAGGGCGAAGACGCCCTGGCCGGTCGCCAACGTGTGGCGCCGACAATAGAGGCGGGCCGTGACATAGGCCACCTCGGCGTCGAAACCGGTGCAGTCGGCGACGCCTTCGACCCAGTCGTTGAGCCGGGTGTTGTTGAGGTAGTCGAGCTGCAGCCGCAGGGTCACCGCGCGCCGCTTGGTCGCCAGCCACACGGCGCTGCCCATGGTGGTGTCGAGGAAGGCGCTCAGCAGCCCGCCATGGATGATGCCCAGCGCGTTGAGATGGTGCGGCAGCACGCGAAAGCCGCGGATCAGCCGGCCCGTCTCGTCGCGCTTCTCGTACCAGGGGCCGTTATGCGTGGTGTAGCCGCCGCGGCCGGTGAGCTGGACGAAGCCCTCGGGCGGCGGACCGGGCGGCGGCACAGGACGCTCGCGGGCGGCATGGTCTGGCGGTACGCTCATGCCCGCCCTTTAGGCGCCGGCGCGATGATGGGCAAGCGCAGCGAGCATGATCCTTTTCACCATCGGCCATTCCAACCATGCGATCGAGCGCTTCGTGGCGCTGCTGCGGGACGCCGGCGTGCGGCTGCTCGCGGACGTGCGCTCGACGCCGTATTCGCGCCGGGTGCCGCAGTTCAACCGCGAGCGCCTGCGCGAGTCGCTGAAGGCGGAAGGCATCGACTACCGCCATTTCGGCGACGCGCTGGGCGGCAAGCCACAGGACGGCACACGCGACTACGCCGCGGCGGCGCGCACGCCGGCGTTCGCCGCGGCGCTCGATGCGGTGGTCGACGAGGCGTCCAGGAGTCCGCTCGCCCTGATGTGCGCCGAGCGCGAGCCGCTGGATTGTCATCGCACCATCCTGGTGTCGCGGCACCTGGCGACGCGCGGCGTCGATATCGTGCATCTGCTCGCCGATGGCGGACGCGAGGGACACGCCGATATCGAAGCCAGGCTGCTCGCATGGTATGAGCGGCGGGTCGGCCCGCTGCTGGTCGAGCGCGATCCGGCGCGCCGGCTTGCCGCGGCCTACGACGAACGCATCATCTGATATTGATAATCTTCGGCGTTAATATTACTATTCAAGCCGTTGAATAAAATGAGGATTCTGTCGCTATGACCGGGCCGCTGATGACAATCGGCTATGAAAACGCGGCCCTCGGCGACTTTCTCGACACTTTGGTCGGTATCCGCGTCGGCACGGTTATCGATATCCGGGAACTACCACTGTCACGTCGTGCCGGCTTTTCGAAGAGCACACTAAGCGCTGCGCTGGCAGCGCGTGGCATCGACTATGTTCACCTTCGAGGTCTCGGTGATCCCAAAGAAGGGCGTGAAGCTGCACGAGCGGGAGACTATCGGACATTCGTCCAGATATTCCGTCGTCACCTCAGGACTGCGATAGCCAAGAGCGATCTGGAGCGAGCTTGTGAACTTGTTCAGTCCGAGCGCGTTTGTCTCCTCTGCTATGAATTGGATGCCGCTCGTTGTCATCGGACAATAGTTGCGGAAGAGATTTCTGGTATAGTTGGCAATAAGATTTGCCATCTGGCTGTTTCCCAAAAAAATGCACCGAGACGAACAGAACGGAAAAGAGCGCGCGCTGATTCTGGTAAAGGCGCTGCCTCATGTCGGGCAAGCGCACGGTGAGACCGTTTGCTGCGCCGGATTGACACTTCAAGGTCAGTGGAGGCGCCTCTATCCAATCCACTTCCGAAAGTTGCGCGACAATCAGTTCTCCAGATGGGATTGGGTCGAGTACGAATGGCGAGCCCCGAAGGGTGACTTGCGGCCGGAGAGTCGACGAGTGCAAGAAGAGACCATTGTCGTAAGCAAGCCAATGCCGCTCGATGAGCGCGCCAGCTTCTTGGATCGCGTGATAACGCGCTCAACGGACGAGGCGGTAGCTAGAGGATCAACCTTAACGCTAATACGTCCGGTGAAGAGCGAGTTTTACTGGCGAAAGAAGAAGCCAGAAGACATCTCGAAAGAGAAGGCTGCATACCAGGATGCTGCGCGCCAGCTCTCGTTCTTGGATCAGGAACTAAAGGCCTTGAATCCCTGCCCCTACGCATTCCACTTCCTATACGAAACGGAGGATGGGAAGTCTCATACGGCGACCTGCGACGACTGGGAAACGGCAGCAATGTTCTACAATTTCCAGAGGAGCAAGACGGCAGAAGCCGCCCTTAAAGAGATGGCTGAAATATTTAATGAGAAGTATCCGGCAAGGGGGATGGCCTTTGCGATGGGTACTCATTCCCGTCGCCCCAAGCAGTGGCTCTTGGTTGGCGTTCTGCGAGTCGATCGAGTTTCGCAAAGGACTCTCTTTTAGGGCTCCGCTACCTACTCCTTTTTGCGAGTTCAAGTGACCCAGCTGCGTCGATGCCTGTGCTAAGAACTATCGAGTTGCCGGTTGTCGAGGGAGCATCATGCGCGAACCACAGGCTCTGATCAGCACCGAAGCGCTCGCGGCCCGGCTGGCCGAGCCGGATCTGCGCCTGTTCGACTGCACGACCTACCTCGAGGCGCCACCGCCCGACGTGGACGAGCCCTACATCGCCGTGCCCGGCCGCAAGACCTTCGAGGAAGCGCATATCCCGGGCGCCGATTTCCTCGACCTGCAGGGCGAGTTCTCGCGCAGCGACACGCGCCTGCGCTTCATGATGCCCGAGGTGGCGCAGCTCGAGGCCGCCTTCGGCCGCCATGGCGTCGCTGCCGGCAAGCAGCTGGTGCTTTACAGCATCGGCACGATGATGTGGGCGACGCGCTTCTGGTGGATGCTCCGGGCGCTGGGACATCCCAAGGTCGCCGTGCTCGACGGCGGCTTCGACAAATGGCGCGCCGAGGGGCGGCCGGTCGAGAGCGGGCCGCCCAAGGGCTATCCGTCCGCGACCTTCAAGGCCGCACCGCGCGCCGGGATGTTCGTCGGGCGCGACGAGGTGCGCGCCGCGATCGGGCGCGCCGGCACGGTGACGGTCAATGCGCTGGGTCCGCAGTTCCATGCCGGGTTGACGCCGAGCCGCTATGGCCGGCCCGGCCGCGTGCCGGGCAGCGTCAACGTCTCGGCCGTTTCGCTGATTGATCCGGCGACCAAGGCTTTCGGCCCGCTGGCCGACGCGCAGGCGAAATTCGTGGCGCAGGGCGTGACGCCGGACAAGAAAGTGATCGCCTATTGCGGCGGCGGCATTTCCGCGACGCTCGACCTCTTCCTTCTGCACCAGCTCGGCTACGACGACCTGACGCTCTACGACGCCTCGATGGGCGAGTGGGCGAAGGACGGCGCGCTGCCGATCGAGACGGATTGAGGCGATGGAACCCGTCCGCTACATCGACGCCATCACCCAGCGCTATGCCAGCCTGGGCTATGCGCCCTATCGCTGGTACGTCGCGCCCGACGCGCCGCCGTTCGCGCCACTGAAGAAGCCGGTGTCGCAATCCCGGCTGGGCGTGCTGACCACCTCGGGCTGCTACGTCGCGGGACAGGTGGCGTTTCACTACAAGGACGATTCGTCGATCCGGCTGATCCCGATGGACACGCCGGTCGATCGCCTGCGCTTCTCGCACATCACCGAGAACTATCTCGTCGACGCGCGACGCGATCCCGAGTGCCTCGTGCCGCTGACCGCGCTGCGCGCGATGCGCGACGAGGGCGCCATCGGCGCGCTGGGCGACGCCGCGATCTCCTGCATGGGCGGCGTCTACTCGCAGCGCCGCGTGCGCGAGGAGCTGATCCCGCAGATCGAGGGCGTGCTCAAGCAGCAGCAGGTGGACATCGCGCTGCTCGTGCCGATGTGACCCGTCTGCCACCAGACCGTGAGTCTGGCCGCCCGTCATCTCGAAGCGCTCGGCATGCCGACGCTCTGCCTCGGCAGCGCCCTCGACATTCTCGAGGCCGGCGCGCCGCCGCGCGCGGCGTTCGTCGACTATCCGCTGGGCCACAGCGCCGGCAAGCCGTTCGACCGCGCCGACCAGGTGCGCGTGCTGCGAGCCGCGCTCGCCGCATTCGCAACGATCGACGCACCCAGCACCATCGTCAGGATCGAGGGACGTTGGCCCGACGATGCCTGGCGCGCCGCCGCGTCGGCGACGAGCGGCAGCGACACGCGCATGCCGCGGGACACCACACCGCAATACCAGACCGAGGACGATCGGCGACTTGCTGAAGACCGCTGATCGGATCGCGAAGAAAACACGGCGTTGACTTTCGCGCCAATGTCGTCAGGCTCAGATCAGTCACGCGTTCGCGTATTCCGGTTGGCGGAATCGGCGAAGCGGCGATTTGTGGAGAATCAGATCGAGTAGTTGCGTCATCACATAGCCACTTCGGCCCAAAAACCTCACCAGGGAGGCTTCGTCCATGTCTGACGAAAACAAAAAGGGTCCCGAACACTCACGGCGTAAGTTCCTCAAGACGACCACGGCGCTGGCAGGTGCCGCGATGGTCGGGTTGCCGGCGTACGAGGCAGCGGCCGGCAAGAAGCATCCCAAGCGTGGCGGCACGATCCGCTTCGGCACGCGCGACGATTCCGTCGGTCTCGATACGCACCGGAACATCATCTATTTCACGTCCCATCCGCTTGCCGGCATCACCAGCGGGCTGGTTGATTTCGACGCCAAGATGGAGCCCAAGCCCGGCATCGCCGAGTCGTGGGATGCCTCGGCCGACCTCAAGACGTGGACCTTCAAGCTGCGGCCCGGCGCGGAGTACCACAACGGCCAGACGGTCGACGCCGAATCGGTCAAGTGGAATATCGAGCGCATCAAGGATCCCAAGAAGAGCCATGCCTTCACGCGCTCGGTGGTCGCCAACGTCGAGCGCGTCACGGTCGACAACAAGACGACCGTGCAATTCCACCTCAAGGAACCGCACGCGGCGCTGGACATCGATCTCGTCTACTACCCGGTGAACCTGATGGCGCCGGGCGCCGAGGACAAGGCCGACACGCACCCCGTCAATTGCGGACCGTTCAAGTTCAAGTCGTGGCGGCGCCTCGACCTCACCGAGCTGGTGCGCTTCGAGAATTTCTGGGAGACCGACTCCGAGGGCAATTCGCTGCCCTATCTCGACGCGCTCGTCGGACGGCCGAAGAAGGAGGATCGGGTGCGCCTCACCGCCCTGCGTACGGGTGAGCTCGACCTGATCGACAACATGGCCTACGCCGACGCGCCCGCGTTCAAGAAGGAACATGGCGCCACGTTCGATACCTGGCCGGTGCCCCAGGTCGGCACGGCGATGATGTTCTTCAATCTCAAGAACGGCCTGCTGTCGGAGAAGGACAATCCCGACGCCCACATGCTGCGGCAGGCCATCGCGCATGCGATCGACCGCGAGGGTATCCACCAGGCGGTGTTCAACGAGTTGAGCTCGGTCGCCAGCGGGTTCTACAGCGAGTCCAGTCCGTGGCACTCGAAGGGAATCGAGCCGGGACCGAAGTTCGATCTCGACAAGGCCAAGGCGCTGCGCAAGAAGGCTAAGGGTGGTGATCAGCGGCTCACGATCATCGCCAACGACACCTTCCCCTACATGCAGCAATCCGGCGAGCTCGTGCACGCCATGCTGAAGGACGCCGGTTTCAACGTCGTGCTGGAGATTCTGCCCGGGCCGGTGATGTTGGAGAAGCAGTCCAAGGGGGACTACAACATCGACTCGACGGCCAACAGCTATCGCCTCGATCCACATGGCTGGTTCGGCCGCAACATCCTGTCCACCGCACCGGAGAACCGGCGGCGCGTCGGCTACAAGAACGAGAAGGCGGATCAGCTCATCCATGCCGCGCGCAAGGAGCGCGACCGGGCCAAGCGCAAGCAGATGTATGCCGATATCGAATCGATGGTGAACCGCGACCTGCCGATGTTCTATACGCACTTCGTGCCGACGCTGTCGGCCGGCAGTCGGGCCAGGGTGAAGGGCTACGCGCCGTCGTTCTCCGGGCCTTTCAGCTACAGCGGCGGCGGCATGCGCCGAACCTGGATCGAAGGCTAGACCGGACGGGAGCGGGCGATGCTCGCCTACATCCTGCGGCGCATCGCCCAGCTCGTCCCCGTCATCCTGGTCCTGACGGTGGCGGTCTTCGCCTTCGTCGAGGCCTTGCCCGGCTCCATCGTCGATACGCTGGTCGGTACCGAGGGCGGAGACATCGAGGAAGCCCGTGCGATCCTGACCAAGGAGTACGGGCTCGATCGGCCGGTTCACGAGCGATACTTCCTCTGGCTCGCTCGTGCCGTGCAGTTCGATTTCGGCAATTCGCTGGTGACGCGGCGGCCGATCTCGTTGGAGCTGTTGAGCCGGATCCCGGCGACGGTGTATCTCGCCGTCGTCGGGATATCGCTCTCCGTGCTGATCGCGGTGCCGCTGGGCACGCTCGCCGCCGTGCGCCGCAACTCGGCCGTCGACTACTCCGCGCAGGTCACGTCGCTGGCCGGGATCTCTATCCCCGAGTTCTGGTTCGCCATCCTCTGCGTGCTGTTCTTCTCGCTGTACCTGGGGTGGTTGCCCTCGTCCGGCTACGTCAGCCCATTCGTCGATTTCTGGGGCAGCCTGGAGTTCCTGATCCTGCCGGCGGCGGCCATCGGCTTTCGCCAGGCCGCCTTCACGACGCGTCTTACGCGTTCCAGCATGCTCGACGAGCTCGGCAAGGAGTACGTTGACACCGCGCGCGCGATGGGCCTGCCCGAGCGGCGGGTGATCTTTCGCTACACGCTGCGCAACGCGATGATCCCGACCATCACCATCAGCGGCCTGCAGCTGGCCAACCTCCTGGGTGGCACGGTGGTGCTGGAATCGATCTTCGCCTGGCCGGGCATCGGTCGCGCGATCTTCGAGGCGATCCTGCAACGCGACTATCCGCTGATCCAGGCCGGCGTGCTCGTCCTGGGTGTCATCGTCGTGGTCATGAACCTGCTGGTTGACCTGACCTACCGGCTCCTCAATCCGCGCGTCAAACTCGCGTAGGTGGCCCGATATGTCCGAACTGGAAGCCGACAAGCTGGTCGACGTCGCCTTCGAGCGGCATGTGCCGCCGGCGCCTTCGCGCCTGCGGCGCCTCATGGGGGCGCTCGCCAACGCCTTGTACGAGCTGCGCAAGAGCCGTACCGCGTCGATCGGCGCGATCATGCTCGTGCTGCTGTTCAGCGCCTGCATCCTCACGCCGTGGATCGCCACCCACGATCCGATCAAGCAAAGCTATCGCGAGCGCCTCAAGCCACCCTCGGAGAAGCATCTGCTGGGTACGGACCGGCTCGGGCGCGACATCTATTCGCGCCTGCTGTACGGCGGGCGGCGACTCGTGACGATCGCCATCGTCGCGGTGACGCTCTCATTGCTGATCGGCGTGCCGTTCGGCGTCCTGGCCGGCTACTACGGTGGTCTGGCCGATACGTTGAGCATGAGGGTCGTCGACGGGTTGCTCGCCTTCCCGGGGTTGCTGCTCTACCTCCTGTTCGTGACGGTCGCGCAGGCCTGGAAGCTCGAGGGCGTGATGATCGATATCGTGCTGGTGGGAGCGCTCGCTCTTGCCGGCATGCCGGAGAAGGCGCGGCTTGCGCGCGGCTCCGTGCTGGCGGAGAAGCAGAAGGAGTATGTCGAGGCGTCGCGCGCCATGGGCGATTCCTCGCCCCGCATCGCCCTTGCCCAGATCCTGCCCAACATCATATCGCCGCTGATCGTCACCGCCACGGTACGCCTGGGCTTCGTCATCCTGATCGTGGCGGCGCTGTCGTTCCTCGGCCTGGGCACGCCGCCGCCGACGCCCGATTGGGGCGCGGATCTCAGCGCCGCGCGCGATTACATGGAGACGCACCCGCTGATGGCGGCTTTCCCCGGCCTCGCCATCTGCTACACGGTGCTCGCCTTCAATCTGTTCGGCGACGGCCTGCGCGACATCCTCGATCCGCGGCTCGCGGAACGCTGAGATCTGTCATTCCTCGCTGCGCTCGGAATGACAGTGAGCGTCAAAGGTTGTGACAGGCGACCTGCCGGTCGCTGCCGACATCGACCAGCGGCGGCTCGACCTCGGCGCAGATGGCCGTCTCGCGCGGGCAGCGGCCGCACAGCCGGCAGCCGGGCGGCGGATCGATCGGCGTCGACACTTCTCCGGAGAGCGTGAGCTTGGGCGGCGGCTTGTCGGGATCGGCCTCCGGCACGGCCGCCAGCAGCGCCTTGGTGTACGGGTGCAGCGGGCTCTCGAAGATGTCCGCCGCCGGACCCGTCTCGACGATCTTGCCGATATACATCACCGCGACGCGATCGCTGATGTGGCGGATGACGCTGAGATCGTGGGCGATGAACAGATAGGTCAGCCCCAACTGCTCCTGCAGATCGCGGAAGAGGTTCAGGATCTGCGCCTGGATCGACACATCGAGCGCGGAGACCGGCTCGTCGCCGATCACCAGCTCGGGATCGACCGACAGCGCGCGGGCGATGGCGATGCGCTGGCGCTGGCCGCCGGAGAACTCATGCGGGTAGCGGTCGATATGCTCGACGCCCAGGCCGACCCGGCGCAGCAGATCGAGCACCCGCGCGCGCTTTTCCGTCGAGGTCTTCGCCAGGCCGTGGATCTCCATCGGCCGGCTCAGGATCTGCATGATCGTCTTGCGCGGGTTGAGCGAGGAGTAGGGGTCCTGGAAGACCAGCTGGACCTCCTTGCGCGTCTCCTTCATGCGCGCGGGCGAGAACGCCAGAAGGTCCTCGCCGCGCAGCCTGACCTCGCCGGAGGTGGGCTCGATCAGCCGCGTCACCAGCCGCGCCGTGGTCGACTTGCCGCAACCGCTTTCGCCCACGAGTCCCAGGGTCTCGCCGCGGCGGATATGGAAATCGATCCCGTCGACCGCCTTCAGCAGCTGCGGCTTCTCGCCCGCTATCCGGGAATAGATGTCGGCGTTCAGCGGGAAGTGCTTGGTCAGCGCCGTGACCTCGAGCAGGTTCTCTGTCGCGGGCATCACTGGCGTCCGTGCAGGTGGCAGGCGGCGTAGTGGCCGGGCGCGATCTCGCGTAGCGGCGGAATCTCGCGCTTGCAGATATCCATGGCGTGCGCGCAGCGCGGGTTGAATTTGCAGCCCTGCGGCGGGTCGAGCATGTTGCACACCGAGCCGGTGATTGGCGTCAGGTACTTCGCCTGCGTGTCGAGCCGCGGGATCGAGTTCAGCAGGCCCACTGTGTAGGGATGCTGCGGATTGCGGAAGATCTCCTGCTTGGTGCCGAGCTCGACCATGTGCGAGGCGTACATCACGCCGATCGTGTCGCAGGCATGCGCGACCACGCCGAGATTGTGCGTGATGAAGATCAGCGACATGCCGAAGCGCTCGATCATGCTCGTGATCAGGTCGAGGATCGTCGCCTGGATGGTGACGTCGAGCGCGGTGGTCGGCTCGTCGGCGATCAGGAAGGTCGGATTGCAGCTGAGCGCCATGGCCAGCATGACGCGCTGGCGCATGCCGCCGGAGAACTCGTGGACATAGCTGTCGAGCCGCTTTTGCGGCGAGGGGATGCCGACCAGCGACAGCAGCTCGACGACGCGTTCGCGCGCCTCCTGCCTGCTCATCCCCAGATTGGTGCGCAGCGCGTCGGAAATCTGCGCGCTGACGGTGAAGACCGGGTTGAGCGCGCTCATCGGCTCCTGGAAGACCATGGCGATGCGCCGGCCGCGCAGCGCGCGCATCTCCGCGTCGCGCAGCGCCATCACGTCGCGGCCTTCGAACACGATGCGGCCGCGCGGGATGTCGCCCGGCGGATCGGGGATCAGCCGCATGATCGAGCGCGCCGTCACCGACTTGCCCGACCCCGATTCGCCCACGAGCCCGAAGGTCTCGCCGCGATGCACGGTGAAGGACACGCCGTCGACGGCCGTCAGCTCCCCGCGGCGCAGGCGAAAGCGCACGGTGAGGTCGTCCAGTTCGAGGACCGGCTCTGCCATGTCTCCCTCGTCGCGAGTTTGTGGGTCTCACGCGTACGACGGGTTCAACTCCCTGTCGCTTGGAAGGGTACGATGGTGATGTCGCGAGCGCAACCGCGACGGCCCGCGCATCGGAACGCGCGGCGATTGCAGTCGTCGCCGTATGGCCAAGACACGCTCTCGCAGGACTGTCGCCGTGTCGGTCCTACTCCCGGGGGCATCAATCGCTTTCCAATGCCCGCTGAAGTGTGGAAAGCTCGCGCTCCCATCTCGGAAGGACAGCCCATGCACGACATCGTCATCCGTGGCGGCAGGATCGTCGACGGCACGGGCGCGCCTGATTTTACCGGCGACATCGCCATCGACGGCGACCGCATTGCCCAGGTCGGTGGCAAGGCCGGCCCCGGCCGGCGCGAGGTGAACGCCGACGGGCGCATCGTCACGCCGGGCTGGGTCGACGTGCATACCCACTACGACGGCCAGGCGACCTGGGATCCCGTGCTCGCACCATCGTCCTGGCACGGTGCCACCACCATCGTGTTCGGCAATTGCGGCGTGGGCTTCGCGCCGGTGCGCCGCCAGCACCAGCAGGCGCTGATCGACCTGATGGAGGGCGTCGAGGACATCCCCGGCATCACCCTCACCGAAGGCCTGAAGTGGGATTGGGAGAGCTTCCCGGACTATCTCGACGCGCTGGCGCGCCTGCCGCGCACCATCGACATCGCCGCCCAGATCGCCCATCACCCGCTGCGCGTCTACGTCATGGGCGAGCGCGCCATCGCCCGCGAGCACGCCACGGCCGACGACATCGAGGCCATGGGCCGGCTGACCGAGGAGGCGCTGAAGGCCGGCGCCGTCGGCTTCACCACCAGCCGCACCGACCAGCACAAGACGCTGTCCGGCGACCTGGTGCCCGGCCGCTACGCCGAGCACGAGGAGCTGATCGCCATCGGCAAGGCCATGGGCCGCGCCGGCCGCGGTACCTTTGGCATGCTCTCCGATTTCGAGGACGAGGCCGCCGAGTTCGGCTGGCTGCGCCAGGTGGCCAAGGACAGCGGCCGGCCCGTGTGGTTCCTGCTCACCGACCGCAGCTACGATCCGCAGCGCTGGCGCCGCCTGATGGATGGCGTCGGCGCCGCGCGCGCCGACAACCTGCCGCTCTTCGCTCAGGTCGCGGGACGGCCGGTGGGCCTGACCCTGGGGCTGGGCACCTCGCTCAATCCCTTCGCGCTGCGCGAGGCCTTCGCCGAGGCCGCCAAGCTGCCGCCCCAGGAGATGCTGGCGAAGCTGCGCACGCCGGAGATGCGCCGCCTGGTGCTGTCGCAAGAGGCCTCGCCGCGCCTGCTCGAGGTGCTGCCGCCGCTGTCGCGCCAGATCGCCACGCGCTGGGACCGCATGTACCTGCTGGGCGAGCAGCCCGACTACGAGCCGCCGCTGGAGCGCAGCATCGCCGCCATGGCGGCGCGCGAGGGCGTCGACCCGGCCGCCTATTGCTACGACTACCTGGTGGGCGGCGACGGCAACCGCATGGTGTACTTCCCGGTCACCAACTACGTGCATGGCGACCTCGAGGTCGTGCGCGAGATGATCGAGCATCCGCACACCATCCTGGGCTTGAGCGACGGCGGCGCGCATTGCGGCGTGATCTGCGACGCCTCGCTCAACACCTCGATGCTCTCGCACTGGGTGCGCGACCGCACCCGCGGCCCGCGCCTGAAGCTCGAGCAGGTGGTCAAGCACATGACCAGCGAGACGGCGGCGTTCTACGGCTTCAAGGACCGCGGCCGGCTCCAGCCCGGCCTGAAGGCGGATGTCAACGTCATCGACTTCGACGGCCTGCTTCTGCACTCGCCGAAGATGATCTTCGACCTGCCGGCGGGCGGGCGGCGCCTGGTCCAGCGCGTCGACGGCTACGACATGACGATCTGCTCGGGCACGCCGATCTTCGAGAAGGGCGAGGAGACCGGGGCCCGCCCCGGAAAGCTGGTTCGCTCGACCGGCTGATCGGGCGGGCGGTCACGCCGCGGGCGATCGGGTCGCGACCTCGCCGCCCATTCAAGTGCTGGTGCCGGTCGACTTCCGCGCCGGCCAGCGCGACAAGGGGGTGACGAGCCGCAGCGCGTCTGGACTGCCCAATGGCAGTATGAGATCTAATATGCCGAGCGCGGGTCGAAACCGCGCAATGTGATGGGGCAGGAAGCGTTCATGGCGACCCATAAAACGGCCGCGGAGTAAGTCATGACGTTCTCGAGCATCGCACGTTGTCCCAGTACCGGGCACCTCTGCCTTGGCGTCGTTACCCTCTCGATCGCTGCGGGTGACCGCTGCGAGGGCATCGACTTCGGCGCCGGCGTGTATAAGACGCGGGCCTACGTGAAATGCGACAACGAGCTGATCGTGCCCGACAGCGGCCGCGACGCAGGCGGGCAGGTCGGCGCCGATGGACATCTCGCCCATCGATCGGCCGCCTGAACATGGCGAAGGATCATTTCCATCTCGCCTGGTTCCTGTCGCAGGGCTACGGCCCGAAGGCATGGCGCTCGATGTGGCCCGGCGCCGAATACGACAAGCATCGCTGGATGATGCCGGACATCTTCGTCGATCTGGCCAAGGGGCTGGAGCGCGGCTGCTTCGACTACATGATCATCGAGGACTCCTCGATGGTGCCCTACACGTATAAGGGCAGCCACGACACCTATCTCCAGTACGGCGCCAGCACGCCCAAGCTCGATCCCGCCGTCCTGGTGCCGTGGCTGGCGATGGCGACCCGGCATCTCGGCCTGGTGCCGACGCTGTCGACGTCGGAGTATCCACCCTACCTGCTGGCGCGCCTCGTCAACTCGCTGGACCACGTCACCGAGGGCCGCATCGGCTGGAACTGCGTCACGGGCAGCAATGACGGAGCGGCGGAGAACTACGGCCATGTCGGCCAGCGGCCGCACGACGAGCGCTACGACGTCGCCGACGAGTTCGCCGATGTGGTCACGCGCCTGTGGGAGGCATGGGACGAGGATGCGGTGGTGCTCGATCGCACCATCCCGATGTTCGCCGACGGCAAGAAGGTTCGGCCGATCCATCACGAGGGCAAGTACTTCAAGGTGCGCGGACCGATCAACGCGCCGCGCTCGCCGCAGGGAAGGGTGCCGATCTGCCAGGCCGGCGGCTCGGCGCGCGGCCAGGCCTTTGCCTCGAGATGGGCCGACACGATCATCACCAACGCCGTCACCGTCGACGGCATGAAGAGCTTCCGCGAGGACATCCGCCGCCAAGCCGCGGGCTGGGGCCGAGACCCCGACAACATCAAGGTGCTGTTCCTTGCCTATCCGATCGTCGACACGACGATGGATGCCGCCCGCGAACGCCGCCAGCTCGAGCAGGCGGATTTCGGCAAGCACCTCGACCTGCAGCTCTCCGGCATGTCGCGCCTCACCAATATCGACTTCTCGCAGTTCGATCCCGACCAGCCGCTGCCCGAGCACCTGAGGACGAACGGGCACCAGTCCTCACTCGCCAAGTGGATCGGCAAGACGCCGCGTTCGCTGGCGAGCGGGCTCAACAGCCGGCAGGGCATCGACCTGGTGGGCACCCCCGATCACGTCGCCGGCCTGATGCAGGACATCATGCAGGAGGTGGGCGGCGACGGCTTTCTGCTGTTCAACGCCCACTTCGACCGCCGCTACATCATGGAAATCTGCGACGGCCTCGTGCCCGAGCTGCAGCGGCGCGGTCTGACGCGCAAGGCGTATGCGCACAAGCACTTCCGCGACAATCTGATGGAATTCTGAATGCGAACCGCGTGGGTCCCGGTGGTCGTCGGATCGCCGGGAAGCGGGGACGCTTCAAGTCGCACGGCTGGTTGGCTGGGGCGCCAGGATTCGAACCTGGGAATGGCGGAATCAAAATCCGCTGCCTTACCACTTGGCTACGCCCCAAGAGCCCGCGAAAGCGCGCGGACCATACTGACGGGTGCCGCAGGTGGCAACTGTGGCGCTCGTGACTTCTTTCCGCCGCCTTTCGTCGCCACGCGGCCCGAGCAGCCGCCGGAACTTCATCCCCTGCCATTCCGTTGATGGCGGCAGCGAACGGCCCACCAGGCGCCGATCATCGACGGAAGGAACGGGGCGCGATGGCCAACACGACGAATTCTTCCAACACCGCCAGCGGCGGCGGCAATGGCGGCCTCTACTTCATCGTCGGCGCCATTACGATCGCCGTGGTCGTGATCATCGCGATCCTCACCGGCGCCATCAACATCACCGGGCGCAGCGGCGGCGGCGGCGAGACCAAGCGGCTCGACATCACCATCGACACGCCGAAGGCGCCGGCACCGACGTCCCCGGCGCCCGCGCCCGCGCCGACGAAGTAGGCCGGAACTCAGGTCGGCGGCGCGACGCCGCGCAGGATGTCGGCGGGCACGAAGGTGGCGTCGGCGTAGAGCAGGGCGACCGCCGCCGGATCCAGCGCGATATCGAGGATCCTGCCGACCACTATGGTGTGCGTGCCCGCCACCATCGTGTTGACCGTCTCGCAGGCGAAGGTGACCGGGCAGCCGACCAGCGCCGGCACGTCGCCATTCATGGCGCTCCACTCGCCAAGGCCCTCGAAGCGCGCGTCGCCCTCGACGCCGTCCATGCCGGCGAAACGCTCGGCGATCTTGCGGTGCTGCGGCGCCAGCACGTTCACGCAGAACTTGCGGCTGGCGACGATCAGCGGGTGGGCGCTGGCGTTGCGGTTGACGCAGGCCAGCAATTGCGGCGGGTCGGCCGACACCGAGCACACGGCGGTGGCCGTCAGCCCGCCGCGCTCGCCGGCATGGCGGGTGGTGATCAGGGTCACGCTGGCCGCCAGATGGCGCATACCCTTCTTGAAGGCGACGGGGTCGCAATTCATCCGCGGATCCTCTTTACGCTGACCTCACAGTGGGGGATGGCCCGGCGCGGCGCAACCACGGACGGCGGCTCGGCGAACCGCGCCATCCCCCTGCGGCTTTCCGCCAGGCCGGCGATCACGGTTGATCGCCACGGCGAGACAAGGGCACCCTGCGGCCATGGATCTCCAGGCGGCGGCGCCTTCGGTATACAGCCCCCCCGTGCACGACCTCGTGCGCGCCACCCTGCGTTCGGCCCGCGCCGAGGTGCTGGCCAGCCGCGAGCTGGTGCTGGGCGGGCGCGAGCCGGTCGGCATCCATCGCAGCCGGGTGGCGCTGCGCCGCCTGCGCGCCGCGCTGGCGCTGTTTCGCGAGCCGCTGGCCGGCGATCCGGTCCTGGCGCTGCGCGAGGATGCCAAGCGGCTGGCCACGTCCTGCGGCCCGACCCGCGATATCGACGTGCTGCTGGCCGGCGAGTTCGCCCGCGCGGTGACGGCGCTGGCGCATCTGCCGCGCGCCCCCGGCGATCTCGCGGCCCTGCGTGATACCGCGCTGCGCCTGCGCCGCACCCGTCACCAGCAGGCGCGCGCGGCATTGTCGGGCGACGCCTTCGCCGCCTTCGACCGGACCCTGGACGAGTGGCTCGACCGGCCAGTGGCCGCGACCGAGCCGCGGGCGCTGGAGACGACCGGCCCGCTGACCTTCGCCCGCGACCACCTGCGCAAGCGCCACAAGCGGATCATCCGGCGGATCAAGCAGCTCGACGAGATGCCGGCCGAGGCGCGGCACATGCTGCGCCTGCAGGTCAAGAAGCAGCGCTATGCCGCCTCGTTCCTGGCACCACTTTTTGACCCGGCGGCGGCGCGCGCCTATATCGGGGCCGCGGCGGCGCTGCAGGACGCCCTGGGCCTGGCCAACGACAGGGTCGAGGCCATGCGCATCGTCGGCGAGATCGCCGAGGCGGCGCGGCCGGCCGGCCGGCTGGACTGGATCGCCGGCGCGCTGAGCGGCTGGCTGGCGGCGGCGCCGTCGGGAGAGATCGAGGATCGGGTGGCGCGCACCGCGCGCCGCTTCGCCCGGGTCGAGCGCTTCTGGCGCGACGGGCAGGACGACGAGGAGCAGGAAACATGAGCACGACGGCGCCAGAGGAGCGCATTCCCGTATCGGTGCTGACCGGCTTCCTCGGCAGCGGCAAGACCACGCTGCTGCGCGAGCTGCTGCGCAAGCCCGAGATGGGCGACACGGCGGTGATCATCAACGAGTTCGGCGAGATCGGGCTGGATCACCAGCTGGTCGAGAAGTCGAACGAGGAGGGCATGGTCGAGCTCAGCAGCGGCTGCCTGTGCTGCACCGTGCGCGGCGACCTCGTGCGCACCATGGGCGAGCTCTACCTCAAGCGCCAGCGCGGCGAGATCAACCCCTTCAAGCGCATGGTGGTCGAAACCACCGGCCTCGCGGACCCGGCGCCGATCATCCATACCCTGATGACCGATCCGCTGCTGTCGACCCGCTATCGTCTCGACGGCGTGGTCACGACGGTCGACGCGGTCAACGGCGCCAGCACGCTGGACAACCACATGGAGTCGGTGAAGCAGGCCGCGGTGGCCGACCGCCTGCTGCTGACCAAGACCGACATCGCCGAGGCGCCGGCGATCGACGATCTCAAGCACCGCCTGCAGCACCTCAATCCCGGCGCCCGGGTGTTCTCCATCCAGCACGGCGAGGTCTCGCCCGGCGACATCATGAACGCGGGCCTCTACAACCCCGAGACCAAGAGCGCCGACGTCAAGCGCTGGCTGCACGAGGAAGCCTATCTCGGCGACCCGCACCGCCATCACCACCATCACGGCGATGGCCATCACCACCATCACCACGACCATGAGCACGGCCACACGCACGACCACGACGAGGGGCCGAAGAGCGACCCTGACCAGCCCTTCGCCGGGCCGGGTCCGGAGCACTACGCCGAGAGCCAGGACCCGCACGACGTCAACCGGCACGACGATCGCATCCGCGCCTTCTGCCTGACCTTCGACAAGCCCTTCGCCTGGGCCACGGTCGCGGGCGCGCTCGACGCGCTGGTGACATACCGGGGCCCGGATCTGTTGAGGGTGAAGGGCATCCTCAACGTGGCGGAGAGCGACAAGCCGGTGGTGATCCACGGCGTGCAGCACGTCTTCCACCCGCCGGCCGTGCTCGAGAAATGGCCGGACGAGGATCGGCGCTCGAAGATCGTCTTCATCACCCGCGACATCCCGGAAGCCACGATCCGCCGCGTGCTGAAGTCGTTCATCGACGGCGCCGACCAGTGGACCAGCACCTAGAGAGCGGCGCGCGGTCTATCGGGCGCACCCTGTCATCCCGAGCGCAGCGAGGGATCCAGGCGGCTTCCCTGGATCCCTCGCTGCGCTCGGGATGACAGGGAGACTCTGATCTCGCGCTCGTTGCTCTGGATTGAGGGACTGCCGGCGCGACGCCGGCTCCCGCGATCAGCGGCGGTTGTCGAAGGCGATGCCGCGGTTGACTTCGGCGATCGCCGCATTGACGTATTCGATCGCCTTGGCGCGGTGACCACCCTTGTCGGCGGTGGCGGCCATCAGCTGGCCGCGTGCGCTCTGCAGCGAGCCGAGCGCGGCGCGCATGTGCGGCTGGCGCTCCGCGCCGGCTTCGCCGGTGGCGAGATACATCGTGCCGGCCCCGGCGCTGGCGGCGATCAGGGCGATAGTGGCGAGACGAGCGAACATGGATTTCCCTCCCGGACGATGGCGGCACGACCCCTGCCGCGCCGCCATCATAGTCGTCCTTACGCACCGGGAGTCGACGGCATCCCCGCTCAATCCATCCGCTTGGGTGCCCCCGCGATCCGGTTGGCCGCCGAGGTCACGGCCTTGAGCGAGGCGGCGACGATGTTGGGGTCCATGCCGACGCCCCAGACGATGCGGCCGTCGCCGGCCTCCGCTTCGATGTAGCTGACCGCCGTGGCGTCGGATCCCGCACCGGCGGCGTGCTGGTGGTAGTCGCGCACCTTCATGCGGATGCCGCAGTTCTTGCTCAGCGCGTCGACATAGGCGGCGATCGGCCCGTTGCCGTTGCCGGTGATCGTCTTCTTGAAGCCGTTGAACTTCACCTCGGCGTCGAGAAGGCGCTGCTCGGGGGACCCCGGATTGGGCACCGTCGTGTGCTCGAAGAACTCCACCGGCGTCCTGCGCTGCAGGTACTCGCGCTGGAACGTGTCCCAGATCAAGGTCGGCTGGATCTCCTTGCCGGTCTCGTCGGCGATCTGCTGGATCACCTTCGAGAACTCGACCTGCAGCATGCGCGGCATGTCGATGCCGTAGTCGCTCTTGAGGATGTAGGCGATGCCGCCTTTGCCCGACTGGCTGTTGATGCGGATGATCGCTTCGTAGCTGCGGCCCAGATCGGCCGGGTCGATCGGCAGGTAGGGAACTTCCCAGACCTTGCTGTTCGACGATTGCAGCGCCTTGAAGCCCTTGTTGATCGCATCCTGGTGCGAGCCGGAGAACGCGGTGAACACCAGGTCGCCGCCATAGGGATGACGGGGATGCACCGGCAGCTGGTTGCAGTACTCCACCGTCTGGCGGATCTCGTTGATGTTGGAGAAGTCGATCTCGGGGTCGACGCCCTGGGTGTACATGTTCAGGCCCAGGGTCTCGAGATCGACGTTGCCCGTGCGCTCGCCGTTGCCGAACAGGCAGCCCTCGATGCGATCGGCGCCGGCCATGAAGCCCAGCTCCGCCGCCGCCACGCCGGTGCCGCGATCGTTGTGCGGGTGCAGGCTGAGGATGATCGAATCGCGGTACTTGAAGTTGCGATGGCACCACTCGATCTGGTCGGCGTAGATGTTGGCCGAGGCCATCTCGACCGTCGCCGGCAGGTTGATGATCATCTTCTTCTGCGGCGTCGGCTGGTAGACGTCGCCGACCGCGGCGCAGATGTCGCGCGCGAACTCCAGCTCGGTGCCGGTGAAGCTCTCGGGCGAGTACTCGTAGACCCACTCGGTGCCGGGATCGGCGTCGGCCAGCTGCTTGACCAGCTTCGCACCCGACACCGCGATGTCGATGATGCCGGCATAGTCGAGGCCGAAGACGACGCGACGCTGCAGGGTCGAGGTCGAGTTGTAGAGGTGCACGATGGCCCGCTTGGCGCCGCGGCAGGCCTCGAAGGTGCGCTCGATCAGCTCCGGCCGGCTCTGCGTCAGCACCTGGATGGTGACGTCGTCCGGGATCATGTTCTTCTCGATCAGCTCGCGCACGAAGTCGAAGTCGGTCTCCGACGCGGCCGGGAAGCCGACCTCGATCTCCTTGAAGCCCATGTCGCAGAGCAGCTTGAACATGCGGGTCTTGCGATCGGAATCCATCGGCTCGATCAGCGCCTGGTTGCCGTCACGCAGATCGACCGCGCACCAGATCGGCGGCTTGGTGATCACCACGTTGGGCCATTGGCGATCCTTGATATCGATCGGCTTGAACGGGACGTATTTGTCGGCGGCGCCGGGCATCATCGGTTTCTGCGGCATGTCGATCTCCTGCGCCCCTCGGGGCGGCAAATGTCATGAGGGCGTAGCGGGTCCGGGGCGGGGCGCGCCGGACCACAGGCTCGCGGGCGAACGGCTGAACCGCGCTCAGGCCCGCAAGCCGCCGCTAAGTCGCAGCGACGGCCTCGCGCCCGTCGAAATGGCTGGGGAAGGGAAGGACATGATCGGAACCGGGAGCACTTGAACGGCGGAAGCGAAAAGGGCGCGGGCACGCGCCCGACCGGCCTCAGAGGCCGGCGGCGATAAGTCGAAGGCTCCGCAGTCGCCAGATCATGGCCGGCAAGCTAGCGCCCGCCGCGCGAAAGTCAACTGCTCCGGGGGCTAGCGGCTGAACCCTTCGATGAACTTGGTGATCCAGGCCAGCACCTCGCGGCTGTAGCGGCCGTGGAACGCCGCCTGGTCGAGGATGATCGCGCCGACGATGATCGGCAGCAGCGGGAAGCCGCCGCCCTTGCGCTTGACCGGTTGGCTGGATGGCGCGGTGGTGGTGGTCACGGTCGAGGCCGCCGCGCCCGGGTTGCGAGCCCACGGACCCGCCGCGGTCGTCCCGGGGCCCTGATGCTGCCCGCCCACCCAATGGCCGACGGGATTGGCGCCGCCCGTCTGGGTCAGCATCGCCTGCCGCATCCGCCGGCGGACGAAGCTGACGATCACCAGCACGATCACGCCGATGAAGACGATCGGGATCAGGCCGATGACCAACGGCAGCCATTCCATCGTGTCGGCGGTGGACGGCCTCGGCCGACTCTGGCTCGGCTGGGTGGGCCGGGAGGACGGGTTCAACGGCTGTGACGCGCGACCGCCGGGGGGCGCGGTCGTCGTCGGCGGCGGGCTGGGCTTGGGGGTCAGGACGATCGGCGCGTTGGCCGCGTACTCCTCGTAGGCGATGCCGCCGCCAATCGCGAGGACGACCGCGGCCACGAACAGGAAGATCGGCCAACGCGAGCTGCGCTGCGCATCGACCACGGGGCTCGCTGGCGGACGTTGGTAAGTGGCCATGACCCTCAGCCTCATCGGATTGCCATCAGCATCCTGCGCGAAGGCGCGAGCGCTGTCGACAGGGGCCGCGCCATCGACGACAGTCTGGCCCCCGCCATGTCGCCGCCGCTGCTGCCCCGCCTGCTGATCCCGCGCCTGCCGTTCTTCTACGGCTGGGTGGTGCTGGGCTGCGTCTGTCTGGCGGGCTTCGCGCGTCAGGGTCCGTCGGTGGCGGTGCTGTCGATCTTCGTCACGCCGATGACCGGGCATTTCGGCTGGTCGCGCACGGCGATCGCCGGCGCGGTGTCGGTGGGCGGCGTGCTGGCGGCGCTGATCTCGCCGGTGATCGGCCCGATGCTCGACCGCCAGGGCGCGCGCCTGGTGCTGACCCTGGCCGTGCTGTTCTCGGGCCTGGCCTGCATGACGCTGTCGCTGACCCAGTCCCTGCCGATGTTCTACCTGGTGTTCTGCTTCGCGCGCATGATCTGGGCCGGGCCGTTCGATCTCGGCCTCTATGGCGCGCTCAACGCCTGGTTCGTGGCGCACCGCGCCTTCGTCACCTCGATCGCCACCGTGGCCCAGCTCGGCGGGCTGATCGCGCTGCCGCTGATCGCGCAGTTCGCCATCGGCGCCGGCGACTGGCGCGATGGCTGGGTCGCGGTCGGCGCCACGGTGTTGATCGTCGGCTTCGTGCCGGCCTGGCTGCTGCTGGTGCGCCGCCCCGAGGATGTCGGCCTGGTGCCGGACCGGCTGGCTTCGGCCCCTGGTGCACCGCCGCCGGCGGAGCCGCGATTCAGCCGCGGCCAGGCGATGCGCACACCGGCCTTCTGGTTGCTGTCGCTCTACACCGTGCTGGTCTACCCGGTGCAGGCCGGCGTCAGCCTTCATCAGGTGCCGCACCTCATCGAGCGCGGGATCTCGCCGCTGGTCGCCGCCTCGGTGGTCGGCGTCTTCTCGTCGATGTCGGCGGTGGCGACCATCGGCTTCGGCTATCTCGCGCGGCGCGGGCCGATCCGCCACGCGATGGCGGTGGCCGCGGTCCTGCTGGCGTCCGGCGCCTTCGGGCTGATCTGGGTCCACGATGCCTGGAGCGCCTATCTCGCGGCCGGCGCCTTCGGCATGGGCATCGGCGGCATCCTCACCCTGCTGCCGATCGCCTGGGCCGACTATTTCGGCCGCGAGAGCTATGGTGCGATCCGCGGCGTGGCGCTGTCGCTGCAGGTGCTGGCGCAGGCGGTGGGACCGCTGCTGTCCGGCGTCTTGCGCGACTGGAGCGGCGACTACGTGCGTTCGTTGATCGTCTTCGGCGCGCTGGCGACGCTGGCGGTGATCGCGGCTTTGGCCGCGCAACGGCCGCGGGCCGTGGCATAATCCGATGTGTCCGCTTGCGTCGATGCAGCGGATGAATTGACGCCTGACGCGGTACGCGTACTGTGTTGCAGGGTGGACCCGGCGCCAAGTCCGGGCCGTCCGCAGGGAGTACGACCGGCCGCCGAATGGCGGCACTGGAGGCGTCATGAACACCATCCTCGCACTGGCCTGGAGCGGCGACGATCTGTCGGCCTTCGAGGTCGCCGCCAATCTCGCCCACGACATGGGCTCGCATGTGATCGGGCTCGAGCCGCCGTCGTATCGCGCGGTCAGCGTCGCCTGGGCCGACGTCGGCATGGGCGGGCCCTTCGACATGCCGATGGCCGACGACGAGGAGGATCGCAAGCGCGTCGAGACCCTGCGCGAGGGCTTCTTCCGCGCGATGGACGCCGCCGGCGTGCCGCGCGCGGCCTCGGCGGAAGCGCAGGACGGCGCGCTGTGGCGCGAGCTCAAGCAGGCGGCGCCGCTGGAGATCGGCTCGGTCGGCCGCGCCGCCGAGCTGATCATCGTGCCGCAGCCCGGCGGGCCGGCGAAGGTGCCGGAGAGCCTGTTCGAGGGCGCGCTGTTCGAATCGGGCCGGCCGGTGCTGATGGTGCCGTCGGGCAAGCATCCCACCGTCGGCAAGCACATGGTGATCGCCTGGAACGCCTCGACCGAGACGGCGCGCTGCGTGGCGATGGCCATGCCGCTGTTCCGCCGCGCCGAGAGCATCGAGGTGATCAGCGTCGATGGCGCGATGGTCGATGGGCCCAGCAGCGCGGAGCTGGCGGTATCGCTGCGGCGGCGGGGCCTGAAGGTGACGGCGCGCCATCTGCCGGCGGGCAGCAAGGCACCCGGCCCGACGATCGTCGAAGCCGCCCAGGCCGCTGGCGCCGACATGATCGTCAAGGGGGCCTACACCCAGAGCCGGCTGCGGCAGATGATCTTCGGTGGCCTGACCCGCCACCTAATCCTCTCGTCGCCGATCCCGGTGCTGTTCTCGCACTGAGGCGGGAACAGCAGCCCCAATCACTCAGCGCAGCGGGATGACCGCGCCGAAGGTCACGACCGGCCGGCTGGGCACGGCGTAGACCGGGGCCACGGGCACGGCGTAGACCGGCGCGGGCGCGACATAGACGGGAGCCGGTGCGACGACGACCGGCGCCGCGTAGTACACGGGCGCCGGGTGGTAGACATGCACATGGCCCGGTGGCACACGGGGCGGCCCATGCCGCCAGTGACCGCGCCCCTTGTCGCCCGCCAGCACGGCGCCGGAGGTTCCCAGCGCCAGGACCAGGGCCGAAGCCGTTGCGATCACGACGGTTCGCTTCGATGTCATGGAGCGCCTCCCCTGCAAGCCCGAGACTGATAAGTGAATAAGGCAGAATCAGGGGAATCGCCCGTGAGAGAGTTGTGACCGTGGCAGGCTCGCGCCACTATCGGCGACGAGAGGATCGCACTGGATCGAGGCAGCGATGGGCGAACGTCAACGCGCGATGATCTATCCGGTGGTGCACGAGGTGCTGGCACGGCCTGGCGCCGGCGATGTGATCTGCACCATCACGGCCAACAATGCGACGGGCGAGGAGGTCTGGGTCCAGCTGGTCGAAGGCGGTTCGTTGAATACGCAGTATCCGCCGGACGAGGAGCCGATGAAGCGGCTGGGGGCGCTGGGCGTGTTCGGGACCCTGAAGATGTCGCTGATCGAGTGGGAGGCCGGCGGCTACGCGACCTTCGACCTGCAGGGCATCGCCTCCCACGACGTCGCCTTCGTGGTCGACCAGCTTTTCGTGCGGCTCCTGCAATGCGACGACGCCGGCTACGAGCCGGCGTCGTCCTTCGAGTGATCTGCGCCCTCAGGCCTGCGGCGCGGGGGGCGCCGGCGGAGCCGGCGGCTGCTGCGGCGGCTCGTTGGCCCGGTTGCGGCGATCGGCCATGAACTGGTCGAACTCGGCCTTGTCCTTGGCGGCGCGCAGCTTGTCGAGGAAGTCGCGGAACTCGCGCTGATCGTCCTCGAGGCGGCGCAGCGTCTCCTCGCGGTATTCGTCGAAGGCGACGTTGCCGCTCGTGCGGTACGGGCCCCAGCCGCGCTTCCACGCCTTGTAGTGATCCTTCGGGCTCATGCCGTCAGGCATATGCCACCGGCCGGCGCGGCCGTACTTCCAGCAGCCCATTCGTCCACTTCCTTTCATGTAGAACAGGATGGCCAGGCCGATCGGCCAGAAGACGATGAAGCCGCCCACCATGAGTGCGATCCACGCGGGCTTGCCCCAATCGTCGAGTTTCCGCACCAGACCCATCGGGCCCTCCATGTTAATGTTAACGACATTTACATTGGGGAAGATGCCTGGGGATGTCAAGCCCGGTTGAGCCCCAGACCGCTCAAATAAACCAGCACGGCCGATTCCAGCAGGTCGTCGGCATCCATCGGCAGCTTGCGCCGGCCCTGGTCGCCCCGGCCGAACAGCGAGGCGATGCCGTGGGCGATCGACCAGATGTGCAGGCTGACCATCAGCACTGGTGGCCGTCTGGCCGCCGGCAGCTGGGCGCACAGCACCTCGGCGGCGGCGCGCAGCACGCCAAAGGCGCGGTCGCCCGCCGCGCGCAGTTCCGGCGTGGCGTCGGGCGACAGACCGGATTCGAACATTGCCGAGTAGTAGGCATGCTCGGTCCGGGCGAAGCGCAGATAGGCGCGGCCCAGATTGTTGAACGCGATCATCGGCTCGGGCTTGCCGTCGTTCCATGCCTTGGCGAGCGCCGTTTCGAACCGCTCGAAGCCCTGCGCGGCGACATCGGCCATCAGCGCGTCGCGGTCGCGGAAGTGGCGGTAGGGGGCCGCCGCGCTCACGCCGGCGGCGCGCGCCGCTTCGGCGAAGGTGAAGCCCGCGGGGCCCTTTTCGGAAATCAGAGCCCGCGCCGCCTCGATCAGGGCCTGGCGCAGATTGCCGTGGTGATAGCCGCGCTCGCGGTCTTTCCAACTCATGTTAACGATCTTAACATCGCGCCAGCTTTCCACGGAACATCGACGCAAGGCCAACAAATAGTGGTCCGAAGCGCACATCCCTGCATTTCGCGGTACGTTCCCGCTGAACTCGCGATTTGTGAGCGCTCACACGATACATTGGGAACGCGCAGCTTGGAGGGGAGCAATGGATACGGAGCGGCGGGTTCAGATCATTCGAAATATCGTTCCACAGGTCGTGCCGAGCACCTATGGCGAGGCCAAGTTCAAACGCATCGACAGCACATGGAAGCCGGGTGACGCCTACACGACGTGTGGCGGCCTGCCGGGCTTCGTCGCCGGCGAACTCGGCGTGTCCGCCGAGGTCAGGCGCGAAGGCATTGCCGGCAGCGGCCTCGCCTCGATGCGCGACGCCGCCATCAAGCGCGGCGCGTGGGTGCATCACAGCATGCTGAACCGCCGGCTGGCCGGCGCGATGAATCTCGAAGGCGACATGAAGCGACCCAAGCCGGGCGACTTCTACATGCTGTGCAGCGGCGACGAGAAGCGGCACGAGGAGTTCTGCAACTGCCTCACGCCGGAGAAGGGCAAGATCTATCGCGGCGCCACCATCGAACATGTCGGCATCATCGTCAGCGCCGAAGGCACGCTGTGGAAGACCGCCGATGCCGGCCAGCCCGGCGGCCAGACCATGGTCAATGGCGTCGCCAAGACCATCCAGGCCGCGAAGTACTGCGACCGCAAGTTCGATCCCGCCACCGGCCTGCTGGTGGGCGAGTTCGACGGCAAGGGCGGCCGACCGATGCGCCGCCTGTGTGGCTGGATGGATGTCGACAAGTTCCCGTTCCTGAAATATCCGGGGTGACTTGGCGAGCGAGTTACTCAACGCTCGTGACGAACTGCACGACCCAGTCACGCTGCTGCTCTGTATCGGGCACCGCGACCCCGCGCGCCTTGGCGATCCTGTCGAAGGCTTCAATGGGACCGACACCGGCGCACACCAAGGCGCAGGCGGCGATCAGCGACGAGCGTCCGATGCCAGCGCGGCAATGAATGGCGACTGCCTTGCCATCGCTCAGCATGCCGGTCAGGCGGCGTGCCAGCGTTCTTGCTTCGCGCCGCGAGGCAGGAACGCCACGGTCCGGGATCGCGAACTGGATGAACTCGATGTCTCGTGCTCGGCAGAGCTCAGCTTCCTCACGCAGGTCGAGCTCGGCTATCTCGCTGTGTTCCAGCAGGCTGACGACGACATCAATGGCTTGGGCCCGCCATCCGGCAACTTCATCATCGAGCCATTCGCCGGCACGCGGCCGCGCCATGATCGCGAGGCGACCTGGGCCATGGGATTCGATCCAATAGACTGAAGAGAGCATCAGCGCGACAGGCCAAGCGTCGACCACAGCTCGTCAACGCGCCCCACGACTGCCTTATCCATCGCGATCTTGCTGCCCCATTCGCGGTTGGTCTCACCTGGCCATTTGTTGGTGGCGTCGAGGCCGATCTTGCTGCCCAGTCCCGATACCGGACTCGCGAAGTCGAGATAGTCGATCGGCGTGCTTTCGACCGTGGTGATGTCGCGCGCGGGATCCATGCGGGTGCTGATCGCCCACATCACGTCCTTCCAGTCGCGCGCGTCGATGTCGTCGTCCACGACGATCACCCACTTGGTGTACATGAACTGCCTGAGATAGCTCCACACGCCCATCATCACGCGCTTGGCGTGGCCGGCGTAGGCCTTCTTCATCGACACCACGGCGATGCGGTAGGAGCAGCCCTCGGGCGGCAGCCAGAAATCGATGATCTCCGGGAATTGCTGGCGCAAGAGCGGGATGAACACCTCGTTGAGCGCCTCGCCCAGCACGCTGGGTTCGTCGGGCGGCCGGCCGGTGAAGGTCGAGAGGTAGATCGGATCGCGCCGCATGGTCATGGCGCTGATGGTGAACACCGGGAATTGCTCGACGCTGTTGTAGTAGCCGGTGTGGTCGCCGTAGGGGCCCTCGTCGCGATAGTCGTCGAGGCTGACATGGCCTTCGAGCACGATCTCGGCTTCCGCCGGCACCTTCAGCGGCACCGTCTTGCAGCTCACCAGGTCGACCTTGCGGCCGCGCAGCAGGCCGGCGAACTGGTACTCCGACAGAGTGTCGGGCACCGGCGTGACGGCCGCGAGGATGGTGCCGGGATCGGCACCGATCACCACGGCGGCCGGCAGCGGCTCGCGCTTGCCGGCCTTCTGCCAGCGCTGGTGATGCTGCGCGCCGCCGCGATGCTTGAGCCAGCGCATCAGGGTCTGGTTCCGGTTCAGCACCTGCATGCGGTAGATGCCGAGATTGAAGCTGTCCTGGCGGTCGCCCTTGGGGTTGGGACCCTGCGTCACGACGAGCGGCCAGGTGATCAGGGGCGCCGGCTCGCCCGGCCAGCAGGTCTGCACCGGCAGGCGCGCGAGGTCGATGTCGTCGCCCTTGAGCACGATCTCCTGGCACGGCGCCGTGCCGCCGAGGATGCCCTCGCCGACGGTGCGCGGCTTCATCGCCATAACGGTGCGCAGCAGCGGCAGCATGTCGAGCGCCTCGCGCCAGCCGCCCGGCGGCTCGGGCTGGCGCAGAAAGGCCAAGGTCTCGCCGACTTCGCGCAATTGGTGCGGCTCGCGGTCCATGCCCCAGGCGACGCGCTCGACGGTGCCGAACAGGTTGACCAGCACCGGCATGTCGTAGCGCGATCCGTCCTCGCGCACCGCGTTCTCGAACAGCACCGCCGGACCCTTCTGCGCCAGCAGCCGGCGATGGATCTCCGTCATCTCCAGCCGGGGCGAGACCGGCGCCTTGACGCGCACGAGCCGGCCGTCGCGCTCGAGGCGGGCGATGAAGTCGCGAAGCGAGGCATAGGGCATGTCTTGTCCGGCGTTGGTAGCCGGGCCGTTATAGCCGAGTGGTCCGTTGTCGACCCGGGGAACCTCGCGACCGCTCGACGGTTCTTGCTGCCAGGGGAGGCGGGTTCTCCGTCGCCCTTCCTGACCCAGCCACAGACGGAATTGCCCATGTCGAGCGAGGACCTGCACGCGCCGCGTGAGCGGCTCAGCCCCAAGACCCTGGCGATGCACCAGGCGATCGTGTCGCTGATGGAGGAGCTGGAGGCCGCCGACTGGTATCGCCAGCGCGCCGACGATTGCGACGATCCGGCGCTCAAGGCGATCCTGCTGCACAACATGCGCGAGGAGATCGAGCACGCCGCGATGGCGCTCGAATGGATCCGGCGCAACGACGGTGATTTCGACAAGCAGCTGAAGACATACCTGTTCTCCAGCGGCGACATCCTGGAGGTCGAGGAGAAAGCGGAGAAGAAGGCGTAGCGATGGTATAGTGTCCCCGCATCTGTGATGGGGATCCTGGATGCCGATCCTGCTCGGCCTTCTCTACGCGTTGAACATCGCCTGTATCGTCCACTCGATCCGCTCCGGCCGGGCCAACTACTGGATCTACATCCTGGTCCTGGTGCCGGGCATCGGCTCGCTCTGCTACCTGTTCATGGAGCTGCTGCCGTCGGCGCGCAGCACGCGCACGGGCCGGACCGTGGAGACGGGACTGCGCCGGGCCATCGACCCCGACCGGATCCTGCGCCAGCGCCAGCTCGAATGGGACCGCACCGGCACGCCCAAGGCCGGGATGGAACTCGCCGAGGAGCAGGTGGCGCGCGGCGATCATGCGGCGGCGCGCCTGCTCTACGGGCAGATCATGACCGGCATGTACGAGTTCGACCCGGCGATGCTGATCGGCCGCGCCCAGGCCGAGTTCGAGGCCGGCGACTATGCCGCCGCGCGCCGCTCGCTGGAGCTGGTGCAGGAGCACAATCCCGGCCATGTCTCGCGCCGCGGCCATCTGCTCTACGCCCGCACCCTTGAGGCGCAGGGCGAGATCGGGCCGGCGATCGAGGAATACGAGGCGCTGGTGCCGACCTATCCGGGGCCGGAGGCCAAGGCGCGCTTCGCGCTGATGCTGGAGGCCAACGGACAGGTCGCGCGGGCGCGTGCGCTGTTCGCCGAGCTGGTGCGCACCCAGGATCAGTGGCGGCAGAGTCTGCTGGCGGAAGATCGCGCCTGGTTCGATCTCGCGCGGCGCAAGGTGGGTTAGGACGAGGGCATGAAGCGCTATTGGGTCGTCGGCGGCGAGTTCGCCGACACGAGCTTCTCGGCGATGGCGCCGGGCAAGAGCGAGGAACGGCTGGGACCGTTCGACAGCTACAACGAGGCGCTGAAGGTGTGGTCGGGCCGCGCCTGGGCGACCGTCGACAGCGCCCAGACCCGCTACACGCTGGTGACCGAGGACGTCGGCACCGAAGCCGAGACGCTGTACTGGGTGGTCGGCGGCGAATACGCCGACACGACCTTCAGCAAGCCGGCCGCGGGCAAGCGGCTGGAGCGCATCGGCCCCTTCCGGACGCAGGAAGAGGCGCAGAAGGTGTGGCAGGGCAAGGCGTGGTCGACGGTCGACGACGCGCTTTGCCAGTACCGCGTCGAGATCGAGACGCACGTCGAGGACGATTGAAGGCGCCCGGGGAGTTCGAGGACCTGCTGACGCGCGAAGGACGGCGCGTGCTCGCCGGCACGCATGCGCTGACCGGGGCGCTGGCCGATCCGCGCACGCGCTTCGTCTCGATGCAGGGGCTGATCGATCGCACCAGGGCCGCGCGGTTGCGCGGCCTGCTCGATCGCACGCTGCCGCCGGTGCTCGAGCGCATCGACCGGCCGATCCCGCCCGACACCATCTGGAAGATGCGCAAGGACTACGCCGAGGCCCTGCCCAAGGCGACCCGCGCCTCGACGGTCTACTTCGACCGCGACGACGAGCCGGGCGTGCGCGCCGCGCGGCGCATCGGGCTCGACAGGCTGCTGCGCTCGGCGAGCTTCCACGCCTTCGCGCAGGCGCTCGCCGGACGCAAGCTGGCGCCGGAGTTCGGCCAACAGGTGCTGTGCTACGGGCCGGGCGACTACGCCGGACCGCACAACGATCACCACCCCGGCAACCCCGGGGCGCGCAAGGGCTACATCGATCTGCATCTGTCGCTGTCCAGCCCCGCCGTGGCGCATCAATGGCTGGTCTATGCCCGGGCGGGTCATCTCAGCGAGATCGTGCCGGTGCACGGCGCGGCGACGCTCACGGCCTATCGCCTGCCGTTCTGGCACTACACCACGCCGCTGGTCGCGAAAGACGGGCAGGACGCGCGTGCCCGCCGCTGGGTTCTGCTGGGGACCTTTCTCTTCGCCTGAGCCGCGCCTTACGGTCCCCATCGGCGGGTTCGCGTGGTCACCCGCTCGTCCGCCTCGAACTCGGTGACGATGGTCTGGAGTTCCGTGGCGTCGATCGAGCGGCGCACGTCGAAAGGCCGCCCCGCCTCGTCCTTGCCGATGGCCACCAGCGCGATGTCGGCACGCCCGGCGCGCTCGATATCGTCGACCGCACGGCGCGCCGCCTCGACGATGCGGACCGTGTCGTCGTCGGCCATGTCGGCGTCCACGGGCGAGTCGTCGATCACCTGATCGTCGAGCCAGGTAGCCAGCGCCTTCACGCGTGGCGCGTCCTTGCGCCAGTCCGTCAATTCGTACGCGGTGAGCAGGCCGGTCTCGGCGACGGCGCGCTCGAGCCCGGCGATGTCGAGCTCGCGCCGGAAGTCGCGCGCGCCGGACGCCTCGACGACCAGCGCCGGCAGGTCGATCACGCCATGTCCTTCGGCAAGGATGACCGGCATCGTCGCGCGCGCGGCATCGGCGATGCGCCGGGTCGGGCCCGGCAATTCGACCGCCTCACCGAGTTCCTCGGCGGCCTGCGACTCCAGCCAGTCGGCGAAGTGGACGACGGGATCGTCCTCGTCGAGGCCATCCGCGGTGAGCATGTCGCCGGCGGTCTGATCCTCGATCGGGACGGCGGGCGCCGCGGCGGAGGCGGAACGCGACGGGCCGGCCTGCCGCGGCGCATCGATCACGTCGCCGCCGCGCCGGTTGAGCAGCGAGAAGACCGCGACGGCGGCGACGACGGCGATGCCCGCGATAAGCCAGACCTCCATCATGCCCTCCAGTGACGCGATGCCTCGACAAGCGTCGTGCTGTCGACGGCGAGATCGACGTGCTTGGGCCCGTC
>JBFXAZ010000023.1:0-59627 GCA_050183765.1 Reyranellaceae bacterium | reverse complement strand
GTAAGCCTCACAAGAAGGTCATGATCGCCTGTGCCCGCAAGCTCGTGCACTTCGCCAACGCCGTCCTCGCCAGAGGTACGCCGTGGGTCTCCGCTCCCGCCTGATTCTTAATGGTTGCTGAGCGCAGCGAAGGACCTTGCGGTGGATGGAGAAGTCCCAGCACTCTGATCGGGCCGCGATACCGCGAGGTCCTTCGCTGCGCCCAGGACGACGGGATGATCGATGGCGAAACTACGCGCAGGGGACGCCGAGAAGCGGGCGGCGAGCGGCTACGGGCCGGACTTCCTCGAGGCCTTCGCGCGCGGCCTGCGGGTGATCGAAGCCTTCGGGCGTGAAAAGCGCCAGATGACGCTCAGCGACGTGGCGCGCGCCACCGACCTGCCCAAGCCCAGCGTGCGCCGCGTGCTCTACACGCTCACCTGCCTCGGCATGGCGGCGAGCGACGGGCGCACGTTCCGGCTCACGCCGCGGGTGATGGAGCTGGCCTCGGCCTATCTCGGCTCCAACATGGTCTCGACCGTGGTCCAGCCGGCCTGCGAGCGCATCAGCGACCGCACCGAGCAGTCCTGCTTCGCCGCGGTGCTCGACGGCCAGGACATCATGATGATCGCCCATTCGCTGCACGGAAGGCCCGACATCCTGGCGCCGACCATCGGCCTGCGCCGCCCGGCCTTCAACACCGCCGCCGGCCGCACGCTGCTCAGCCGCCTGCCCGACGCCGCGCTCGATCACTGGCTCGACCATCTCGAGCCGAAGGAGATGACCAACTTCACGCTCACCGACAAAAGAGCATTGCGCGCCGAGATCCTGCGCATCCGCGAGCAGGGCTATGCCATGACCGCGCAGGAGATGCGCCGCGGCTTCCACGCCATCGCCGTGCCGCTGCGCCGCTACGACGGCGTCACCATCGCCGCGGTGAGCGTCGCGGCCTGGGTCGAGGATTCCGCGTCCGGCACCTTCGTCGAGAGATACCTCGAGGTGCTGCGCGAGGAGACCGAGGCGTTGATGCCGCAGCTGCTATGAGCGGAGAAAGGTTCAGCCGGCACGATCCGACGCCGGCCCAGCGGCCTCGATCATGGTCCGGGCCAGCGCGTCGAAGGTGTTCTGCCAGGCGGCGGCCGCCTCCGGCGTGAACCGGTCGCCCAGCGTGCGCCCGAGCGCTGCCATCAGCGCCGCGCCGACCGCCTCGTAGTGCGCCGGCTGCGCGCCATAGGCCACGTGCCGGCGACCGAGGTCGGCCACCATCGGAAACAGCACGTCGTGGTCGTGCAGCCGCGCAACGATCGAGCCCAGCATGCTCATGAGCTTCGTGCCCTGCTCCGACAGGTCAGCGGGAAACAGGGGGCGGGTCTGCGGCGCGATCGTGAACAAATGATCGTAGAACAGTGCCGCCGTTTCCTGAGACGTGCGCGAGACGTGCCAGAAAGTGCTGCGCAGGAGGTCGATGTCGCTATCCTGAAGATGCATGAGGCCCGGCCCACCACATATTGGTGCACCGCAACCTAGCACACGCCGTTCCAATCAGGTGCCCGGCAGGAAGACATCGGCGAACGAATCGCGCAACCACGCCATGGTCACCTGGATCCGCGCGGTTTGCACCGTGTCGGGATGGGCATGCAGGTGCAGCCCGCGCACGAGTTCGGGCGCTCCGGCGTTCACGCGCGCCAGTGCGGGATCGCCCTCGGCCAGGCACATCGGCAGCAGACCCTTGCCCAGGCCGTTGCGGATGCCCGGCAGCAGCACCGAGGAATCCGTCGCGGTCAGGCGCAGCGTCTGTCCCGGCTTGCGCTCGCGCTCGACCCAGCGTGCCGGCGCGCGGCGCGGCGCCTCGTCGTCCCAGAACGACACCCAGGGCAGCCCGGCTGGGTCGACGCCGGCTGGCGCATAGATCGCATAGGGCACATCGCCGAGCTTGACGGCGAACTCGGCTTCGCGCGGCGACATCTCGAACCACAGCGCGACGGCGGCCTCGCCGCGGCCCAGGCTGCGCGGAGTGGGCCCGCCGATGGTCCGAAGGTCGAGCCGCGGATGCGCCGCCAGCAGCGCCGGCACCGCGCGCTCGACCAGGCGGATCAGGGTCCACGGATTGCCGATCAGGCGCACCAGTCCGACCGCGCCCTGGCCGGCATTGGTGACCTCCTCGCTGAGCCGGATGGCGCGCGACTCCATCTCCAGCGCGCGAGCGATCACCACCTCGCCGGCCGGGGTCGGCGCGAAGCCGGTCTTGGACCGCACAAAGAGAATGGCGCCGAGATCGGCTTCCAGCGCCGAGATGCGGCGGCCCGCGGTGGACTGGTCGATGCCGAGCAGCGCCGCGGCGGCCGTGAGCGAGCCCGACCGGCTGATGGCCAGTAGCACCTTCAGATCGTCCCAGTTCAACGACATGGATCGCTCCCCTTGCCGCAACGCTGCATCAGCCGCCTGCACGGATGCAAGGATGCATTCGCAGGGTGCGGGCCTTCGGGTTCCGTTTCACATCCGGGAGGATCAATAGGAGGGGGCAGCGGCGCGGTCTGTGCCCGCCGTTTCCTACAGCGACAACTCAGGAAGAATATCCATGCCAATCTACATGCACTTGGAAGGCGTCAAGGGGTCGGTCACTTCCGGCGCCGACAAGCAAGTCGTCCTTCCGTCGACCCACGATACGGGCGACGGCGGTGCCGGCAAGGTGAGCTATTCGGACATGGCCTTCACGCCCGGCGCTGAGGCGGATTCGGCGGTTGTGCTCGAAACCGCCGCGTCGTCGGGCACCGGCAAGACGCTCTCGGCGGCCCTGCTCGGACGGGCGACATACGCCGAGCAGTCCGGCCCGGACATCTGGGAGCCCGACCTGGCGAGCGACGGGGGCGAGCAGGCGGCGTTGGACCACGGCGTGGCGGTGCTCGCATGGGCCCGGGTGGATGGTGTCGGCCTATCCGAGCCGCTGTCGGGCTTCGATAGCGTCGTCGACGGGACATTGGCCGACACCAGCGTCAGCGGTGGTGTGCCCGGCAGCTTCTACATCGACGCCGGCGGCGTCAACGACGGTGTATCCAGCATCCTCGCTGGCGACACGAGCCAGCTGGTTGCGCCCGACGGCAGCACGCCCGAGAGCGCGCTGCTGCCGTGGGACTACATCCTCTAGCGAGGCGGCACCCGGGACGGCGAGGTGGGAATCGCCGTCCCGGCAGATATCCAGCCATGCGGTGCCGAGGTCGCTGGCCCGGCCATTCCGTGCTGATATCCTCCCAAAGCGGGAGGAGCAGCACGCATGCGTATCGTCGACGCCCAGATCCATACCTGGGGCACCGGGCTGCCCAGCAACATGTCGCACCGGCAGGTGACCCACTTCACGCCGCAGGAGGCGATCGCCGAGATGGATGAAGGCGGCATCGAGGCCGCGATCATCCATACCGTGAACTGGGATCCGGACAACGCGGCGATGGCGTCCAAGGCGGTGCGCGACTATCCCGGCCGCTTCGCCATCATGAGCTCGCTGCCGCTCGACAAGCCCGACGAAGCGAAGCCACAGATCGCGCGCTGGCGCGAGCAGCCGGGCATGCTGGGCCTGCGCTGGACCGCCTTGCACGAGCCGATGCGGACGTGGCTGGGCGACGGCTCGCTCGACTGGCTGTGGTCGGAGGCGGAGAAGTGCCAGGTGCCCGTCGCCCTGCTGTGCACCGACTCGCTGGAGGATGTCGGGCGCATCGCCCAGCGTTTCCCCGGCCTGAAGCTCACCATCGACCATCTCGGCGGGCGCGGCGGCATGACGACCTTGAAGGACCACGAAGCGATGGAGCACATGCCGCGCCTGCTGGCGCTGGCCAGGCATCCCAACGTCGCGGTCAAGGCCACCGGCGCGCCGGGCTATTCCGCCGAGGCCTATCCGTTCCCGATCATGCAGGGCTACCTGAAGCAGATCTTCGACGCCTTCGGGCCGCGGCGCATGTTCTGGGGCACCGACATCACCAAGATGCCGTGCCCGTGGCGGCAATGCGTGAGCATGCTGAGCGATCAGCCGTGGCTCGACGACGAGGATCGCCGGCTGATCTTCGGCGACGCGATCTGCGCCTGGTGGGGCTGGCGGCGGTGACAGCGCTGCGTCAGGCGTGGGCGGCGCTGCAGGGTGGCTTGCGCATCCTGGAGCCCGTCGCCTTCACGCCCGACCAATGGGCCGTGATCGAGCGCCTGCACGCGAATTTCGACGATCGCGACGCGCAGACCTGCCTGCCGCTGCCCATCGCGCGCTTCCGCGACGCGGCGACCAAGGCGATCTTCGACCATGCGATGCGGTTCGAAGATGTCGAGACGGCCTATGTCGACGACGACTGGATGACGCGGAACTTCGGCAGCGGCAGGCCGGATGCGATGGCGCTGCACGCGCGGCTCTACAACGGCGACGTCGATGCGATGATGCGCGTGCTCGTGCCGCCGGCGCGCTACCGCAAGGGCCACTACGCCTATGGCCGCTTCACCGTGCCCCAGCCGCACGGCCTGCACACCGACCACAGCGCCGAGGATCCGGCCAGCGCCGGCGAGCCGATCTGCATCGCGCGCATCGAGACCCTGGGCACCCACTACGTCACCGGCGACTACCGCGCATTTGACGCCGCGACGCAGAGCATGCTCAAGGCCCTGCGCTTCTGGACCGAAGCGCCCGAGGGCCAGCCCGAGGCGATCTTCGAGGCGCTGCTGCGGGACGGCACGATCCGGACCATGCCGGTCAATCACGTCGTGATGATGGTGGCAGGCAACAATTCCGATCGCTCGCAGACCACCCAGCACATCGCCGCCAGGCCGCCCGAAGGCGGCCTGCACTCGGCGTTCTTTCAAAGACAGTACAGGCTCACATAAGATTCGCGAGAAGGAAGGGACGCCGTCATGCAGAACACGAAGGGCAAGCCGGTCGCGGTGGTGATCGGCGCCACGTCGAAGTGGCAGTCGGACGGGCGCAACACCAAGCTGATCCACGGCAAGGCGATCGACGACAGCGCCCTGCCGGTGGGCGTGCGCTGGGGTGTGGGCGGCGCGATCGCGCAGAAATTCGCGCAGGAGGGCTTCTTCACCGTCATCACCACGCGCGCCGCCGCCAATGCCGAAGCCCTGGCTCAGGCGATCAAGGCGCAGGGCAACGAGGGCATGATCGTCGAGCTCGATCTGTCGTCGCAGGATTCAGTGTCGAAGGCATTCGCCACCATCCGCCAGGAGGCGGGCGATCCCGACGTGGTGGTCTACAACGCCGGCTACCTCGAGGGCCGCGACCTGCCGCCGGAGAAGGAGCTGCTCGAGCACATCCCGGTCGAGATGTTCGACACCGCCCAGCACATCGCCTCGCGCGGTCCGTTCCTGGTGGCCAAGGAGGTGCTGCCGGCGATGCGCAAGAAGAACGCCGGCTCGTTCTTCTTCTCCAACAACGCGAGCTCCCTGCGCGGGCGCAAGCGCATGACCGGCCAGTCGCTGTACTACCCGCGCGTCATGATGCGCACGCTGGCGCAGGTGCTGACCGAGGAGTATTCCGAGCACGGCGTGCACGTCGCCAACATCGTCATCGACGGCACCATCGACTCGCCCGGCACGCGCGCCATGCCGCGCCTGCAGAACCGGCCCGACCTGATCATCAACCCGGTGAAGATCGCCGAGGCCTTCTGGTACCTGCACACCCAGGACCGCTCGTGCTGGACCCACGAACTGCAGCTCACGCCGTTCTCGACCAGGCCGAGTTATTGAGGGCGCTGCGGCGTCCCGGGCGTCACAACCAATGTGGACCAATATCCCGGGCAGACGGCGCCCAGCGGCGCACTTCCCGGGAGATTTTGTCAGCCTTCTGATCTACCATCAGCAGAGAGAGTGAACGAACTCGGGTCCGAGGGGCGTTGTGGCGTTGGGGGCAGATCCCGGAGGGCGCAAGATCGCGTGTAAGCTGCTGTTCCGGCTGATGGTATCGGTGGCGCTACTGTCCGGTGCCGCTCATGCCCAGGTCGCGCCCTTGCAGACGCCGCCGCAGCCGTTGCAGCGGCCGGCGCCCGTGCCGGTTGAGCCCGGCGTGATCCCCGGGCCGGCGACGCCGGGCGGCACGGCCGCGCCTGTGGGTGCGGACAAGATCCCGATCTCGCCGACGGCGATCACGGTCGAGCACAACACGGTCTATTCGCCCGCCGATCTCGAGCCGCTGATCGCGCCGCTGATCGGCAAGAAGGTGACGGCGGCCGACATCTTCGCCCTGGCGGCCGCGATCCAGCGCAAGTACCGCGACGACGGCTACTTCCTCGCCACCGTGGTGGTCCCGCCGCAGCGCGTCGCCGACGGGCGCATCCGCCTGCGCGCCTACGAGGGCAGCATCGCCCATGTCGTGGTCGATGGCGACGTCGGGCCAGTGATCGAGCAGGCGCGCGCCTATCTCGCCAAGATCGGCAGGGGCGGGCAGGCGGTGAACCTGCGCGACGTCGAGCGCTACCTGCTGTTGACCGAGGACATCCCCGGCATCAACGCCAAGGCGGTGCTGCGGCCGGGCAAGCAGCCGGGCGAGGCGGAGCTGGCGGTCGAGCTCAGCCGCAAGGCGTGGGACGCCTATTATGCGCTCGACAATCGCGGCTCGCGCTTCACCGGGCCGCTGCAGAGCTTCCTGCTGGGCGGCGTGAGCTCGTTCACGTCGCTGGGCGAGCGTCTGGAGGCGATGCAGTTCACCACCTTCAGCGGCGAGAGCAACTACTTCCAGGTCAACGGCTCGTTCCTGGTCGGCTCGGAGGGCGCGCGCATCCGCGCCTGGGCGGCCAAGGGCTTCGTCAATCCCAGCGGCCCGATCGCGGCCATCGGCTATGCCGGCAACCTCACGCTGTTCGGCATCGGCGGCATGTATCCGATCATCCGCACGCGCCAGGCCAACCTCTCGGTCAACGGCCAGTTCGAGTACTACCGCTCGCTGGTCGACGCCAATACCGGCCGGCTCAACGCCACGCATCTGCGCATCCTGCGCTTCGGCTTCGACGGCAGCTATCGCGACGACTTCAACGGCGCCAACACCGCGACCATCCGCTTCAGCAAGGGTCTGAGCATCCTCGGCGCCAGCGCCGCGGGCGATCCGTTGATGGCACGCGCCGGCTCCGATCCCGGCTTCTTCAAGGTGCAGGCCGAGCTGGCGCGCCGCCAGCAGATCTGGGCGGCCAACAATTTCGTGCTGGGCGTCGTGGGCTCGCTCAGCGGCCAGTTGACCGGCGACGTGCTGCCGGCGAGCGAGAAGTTCTTCCTCGGCGGCGACCGTTTCGGCCGCGGCTACTATTTCGGCGAGGTCAGCGGCGATCGCGGCTTCGCCGCCTCGATCGAGCTGCAGCTCAACGTGCTGGTGCCGCCGGGCGGCGTCGGCTGGAGCACGCCGGCGTCGGATCTCGATCCGGCCCGCGCCCTGCCGCTGCAGTTCTATGCCTTCTTCGATTACGGGCGCGTGTGGAACCTGCTGGCGAGCGAGGCGCCGGCGATCACCGCGCGCTCGGTCGGCCTGGGCGTGCGCGCCAGCCTGCTGGAGCACATCATGCTGGAGATCGAGCTGGTGCGCCGGCTCGATCTGCGCGTCGACGGCGCGGCGGCGACGCCGCTCGATCCCTGGGCCGCGTTTTTCAAGGCCACCACGAGATTTTGAGACGAAAGCCGCGGCGTCGATTTACGCCGCGCAGGAGCAGCAGACGATGACCAGGCAGCGCCCCGCGCATCGGCGCGTACGACTTTCCGGCACGACCCCGCGCCTCGACCGGCGCGGCCTGCTGGCCTCGACCGCCTTCGCGGCCATGGTCGGCACCGGCCTGTTCTCGTTCGCGACGCCCGTCATGGGGCAGACGCCGACCGGTGGCGTCGTCGTCGGCGGCTCGGCGACGATCACCCAGAACTCCTCGACCCAGCTCACCGTCAACCAGACGACCGCTCGCGGCGTCATCGACTGGCAGAGCTTCAGCATCGGCGCGGGCGCGCGCGTCGACTTCATCCAGCCCGGCGCCTCGTCGGTGACGCTCAACCGCGTCATCGGCCCCGACCCGTCGCTGATCAACGGCCAGCTCAACGCCAACGGCCAGATCATCCTGATCAACCCGTCGGGCGTGACCTTCGGCGGCGGCGCGCAGGTCAACGTCCATTCGCTGATCGCCGCCACGGCCAATGTCGGCAACGTCCAGACCTTCATGGCCGGCGGCACCGTCGCCTTCGACCGGGCCTCGGCCAATCCCGACGCCGCCGTGATCAACCAGGGCACGATCACGGTGAAGGAGGGCGGGCTGGTGGGCCTCGTCGGTCCCAACGCCGCCAATCACGGCGTGATCAACGCCCGGCTCGGCCGCGTCACCATCGGCGGCGCCGAGACGCTGACCGTCGACCTCGCGGGCGACGGCCTGCTGGGCCTGCAGATCGGCCCGGCGACCAAGGTCGCAACCAAAGCCACCAACACCGGCACGATCAACGCGCCCGGCGGCTCGGTGAGCATCACCGCCGCCACAGCGCGCGGCGTGGTCGATTCGATCACCAACGTGCAGGGCATGGTCAAGGCGACGACGGTCAGCATCGAGGGCGGCGCGGTCGTCTTCGGCGGCGATGTCGACGTCTCCAGCGCGACCGGCAAGGGCGGCACGGTCACGGCGAGCGGGACGAAGGTCCAGGTGCAGTCGACGGCGCGCATCAACGCCAATGGCGCGAGCGGCGGCGGCACGGTGCTGATCGGCGGCGGCAGGCAGGGTGCCGGCCCGATCGCCAATGCGCAGAGCACGTCGGTCGACAAGGGCGCGGTGATCACCGCCAACGCCACCGGCCACGGCAGTGGCGGCACCGTCGTGGTGTGGGCCGACAACACCACGGTCTTCGCCGGCACGATCGAGGCGCGCGGCGGCGCGCAGGGCGGCGACGGCGGTTTCGTCGAGACCTCGGGCAAGCAGACGCTCTCGATCCTGACCGGCGCCTCGGTGAGCGCCAGCGCGCCGCTGGGCCAGGCCGGCCTGTGGCTGCTCGACCCGGTCAACGTCACGGTCGACGCGACCTTGGCGACCTCGCTCGCCAGCACGCTCAATGGCGGCACCGATGCCATGGTCTCGACATCCGATCCGGGCGGCGACAGCGGCACCATCACGGTGGCGAGCGCCGTCACCTGGACCACGGCCAACAAGCTGACGTTCAACGCCGACGCCGGCATCGCCATCAACGGCGCGATCAGCGGCACCAGCGGTACGCTGGCGCTCAACGCCGGGCTGACGACGGCGACGGGCACGATCACCCAGAGCGCCGCCATCGCCGTCAACACGCTGAACGTCGGCACGGCGGGCGGCGATGCGACCCTGACCAACGCGGCGAACGTGGTCACCAATCTCGGCGCGTCGGGCCTGGGCAGCGGCGCGCTCAGCCTGGTCAGCGTCGGCGGCATCACGGTGAGCGGCGCGGTCTCGGCGAGCGGCGGCATCACGCTCAACACCAGCGGCCCGCTGTCCCTCCAGGCCGCGCTCGACGCGGGCGCCGGCACCGTCGCGCTTACGACGACCGCCAATCCGGGCGCCATCACCCAGACCAGCGCCGGAATCGTCACCGCCGGCACGCTGACGCTGAACTCGAAGACCAACGCCAACCTGTCGACGGCCACCAACATGGTGACCAATCTCGGCGCGTCGTCGAGCGCCGGCGTGCTGAGCGTCAGGAGCGGCGTCGCGACGTTCAGCACGACCGGCGCGATCAGCGCCTCGGCGCTGACCCTGAACGCCAGCGTGGGCGCCCTGTTCATCGGCAGCAGCATCAGCAGCAGCAGCTCGGTCACCCTGACCGGTGTCAACGGCATCACGCAGACCGGCGCAATCAGCGGCGGCACCCTGTCGCTCACAACCACCAACGCCAGCGCCGTGCTCAACGGCGCGACAAACGCCGTGACCAGCCTGACCAAGGCGGCGTTGGGCAGCGGCACCTTGAGCCTGCTGGATTCCGGCGGGCTGAGCATCACCGGGCTCATGACCGCCACGGGAGGAATCGCAATCAGCACCTCGGGCGTACTGAACGCGTCCTCGACCATCAATGCCGGCTCGGCCACGGTGTCGCTGACCACGACCGGCAGCGGCAATGTGATCGACGTCAGCGGGCGCCTTACCGCCGGAACCGTGAACCTGACGACTACCAACGCCAACGCGACGATCTTCAACGGCTTCACCAACATCACCAGCCTCGGCGCCGTGTCGCTGGGAACCGGCACGCTCAACGTGCTGGAGACGGTCGGGCTGGCGGTGAGCGGGCCGGTGACGGCGGGCGGCGTCACCATCAACACCGGCGGCCTGCTGGCGATCAACGGCACGATCAACGTCGGCGCCGGCACCCTGTCGCTGATCACCTCGGACACCGGCAACGCCATTACCCAGAGCGCGGCGATCACGGCGGGCACGCTGAACATCACGACCGGCAACGCCAACGTCACGCTCGACAGCGTCACCAACGCGGTGGCCGCCATCGGCACGGTGTCGATCGGCACCGGCGCCTTCGCGCTCAAGACCGCCGCCGCTGCCGGCTTCACGGTCAACAGCGCCAGCATCACCGCCAAAGGCGGCCTCGCCGTCACCAACACGACCGGTTCCATCACCACGTCGGGCGCGCTCGCGTCGGCATCGGGCGCGGTGTCGCTCAGCGCGGCGGGCGCGCTCACCCTCGCCGCGGGCATCACCGGCGTCGGCGTCAGCCTGCAGTCCGGCGACGCGCTGGCGCTCGACCAGGCGATCGACGGCGGCGCGGGCACGGTATCGCTGAGCGTCACCGGCGCGGGCAACGGCATCACGCAGACCGCCGCCGGCACGATCACGGCCGGCACGCTGACGCTGTCGACCAACGGCGGCAGCGTCAACCTCACGACGGCGACCAACCTGGTGAGCGGGCTGGGCGCCAGCACCGTCGACAGCCTGATCATGAGCACCGACGTGGCGACGTTCACGGTGAGCGGCGCGGTGTCGGCGGGCCGGGTGATCCTGCAGAACACCGGCGCCATGGTGATCAACGCGCCGATCAGCGTGCCGGACAACCCGGTCCGGCTGTCGACCACCGGCGGATCCGCCAGCACCATCACCCAGGGCGCCGCTGGCGTCATCACGTCGGGCTTCCTCGACCTCATCACCCAGGGCGCCAGCGCGACGCTCGATACCGCGACCAACGTCGTGACCTATCTCGGAACGGTCTCGCTGGGCGCCGGCGCCTTCGCGCTCAAGACCGACGCGGCCGGCGGCCTGACCGTCGGCGACTACGGCATCGTCGCCAATGGCGGCCTCGCCTTCACCAACACGAGCGGGGCGATCACCACGACCGCGGCGCTCGCGGCGACATCGGGCACGGTGTCGCTCAGCGCGGCGAGCTCGCTCAACCTCGGCGGCACGATCACCGGCACCGGCGCGACGCTGCAGTCGGGCGACGCGCTGTCGCTGGGCCACTCGATCGATGTCGGCGCCGGCACGGTCTCGCTGGCGACGACGGGCAGCGGCAAGGCGATCACGCAGAGCGCCGGCACGATCACCGCGGGCACGCTGACGCTGAGCACCAGCGACGCCGATGCGACGCTCGATCAGACCAATGCCATCACCAACCTCGGCGCGGCGTCGCTGGGCAAGGGGGCGCTCAGCCTGATCGACGCGGGTGGTTTGACGATCAGCGGCGCGGTAGCGGCGAGCGGCGGCGTCACGCTCACGACATCAGGCGCGCTGGCGATCAACGATGCGCTGAACGGTGGTGCCGGCAGCGTGTCGCTGACCACCACGGGCAGCGGCAACGCCATCACGCAGAACGGCGCCGGCGTCGTCACCGCGGGCATGTTGGAGCTGACCACCACGGACGGCGGCGCGTCGCTCGATGTCGCGACCAACGCGGTGAGCGGGCTGGGCTCGGTATCGCTGGGCGCCGGCGCCTTCAGCCTGCGCAACACCGGCGCGCTTGCGCTCGGCGACAAGGGCGGCGTCACCGCACGCGGCGGCGTCACCATCCGCAATGGCGGCGCGATCACGCTCGACGGCCCGATCGACAGCGGCAGCGCGCTGAGCGCGGTGCAGGCGCTCACCGGCGACATCGTGCAGGGCGGCAAGGGCGGCATCACCGCCGGCGCGCTGCTGGCCGTAGCCGATGCCGGCATGGTGGATCTGCGCGCCACCGGCAACGCGGTGAGCGGCGCCGTCGCCGGCGCGGCGGCAACCTCGTTCCTGTTCACCAACAGCCTGGGCGTCACGGTGCAGGCGGGGACGCTGGCCGGTAACGCGCTGGTCGCCGGCCAGACCGGCATCACGGCGAATACCGGCAACAACGCCGGCGGCTTCGCCGTCGACCTCGCGGCTGCGGGCGGCGACATCCTGATCCAGGGCGCGGTGAGCTCGGACAAGGGCATGATCGTCTACCGGCGCACGGCGGCGAACACGACCGGCGGCATCGCGCTCGACGGCGCCGCCGCCAATACCCTGGCGGGCGCGCGGCTGCTGGTGATCGACCTCAGCGGCGCGACGGCGGCCTCTCTTTATGGCGCGACGCCGGGCACGGCATTGGGCGGCGTGTTCAGCGCGCCGACGCCGGCATCCGGCACGGCGGGCTTCGCGCTCGGCAGCCTCACCGGCGGCACGGTGAGCCTGGGCAGCGGCTTCAGCGGCGCCGGCAGCACGGTCTATCTCGGCGCCATCAGCGCCAGCTTCACCGGCGGCTCGAGCGTCGCGGCCTTCGGCCTGCTGGGCGTCTACGGCAGCAGCAACAAGGCGACCCTCGAGGGCAGCGTGGCCGACATCGCCGCCACCGAATCGACCTTCAGCCCGTTGACGCGCGATTTCACCGGCCTCGCGAGCATCGGCGGCCCGGGCGCGGCGGCGCTGGTGCGCGCCGACGCCGGCAACGCCGCCCTGACCTTCAATGGCTGCCAGATCGGCGCAGGCTGCGGCGGCTCGACATCCACATCCACATCCACATCGCAGAGCACCGCCGCCTATCTGCAGAGCCAGCAATTCGTCGGCCAGTTCCAGGGCGGGCCGGTCTTCGGCCCGCCGCAGGGCGGGCTCGACTTCGACGTCGATATGGGCGACGGCCCGGGTGGTGCGCGGGAGAAGAAGAAGTAGAGCCGCGTCGGCCTCGACCTCGACGCGGCAGGTCCTCATCCCGCCAGCAGCCAAACCACGCCGCCGACGCCGCCCAGCGCGACGGCGATGATCGCCGCGCCGATCAGGGTGGCGACGATCAGGTTCCTGCGGCGGATGACGTCCGCGCCGGCGATCACGATTCGTCTCGCGACTCCTTGCCCGGCCGGTGCCGATGCTCGTCGCGGTGGCCCGCGGTCAGGTCCTTGGGCGAGCGCTTCTGCGGACGTTTCTCGCCCGTCTTCGGCAGGTCCTCGACCGGGGGATCGTTGCGGTAGGCGTCCTCGTGCGCGGCCGGCGGGCGCCTCTTGTGCGATGTGTCCTGCATGACGTGGCTCCGAAAGGGAACGGCGTCATCGATAACGGCAAGCAGGGCAGGGCGTTGCCTTGGGGCGTCGCTTCGGGCGCGCGACAACGCTCACGTCGGGCGCGTAGATAGGTCGGTTTGATGACGCTGTCGGTGGTGTACGGCAGCGAGCGCGCGAGTTCTCGAGGCTGATCAGACGGCCAATGAGCGGGCAACCACTCTCGGCATCGATGGGCGTCGGCGAAGGCCGTCGGCCGAAGGGAAGCGATCCCGGCCGGCGGACCGGCCGGGACGACGCGTACTGCGCTTACTGCCCGATCTTCTCGCGCTCGCCGTTCTGGCCCAGCGAGGCGAACAGGCCGCCGCGCGAGGGCTGCGTGCGCCGCGCGCAGACCGGCTCGGCGGCCTCGGCGGTCATGTTCAGCTTCTCGGCCAGCACGCCGCAGGCGGCGCGGGCGATGACGTCCATCCGGCCGGTGACCGGCACGCGGCTGTCATACAGCGTGGACAGGACGACGTGGTCGGTCTCGGTCAGGCTCGCCTGGTTGGCGTAGTGATAGCTCAGCACCGAGAAGGCGGTCGCGGGGTGCGAGCGCAGGCCGAAGCCGTGCAGCACCTCGTGGTTGATGCAGCGCGTGAGCCTCGAATGGTTGCTCAGGTTCACGTTGACCTCGACGGTGGCCATGCGGCCCCAATCGTCCCAATCGACGGCCGAGAAGCAGGGGTTGCGGCCGCTCGAATCGCGGCTGCTGGCCTTGATGTAGAAGTTGCGGCGCGGGTCGCTCGCCGGCACGCGCTCGACGTTGACCCGGGCGACCGAGGCCAGGGCGCGCACCATGCGCTCGGCCTCGCCGGCGACGCGCTCCATGCCCGGCGCATCGGAGATCGCCAGGTAGATCGTGCCGGCCCAGCGCGCCAGCTCCTGGGCGCGCGATCCGTTGACCTTCATCGCCATCTCGTCGAAGGCGCGCACCGTCTCCTCGAGGCGGCGGCTCTGGTCGGGGGCATCGGTGGCGTGGCTGACAGTCGGGACGATCGCACCGGCGACGACACAGGCAGCCAGCGCACCCGCCGCGAAATGGCGGACAATGAAATTCTTCATGTGAAATCCAATGTCTGAAAATTAATTGCGGAAATTAACGTGTAATATCAGTGATATATCACTCATCATGAATGCAAGCAATTACAAAACAGCGCCTAGGCCCTTGATATAGTCCGCTTTGGTGGCAACTGCTTGCCAAATCGGATGAATCCTCAACCGCGCCGGCCGATGCTCGCGCCGGCGCGCGTCAGGCCGTCGAAGACGACACCGGCCATCTCCGCGGCATCGACGCGCCGGCCGCGCTGCCAGGTGCAGAACAGGCTGGCGAGCTGGGGCGCGACGGCGGCGACGAAGGATGCCGGCGTGAGGCTCGTCTCGCCGCCGGCGCGGATGAACGCCTGATAGGCCGCCTGCGCTTCCGCCTGCGGATCCGGCGACAGGCGGGAGCCCATCTTCAGCAGCACCTCGACCAGGATGACGATCCGGAAATGCTCAATGAACGCCACGCGATCCATCCCACGACCCCTCCCGGCATGAATGTTCTCTATTTGTTCTATAGCCAGGCCGGCGCCGTCAAGACGGGAAATCCTGCGGGCGCACCAGCGATCGTGGCTGCGGGCGGGCGGCCGCACCAATTAAAGGGATGGTCCAAGTTGAATAAAATCCTGATTTACATTCATTCCCTTATAGCGCAGAATTAATCGCATACTTTGAGATATATTCGGGGTCTGGCATTATGAAACGTCGGAGCACTGGGCAACTGCCATTGCAGTTCCACGATCCGGCCTTTGCCGATTTCAAGGTCGAGATCATCGCCGAGAACGATGTTCTGTCGGGCGATCCGGTCGCGCGCCGCGCGCCGCTCGAGCATGCCGGCGACGGCACCGAGGTGGGCCTGCGCGACTATTCAGTGGGTCGCTTCCGCCGCCACTACGATGCCGACGAGGTCGTGCACGTGGTCGAAGGCACGGGCGGCGTGATCGACGAGAACCATCGCGTCTGGACCCTGCGGCCGGGCGACACCGTCACCTTCCGCCAGGGCACCGAGGCGATGTGGCAGGTGTCGGAATACCTGCGCGTGCTGGCGATCACCTGTCCGCCGCGCAAGCCGCCGCTGGCGCGCCGCGCCCTGCAGGCGATGGGCACCGCCAGCGTCGTCGTCGCCAGCCTCACCCTGATCGGCGTGACCACCGTCGCCACCGTCGCCGCCTCGATGATGGGCAGCTGAGCCTCAGCCCAACCGCACGATCGGCAACTTCCCGAGATGCGCGTCGATGGCGCGCGCCGCCGCGCGCGGCAGCGGCAGATGCGATTTCTGCGCCCGCCAGTGCTGGTGGAACCGCGTCACCGTCTCGCGCGCGGCGTCCAGCACCAGCCGCTCGGGCAGACGGGCCTTTGACGCCAGGTGGACGAGCTCGTCCGCGTCGAGCGCGTCGAAGCGCTTGGCGCGGCTGTAGGTCAGCGCCGCCTTGTCGTCGGGCAGGAAGGCGACGGTCGAGACCAGATCGTAGGCCGGCGCCAGCTGCGCGTGGCGCCGGTCGGGATAGATCACCGACCAGTTCTTGAGGTGCATGTCGGCGTTGCCGATCAGCGTGGTGAAGACCAGGCGGCGGATGAATTCGGCGGTGTCGGCCTGCGTGCCCTCGGTGGCGATCACCGAGGCGATGCCGCGGTAGCTCGCCCGCTCGTACTTGGCCTCGGGATAGACGCCGAAGATCTGGGCGAAATCCTCGATATGCACCGCCGTGCCGTCGGACAGCCTGTCGAAGCGCGCGACCGACAGCGCACGCTCGCCTTCGAGCGTGCCGATGTCGCGCGGCAGGTTGGCGATGTCCTTGATGTCGATCAACCGCACGTCGGGCACGTCGATGCCGACCAGCCGCGCCAGCGTCATCATCGAGAACTCGTTCTCCGGCACGCCGGCGAAGCGCGCCGAGGGCAGCTTGACGATCTGCGAGCCGCCGACGCCCTTCACCGGAATCGTCAGGCCGCCGCTGGCGTCCACGACCGCCGAGAATTTCAGCTGCACGCCGGCCAGCGAAAAGCGCAGCGCCCGGCGCTCGCGCACGGCGGTCCGATCCTCGTCGTCGTCGCCGGCGGCATCGGGCGGCCAGGCCTCGCCGTCGGCGGGCCGGATGGTGACGGCGCCGGGCAGATCCATACCCAGCACCCACAGCAGGAAGAACTCGCGCACCGGTTTCACGCCGGCCAGCCCGGCGAGATAGGCGCGCATCGGCCCCTCGGGCAGCAGGTTCGAGACGAACGGCGGCAGGCGCGTGCGGGTCGGCGGGATGTCGGCGATCAGCCCGCCGAATCGGTCCTTGAAGGCGAGGCTGAGCACCGGGCGGCCGGTGTCCTCGAGATAGGCATCGTTGAAGGCGAACAGGATGCGATCGCCGCCGACCCGCGTGAGCGTGCCGATGGGCAGGCCATGCAGCAGCACGTCGAGGACGGCGACGTCAGGCATCGTCGTCCTCCGGCTCGTCGTCCAGGCTGTAGGCGGGTTGCGGCTTCAGCGCAGGCGTTAGCGCCCCGGCCGTGACGCTGCGCACGATCGACTGCACGGCGGGCAGGCTCTTGCGCGGCACCAGCGCCAGCTCCAGGTCGAGCACGCGGGCGATCGCCACGAGGCTGCTGAGCCGCAGATCGACGGCGCCGCGCTCGATGTTGGAGATGTGGCCCTGCGGCACGCCGGCACGCTGGCTGAGCGCGCGTTGGCTCAGGCCCCTGGCCCGGCGGGCCTGGCGCAGCGTCTCGGCGATCTGCTTCGCGTCCTGGGGCATGATCTGTTATTCGATATCAGTATGCCGGTATGATCTATATTTATAGATCAAAAGCGAGGCGATTCGCAAGGAATCGATCTATTAAATTAGATCACAAGGAAAGACAGATATAGAAAGATAGATCACCTGCGTCCCGCCATCACCACCCGCCTCGGCCGCCAGTCGGTGGTATCGGTCGAGCCCTTACCGAGATTGCAGTCGCGGCACAGCACCTGGAGGTTGTCGGCACGCAGCGCCAGTTCGGGGTGCAGCCAGCGCGGCTTGATGTGGTCGACCTGGATGACCGCGCCGTCCTTCGCGCCGCGGCCGCAGCACTGGCAGCGCGCGCCGTACTTCTTCAGCACGCGGTAGCGCAGGCCGAGCCAGGCGCGCGAGGTGAGAAACTGGCGCTCGTCGCTGCGCAGCGGCGCCGGATGGGGCGCGTCGGCCGGCGGCGCGCGCTCCTCGATCACCAGGCCATCGTGGCCGCCCAGCGCCGCGACGACGGCGTCGTCGATCGCCTGCTCGAGGCCCTCGCACCACTGGCCGTGACGGATCGCGACCGCGATCGGCGCGCCGTGTCCGCCGGTTACCGAGGCGATGCGCGCGCGCAGGCCCATCGGCAGGTCGAGGCGGTCGAGCAGGGTCACGGCAGCGCCAGCGGGGCGAAGCGGTTGAGCCGGCGGATGGTGTCGAGCGTCAGCGGCAGCAGCCGGCGCTCGAAGGGCACGAAGCCGCGCCGGCGGCTGTGCGCGAGGCTGTCGAGCAGCACGAAGAGCTCGGCGCGGCGCGCGGTGGCATAGGCAAGGACCGCGGGGGCCGGCGCCGGTGCGGACGCGCGCATCGTGGCTCGGCGGGGCTCAGCGCGGCGCCAGCGGCACGCAGGCGGCCTCGGCGCGCTCCATCGGCGTCGGCAGGCGCAGGCGCGCGCGCAGCCGGGCGGCTTCGGTGGCGGCCTGCAGCAGCAGCTGGCTCAGTCGGCCGGCGGCGTCCTTGTCGGCGGCGTCGTGCAGCTCGCCGCGCGCCGGGGCGCTGGCCCAGATCGCCTCGATCATGCGCTCCAGCGCCTCCAGCCTGGCGGTCATGGCCGCCCGATCGGTCTCACGCATGGCAGCGCTCCGTGTCGCGTCGCGGGGGGAGAAGCGGGAGGGGACATCGGGGTCCCGGGCGTGGGGAGGTGATGCCCGGGACCCCTGTCCCCTCTGGCCGGCGGCAGGACAACGAGGGGAAACCGCCGGCACGTCAGGACTTTCTTATATTCAGAAAATTAAGTCAACTATAATTTTTCGAAATGGAGAAATATTGGCCAAAGGCGAACCGAGACCCGACCGCAGATTTCGCGAATCCGAACGCTTAGAGCAGCGACACGAAATCCTCGAACTTCCCGGCCGCGCTGCGTTCGAGCGCGGGCGGGAAGGCGAGATCGATGCGGAACTCGGCGCCGAACTTGCGCCGCGCCCATTCGAGCACATGCGCGACCTCGACCTCGGCCAGGGCGCGCGCGGTCTGCAGGCGCAGCTCGATGCGGTCGGGCGCGACCTGCGCCACCTGGTAGTGGCGGATCGGCGCCAGCGCCAGCAACGCGCCGATGTCGCCGGAGGACAGGAGCGGCCAGCGCTCGCCGCCGTCGGGCAGGCGCAGCAGGTTCTGCCGGCGGCCCAGGATGCGCCTGATCACCGGCAGGCCACGGCCGCAGGGGCAGGGCGCGTCGCCGGTCTCGGCATAGTCGCCGATGTCGTAGCGCAGCAGCGGCATGGCGAGGTTGTGCAACGGTGTGACGATCACGCGGCCGATCGCGCCGGGTGCCGCCGGCTCGCCCGCCTCGTCGAGGATCTCGACCAGCGCGCTCTCGGCCTGCAGGTGATAGTGCTCGTGATCCGGACATTGGAAAGCGAGATAGCCGCATTCGCGCGCGGAGTAGGTGTCGATCACTGGCACGCCCCAGCGCTCGCGGCACAGCGCGCGCAGGCCGGGCGCCAGGATCTCGGAGATGGTCAGCACCTGCTTCAGCCGCGCCGGCCTGAAGCCGCCGCCGGCGCGCAGCAGGCGATCGAGCATGGTGGGATGCGTCAGCAGGTAGTCGGGCTCTTCGCGCGCCAGCCATTCGAGCTGCTGCTCGACCGGCGTGGTGATGTTGAGGCCGACGCAGGGACCGGTGGCGAAGATGTCGCCGGTCGAGAAGCCCCACTGCTCGAGGCGCTCGCCCGCCGGCCACAGCGCCTTGCCCCTGGTCGAGGTGCGGATGGCGGCGAGCTTGGCCGAGAGATCGCGGCGATGCCACAGATGCTCGCGCACCGTGAAGGCGCTCCACAGCAGCTCCCACAGGTCCGAGCGCACGGCGCGGATCGGCTTGCCGGTCGAGCCTGATGTGAAGATCTCGGCGAGATCGCCGTGGCCGTCGGGCATCGCCTCGGCGATCAGCGTCTCGCCGGCCTCCTGGATCTGGCGGCGGCCGAGCAACGACTGCGCGCGCCAACCTGCCCAGAAGGTCTCGCTGTCGGGCGCGTCGATCAGTGCACCGAGGCGGCCGCGCCAGAACGGCACGTGGGCGTCGGCATGCGCCAGCAGCCGGCGCAGCTGCGTCTCCTGGCCCCGGCGCAGGCGCTCGGGCGTCCACCACTGGCTCAGCTCGAGCTGGAAGAGGAAGGAGAGGCTGGCCATGCCGCGCCCCGACACGGCGGCGGGGAAGACGATGTCGGGCAGCGCGCTGGCGAAGGGAAGGTCGGTCATCCTGCCGTCATCGTTGTGGGAAAGTTGTGATCGCGAACGCGTTTGGGCCAGCCGGCTCAATTCGGCCCCAATCGATCCGCAGCTTCATGCCGCAACAATTGGGGAGCCGGGAATGTCCGTCGTCAAGAAGGCGACTCTGCTGGTCGGCGTGATCTCCACGGCGGCGGCGCTGGCCACGACCGCCGAGGGTGGCGAAGGCGGCGAGGGCGGACGCGGCAAGCGCTGGAAGCCCAGGGCCGTCGTCGTGGTGCCGGTGCAGCCGGTCTATATCGTGCCCGCGCCGCCGCCATACTACGCACCGCAGCCGGTCTATCCGGCGCCCTATCCGGCGCCGTCGCGCGGCAGCGTCTATTTCGGCGCGACGATCCCGCTGCGCTGACCGGCAGGGTCATCTGGACCCCTTGCCGTATTGAGAGCTTCAAGCAATCTGGCCTTGTCGGCGCCTGCCCGCGCGGTAGGTTGTCGGGCCATGGCCGAGGACATCCACGATACGTTGGCGAAAGCGCTCGCGAGCCTCTACGCGCGCCTGGGCGCGGAGGGCTTCGCGGATCGGCGCAAGGTGCTGGCGCTGCTCGCCGATGCGATGCACGGCCACAACCGGCAGCTGCGCCTGCTGGGCATCGCCTACGACAACGGGGCTGTGCGCGCGCTCGCGACGGCGCGGGCCGACCAGGTCGAGCTCGAGATCGATCGCCACGCCCAGCGCGTCGACGTCGATCTTGGCATCCGCAAGTCGATCACGGTCCCGGTGCTGCGCGCCGTCGCCTTCGCCGCCGGTCGCGGCGGCCTGCCGTCGCTCTATGCCCCGGTCGAGGCGTCGCAGGCGATACGACCAGAGCCCGTGCCGGTGCCCGCGCCCGAGGACTCCTGGGTTGGCGACACGCGCGATCCGTCGCGACCGGCGCCGGTCGCGCCTTCGCCACCGGTCGCGCCAGTCATCGTTCCAGTCATGGCGCCGCCACCTGGATCGACGCCGCCACCGCCCGTGCTGGCGCCGCAGCCCGCGCCGCCGACGCCGGCACCCGCGCCGCAGTCCGCGCCGCAGCCCGCACCGCGTCCGCCGCCGCAGGGATTGGGCGGCTGGCTGATCGTCTGGCCGTTGGTGCTGCTGGTGTTCGCGGCGTTGCTTGGCCTGCTGGGCGGCGCGGGCCTCATCGAGCTCTTCAAGGTGCTCGAACGCGACCCCGGGATCCTGCACTACGGGCTCGTGGTGCTGCCGGTGGCCCTGGCCATCCTGGCGGTGCTGGCGCTCGCCCTGCTGTGGCCGCACTTCAGGCGCTCGAAGCGCGCGCGCCTTGCCAATTGCCTGTGGCTGCTGGCGCTGGCGGCACTGGCAATCCTCGCCGACGACGCCCCGCTCACCGACGCCAGCTACATGCGGCTGCCGTGGTGGGCGGTCGCGCTGCCGATCGTCGTGTGCGTCGTGGGCGGGACCTACTTCATGCTCTCGCGCCGCGCGCGCAACACCTTCGTGCGCTGAGCGCGCGACGCGATCGCTTGGGACGACTCACCACGATGGCAGCAGGGCGCCCTTGAACTTGTCGAGCATGAACGCCTTGACCTCGGGCGAGCGGTAGCTGTCGACCAGGATCTTCACCCACGGCTTGTCCTTGTCGACGCTGCGCACGGCGATGACGTTGACGTAGGGGCCCTGCGGGTCCTCGATCAGGATGGCGTCCTTGTTCGGGTTGAGGCCGGCCTGGGCGGCGTAGTTGGTGTTGATCGCCGCGGCGGCGACGTCGTCGAGCGAGCGCGGCGTCTGCGCGGCGTCGATCTCGACGATCTTCAGCTTGCGCGGGTTCTCGACGATGTCGAGCGGCGTCGGCTTCAGCCCGACATTCGCCTTCAGCTTGATCGCGCCCTTGGCCTGCAGCAGCAACAGCGCGCGGCCGCCATTGGTCGGATCGTTGGGGATGGCGATGCTGGCGCCCGCGGGGATGTCGGCCCAGCTCTTGTGCTTCTTCGAATAGATGCCCAGCGGCACGGTGTAGGTCTGGCCGACCGAGACGATCTTGAGCTTGCGGTCGCGCACCTGGTTGTCGAGGTAGGGCTGGTGCTGGAAGGCGTTGGCCTGCACCTCGCCGGCGTCGAGCGCGGCGTTGGGCAGCACATAGTCCGAGAACTCGACCAGCTCGATCTCCAGGCCCTTCTTGGCGGCGAGACCCTTGACCACTTCCATCACCTGGGCAGGCGGGCCGCCGGTGACGGCGACCTTGATCTTCTCGGCGGCGGCGCTGGTGGCGGCGAGCAGCGAGGCGGCCAGCGCGGCGATGAACAGACGACGGGGGGACATGAACTTTCTCCTTATGAATGACGCTTGCGCTTGTCGAGGCGGCGCGCGAGCCGGTCGCCCAGGGTCTGTACACCCTGGACGATGACGATCAGCACCACGACCACCGCACCCATCACGTCGGGCATGAAGCGCTGGTAGCCGTAGCGGATGCCGAGGTCGCCCAGGCCGCCGCCGCCGACGGCGCCGACCATGGCCGAGTAGCCGATCAGGCTGACCACCGCCAGCGTCAGCGCCAGGGCGATGGCCGGCAACGCCTCGGGCAGCAGCACCTTGGCGACGATCTGCAGCGGGCTGGCGCCCATGGCGCGGGCGGCCTCGATCAGGCCGTGCTCGACCTCGCGGACCGCCGCCTCGACCAGGCGCGCGATGAACGGCGTGGCCGCGACGGTCAGCGGCACGATGGCGGCGTTGGTGCCGATCGAGGTGCCGGCCAGCAGGCGGGTGAAGGGGATGATCGCCACGACCAGGATGATGAACGGCGTCGAGCGCGTGGCGTTCACGACAAGGCCCAGCGCGTGGTTGGCCCACGGCGCGGCGAACAGCTCGCCGCTGCGGCTGGTGGCGAGGAAGACGCCCAGCGGCAGGCCGATCAGCGTGCCAAGCCCGGCCGAGACGCCGACCATGTACAGCGTGTCGAGCGTGGCGTTGAGGATCAGCTGGAGCACTTCAGGCGACATGGCCGAGCACCTCCGCCTGCAGGCCCTGCCGCGCCAGCTCCTCGGTCGCGGCGCTCAGCGCCGCATCGGGCAGCGCGATGCTCAGCGTGCCGAAGGGCCGCCCGGCGATCGAGTCGATCTGGCCGTGCAGCAGCGACACCTCGACCGACAGCGTGCGGGCAAGCTGGCCCAGCACGCGCTCGCCCGACGGATCGCCGCTCCACACGATCTTCAGCACCGCCTGGCTGCCGGCGAACGGCTGGGGCTTCAGCCGCGCGCCGATGTCCTCGGGCAGCAGCGAGCCCGTGACCGTGCCGACGAAGGATCGCGTCGTGGGATGCTGCGGATGGGCGAAGATATCGAAGGTCGCGCCCTGCTCGATGACGCGTCCGGCCTCGAGCACGATCACCTTCTCGGCGATGTTCTTGACCACCGCCATCTCGTGCGTGATCAGCAGGATGGTCAGCCCGAGCTCGCGGTTGATGCGCTTCAGCAGCGCCAGGATCTGCGCCGTGGTTTCGGGATCGAGCGCCGAGGTCGCCTCGTCGCTCAGCAGCACCTTGGGCGCGGTGGCCAGCGCGCGCGCGATGCCGACGCGCTGCTTCTCGCCGCCCGACAGCTCGGCCGGATAGCGGTCGCGCTTGTCGGCCAGCCCGACCAGCTCGAGCAGCACGCCGACGCGCTGCCTGATCTCGCCGGTGGGGCGGCCGGCGATCTCGAGCGGCAGCGCCACATTGCCGAAGGCGGTGCGCGAGGAGAGAAGATTGAAATGCTGGAAGATCATGCCGATCGAGCGGCGCGCCGCGCGCAGGCCGCGCTCGTCGAGTGCGGAGATCACCGTGCCGTCGACCGTCACCGTGCCGCCGGTCGGCTTCTCCAGCCCGTTGACCAGCCGGATCAGCGTCGACTTGCCCGCGCCGCTGCGGCCGATCACGCCGACGATCTCGCCGGCGCCGACGCTCAGCGACACGCCGTCGAGCGCGCCCACCGCCGGCGACGACCGCCGCGCGGCGAACACCTTGCGCACGGCGTCGAAGACGATGACCGGTCGGGCGACGGACTCGAATTCGTGTGTCGCGGAATGGGGGCGAAGGCTGGTCAAGACTAGGCTTCAGGGCGTTGGTCGATTGAACGAGCGATGAATACGCGGGGCGCGCCTATGACACCGAGGCCCTGCGGCGGTCAACCCGGGCGCCAGAGGACGCCCTTAACAATATCTATTCATTGACGATGGCAAGACATCATTCATATCCGGAATGACCCGATCTTTGCGCGACGGCGCCAAAGATGCCGGGCAGGGCAACGGGCTTCCTCACTGTCAACCGGTCTCGGTCAGGTTCGCGACGAGGCCCTGATGTTGAAGCATGACCTTGCGGGCGTTCGGCCTTCTATTCGTCAAAACTACTGCAAACAGGTTCGAATGCAGCAGAGTCGCAGTTACATTTGATGCAACTCATGCGATAAAGACAGCAAGCAAACAAGGCAAAAAACACACGCGCATCAGGGGAAATTTTTTGACCTTTTCTCCATCGGTCGCGGCGCCCGCTCAGCCGGCGTGGAGTGCGATCGCGTTTGGACGACGCCTGCCGCTGCAGCTGCGTCTGATCCTGCTGGTCCTGGCTTGCACGATTCCCCTGCTGGGGCTGGGTCTGGCCCGCGAGTACTGGGGCTATCGCCAGACCGTCGACAAGACGGGAGAGGAGAAGCTCCAGTTGGCGCGCAGCCTCGCGATCTCGGTCGATGGCGCCCTGCAGCGCTACATCACCGCCCTGGAAATGCTCGCGGAAACCAAGCGCTTGCGCGAGGGCGATCTGGACGGATTCCGCAAGCTGGCCGACGAGGTCGTCCGGGAGCGGTTCCCCGGTGCCAACCTCCTGCTGCTTCGCGAGGATGGCCGGATGCTCATGCACACCTCGGTGGCGCCGGGCGTTGCGTTGCCGGGGCGGCGCGATCCCGCCCAGCTTCGACGCGTGTTCGAAACCGGCCGCCCGGCGGTCTCGGATATGTTTCCAGGCCGCATCGTGGGACGTCACGTGGTGGCGATCGACGTGCCGGTGCGCGATGTCGAGGGTCGCATTGTCTACGTGCTGACGCTCAATCCGGCATTGTCCGGATTCACGGACGTCATCCTCAGGCATGACGTTCCCCCAAGCTGGGTCGTGACCATCTTCGACAGGAACGGGATCACGGTGGGGCGGTCGCCCGAGCTGGAGCGGTTCTTCGCCCAGCCCGCCGGTCCCACGCTGCGGCCCGTCATGGACCGCCAGCGCGAGGGCGTGCTGGAAACCGTGTCCCGGGACGGCGTTCCGCGTCTCGCGGCCTTCACCCATTCGCCGGTGTTCGGCTGGCCCGTGGTCATCGGCGTCCCGCGCTCCGAGCTGCTGGCGCCGGCGGTGCAGGATGCCCTGAAGTCGCTCCTGTTCGGCGGCGTCTCGGTCGCCCTGTCGCTGGTTCTGGCCCTGCTGGTATCGGTGCGGATCGCACGCCCGATCGCGGCGCTGCGCGCCGTGGCGACATCGCGGGCCGACGACGGCGCGTATGCCCGCGGCACGGGCCTGCCCGAAACCGACGACGTGGCCGCCGCCTTGCGTTCCGATCGCGCGCGCCGGCAACGCAGCGAGAAGCGCTACCACGCGCTGTTCGACGCCAATCCCCACATGATCGCGGTCTACGATCTGCGCACGATGCGCCTGCTCGAGGTCAACGAAGCCACGGTGCGCGGCTACGGCTGGTCGCGCGCCGAGCTGATGTCGATGCGCGTGCCTGACCTGTGCGTGCCGGAAGAGCGCGCCCGGCTCGCCGCGATGCAGGTCGAGCGCCCGCGCGATGTCTACAACATGCGGCACTGGCGCAAGGACGGCACCCGCTTCGACATCGAGGCCGTGGTGCGCGTCATCGAGTACGACGGTCGCCGCGCCGCGCTCGCCATGTCGCACGACGTCACCGATCAGAACCTCACCCGCTCGCGCCTGGCCGAGGCGATCCAGGCTTTCCCCGGCAGCTTCCGTCTCTACGACCGGGAGGAGCGCCTGGTGCTGATGAACGACGAGCGCTGGCGGTCGCTCGGGCTGAACATCCAGATCGGCGACACGATCGAGAAGGCCGCGCGGGCCGTGGCCGCGGTCGGCGCCGATGCGTCGGCGATCGGACGCGAGGAGGCGTGGGTGGCCGAACGCCTGGCGCAGTTCCGCCGCGCCGATGCCGACACCGAGGTCAAGACGAGCGACGGACGCTGGCACCACCTGATCGAGCGGCGTACGCGCGACGGCGGCACCATCAGCCTGCGTCGCGACATCACGGCGCGCAAGCGTATCGAGGAGCAGCTGCGGCAGGCGCAGAAGATGGAAACCTTCGGCCAGCTCGCCAGCGGGGTCGCGCACGACTTCAACAATTCGCTGGCCGTGGTGATGATGGGCCTCGAGAACATCCTCGACATCGAAAGCGCCGACAGCGAGGCGCATGCCTCGGCCCAGACGGCCCTGCAGGCGACACAGCAGGCCGCGTCGCTGACCAGGCGCCTGCTGGCCTTCTCGCGCCGGCAGGAACTGGCCCCGGTCGAGCTCGACGTCGGGATCGTGATCGGCGAGCTGGAGAAGATCCTGCGCTCGTCGGTGTCCCGCACCATCGAGTTGAAGGTGTCCGCCGTCCCCGATTGCCGCAGCGTGCTCGATCGCACCGAGCTGGAAACGGCGGTCATGAACCTCGTCGTCAACGCGCGCGACGCCATCGGCGGCACCGGCGCGACGACGGGGGCGATACGAATCGCCGTCGGCCACCGCGCGATCACGCCCGGCGACGCCACGACCTCGCCCCGGCTGAAGCCCGGTTCGTGGATCGTCGTATCCGTCAGCGACACCGGCAGCGGCATACCGGCCGAGTTGATCGATCGGATCTTCGAGCCGTTCTTCACCACCAAGGAAGCCGGGAAGGGCACCGGGCTGGGCCTGAGCCAGATCCACGGCTTCGTCGGGCAGTCCGGCGGCTTCGTGATGGTGGATTCCGCCGTCGGCAAGGGCACCTGCATCAGCCTGCACTTCCCGGCGTGCTGAATCGCTAGCTCGTGTGCAGCGATGTCGCGCCGGCCGCCTGCAGGGCGGCGCGCACCGCCGCTTCGCTGCCGCCGTGGCAGTCGACGGAAATTTCGATCGGCCCGCCGAGCTCGGGCGCTCCGTGCCTTTCGACGCCGGGATGACCGCTTTCGACATCGGCACCCGCGGGCCGCACGCCCGCCGTGTTCGCACGCCCGGGCGTGCTGACGAAGATGTCGTTGCGATCGACGCCATGCTCCTGGACGAGATGCTCGACGGCGATCTCCGCGCCGCGCCGTGTCTCGAACAGGGCTGTCACCGTATGCTCCATCGGATTCTCCTCACGCCTTGCCGGTCTAAACATCTCGGAAGGCGGCGAGGTTGCCGCGCGCGCAAGACAATGCGCCCGCCCGCCGCGTCGATGACGTGGATCACGCCATTGGACTGCTGCACGTCGGCGATGGTGACGGGGGCGACGTGGCCGTTCTCGTCGGTCAGCGTGATCATCCCGGCCGACGTCATCTCGGCGGTCGGCATGCAGCCGCCCGGTGTCTCGACCGGAGGTGCGCCCTAGGTGCTCCCACCCAGAGCCTTGACGTGCGGCATGATGAATTCCCGAATTGTGGATGTGACGTCGGCAAGCGGTGGCGCGGCAACCTCGATGCCGTCGAGAAACGCGCGCCACTGGCGCTGCTTCGATACGTCTTCCGCGAACGCGGCGGTCAGGGCGTCCGGCGGTTCGGTCGGGATCGGCGTGTCGCGGCGGGCAAACGTCGCGGCGATGGCGCGGGCGAGGCGGTCGCCCTCGAACGCGTGCAGGCGGGACAGGCTCCAGATGTCGTAGAAGTCCTTCATGCGCGAATTGGCGCGCCCGAGCGCGACCATCGCCTGGAACTTCTCTGCGATGACGGTTTCCGGCGCATAGGCCTTCAGTCGCGGTGATGGCTGATCGAGCAGCACCGGCAGATCGAGCGTCTCCAGCCCGGGCTCGACCGCGTCGCCGAAGCCGATGTCGATGACAATGGCGATGCTGGCGCCGGCGATCCTGGCCCGCGTCCTGATGCGCAGCCCGCCATAGGCGAGATCCTCGCGGATTTGGTCGACGATCAGCGCATCGTTGTCGAAGACGACGCCGTCGTCGATGTCGAGGGCGCAGATCTCGCGGAACAGGCGGAGCATGGCCTCGGCGTCGGGATCGCCGAAGCCCAGCAGGTCGACATCGCGGGTCGGCCTGTACGGATTCTCGAACCACGTGGCGACCAGCATCGCGCCCTTGAGCGCGAAGCGATCGCGATGGTCCGACATGCTGAGCCGGTACAGCAGCCGCTCGTGCGCGTAGCGCGTGAGGAGCAGGTTGTTGTCGAGCTGGCGCCGCCGGGCGATGTCGAGAAGTCGCGCACGGACGGAAGCGGCCATGTTCCGGGGCTTGTCAGCCATTGGCCGTCATCGCTTCGAGATAGGGCCGGACGACTTTCCAGACGCCGCCTTCCTCGGCGTATCGGGCGATCTGGGCCGGGGTCGCCTTGCGCTGGCGCAGCGCCTCGCGCAGGCCCTCGAGCGCCAGCGCCAGGCCGGGGCTTCGCTTGTAGCGACGGCCGGCGGATTGGCGGTATCGGAACATGTCGACGACGGTCTTCGCCGGGCCGTAGACCGGCACATCGACGCGGCCGATGCGGGCGCGAACGATTCCCGCATGCAGGACGCGCTCGCCGAAGCGCACGAAATGGACGCGCGGATGGTCGATGATCGGGCGATGATCCCTGGGGCCGATCGCGATCCAGACGCGCGACGGAATCGTGTCGGTCAGCCCGTGATAGGCGAGCGCCGAGACCAGGCAGACGACGCCGCGCGGCACGCGCTTGGCCACCTCGGCGAGGGACTGGTGCTCCTCGAGCGGCGCGTCCGGCAGCTGATAGAGGCCGCGGCCGGGCTGGACGACGAGGTTCTTGTCCTTCAGCCGCCGGATGGTCGCAGCCGTGATGCCGGCCTTGGCGAACTCCGACTGGCGCACGAGGCCGCCTACCTTCAGGAGTGCGAGGGCCCGGCCCGATTGGGATTGCTGCTGAGTGGCCACGTCCCGAATATGATATTAAATCTCGGATATGTCAACGTTATATCCGATGTTTCATATCATCCGTCGCGCCACGAAGGCGAAGCGCCCGCCCGCCGCGTGAGCGACGGACGGGCGCTCCCGTGTCGACGCCCTACATCTTCGGCAGCACCACCGTGTCGATGACGTGGATCACGCCGTTGGACTGCTGCACGTCGGCGATGGTCACGGTGGCGACGTGGCCGTTCTCGTCGGTCAGCGTGATCATCCCGGCCGACGTCATCTTGGCGGTCAGCATGCAGCCGCCCAGCGTCTTGACCGGATGCGCGCCCTTATCGTCGCTGATCATCTTGGCGATGGCCAGCGACATCGCCTTGGCGCCGACCACGTGGCAGGTGAGGATCTTGGTCAGCTTGGCCTTGTTCTCGGGCTTCAGCAGCGACTCGACGGTGCCCGCCGGCAGCTTGGCGAAGGCGGCGTTGGTCGGCGCGAAGACGGTGAACGGGCCGGGGCCCTGCAAGGTGTCGACCAGGCCGGCGGCCTTCACCGCGGCGACCAGCGTGGTGTGATCCTTCGAGTTCATCGCGTTCTGCACGATGTTCTTGTTCGCATACATCGGCGCGCCGCCCACCATCGGGTTGTCGGCGGCGAGCGCCGGCTGCGCGGCGATCAGCGAGACGGCGGCGAGGGCGGCGAGGACGGTGGTTCGCTTGAGCATTGATGAGGACTCCCATGGCTCGTTGGTCGACGCTCCCGTCCCGGGCCCTGGGCTATCGGCGTCGTACAAGCTACGGGAAGGCGCGCGTGCTGGATCGCTCGCGCGCTCTACACGAAAGCGTGTTCTTCGACAGATCGCTCGGGCGGGGATCGCATCGCGGGTGAAGCAAGGCCGAGCGGCGCCGGAACCGTCGGCCGCGCGGGGTCATTGTGGCTTGTGCGACGGCGATGTCGACGGGGTGGTCGGTGAGCAGCGAGCGAGTGTCATTGCTCCAGCGAGCGCGTGAAAGGCGCGCCGGCGCGGCGCGTGCCCGTCGTCTGTCGAACCAGCTGCTGTCGGAGCCGGACCGCGCGAACATCGCTGCCTATGCCGACTGGCTCGAGGCCGAAGCCGAGGCGCTTGAACGCGCGGCCGCCGCCGTCCCCCGCGCGAAGCAATCGCGGGGGCGATCGTCGCATTGAGAAGACGCATCAGGCCGAGCGCACGGCCATCAACTTGGTGATTTCCTCGCCCAGTTGCGCCTGATGGTAGGGCTTCGACAGCCGGGGCAGGTCGGTGCCGGTCGGTGTCTCGGCGTAGCCGGTCGCCAGCAGGATCGGCAGCGCCGGCCGGGTCTCGCGCGCCTTGCGCGCCAGTTGCACGCCGGTCATCCGCGGCATGGCGTAGTCCGTGATCATCAGGTCGAACGAACGGTCCTGGGCGAGCAGCTCGAGCGCACGCTCGCCCGAATTGACCTCGACCGCCTCGTGGCCGAGATCCTCGAGCATGCCGACGGTGCTCATCGAGATCAGCACGTCGTCGTCGACCACGAGGATCCTGAGTCCCTGCTTGGGCTTGGGCGGCGGCGTCTCGTCATGGGGCGCCTCGTGGCGCGGCACGTCGTGGCTGGTGACGGGAAGCCAGAGTTCCGCCGTCGTGCCCTTGCCCTTCTCGCTCGACAGGCGCAGCGCGCCGCCGAGCTGGACGGCGAGCCCGTGCACCATCGACAGGCCAAGCCCGGTTCCCTTGCCGACTCCCTTGGTCGAGAAGAAGGGCTCGGTCGCCTTCGCCAGGGTCTCGGCGTCCATGCCGCAGCCGGTATCGGCGACCGTCAGGCGGATATAGGCGCCGGGCGCGAGATCGTCGCCCGGCCGCGCCGCGGCGAGCTCGGCCGCGATCGACAGCGTGCCGCCCTCGGGCATGGCGTCGCGTGCGTTGACGGCGAGGTTGAGCAACGCCAGCTCGACCTGGTTGGCGTCGATCATCGCCGGCGGCAGGCGCTCGGGCATTTCGATCGAAAGCTCGATGCGCGTGCCGATCGAGCGCGCCAGCAGGTCGGACATGCCGCGTACCAAGGCCGCCAGATCGCTGGGCGCGAGCTGCAGCTCCTGCTGGTGCGCGAAGGCGAGCAGGCGCTGCGTCAGCACGGCGCCGCGCTGCGCGCCCTGCATGGCACCCTCGATCAGCCGCGAGACGCGAGGTTCGGCGGGGACATGCTTGCGCAGCAATTCCAGATTGCCGAGCACCGCCATCAGCAGATTGTTGAAATCGTGCGCGATGCCGCCGGTGAGCTGGCCGATCATCTCCATCTTCTGCGACTGGCGCAGCTGGTTCTCGGCGCGCTCGCGCTGCGTGATCTCGGCCACGACGGTCCTGTGCGCCTCCTCGAGCGCGCGGGTGCGTTCGGCGACGCGGTCCTCCAGCGTCTCGTTGAGCTGGCGCAGCCGCTCCTCGGCCGTCTTGCGCTCGGTGATGTCGGCGGAGACGCCGATCAGCCGCGGCGCGCGCCCGTCGTCGCGCACGATGCGCGCCCTGACCTCGGCCCAGCGCACGCTGCCGTCGCGCCAGACCGTGCGGTACTCGGTGGCGTAGTCGGCGCCGGTCTCGAGCGAGCGGCGCACCGCTTCCTCCATGCGTGCCCGGTCCTCCGGATGGATGGCCGCCACCAGCTCGTCATAGGACAGGCTCTCGCCCGGCTGGCGGCCGAACAGCGCCTTGCACGCATCCGTCGCCGTCACCTGCCGGCTTTCCAGGTCGAGCTCCCACGAGCCGAGGCGGCCGGCCTGCAGCGCGGTCTGCAGGCGCCGCTCGCCTTCGGCCAGCTCCAGCATGCGCGTGCGCGCCTCGAACTGGCGCCGACGGCCGCGCACCGCCGTGCGGGCCAGGCTGACGAAGGTTGTGGGATGAAACGGGCGCTCCAGGAACGTGACGTTGCCCAGAACATTGGACAGCCGCGCGGCGACGGGATTGCGCTCGATGTCGCCGCCACGGCGCGTCAGGACGATGAACGGCAGATCGGACCAGGCGGGTTGCGCGCTCAGCCGCGCGGCGATGCCGCGCAGGTCGCCGGCGGCCGCGGCTTCCTCGGTGAGGATCACGAACAGCGTCGTGTCGTCGATCGCGCGTTGCAGGGCGGTCAGGTCGCCGCACACCGACGCGGAGATCCCGGCCTCCCTCAGCAGAGTGCGCGCGACCTCGGCGTCCCGACCACGGGGCGCGAAGATCAGGGCGACGGGGGCCGCGTCAGGAATTGTCCTTGTCTCCTGCCGCCTCGTTCATGAGGGGAGCCGTGGTGCCCACAAAGCTGGGCACGCCCCGCAGGACGCCCTGAAAATCCGTCAGCGGCTCGCCGAGACTGAGCCCGCCGTGCCCGATGCGGTACTCACGGATCGTCTCCTCATGCGCGCCGGCTCGCTTCTTGATCACCGAGATCGCCCGGCGGACCCTGCCCAGCGCCTCGAAGTAGCGCAGCAGGATCACAGTGTCGGCGAGGTAGGTGACGTCGACCGGCGACCTCATGTCGCCGACCAGGCCGTGCTGCGCCACGGTCAGGAAGGTCGAGGCGCCCCTGCGATTGAGGTACTGCAGCAACTCGTGGATGTGCAGGACCAGCGCGTTCTCCTCGGGCATCGCCGCCTGGTAGCCGTTGAGGCTGTCGATCACCACCGTCTTGGCTTGCGCCGTGTCGATTCGTTCGCGCACGCGGTGGGCGAACTCGCCGGGTGCCAGCTCGGCCGCGTCGATCTGCTCGATGTGCAGCTGGCCGGTCTCGCGCATGGCCTTGAGGTCGATGCCCAGCGCCTTCATGCGGTCGAAGAGCAGGCCGAGCTCCTCGTCGAAGACGAACAGCGCCGCCTTCTCGCCGCGGGCGATGGCCGCGGCCATGAACTGGAACACGATGAGGCTCTTGCCGGTGCCGGCCGGGCCCAGCACCAGCGTGCTCGAGCCCTGCTCGATGCCCCCGCCCAGCAGGCTGTCGAGCTCGCCGATGCCGCTGCTCATTCGCTTGCGGCTGAACAGCGTCCGATGCTCCAGCGAGACGAGGCGGGGATAGACCTCGACGCCGCCCGTCCTGATCTTGAAGTCGTGGTAGCCGCCGCGAAAGCGCTGGCCGCGATATTTCGAGACCCGCAGGCGGCGGCGCTCGGCGCCGTAGTCCGGGGCCAGCTCCTGCAACTGGACGACGCCGTGCACGATGCTGTGCACCGTCTTGTCGAGGGTGTCGGAGGTCAGGTCGTCGAGCAGCAGCACGGTGGCGTCGCGGCGCGCGAAGAAGTGCTTCAGCGCCAGGATCTGGCGCCGGTAGCGCAGCGAACTCTGCGCCAGCAGGCGGATCTCCGACAGGCTGTCGAGCACGACACGCTGCGGCTTGGCGCGCTCGAAGGCGTCGAGGATCAGCTTGGTGGTTTCGCCGAGCTCGAGGTCGGAAGAATAGAGCAGGCTCTGCTGCTGGTCGTCGTCGAGCAGGTTCTCCGGCGGCACGAGCTCGAAGACATCGATGTTGCCGTCGATGGTCCAGCCGTGCGAGCGCGCGCCGTGGCGCAGCTCGGCCTCGGTCTCCGACAGCGTGATGTAGAGGCCCTTCTCGCCGCGTGCGGCGCCGGCGAGAAGAAAGTTCAACGCGATCGTCGTCTTACCGGTTCCCGGGTTGCCCTCGAGCAGGAATACGTTGCCCACCGACAGGCCGCCGGCGAGCACCTCATCGAGGCCGCCGACGCCTGTGTTGGCCTTGCCTGCCTTGACGTCACCAGAATCCATTGACCGCCCACCCGATTCGGTTCGCCCCGGCCGCAATTGTTCCCGCCCGTCCGGGTGCTCGGCCAGTTGTGCACTAACGCCCAGGGAGGCGTTTGGCTCCGGTAGGCTGTGGAATTCCGGCCGCGAACCGGAACTGTGCGCTGGGGCCGGCTACTCGGGCGCCTGCATGGCGCGCACCGGCGAGGCCCAGTCGAGCGCCTGGTCCTCGAGCAGCGCGGCGTTGGTCGAGATCAGGTTGAAGCGCCCCGTCGTGGCGCCGCGGCGCACCTGCTTGAGCATGGTGGGACCATCGGCGAGCTTCACGACGCAGAGCTTGCCGACGACGCCGGCGACGTCCTGCTCGGGATCGCGGCTGTAGAAGACGCGCCAGCCGTCGGGGATCGCCGGCTCCATCGAGGAGCCGCGCACGATGGCGGCCACCGTGCGCTGCGGATTGAGGCCGCTGGGGCAGGGCACCTCGTCGAGGCCCTGGCCCTTGGGGAAGTCGTCGATCGGCAGGATCTCGGCGCCGGCGCCGATGTAGCCGACGATCGGCACCTTGGGCCGCTCGCCGCCGAACATCACGTCGGCCGGATCGACGTCGTAGAGCCGGGCATAGGCCATCGCCCATTTCCAGTCGACGGCGTTGGGCACCAGCTCGTGGCGGTGCACCACCGAGGCCGAGGTGTTGAGGGCACCAGCGACCTCCTCCAGCGACAGGGCACGGTTCAGCCTGAGCTTGCGCAGCGCGGAGTCCGTGGGCTGCGGCTTGCGATGGCGCCTAATTTTCGTCGGCGGCTGCGACATGGGCACAGCATGTCTCGGCCGCATTCTTTTGTCCTTTCTATATTCACGAAATTTATCTTGCCGTAATTCGTGATATGCGAAAATATGAAGGCATGAGCGACACACTCCCTCAGCCTTTGACTCCGCCGGATTGCGACCTGCGCGGCCTGGAATGGATGCCGTTCTATGGCCACCGCCTGTTCGCCTCCGATTTCGATGCGCATGCCGACGACGCGGTGTTCCGCGCCGCGCTCAGCCTGTGGTGGTCGGCCTGGAACCAGGTGCCGGCCGCCAGCCTGCCCGACGACGATGTCGCGCTGTGCCGCCTGGCCGGGCTGGGCCGCGACGTTGCGGCGTGGCGCGCGATGCGGGCGCAGGCGCTGCACGGCTTCGTGCCCTGCGCCGATGGCCGGCTCTATCACCGCGCGCTGTCGGCCATGGCGATGGTCTCGTGGGATCGCCGCCAGAAGGATCGATCGCGCCGCCAGCGCTGGAAGGAGAAGGCCGCCGGCGACCGTCGCGCAAACGTCTGCGGCGACGTTCCTGGCGACGTCCCCGGGACGGCTGATGGGACGGGACGGGATGAGACGAGATGGGACTCCATTGCGGCACAGCCGCCACCGGTCTCGGAGGGACGCCGAACTGCCAACGGCCTGCGCCAGGCGCGCGCGGACGATCTCGGCCTGCCGGCCTCGATGCGCGAGGCGACGACGGCGCGGCGGCTGAAGCGGCAGGACATCGCCGACCGCGACATGGTGCGCTGGCTGACCAGCGAGGGCGGCATGGACGGCGAGCGCGCCTGGGGGCTGCTGTTCGCGGCGCGCGATCCCGACGACGCAGGCCATGTCGATGCGGCGCGCGAGCTCGAACGCATCAGCCGCGCGCACCGCCTGGGCTGGTTCGCGCACGAGACGGAGGCCGCGTGATGGACGGCCGGCGGCACGCGCGCGCCATCAGGCGCGAGGAGGACCGGGTGGCGCTGCAGGCCTGGTCGGCGCACCGCCGCGCGCGGCTCGAGGGCGAGCCCGAGGCGGTGCGCGCGGAGATGCTGAACGAGGCGCGCGCGCGGCTGGAGCGCAGCGGGCGCATCGACTGGCAGGCCGGGCGCGACGAGGAGCTCTGCCGCATGCGCGTGGCCAGCCGCCTGCGGGTCAAGCGCTACGGCGCGATCCCCGCCGACGGGCGCGAGTGGCAGCGACAGATCGCGGAGATCCGCGCGACGCTCGGCCTCGATCCGGGGGATCCACCATGACCCGCCGCGGCCGTCCGACGGTCGTGCTGCCGCCGTCGATCGTCGAGGCGGTGCGCCTGCTGATCTCCGGCCGCGCCGGCCATCCCTGTCCCGACAACCGGCTGATGGCCGAGGTGCTGGGCACCACCGCGCGCAACGTGCGCGACGCCATCGAGCTGCTCGAGGCGATGGGCGAGCTCGAGATCCAGCGCTCGGCCTTCATCGGCGGCCTGCGCCGGCGCATGCGCGTGCGCATGCAGGGCCGCTGGCGGCCGTGGACCGCGCTGACCAAGCGCGGCGCCTACGACCTGCGCATCGCCGCGCCCGATCTGCTCAAGGCGATCGACACTCACCACCTCTCGCGCGTGCTAATGGCGGGGCGGTACGATTGAGCCGTGTGAAGCCGGCGACTGCCGGTACCCGCGATCACGCGTGTCTGATACACCGCCATTGTCATCCCGAGCGACGCAAGGGCGTGACAGCAACGACGGTGCAGCCGACACGATGGTACCCCTGCGATGACCGCCGCCGCACGCTTCGCCGCCCACGCGATCGATACGCGATTCGCCGACCTGCCGGCCGCCGCCGTGCACGGCGTGAAGACCTATGTGCTCGACAGTATCGGCGTCGGCATCGCCGGGTCCTCGGTCGAGGGCGGGCAGGGCTTGCTGCGCGTCGCTTCGGGCTGGGGCGAGCCGGCCGTCGCCGTGTGGGGCCGCGCGGCGCGCCTGTCGGCGCCGGCCGCCTGCTTCGTCAACGCCTGGCAGATGCACAACCAGGAATTCGACTGCCTGCACGAAGGCGCGGTGGTGCATGCCATGGCCTCGGTCCTGCCCGCCGCGCTCGCCGCCGCCGAGCAGCGGGGCGGCGCAAGCGGCGCCGAGCTGATCGCGGCGGTGGCGATCGGCGTCGACATCGCCGCCGGTCTCGGCCTGGCCGCGCGGTCAGGCTTTCGCTTCTTCCGTCCGGCCACCGCCGGCGGCTTCGGCGCCGTGGCGGCGGCCGCGCGCCTGCTCGGCCTCGACGCGGCGAGCCTCGAGGCCGCCTTCGCCTGGCAGCTGGCGCAGACCAGCGGCACCATGCAGGCGCACAGCGAGGGCAGCCCGATCCTGCCGGTGCAGGTCGCCTTCAACGCCCGCGCCGCCCTGCAGTCGGTCGAGCTGGCGCGCCTGGGCTTCAGTCCCGCCCGCGCGGTGTTCGAGGGGCCCTATGGCTACCTCGCCCTGTTCGAGGGCGATTTCGCGCTCGAGCCGGTGCTCGACGGTCTGGGCCGCGACTGGCGCATCGCCGAGTTCAGCCACAAGCCGTATCCCGCCGGCCGCGCCACGCATGGCGGCATCGAGGGCGTCGCCGCGCTGCGAGCGGAGCACGGCTTCACCGCCGCCGACGTCGATCGCATCGAGATCGCCGCCCCGCCGCTCATCGTGCGCCTGGTCGGACGGCCGCCGCTGGCGGATGGCGGCGCGAGCTACGCCCGGCTGTGCATGGCTTACGCGGTCGCCCGGGTGGTGCTCAACGGCACGATCGACCTGGCGGATTTCCGCGGCGCGGCGCTGGCCGACCAGGCGACGCACGCGCTGGCGGCGCGCGTGCGCACGCGCAGCGACGGCAACGCCGATCCCAACGCGCTGGCGCCGCAGAGCCTCACCGTGCATCTCGCCGACGGCCGGGCGCTGGAGTGGTCGTGCCGGACCATGCTCGCCCATCCGTCGCGGCCGCTGTCGCGCGCCGCGCACCTGGCCAAGTTCGAGCGCTGCCTGGCGTTCGCCGCCGAGCCGCTCGCCGCCGACACCGCTTCGCGCCTGATCGAGACGGTGGACCGGCTGGAGGCGCTCGACGACGTGCGCCTGCTGACGCGCCTGGCGGCGGCGCGCGGCTGAAGCGCCGCGCCCGGGCCGTTCTCAACAGCGCCAGTTGGAGCCTACGTTGTAGACAAACCAGCCATAGCTGTCGGCGTTGACCAGGGCCTCGTTCTTGTCGTCGAAGACGCCGTCCGGCGTGATGGAGTCGTCGTTGAAGTAGCAGTAGTCCTTGGTGCCGGCGTACTTGTGCGATGCCTCGTGAATGAAGGTCTCGACGCCGAGACGATCCTGGTTGAGGGTGCCGGTCGCGATCTTGATCGCACCGTATTTCATGTTGGCGCCGGATGCGTGCCGGAACGCCACGTTGTGGTAGGGCTTGACGAGATTCAGGTTCCCTTGGCTCGAAACCTCGCCATGGACGTCGTCGTCGCCGCTGCCGGGCAAGTCCCCGATCTTGATCGTCATGTTGCTCGCGATACCATTGGTGATCAGTTCCAGGTTGGCCTTGATGGTCTTGAGGTCCTGGGTGCCGATCTGGAACGCGCCCGTCAGGAAATAGCGATTGGCGAGCGCGATCGTCTCCTTGCTGATCGTGACGCTGAGCGCGGCGCTGGTACGCCGGAGCAATATCCTCGCCCTCGAGATGATCTTGGGTACGCGGGCGGCGATGGCGTTGAGGTCCTCGGTCGGCTTCACCATGACCGTCATTCTGTCTCCGCCCATATTGACGGCCCGTGTGCTTAGAAACCTTGTCATGGCTATGCCTCCCCAATATGCGACGCTTGAATCGACTTTCACCGGATTCCGCTACGTTGGTAGGAGAGGATTGACCATTCGGGCGTCATGAGCAACGCCAAGTTGTGCGTCCGGCCGGGCGTCGAGGGCGCGTCCTGGCCGCGCCGCTGCGATCCGCGCATCGCCGCGCGCGCGTGCCGGTGGCGGGAAGATGTGATTGAATGATCGCAGTGGACGCGTCCGTCGTCCGGCCGATCGGCATCGCCAGGGGGAGACCAGCGATGGATCGCACAGCAGCCTGTCTCGCCGCAGTCCTGTCGCTCGCCTGCCTGACGTCGTCGCCGCCGGCGCGGGCCGCGGCGACCTTCGTGTGGACCTGCAACATCGAAGGCGCGCCGGCCAGGCTCACCGCGCAGGTCGAGGCGATCAGCCCGGCCGGCGTCTACATGGATCCGCACGGCTTCTTCACCGGCGCCATCGCCAGCGGCGAGGTGAACTTCATCTACGGGGGCACCTTGGTCTCCACGACCGCACGCTACAGCTTCACCGGGCGCAACCAGTACGCCGACTTCGTCGACCTGCAGAGCAACGCGCGCTTTCGCGTGCAGATGATCGTGCAGGGCCGCAGCCTGGTGATGGTGGTCAACCCCTTCGGGCCGGGACCCGTGCGCTACGGCTGCCAGCTGGTCTCGTAGCCTACGGACCGTCGGCCGCCGTGAGGCTCTCGTAGCCGTACTTGTACGTGGGATCGAGCACGACCGCGACGCGCAGCGCCCTGGCCTCGGCCGTCGTCACGAAGGCGCCGCGCTTGTTCGCGATGCGCCCGGCGATCTGGGCGGCGATCTGAATGATCGACCCGCCGGGCTGCACGCCGCCGGTCTCGTAGCGATAGAACAGCGCGTCGGCCACGTAGGCCGCCGCCTCGTTCTCGCTGCGCGGCGTGAAGCGCGAGCCGCCGCGCTGCGGGTAGTAGCTGCCGCCGCCGTACATGTCGTGCAGCGCGTGGATGCACTCGTGCAGGATGTCGCAGCGCTCCTGGGCGTTCGCCCCGAAGCTCTCGCGGGGAAACATCAGGCTGTTGGTGCTGTTGCGGTACTGCGCCGCCACGCCCGAGCGCATCGCCTCGACCTTGACGGGGATCGTGCCGACCGCGACGAGGTTGTGGATCGTGGCCAGGCCCGCCGCGTCCACGTTGATCGTTCCCAGGTGGAAGTCGATCCGCCGCGCCGCGGGCGAGCTCAGCACGTTCTTCACCGTATCCAGGATGCCGGCCATTCGAGAGTCTCCTCCTGCCGATTGCGACAGGATGGACCGCGCGCTCAAGCGACGCTGTTACCCCGGGCACAGCCGGCGGGCTGGCGGGGATCACGCGCGCAGCATCGCCGCCTGCACCCAGGTGATCGAGGCGGCCGACCAGAGCGACGCCCGTCGCGCGGTCGCCTTCGCCACGCGCGCCGCCGCCCGCGCCGGCAAGGGCGATACCGACCTGGCGATCGCCGCCTACGACGCGGCGATCCGCCTGCACCTGCGCGCCGGCGCAAGGACGATGCCGACATCGAAGCGGCCAAGGCGATCCAGGCCGACATCGCCGCGACGTTCGCGCGCCACGGCGTGCGCTGAGCGGGCGAGGGGGATCACCGCCGCGGAGTCGAATCGCCGCTGTCATCCCGAGCGCAGCGAGGGATCCAGGCAGCTTCCCTGGATCCCTCGCTGCGCTCGGGATGACAGGGAGCACAGCCTGTCCCCATCAAGCGCTAATACGGCGTCACCCAGCGCGTCTCGAATGCCGCCTCGATGCGGCGGTGGCGTGCCTTGATAGTGTCGACCGGCACGGCGCCGATGAAGGCGTAGAAGGTCTTGCTGCGGATCGCATCGAGCACGCGCTCGCCGACCAGCTTCGGATCGATGCCGGTGCGCGCCAGGCGCTCGGCCATGGCGGCCTCGGCGTCCGGGCGAAGCTGCGGGCCGCCGAGGTGATCGGGGCGGTGGCGCGCGCCCTGCGCCAGGTTGGTGGCGATCGGACCCGGGCACAGCGCGGTCACGCCGACATGGGTGCCCTCGAGCTCGTGCTCCAGCGCCTCGCTCAGCGACAGCACGGCGTACTTGCTCATCGAGTAGGGGCCCTGCTGCGTGCCGCGGCGGTTCTGCGTCGCGGCGACCGAGGCGGTGTTGACGACATGGCCGGCCTCGCCGTGCTTGAGGATCGCCGGCACGAAGTGGCGGATGCCGTGGATCACGCCCCAGACGTTGACGCCCAGCACGAAGGACCAGTCGGCCACCGGCAGGTCGACCAGCTTCGTGCCGTGCATCGGAATGCCGGCGTTGTTGCAGGCGATGTGGAGCTTGCCGAAGCGGCGCTCGGCCTCGCTGAGCGCGTCGATCACCGACTGCTCGCGGGTGACGTCGATGCGCACCGGCAGCACCTGCTTGTTGGTGCCGGACAGGCCGTGCGCCGCCTGCTCGACCGCCTCCTTCTCGATGTCGGCCAGCACCACGTTGGCGCCGGCTTCTGCGAGCGACGTGGCGATGGCCAGGCCGATGCCCGAGGCGGCACCGGTGACGATGGCGGTCTTGCCGGAAATTTCCATGGCCGATGAACTCCACAGTCGCCGCGATGTAATCGTGGCGTCGCACATGCCAGGGTCGAAAGCCAATCCTACCTTCCCCCGCCAGCGGCGAAAGGCAATGGTTCAGCGGTCCCAGAAGGCTTGCAGGATCACGGCGGCGGGGCCGGCAGGGTCTTCATCAGTTAGTCGGCGAGCTAGTCGGCGTCGAGGGTGCCCAGGCCGGGGTAGTGGGGCAGTTTGCCTGCTAGTCCCTCTTGCAGAGACCATGGCGCTGGGTATTGGGGCCTCGCCCTCCAGCGTTCACGCTAACCCACACCTCTCCGGTACGGGGATCGAGCAGCACCACCTGAGCGACAATCCTAGCGGCATCCTCTGAGGGCGCGCTTTGACTTGGCGACCATACGGCAACTATCCCGATGCCACTGACAACAACGATGTCGTGGCTGATTTGCCGGGCGCCGCTGTCAAGCGCGACCGTGCGATCTCTTACGATCAAACGGAAAGTATCTGGATCGCTTGGTTCGCCGACGCTTTTGTAGACACAGTTCCATGCTTCGGAAGTTTGGGCGTTTGCTGTCGCCAACCCGAGAAGCGTGGCCGCGGAAAGAATCGTGAGACGCAACATGCCATTGCTCCAGCAAGGCCGTACTCGCTCAGTCTAGCAATGTGGCCTCAAGCCTCCAGCACCTTCACCATGTCACCGATATCCCAATGGCGGTCAGTGACCTTCGCGGCCACGGCAGGCGTGACCCGCGGCGACTGTTGAATGCGCATGAATGGCGCGCCCGTGCCGTCAGCGCGCCGCTGTGGTTAGATGGTGGCACCGGCATGGGGAGACCCCACGATGGCGAGAGCGCGGCGTTCGGCCTGGGCAGGGCTGCTGACGGCATGGGCGATCGCGCTGGGCGCGGCGCCCGTCCTGGCGCAGCCGACGGAGCGCGGCACCGACCGCGACCGCTGTGCCTTCGGTGCTCCCGGAATCTTCGTCGACGGCTGCACGGCCGTGACGGAGCCCCCCGGCGAGAGCGAGCGCGTGCGCGCGGCCGACTTCCTGAACCGCGGCCGCGCCTACCAGCGCACGGGTCAGCTCGACCGCGCGATCGCGGACTACAATGAGGCGATCCGACTCGACCCGTCGAATGTCGACGCCTATGTCAGGCGCGGCATCGCCTACACCGAGAATGGCCAGCACGACCAGGCGATCATCGATTTCGATGAGGCGCTGCGCCTGAAACCGGATGACGGTGCCACTCTCCTGCGGCGCGCCGACGCCTATGGCAGAATGATCCTGACCTTCCGCTCGTCGCCCTGGTGATACGGCCCCGATCCCCGACGAAGCAGCGAAGAGAACCGCTTGACGCCCGACGCGGCGCCGCGCTCACCTTGGGGCCGCGCGTGCGAGCGACGTAGATCGCGGGGAGAAAAATGGACCAACGCACCTTTGACTTCATCGTCGTCGGTGCCGGCTCGGCCGGCTCGGTGCTGGCCAACCGGTTGAGCGCCGATCCGCGGAACAAGGTGCTGGTGCTGGAAGCCGGGCGCGAAAGCCATCCGTGGTCGTGGATCCCGGTCGGCTTCGCCAGGCTGATCGACAATCCCAAGGCGAACTGGCTTTACGCTTCGGAGCCCGAGGCGTCGACCGGCCAGCGCCGCGTCCCGGTGCCGCGCGGCAAGCTGCTGGGCGGCTCGTCGTCGATCAACGGCATGGTGTTCGTGCGCGGCCAGGCGCAGGACTACGACACCTGGGCGCAGCTCGGCAATCGCGGCTGGAGCTATCGCGAGGTGCTGCCGATCTTCCGCGACATGGAGAGCTTCCAGGGCGACGCCGACGAGGAGTATCGCGGCCGCAGCGGACCGCTGAAGGTGAGCGAAAGCAACGAGAGCGGCGCGATCTACGATGCGCTGATCAAGGCCGCCGGCCAGGTCGGCATCGCCTATACCAAGGACTACAACGGTGCCAGGCAGGATGGCATCGGCATGACCCAGGCGACCATCCGCGGCGGTCGCCGCATGAGCACCGCGGTCTGCTACCTCGATCCCGCGCGCAGCCGCGCGAACCTCACCATCATCGCCAACGCGCTGACCGAGGGCCTGTTGTTCGACGGCAAGCGCTGCGTCGGCGTGCGCTACAACGTCAATGGCCAACAGCGCGAAGCGCGCGCCGCGCGCGAAGTGGTGGTCAGCGCCGGCTCGATCAACTCGCCGCAACTGCTGGAGCTCTCCGGCATCGGCCAGCCGGAGCGGCTGAAGGCGGCCGGCATCGAAGTGCGCCACGAGCTCAAGGGCGTCGGCGAGAATTTGCGCGACCATTATTCGCCAAGGATGAAATGGACCGTGCCGCCGGCGCTCGGCATGACCTACAACGACAAGATGCGCGGGCTGGGCCGCGTCGGCCAGGCGCTGCGCTATGCGTTCACCCGCAAGGGGCTGCTCGGCCTGCCGGCGGCGCCGATCCGCGCCTATGTCCGCACCCGCGCCGGGCTGGAGGCGCCCGACGCGGCGATCTCCTGGGTTCCGTTCCTGGTGGGCGAGAACTTCCAGCTCGCCAAGACCTCCGGCATCACCGCGATCACCAACATCCTGCGCTCGGAGAGCACCGGCAGCATCCATGTCACGTCGAGCCGGCCGGACACGCCACCGGCGATCCGCTTCAACTTCCTGAGCGCGGCGCTCGACCGCGAGGTGACGCTGGAGGCGATGCGCATCGTCAGGCGCATCATGACGGCACCGGCGATGGCGAACATCGCCACCGACGAGATCGCGCCGGGCGTCAACATCAACGCCGACGACGAGCTGCTCGACTGGGTCCGCAACACCGCCGAGACCACCTACCATCCGGTCGGCACCTGCAAGATGGGCGTGGACCCGATGGCGGTGGTCGACGACCAGCTTCGCGTGCGCGGCCTTGCGGGGCTGCGCGTCGCCGACGCCTCGATCATGCCGACCTTGACCTCGGGCAACACCAATGCGCCCTCGATCATGATCGGCGAGAAGGCCGCGCGGATGATGCTGGCATCGACCGACCAGGCCGTCGCGGCCTAAGCGGCTGCCGCGAGCCGGGGAACATACGTTCCGCGCTGGAGCAGCCACAGTCCACCCACTTGCACGCAAAGCGCGCCGAGGATGCAGACGATGATCCTCATGGCCTACACCGCTCCAGACTTTGCGGACGGCGCAGGACCGCAATAGCCAATGCGGCCATGACAATGAGCTGCAACGCTGCGCCGGCGAGGTGCGAATATTCCCATTGCGCGCGGAGCGCCTCCCAGTTTGCGGGCTGCACCGTCCAATTTTGCGTGGCCGCATTGGCCGGAAAGGTGAAGACCCAGAAGACAGCTTGCGCCGCGATGAGACTGGCCAGACCGATGAGCGCTGGGACAAGAACCGCGCGAGTGCGCCGGTGGATGATGATGACGGCGAGGATGCCGGTGAACTGCACGGACAAGACGACGCCGAGGAGCGACCAGCCGCGATAGGCTTGCTGGACGATGAAATACTGCTCCTGCGCGAGGCCGATCTTGTTCGGCAATTCAAACGCATGCGCCAGCGCGCCGCCGAGCGCCACCGCGCTGGCCATCAGAGCTACGAAAAAGGCCAGGTCGCATCCGAAAGATGCCTTCTTGCTCATGCACGGTCCACGGGCTTGATGTCGTGCGACCGAAACGATGCGCGCTCCAGGCGCGCGCTCGGCGGCTTCTCGGGGAACGGGCGGCGCCGGCATCGGTTCCGAGATTGTGTGGGTGCGCATAGGCAATGGAGGCGATGATGAGTCCGGAGGAGCAATTGTTTCGCATCGAGCGGATGTTCTGGTACGGCGGGCAAGACGCGTTCCTCCAGAATCTCGATGCGCGCTGTCTGCTCGCCTTTCCTCAGGCGGGGCAAATGCATGGCGTCTATTCGCGAGATGAGGTCGCGCGTACCGCCACTTCGGCCAATCGGTGGCGCGACCTCGAGATGTCAGATCGTGTCTTTCTGCAATTGGATGACCATGCCGCAATGATCAGCTATCGGGCCGATGTCGTGCGCGCCGATGGTCAAGCCTACGCCGCTCTGGTGAGTTCGGCCTACGTGGACCGAGGCGAGGGCTGGAAGCTGGCGGCGCACCAGCATTCGCCGATCCAGCCAGGGCCGAAGGGTTGATTGCGCCCGGCGGGCCGCGGTGATGCGGGCCGGCGACCGTGACCACACGCGTGACGTAGAGGCGATGTCGAACGCCCGTCCGCGCGCCCAGGCACGGCACCTGGCCAACGGCCCGCGGCGGTCTGCGGCCCGCTCGCGGACGGGCTCAAGTCGCCGCGATGGCAAGAAAGGTCATCAAGCCGTACGACCTCACCCGCGTGGCGATGGCGGGCCGGCAGGACTGGAGGCAGGCGGACGTTCGCCCGCCAGATCGGGCGAATGCACGTGCTCGGGCCGGAAGCCAAGCCCGATCGCGCGGGCGGGCAGGCGCTGAAGCCACGGCCAGGCCTGCATCAGCCGGATCGGCCAGGCGACGCGCGGCATCGCGCCGTCGAGGATCGGGTCGATGACGCGGTCCTGGATCGTGGTCTGCAGCTTCTGCGTCGCCCAGGTGGGGAAGGCGCGGCGGCGCTGCACGCGGGCCAGGTCGCCGGTCTCGACGCGGCCGCGCCGCAGCGGGGCGTGCAGGATGTTGGCGGCGGCCACCGCGTCCTGGATCGCGAGGTTGATGCCGACGCCGCCGATCGGCGACATCGCGTGCGCGGCATCGCCGATGCACAGCAGCCCCGACGCGTGCCAGTCGCGCAGCCGGTCGACGCTGACGGTCAGCAGCTTCACGTCGTCCCAGCCTGTCAGCTCCGCCGCGTCGTCGCGCCCGGCCAGGCGGGCGACGCGGGCGCGAAACGCGTCGAGCCCGTCGCGCCTGACCGCGTCGGCGGTGCCCTTGCGGATGATCAGCGCGCATTGCCAGTAATCGCCGCGATAGAGCATGACCAGGGCCTGGCCGCGCTCGATGCGGCCGAGCACGGCATGATCCTCGTCCGCGCGGTGGTCGAGCCTGAACCACATCACGTCCATCGGTGCGCCCAGCTCCGTGACCCGCAGGCCCGCCTGCTCGCGCAGGCGCGAGTCGCGGCCGTCGGCGGCGATGACCAGCGCGCCGGCCCGGATCTCGCGCCGCGCGCCGTCGGCGTCCATCACGCGAAGACCCACGGTGCGTCCGTTCTCGCGGATCGGGGCAAGCGCCTGCGTGTTCATCAGCAGCCTGAAATTCGCCAGTCGCCTGGCCTTGCCGGCGATGAAGTCGAGAAAGTCCCATTGCGGCATGAACACCAGCCGCTTGTGCCGCACCGGCAGATGGGTGAAGTCGGCGATGCGCACCCGACGCTCGCCGATGTCGCCTTCGGCGTAGCGGATGTCCTGGTGTTCCAGCCGGAGGAACTCGTCGAGCAGCCCGAGCTCGTCCATCACCTGCAGCGTCGAGGGATGAATCGTGTCGCCGCGGAAGTCGCGCAGGAAGTCGCCGTGCTTTTCGATCACCGTCGTGCGCAACCCGGCGCGCGCAAGGAGGAAGCCGCAGAACAAACCCGCCGGTCCGCCGCCGGCGATCACGCACGTCGCATCCCGGTCGATTTCCACGGCGACATTTCAACGGGTGCCGGCGCGCGACGTTCCCGGCACGCGCCGATGTCGGTGCGACGCGGGCGCGATGCAACGCGCCGGCGCGCGCGGAGTTCTCAATGCGATCGAGGCGCACCTGTCCGTCTCGGGCGGGACGTCGGACCGGAGTTGACGATGGTCGGCAAAGCGCGCGGCGCCGATGCGCATCAGGACGCGTATCGCAACGATATTCCCCTGGACGAGCTGCCGAGGCTGGGCACGCCGCGCGCGGACGGCAGGTCCGCCCGCGACCTCACCGCAGGACGGCGGGATGAAAACCCGCCCCACGCCGAGGGTGAGGTTCGTCTGCGTGAGCTGCAGTTGGAGGTCGAGGCGCGCCACGCCGCGCCGCCGACGCGCCGCAAGCCGCAGGACAAGCTCGACGACGCGCTCAGCGACACCTTCCCCGCGAGCGATCCCGTCGCCTTCCTCGAGCCGAAGCGGCGTTGAGACGAGCGGCACGCTTGCGCCTCCTGCGGACTGTAGGAGAACCGTCACATCGGTGCAGTAGGGAAACAGGTCGCCGGCGCGCGGGGCAGGCGGGCGATGACGCTGATCGGAGACCGGGAATGAGCACGCCACCCGAGAGCACGGACGGACGCGACTGGATCGATGCCGAGCTGGCCGATTCGCTGGACGAGGATTACGAGCTCGAGTTCCACGAACCCGCGCTGCTCGAGAAGCTGCGCGCCACCTACCAGAAGACGCATCCGCCGACGATTTCCCGCGCGGATTATTTCCGCGCGCTGCTGCGCCTGCAGTCCGAGCTGATCCGGATGCAGGACTGGAACGCGCATCACAAGCAGAAGATCGTGGTGATCTTCGAGGGCCGCGACGCCGCCGGCAAGGGCGGCGTCATCAAGCGCATCACGCAGCGGCTGAACCCGCGGCTCTGTCGCGTCGTGGCGCTGCCCGCGCCCACCGAGCGCGAGCAGACCCAGTGGTACTTCCAGCGCTATGTCGCGCACCTGCCGGCGGCCGGCGAGATCGTGCTGTTCGACCGCTCCTGGTACAACCGGTCGGGCGTCGAGCGGGTCATGGGCTTCGCGACCGAGGAGCAGGTCGAGCAGTTCTTCCACGACGCGCCCGGGTTCGAGCGCATGCTGGTGCGCTCCGGCATCCGCCTGGTGAAGTACTGGTTCTCGATCACCGACGAGGAGCAGCAGATGCGCTTCCTGATGCGCATCCACGACCCGCTCAAGCAGTGGAAGCTGTCGCCGATGGACCTGCAGTCGCGCGTGCGCTGGGAGGCCTACACCAAGGCCAAGGAGGAGACCTTCGCGCGCACCAACATCGCCGAGGCGCCGTGGTACATCGTCGAGGGCAACGACAAGCGCCGGGCGCGGCTCAATTGCATCGACCACCTGCTGTCGTGCGTGCCGTACGGCGAGGTGCCGCACAAGAACATCGACCTGCCCGAACGCGTCTTCAATCCCGACTACGAACGCAAGGTGCTGCCGCCCAATCTCTACGTGCCGGCCAAGTATTGACCGGCAGGCGAGACGTCCGCCCGCCCCTCAGCGCCCTCGGTCGTCCTCGCCGTTGAGGGTGAGTTGGGTTCACTCCAGAGACCGGACTTCAACGGCTGCCCGGTCTTCTTCCGGATCGGGCCGACAGCTGTCACGCACTGCGGCGAGAACGTCGTGAGAAAGGCAGAGATTGAGCCTCGCCCCTAGTAGTGGTCAGGATTCCCGGATGGTAGCTCGGATGCGACCTACGAATATTGGATAAAGCCAATTTTTGGGTGGCGAGCGGTTGCCAATATCTTATCGAGACGCACGAGAGTGCCGGACAAGGGCTTGGCTGGGTCCCTCGGCACATATCCTTGAACCCTGAGATGGCCAGCCAGAACTAATTCGTCGAAGGATATTCGGCGAGGGTTCTCTTCACCCGACAGTATCCCGTTGTCGAAGAAAGCATCTCGCAGACACCTGATCTGGGCTCCATAGGCGGGCCCCGGCGGATGGTCGATGCTTTGAGAAAGCTCCGTACAGTTGACACCGACAACTGCACCACCCGTTGCTGCAATCGGGCCGCCACTTGCCCCACCGTGGACCCGACAATCCATCTCTAGATAGGGGAACGGAACGATTATCCGATCGCGATAATCCCCGGTGTTAAGCACCGAGCCCGTATAGAGTTCAGGCGCAAAAGTCAGGTGTCCACCTTCGGACATCAGGTGCCGAGGAAAGGCATAGGTACCTATCCGACTCCCGACAGCTGGTGGATCCCAGGAGAGCGGCCACGACCAGTGTTGAAGCACCTTGCCAGTAGCATTGTTGGTGCAGGTGGCAGCAACGCCGAAGGCGACGTCGCCCCCATTGGCTGCAAGCCAGCATTGTCCAATCGGTCGAAACAATACCTGACTGGGGCCAAAGAGTCCCGTATCGGAATGCGGGTGAAGAATGACCAGAGGCGCTATCTGTTCACCATCTCGCAGGATCTCATCGATTACATGGCGGGCGGTAATGAAAAGCCCGTCGCCGCTCACATAAAAGCCTGTACCAACGAGAGTCCAGCGACCATCCACGTCGTGTGTCAGAAGAGGAAAAGTATGCCCTACCGGGTTAGGCAACGGTCCCAGCTCTTCCGTGCGAACGAAATGCCAAGAATTAGGGTCAGCTTCACCGCCCAAGGGTGCCGGGTCTCTTTTTGTCATCCGCCCAAGAAGAATATTGGCCTGCTACGGTCAAGGAGCGAATCACACGCTCGATGTATTTCGGCAGCCGCATGATCTGCAGCGCGACACTTAATCTGGCGGTTTGGCGCGAGCCGCAATCGCGGCCTTCATGTCCGCTTTGGGGCAACCTCGCCGTTCTGAGAGTGCGTCGGCGACTCCCGCTCTACCCCTATGAACAGACATCGTTGGGGTCGGGCGGCATGTCGTAGAAGGGCCAGAACCGGACAGCCGGAGCGGCGATGCGCCGACGAGGTAGCGAGAGAAGCGAATCGGTTATGCGCCGCAGCGTCGCATTCGCGGCGGCACGGCTGCGTTGCCTCGGACGCCCTGCCGGACCTACACTTCGATCCCGGCGGCTGGGGGGCGCATGGCTGGCGAGCAGCGTAGATTGGCTGCGATCATCGCGGCAGACGTGGTCGGCTACTCGCGCCTGATGGGTCGGGACGAGAGCGGCACGCTGGCGCGGCTGCGTGAGCATCGCAAGCAGCGCTTCGAGCCCATCCTGGAACGATACGGCGGCCGGATCGTGAAGTTGACCGGCGACGGGGCTCTGGCCGAGTTCCCCAGCGCGGTCGGCGCGCTGTCGGCCGCCATCGCGTTCCAGCAGGCGATGGCCGAGATCAACCGGACCGAATTGGCGGACACGGCCATCGTGTTCCGGATCGGCCTGCATCTCGGCGACCTGATCGTCGAAGAGAACGACCTGTACGGCGACGGCGTGAACATCGCGGCGCGGCTGGAGAGCGAAGCGCCGCCGGGCGGCATTGTCGTGTCCGGTGACGTGCACAATGCTGTCGCGGGCCGGCTGAAGACCACGTTCGAAGACATGGGTGACCTCAGGCTCAAGAATATCGAGCGGCCAATACCGACGTATCGCGCGACGTGGGACGCTGCCGACTGGCCGGCAATGGGTGTCGAGGCGTCATTGCCGCCAACCCCGGCTGTGCCCGCGGAACCCAGCCTGACCTTGCCCGACAAGCCCTCGATCGCCGTGCTGCCGTTCACCAACATGAGCGGCGATCCCGAGCAGGAGTATTTCACCGACGGCATCACCGAGGACATCATTACCGAGCTGTCGCGCTTCCGCTCTCTCTTCGTCATCGCCCGCAACTCCTCCTTTTCCTACAAGGGCAAGTCTCCGGATGTCCGGCAGGTCGGCCGCGAGCTGGGCGTGCGCTACGTGCTGGAAGGAAGCATCCGTCGAGCGGGTGGCCGCATTCGCATCACGGCCCAGCTGATCGAGGCGGGGACCGGCTCGCATATCTGGGCCGAACGCTACGATCGCGCACTGGAAGACGTCTTCGAGGTGCAGGAGGAGGTGACACGGGCGATCGTTTCGGCGCTTGCGCCCGAGATCGAAGCGACCGAGCAAGCCCGGGCGCTGCGCCGGCGACCGGACGATGTGGGCGCTTATGAGATCGCGCTGAAAGCCTGGGCTGACGTTCAAGATTCGCATCACACGGGAGATCGGGTGGTCATGGAACGCGCCGTTCAAGGCGCGAACAAGGCGCTTGCCATCGATCCCAACAGTGTTCTTGCACACCAAAGCCTCTGCCTGGCGAAGCAGTGGGAGGTCTGGCATCAAGTCGCAACAGACAACGACCAGAGCTATCGTGAGGCGATCGAAGCCGCCGACCGGGCGATCAGTCTGGACGGCGCGAATGCCCGAAGTCATGCGCTACGGGCTTACTGTTCCTTCACCGCGCGGGATTTCGACGCACAAGTGGATGCGCTGATCGGAGCCCGTCGGGCATACGACATGAACGCGAACGACACATACGCTCTTTACTTGCTGGGCTGTCTCGAGGCGTCCGTCGGTGACACGCAGCGCGCGATCGATCAATGTCAGCTGATCCTGCGGCTGAACCCCCGGGACAGCCGCGTTCACACGATCTACAACCTGCTTGCATTCTCCTGCAGCAGGGCGAAGAGGTTTGCGGAAGGGGCAGACTGGGCCGCGCGCAGCCTGAACGTCGCGCCGAGGAACCCACCGTCTCTTATGAATTTGATCAGCTGCCTCGTCGGCATGGGCGACATCGACAAGGCCAGGTCGACATATCAGCGAGCGCAGGCGCTCTACCCGCAGCACGTCGCCCGGATCATGGCAGGCAAGAGCAGTCATGCCGATCCGCAGGTGCGCAAACGCAGCGCTGTTTTCATGCGCATCGCCGCCGGCCTCGAGGATCCGAGCGCCGCCGAGGCCTTTCGCTGAGCCGCGAGCGCCCTCGCCTCCGAGGCTCTTGCTGCCGCAAGCATCCGCACCTACCATTTTTCGAGGACGCAACGGGCCGCTCTCGCCGATGGAGCAGCTTGAGGCTGGTATCCGGCGGGTCTCAAAGAACAGTTGTGGGGGCATGACCATGCGCTGGCTGATACTGGGCGCCGGCGCGCTGGGGGGATATTTCGGCGCCCGATTGCTGAAGGGCGGCGCCGACGTCACCTTCCTGGTGCGGCCGCGACGCGAGCAGCAACTGCAACGCGACGGGCTCGTGGTGCACACGCAGGACGGCGATACGCTGCGCTACGACGTGCGCACGCTGCGACAGGGCGGTATCGACAAGCCCTTCGATGTCGTGCTGCTGACCTGCAAGGCCTATGACCTCGACGGCGCCATGGACGCGATCGCGCCCGCGATCGGCCCCGGCACGGCGATCCTGCCGGTGCTGAACGGCGTGCGGCATGTGGACGTGCTGAAGGATCGGTTCGGCGCAGCGCAGGTGCTCGGCGGGATAACCGCGATCAATGCGGCCCTGCTGCCCGACGGCGCGATCCAGCAAAGCCAGCTGCGCATCAACATGAACCATCTGGGGGAGCTGGACGGAAGGAAGTCGACGCGCTGCGCGGCGATCGCTCAAGCGCTGACGAGCGGGGGCCTCCAGGCCGAGGCGGTCGACGACGTCATGGCCAGCCTGTGGCAGAAATTCTTCGGCTATGCCTGTGTCGCGACCGTCGCCACGCTGACCCGATCCCGGGCGGGCGTTGTCGCCAGGGCGAGCGCCGGCGCCGCCTTTGTCTCGGCCGTTCTCGCCGAGGTCGCGAGCGTCGTAGCGGCCGAAGGAACGCTTGTGTCGCCGCAGGTGCTCGCCCTGATCCGCGGCACGTACGCCCAACCGGACTCGACGTATGTGCCGTCGATCCTGGTCGACATGGAGGAAGGCCGGCCGACCGAGGGCGAACACACGATCGGCGATCTTGTCGAGCGCGCGAACCGACGCGGTATTCCTGTCCCGACCCTCACCGCGGCGCGTTGCAACCTCCAGACCTATGAGATCAACCGGGTCGGGCATCAGAACTGAAACAAGGTCCCGCCATGTCACCGGCCCCGATGTCTGCCACGGGTCGGACTCGGCGGTCCTGGCCCGTTGCCGGTCAGTCCGCTTCGCCCTTGGGACCGGACATCTCCTGCTGCCCAATCTTGTTCCGGAAAGGGCCAATAGGCGACCTCAACGTGCCACGTCAGCCGCCTCATTGCCCGGCCGGCTGAGCCCTTCTACGATCCGGCGTTGGGGAGGCGGCGGATTTCCATTGGCTCATGACCAGCGAAGACTGGCGGCGATCGTCGCCGCGGACGTTGTCGGCTACTCACGCCTCATGGGGCGCGACGAGAGCGGTACCGTCGCGCGGCTGCGCGCACTGCGCCGGCAGCACCTCGAGCCGGCGCTGGCACGGCACAAGGGACGTGTAGTCAAGCTCACCGGCGATGGCGCGCTCGTGGAGTTCGCCAGCGCGGTGGAGGCACTGGCGGCGGCCATCGAATTCCAGCAGGCGCTGATCGAGGCCAACCGGGGCGTGCCTGCGGACGATGCCCTGGTGTTCCGCGTCGGCCTGCACCTGGGCGACGTGATCGTCGACGGTGACGACCTGTATGGCGACGGCGTGAACATCGCTGCCCGGCTCGAGAGTGAGGCGCCGCCCGGCGGCATCGTCGTGTCCGGCACCGCGCAGGAATTTGTTCGCGGCCGGCTGAAGGCGACGTTCGAGGATCTGGGTGAGCTCAGTCTGAAGAATATCGAGCGGCCGGTGCGGGCGTTTCGCGTGACCTGGCAGGCCGCCGACTGGCCGGTTGTCGGTGACGCATCGGCCCCTTCGCCGGCACCGACGTCGGCACCCGGGTTGGCGCTGCCGGACAAGCCGTCGATCGCGGTGCTGCCGTTCCAGAACATGAGCGGCGATCCGGAGCAGGAATACTTCGTCGACGGCCTCGTCGAGGACATCATCACCGCGCTGTCGCGCTTCAGGTCCCTGTTCGTCATCGCGCGCAATTCCAGCTTCGCCTACAAGGGCAGGGCCGTCGACATCAAGCAGGTGGGCCGCGAGCTGGGCGTGCGCTATGTCCTCGAAGGCAGCGTGCGCAAGGCCGGCAACCGCATCCGCATCACCGGCCAGCTGATCGACGCGGCGGACGGCAGCCATCTCTGGGCGGATCGTTTCGACGGCGCGATCGAGGACGTGTTCGACCTGCAGGACCGCGTGACGACGAGCGTGGTCGGCGTCATCGCGCCGCGCGTGGAAATGGCGGAAATCGAACGTGTCCGCGGCAAGCCCGCCAGCAACCTCAGTGCGTATGACCTGCTGTTGCATGCCCAGGCCCTGATGCGGATGCAGAGCCGCGACGCGCTCGAGGAGGCCTTGGCGCTGCTCCGGCGCGCCGTGGAGGTCGATCCGACCTATGCCCGTGCGCTCGTGTGTCTGGGGCTATGCTGCTGGCACTACATCGCGCAGGGGTTCGGACATCGCGACCATCCGATGGTCAGCGACCTTTCCGACATGGCGCGAAAGGCGCTTGCTCTGGATCCGCTCGATTCAGACGTGGTCATGGGCGTCGGCGGCCTACTGGCCTTCCCCGGCGGGGATTTTGAATCCGGCACGGTCCTGGTTGAGAAGGCCATCGGCCTCAACCCCAACAATGCCGAAGCGCTCCGCATGAGGGCTCAAATCCATGGTTTCGCGGGCGAGGTCGACAAAGCCGTCGAGTATCAGGAACGGGTCGATCGCCTCAATCCCATGGATGCCGGATGGGTCGGAAGCATCGGTTACGTGATCGCCTATTTCGGCGCCGGGATGCATGAGAAGGTGCTGGAATGGACGGCGCGCATCCTCGGTGAGCGGCCCAACGCCGCGCCGGTTCTGCGATATCGCGCCGCGAGCCTTGCGCTTGTCGGGCACGTGGACGAGGCGCGGCAGGTTGTCCAACGGATCCTGGATCTGGCACCCGACTACACCATCGCGGAGGTCCGGCGGCACCAGGAGTTCGACATGAACAGGCCGTTCAAGCGCCCGGGCGTGACCGAGTCCCTGTATCGCGGCTTGCGGCTCGCGGGGCTGCCCGAGTGACCGCGCAGCCGGACTTCGGCTGCTGCCCCAAATTCTTCCGGAAGGGTGAGTCAAGCCTCGCCTCGTCGTGGCGGAGCCAGCTTGCATTTGCCCGTCATCGCCGTGAAGGTTGAGGTCGCGTTTTCGCATCTGGGGGAGGGCGGTCGTGGCCGAGGTTCGGTCGTCCATCGAGCCCAAGCCGGCGAGAAGCGTCGGAGACCGACCGGGAGCGTCTCTCGACCGGCGACTCGCACGCGCTGCCGCCGCCCGGCAATGAAACAAAAGGGGGGGCCGCGATGTCTTCGCTGCGAAGAGGAGCCGACTACCGCGACAGCCTGCGCGACGGCCGCCGCGTGTGGATCCTGGGCGAGGGCCGCATCGAGGACGTCACGACGCATCCGACGACCCGCGCCATGGTCGAGGAATACGTCGCCTGGTACGACCGGCATGTCGATCCGGCCTGGCAGGACACGGTGCTGACGCCGCCCGACGAAGCGGGCGATCGCATGCCGAGCGGCTATCTCGTGCCGCGCAGCGCGGCGGACCTGACGCGTATGGGCCGCTGCTTTCTGGCGACCACCTTCCCGACCGCCGGCAACATCACGCACACGCCGGCCTATGGTCACCTGATCGCGCTGGGCGTGCTGCACGCCGTCAGCCTATGCAACGCCTCGCCCGAGCAGGTCGCCAATGCCGAGGCCTACCGCGCCGAGATCGCCCGCACCGGCCGGTTCGTGACCTTCGCCGCCGGCGCCGCGCCGATCGGCCATCGCCTGCGGCCCGATCCCGCCGAGCGCGGCGCGCTGCGCATCGTCGGCGAGTCGGATGCCGGCGTCGTCGTGCGCGGCAAGATCGGCATGCACACCAGCCCGGCCTACGCCGAGGATGTCTATATCGGCGCGCTCAACGGCGCCGACCTGCGCGGTCACCGCGCCACCTTCGCGGTCGCGGTCAACGCGCCGGGCGTCACGGTGATCTGCCGCCGCCGCGCGGTGCGCGAGGACAGCCGTTTCGCGATGCCGCTCAGCAACCGCTTCGACGAGCTCGACGGCCAGATGTGGCTCGACGACGTGCTGGTGCCGTGGAACCGCGTCTTTCTCACCGATCCGTCGCCCGAGCCGGTGGCGCAGTGGCTGTTCTGGCACCAGCTCTACTGCTGGCTGGCCAAGGCCGAGTACACGCTGGGCCTGGCGCTGGCCTGCACCCACGCCATGGGCCTGGCGTCGCACGACCCCACCATCGAATACCTGCTCGATCTCCTGGCCGACGTGCAGACGGTGCGCAGTTGCCAGACCGCCGCCGAACTCGATCCCGAGTTCACGCCGCACGGCCTGTGCTCGCCCAACCACGCGCACGTCGCCGCCGGCAGCCTGGCGATGCTGCGGGCGCGGCCGCGCATGGGCGAGATCCTGCGCATCCTGCCCGGCTCGTCGCTGGTCGTGGCGCCGACCGAGCGCGATCTCGCCGACCCCGAGCTGGCGCGCGGCCTCGACGAGTCCTTTTCCGGCGGCGGCTACAGCGCCCGCCAGCGCGCCGCGCTGCTGCAGCTGGCGTGGGACCATGTCGGCTCGGCGCTGGACCACCGCGAGCACGTCTTCGAGCTGCACGCCAACGGCGGCGCGTCGAGCTGGCGCGGCCGGCTGCGCCGCGCCTTCAACCGCTACAACGAGCTGGCCAACGGCGTGCTGCAGTGCCTCGACCTGCCGATGCCCGAGATCAACCTCGACACGATCCGCCAGGCGCCGCTGGCACCGCGCCGACAGGTGACGCCGCCCGCGGCAACAGCCAGGCCGGGGTGATCGGCCGGCCGTCCCCGCCGAGCGGATCGTTGCTCGCGACCGACCAGCGGCGTAGCGTTTATCCGTCGATGCTCGCGAACGAAGAACAAGATGCCGGCGGACATCAAGGGAGGGTCGCGTGGAGACGTTCGATGTCGTGATCGTTGGTGCCGGGTTCAGCGGCCTGTATCTGCTCCATCGCCTGCGCAGCGAAGGCTTCTCGGTCCGGCTGCTCGAGGCGCAATCGGGGCTTGGCGGCGTGTGGCAGGCCAATCGCTATCCCGGCGCCCGGGTCGACTCGCATGTGCCGAACTACGAGTACTCGATGGAGGCGTGTTGGCGCGACTGGGTCTGGACCGAGCGCTTTCCCGGTCGCGACGAGCTGGTCCGCTATTTCGAGCACGTCGATAGGGCCCTCGATTTGGGCCGCGACATCGATCTCGAGACCCGGATCGAAGCCTGCCGTTTCGGCGGCGATCGGCGCTGGACGATCACCACGCAAACCGGACGCACCTACAAGGCCACCTATCTGATGATGTGCACCGGGTTCGGCTCGAAGCCGTACACGCCGGAGCTGCCCGGTCTCGCCAGCTTCGCCGGGATCTGCCACCACACCGCGACGTGGCCGGAGCAGGGCGTCGACTTCGCCGGTCGCCGGGTCGGCATCATCGGCACCGGCGCCAGCGGCGTGCAGGTCGTGCAGGAGGCCGCGCCGCTGGCCGAGCGTCTCGTCGTCTTCCAGCGCACGCCGGTCACCGCGCTGCCCATGCAGCAACGCAAGCTCGACCCCGCGGCGCAGGCGGCGGCGAAGGCGGACTATCCGGCGCTGTTCGTGAGGCGCAATTCCCCGCCGGGCAATTTCTGCGACATCGTCCGGCTGGATATCGGCGTGTTCGACGCCAGCGAGGAGCAGCGGCGGGAGGTCTTCGAGACGGCCTGGCGCAATGGCGGCTTTCATTTCTGGGTCGGCACCTTCGCCGATGTCCTGCTCGACGAGGCCGCCAACCGGGCCGCCTACGATTTCTGGCGCGACAAGACACGCGCGCGGATCGACGATCCGGCCGTCGCCGATCTGCTGGCGCCGATCGAGCCGCCCTATCCGTTCGGCACCAAGCGCCCCTCGCTCGAGCAGGGCTACTACGAGTGCTTCAACCAGCCCAACGTCGAGCTGGTCGACCTGCGATCGACGCCGATCGACAGCATCGTGCCGCGTGGCGTGCGCACCAGCGCCGCCGCGTTCGACCTGGATGTGCTGGTGCTGGCCACCGGCTTCGATGCCAATACCGGCGGGCTCACCGCCATCGACATCCGCGGCGTCGACGACAAGTCGCTGGCCGGGGCCTGGTCCGCCGGCGTCGACACCCACCTGGGCATGGCGGTTCCCGGTTTCCCGAACATGCTGATGCTGTACGGGCCGCAGAGCGCGACGGCCTTCTGCAACGGGCCGACCTGCGCCGAGTTCCAGGGCGAATGGGTGACCCGTCTGCTCCAGCGCATGCGCGCGCAGGGCCACAGCCTGCTCGACACCACCGCAGAGATGGGCCACGCCTGGACGGCGCACCTCGCCGAACTGGCCGACAGCACTTTATTTGGCCGCACCGACTCCTGGTACATGGGCGCCAACATCCCCGGCAAGCACCGCCAGCTCCTCAACTATCCCAACGCCGATGCCTATCGCGAGCACCTGCGGCTCTGCGAGGTGGGCGGCTACGAAGGATTCGTCTTCCGGTGAATTGACGCGTCCAAAGCGCAACGACGACAGCAACTCCCATTGCGCTTGCCTTTGCGACGCGCACAATGCGGCGACGAAAAACACCGTTCAATCAGTCGGGAGGAAGCTTCAGATGGCCGTGGAAATTTTGGAGATTCACCACACCGGCGTTCGCGTCGACGACGACGCCAACCTGCTGAAGGCGACACAGGACTTCTATGCCGGCGTGCTCGGCCTGCATTGCGACGCCGGGCGGCCGACCATCCCCGGCATCCCGGGCGCGTGGGTCAACGTCGGTGAAGTCGGGCAGATTCACCTGATCGGCGGCAAGCAGCCGTCGCCGGTCGCCAAGGGGCCGGGCGAGGACCCGACGCGGCCGCACGTCGCCTATGCCGTGAGAAGCATCGTCGAAACCCGCGCCGAGCTCGACCGTCTGGGCGTGAAGTACTGGGTCATCGAGGGCCTCGTCAGTCCCGATTCCACCCAGATCTTCATGAACGATCCCTGCGGCAACATGGTCGAGCTGCACCAGATCGACAAGTGCCGCTGCCGCGCCAGCAGCCGCAAGGCATAGGGACCGATTGAAGGCCGCCGCCGGCGCCCTAGGCGTCGAGCCGCGGCCTTCGACGGGCGCGACCGCGACGGATCATCGATCGGGATCACGGCGCCACGCGCACCATCAGCGCCAGCGCGCCCAGCACGACGAACGAGGCCGCCGCGGCGATGCGCACCAGCTTGAGCGGGATGCGCCGCGCCAGCTGATCGCCGAACAGCACGGCGGGCACGTTGGCCAGCATCATGCCCAGCGTGGTGCCCGCGGTGACCAGCACGATGGCGTCGAAGCGCGCGGCGAGGCCGACCGTGGCGATCTGCGTCTTGTCGCCGATCTCGACCAGGAAGAACGCCACCGTCGTGGCGATGAAGGCGCCGCTGTTGCTGGCCGCGGCCGGCCCGTCGCTTTCCTTGTCGGGGATCAGCGCCCAGCCGGCCATGGCGATGAACAGCAGGCCGACGATCCAGCGCATGGTGTCGGGCCCCAGCCAGGCGGCGACCGCGGCGCCCAGCGAGGCGGCGAGCGCATGGTTGGCCAGGGTCGCGACCAGGATGCCGAGGATGATCGGGACGGGCTTGCGAAAGCGGGTGGCCAGAAGCATGGCCAGCAGCTGGGTCTTGTCGCCGATCTCGGCGATCGCCACCAGGCCGGCCGAGACGAGGAAGGCTTCCATGACAACATCACAGGCGGGACCGGGCGCGCATACCATTGGCCGTGCGCGCCGCCCGATCCCGCGGGCATGACACGCACAGGCCAAAGGTCTCGCCAAGCTGGTGCCGGAACCGCCAAGGTCCGCGAGGACCTAGTCTGTTGACGGTTCCGCCTCTGCAGTGAGGCCGGCTACTCCCCGATGACGCGCGCCGTATAGCCGGGGGCGCGGGGTGCCGCAAGTCGGCGCGGCGGGGGCATGTTTCAGTTTGAATTTCGACGCACCGGAAAACCGTTAGTCCTTCCTGAAGCGGAAGCGGGCCGACCGGTCCATCCACCACGACAGCTCAATGATGATGATCCATCTGATCAAGGGCATCAGGCTCCGGGGAACAATGGAGTCATCGATATATTGATAGGCGAAGTAGTTCGGCCTGGCGGCGGCAAGTTCAGCGATCAGCCGCAGCCGGATGCCCGTCGGAGTGTAGTTCGCCCTGATGCGTTCGCCGACCCAGGCGATGACATGCGGTCGCACCGCATCTTCCAGCTCTGAAG
>JBFXAZ010000022.1:0-60167 GCA_050183765.1 Reyranellaceae bacterium | reverse complement strand
GTGCGTATGCACGTCGATGAAGCCCGGCGCCACCACCTTGCCGGCGACATCGATCTCGTTGTCGCCGCGGAGCGTACCCGGCTCGCCGATGGCCGCGATGCGATCGCCCTTGATCGCGACGTCCGCGGCGCGTCGCGGCTCACCGCTGCCGTCGATCAGCGTGCCGTTGCGGATGATCAGGTCGTACGCGGTCATGAGGAGGACTCCCGGACGCTCGTCTCAATCAATTCGCCTCAGGTTCACCGACCGGGGCTGGCGACAGGCTGCGTCGCGACTGCTCGTCAGCTGCATAAGACCGTGCCGCTGAAATCCTGTCCACTGGACGCGGACCTTGCGCGACCAGATCGCAGGACGATAGCCCATCTCGATCTGGATGAAATCGTGCGTGCGAACGCCGCCGACCCGCCACTTGATCTTGCCCCCTGCCGCCTGCGATTCCGCGGAGCCTTCGATCGCGACGCCGTCGACGCTCAGGCTGAAAGCGACGGCGGGGCAGGGACCGGCGCCGAAATGGTCGGCTGACGATATCCCGGCCCAGCGTTCGCCGGCGGCGGCGGCGCTCCCGACCGTGGCGAGAAGGAGCAACACCGCTCCGGTCAGTCGGCGTGTCTTCCGCATCATGCCTCGTTGCGGCCAAGCTGAAGATCGGGCTCGAACGGATACATCGGCTTGCGGCGGTTGACATAGGTGAAGAGCGACAGGTCCGAGCTGGTGCAGCCATCGCCGTCGCACATCACGATGTGCTTCGCGATCGGCTCGAAGCCGGCACGGAAGTGCTGGCGCGACTTGATGATCACGTACTTCTTGCGCCGTGGATCGATGCCGCAATGGGTGAAGACGCCCAGGTCGTAGGGCTCGCTGCGCCGCTCCGAGACGACGATCTGCATCGCGCCGGTGTCGAGCACCGCGGTGCGGCCCATGCGCACCTTGGTGCCGGTGGCCATCGGCCCTGTGACGACGAATTCGCCGTCGGTGATGCACTTCACCGTGCCGTTGACCTTCAGCGGCCTGCCCTTGAGATGCAGCTGCGGCATGTCCACCTTGCCGCCCAGCTCGAGACTGACCGTGGCGCCGATGCCGGCCTCGATCATCTTCGCCACCGCGGCCGGATCCCAGATCGGGCCGGCGCAGACATCCGCAAGACCCTGCTTCTGCGCCTCCTCGACCACGCTCATCACGTCCTGGGTGCCGCCCGAGGCGGTGTTGTCGCCATGGTCGGCGAGGATGATCGGCCCGCCTTCCAGCGTCTTCGCACCGGCGACCTGCTCGGCGAGCGGCGCACCCTTGTAGAGGAAGGCTTCGCGCCGGTCCCACGCCATGTCGAGCAGGCGATTGAGCAGGATCTCGCCTTCGGCCGTGCGCTTGTCGCAGACGACCACGGCGGAGCAGGAGAGGTGCGGGATGTCGGCCTGCGGGAAGCCGCCGAACACCGAGGCGTTGAGCACCTGGCCGGTATCCTCGGCCGCGTTGGCCATGTCCATGATGTCCTTCATGGGTTGGCGCGAGGGCGTGTGCACCAGCGAGCTGGTCAGCATCGGTCGCACGCCCCAGACCATCTTCGGCTCGACCTCGCCGTCGAGCATGCGCACCAGCGTGTTGCCGGCGCGCTCGCCGGTGTGGCCCATGTCGATGTGCGGATAGGTGCGATAGCCGGCGATAACGCTGCAGTTCTCGACCATGGCGGCGGTGAGCTGGGTGTGGAAATCGAGCCCCACGGCGATCGGCAGGCCGGGCGCCAGGACGCGGATGCGCCGCAGCAGCTCGCCCTCGCCGTCGTCGAGATGCTCGGCGACCATGGCGCCGTGCAGCGCCAGGAAGGCCGCGTCGCAGCCCTGAGCGATCCCCTCGAGGATCGCCGCGACCATCTGTTCATAGGCGGCCTTGTCGACATAGCCCGAAGGGTGGGCACTGGCGGCCATCGGCACGGCGATCTCCGCGCCGATCCGCCGCGCCACCTTGATGAAGCCGCCGAGGGTCGTGTTGGTGCCTTCCGCCTCGGCGATGGCCGCCGCGCCGGCCAGCGGCCCCTGCGGCCCGAAGGAGGCCAGCGGCGTCGGCACCGGCGAGAAGGTGTTGGTCTCGTGCATCATCATGGCGATGACGATCTTGCGGGCCATCCGCGAACTCCTTGATCGATCGGCGAAATCGCCATCGATCGTGCCCGCGCCGCTGGCCTGAGAACAGCCCTATGCGGACATGGGTCGCAATACCGGCCGCAGGGCTCGCATATGAAAATCTGTTGCGTTGCAAAATTGGCACGCTGTGATCACGGGATGAACAGCCGTTTATCCTTGAAATTAAACGACTATTTTTCTCTTGCTCCGCCTTCGCAGATGCACCATATTTGGCTTGCGACAAACGTCGTTTCGACGACCTCTTTGTTTGTCGCAATGCCCGTCTTGGGCGTTTCCTCCCTAAAACTCGGGCGGTGTCTTTGACACCGCCTTTTTTTCGTCCGCGGCGCGGAACGGAAGCCGGCTATTCGGCGGCGAAGGCGGCGTGGCCCAGGCTGGCGTGGCCGACATCCTCGATGAATTCGGCGAGGTGGCGCGACAGCGCGGCGAAGCCGGCATGCGGGCGCATCTGCGCCTCGTCCATGTAGAGCGCCCGATTGATCTCGACCTGCAGGACGTGCACGCCGCTGGCCGGCGTGCCGTAGTGCTGGGTGGTGTAGCCGCCGGCATAGGGCTGGTTGCGCACGGCACGGTAGCCGCGCACCCGCAGCCAGCCTTCGGCGAGGCCGATCAGCGCCGGCGCACAGGCCGCGCCATGATTGTCCCCCAGCACGAAGTCGACCCGCCCGCCCTTGCCGCCCAGGCCCACGGGCGAGTTCGAGGGCATCGAGTGGCAATCGACCAGGATGCAATGGCCGAAGCGCGCCAGCGTCTCGTCGATCAGCCGGCGCAGCGCGGCATGGTAGGGGCGGTAGTACCAGGCCAGGCGCCGCTCCAGCTCGGCCACCGGCAGGCGGCGGCGGTAGAGCGGCTGGCCGTCGAAGGCGACCCGCGGCAGGCAGCCCAGCCCCGCGGCGACGCGTGGCGAGCGCGTGTTGGCGTGGCCGGGCAGAGCGCCTTCGAACATCGCCGGGTCGACCTCGTAGGGCTCGCGGTTGGCATCGACGAAGGAACGCGGGTAGAGCGCCTTGAGCATGGGCACGCCCGACTTTGCCGCCAGCTCGAACAGATCGTCGACGAAGGCGTCCTCGGCGCGCCGCAGGACGCTCACATCGAGATGGGTCTGGCGCAGGAAATCGGCGGGATAGGCGCGTCCGCTGTGCGGCGAGGACAGGACCACCGGCAGCGTCTGGGCCACCGGATGGTCGATCTCGATTGGCGACGACGGCTGCGTAGCGGGACTCGATTCCATGTGCCCTGATTAAACCGAATCGGCGCCGCCGTCATCCGCGAGAGAGGCCGCCTGGAGTGCGACTTGCCAACCCGGAACCGATGCGTTACAGCACCGCCCGCTTCGGCTCGGCGGGTTGGGGCGCTCCTTTGGGGGCGCGTAGCTCAGCGGGAGAGCACTACCTTGACATGGTAGGGGTCACAGGTTCAATCCCTGTCGCGCCCACCATCGCCAGAGTGTGAAAGGCCCTTGCGGCACAGGCACTTTTGCGATGTGCGCTCAACCGCCGGGCCGAAGCATCCTTCAGAACGAAACACGGCTGAATCGACCTCGACAGGCCCCGGAAGTGGGGACGGATCGGGGCGCTTTCACGCTCCGTTCAATCGACGCTCGAGCGTGCCGGCACGAAGCGCGAGCCGCGCCGACGGCCGGGCAGCCCGCCTGTTCCGGTACGTTAGAGGGACTTAACGGAGGCGATTGAAACAATGTCTTGATAACCGGCCACGGCGAGGATCGTATGCCGAGCCGGATGTCTCGACGGGACCGGGACCATCCGCTGCGTGGCGTCGCGTGCCCCATTCGACGGTTGCCAAGGGAGAGCCTCCGATGCCTGAAGCGGCGAAGACGGCAAACAACGGTGTGAATGTCCAACATCTGATCGGCGCCCGCGAAGCGCTGACCGCCACGCCTGCGGCAGCGCAGTTCCAATGGCGAGCGACCTGCGAATGGAAAAACGGCACGCACAGCCATTCGACGGTCGAAAACTTCTTCGGTCTGGGTGCGGAGCAGGCACGCAAGAGGACCTTCCGGTTCGATGCCGATCACCCCGAGGTCTTCGCCGCGGAAGATCTTGGCGCCACGCCGGTCGAGTACGTGCTCGTCGGCCTCGCGAGCTGCCTGACGGCGGGCATCGCCTCGGTAGCGCAGTACCGCAACATCCAGCTGCGCTCGGTCAAGGCGACGATTGAGGGAGACATGGACCTCCAGGGCATCCTCGGCATCGACGACGAAGTGCGCAACGGGTTCAAGGGCATCAAGATCACCTATGATATCGATGCCGACGCCAAGCGCGAGGACATCGAGGCGCTGGTCGCCCAGTCGCAGAAGCGTTCGGCGGTCTACGACATCGTCACCAATCCGACGAACGTCACGGTCGCGGTCAAGTAAGACGTCCAGCCATTCGTAGGACCACCTCGATCATCGTCGGCGCCGGCCATGCCGGCCTGGCGATGAGCCGATGCCTCGCCGATCGGGGCATCGACCACGTTCTGCTCGAGCGCGGAACGGTCGCCAACTCCTGGCGCACCGAACGCTGGGACTCGCTTCGTTTGCTGACACCGAACTGGCAGAGCCGCCTGCCCGGCTATGGCTACGAGGGGGACGATCCCGACGGTTATCGCACGATGCCCGAGGTAATCGCTTTCCTCGACCGCTACGCCCAAGTGATCAGCGCGCCCGTTCAGACGCAGACCACCGTGACCTCAGTGCGTGAGGCGGACGGCGACTACGTCGTCGAGACCGACAAGGGCCCGTGGCGCGCCCGCACGGTCGTTCTCGCCTCCGGCGCCTGCAACGTTGCGCAAGTCCCCGAAGCGGCGTCCGGCGTGCCGTCGTCGATCATGACCATCACCTCGATGGCCTACCGCAATCCCGACCAGCTGCCGCCCGGCGGAGTGCTGGTGGTGGGCGCATCGGCGACCGGCACACAGCTTGCCGACGAGATTCACCGGTCTGGCCGCCCGGTGACCATCGCCGTCGGCGAACACATCCGCGCGCCGCGCGTCTATCGTGGCAGGGACATCCAATGGTGGATGGATGCCGCGGGCGTCCAGGACATGCGCTACACTGAGGTCGACGACATTGCGCGTGCCCGTCGCGTGCCATCGCTACAGCTCGCCGGCTCGACCACGCGCGCGACTCTTGATCTCAACGCGCTCACCGCCATCGGCGTCAAGCTGGTCGGCCGGCTGCAGGCGATGCGCGACGGCAAGGCACTGTTCTCGGGCTCGCTTCGCAATCAGTGCGCGCTTTCCGACCTCAAGATGAACCGGCTGTTGAGCGGTATTGACGAGTGGGCCACCACCCAGGGGCTCGACGATGCGGTAGGGCCGCCGGAGCGCCTGCCGCCCACCGTGGTGCCGGATGAGGCGCCACTGATGCTCGACCTGGCCAAGGCGAACATCCTGAGCATCGTCTGGGCCACTGGTTATTTGCCCGATCACTCCTGGCTGCACGTCCCCGTGCTCGACCGAAAAGGGCGCATCCGCCACGACGGTGGCGTCGTCGAGGCGCCGGGCCTGTACCTGATGGGCATGCAGTTCCTGCGCCGCCGCAAGTCGGCGCTGATCGACGGGGCCGGCGACGACGCGCGCGACCTCGCCGATCATCTCGTGCAGTATCTCGCGAGATGACCCGACCCAAGCTTCTCATCGACTGCGATCCCGGCCACGACGACGCCGTGGCGTTGCTCTTCGGCGCGCGCCATTTCGATCTCGTGGGCGTCACCACCACGCACGGCAACAGCTCGCTGGCCAACAGCACGCGCAACGCGCTGGCGGTGCTCGAGCTGGGCGGCATCGACGTTCCCGTCGCCGCGGGCTTCGCCGGGCCGTTGGTCGGCGCCACCGTCGACGCGGCGCATGTGCATGGCAAGAGCGGGCTCGATGGCCATGACCTGCCGCCGCCGGTGCGCAAGCCGGTCGACGTCCACGCCGTGGAGTTCATCATCGAGAGCGCGCGCCGGCACCAGGGCGAGCTGATCCTCGCTGTGATCGGCCCGCAGACCAACGTCGCCGTGGCGCTGCGGCGCGAGCCGAAGCTCAGGAGCTGGCTGCGCGAGATCACGGTGATGGGCGGTTCGGCCGCCGGCGGCAACGTCACGCCCGCCGCCGAGTTCAACATCTTCTGCGATCCCGAGGCGGCCGCCGTGGTCTTCGGCTGCGGCGTGCCGATCCGCATGGTCGGCCTCGACGTCACCCGCCGCACCGGCTTCGACGATGCCGACATCGCGCGGTTGCGCGGCAGCGGCCGGCGGGTCGCCGGGGTGATCGCCGACCTGGTCGCGTTCTATCTCTCGCGCCAGCGCGCGGTTTTCGCCCGCGCCGTCGCCTCGATGCACGACGTTTGCGCCCTGGTGCCCTATGTCGACGAGGGGCTGCTCGAGACCGAGGGCGCGATCGTGCGTGTCGAATGCGCCGGTATCCATACACGGGGCGCCACGGTCTGCGACCTGCGTGGCGCACGCTCCATGGCGGAACCACCGGTGCGGTTGGCGGTTCGATCGGAGGCGCGCCCCCTGATCGACCGGGTCCTGGACACGCTGCTGACCTATTCTTGAGCACATGGATCGTGCGAATTGCTCAAGCTTGTGATATACTAATGTTTTATTACTTCATAAGGGGATTTGGACTCATGCGCCGTCTATTTGCGCTTGCCGTGTCGCTCCTCGTGGTCCTGGGTTCGCACGCGTTCGCTCAGGGCAGCGCCAAGCCGGCTCCGGCGTCTCCGAGCTCGGCCGACATCGTCGACAAGCTCGCCCCACCGCCGGCGGGCGGCAAGACGCGCTCGCTGACCCGCGGCCGCGTCACCATCGGCGCCCCGCCCACCATCGACATGCGCATCCAGTTCGAGCTCGATTCGTCGAAGCTCGACGGGGTCGGCATGGCCATGGTCGACAAGCTGGGCGTGGCATTGGCCGATCCGCGGCTCGCCGACTACCGGTTCGAGATCGCCGGCCATTCCGATGCCCGTGGCGAGCCGGACTACAACCTGCGTCTGTCGACACAGCGCGCCAATGCCGTGCGCGACTACCTGATGGCCAAGTACCGTATCGCGCCGGAGCGTCTGTCGGCCATCGGCTATGGCAGCGCCAAGCCGCTCAACGCCGCCGACCCGAACGACTCCGCCAATCGGCGGGTTCAGGTCACCAATCTCGGTCGCTGAGGTCTATTGCTGGCGCACCCAGCGGATCGGGCCGCTGGCGTCCTGGTTGACAAAGTGATTGGGGCTGACCCACTGCAGGCGCAGGGAGTTGGTCTGCCCCATCGGCTCGCTGGGCGGCAGGTTCTTGGGTGAGTAGTCCTGCGCCTGGATGTGCAGGATCGCGTTCTGTGCATCGTACTGCCAGATGCCGAACACGTCGCTCTGACCGCCGCGTACGATCATGCGCTTTTGATAGCGCCCGTCGGGCGCGAACTGGATGAAGATCGAGGCGATCGGCTGACCGCGCGTGTCGTGGAGCGTGGTGCTCCAGACGCCGACCAGCGAAACCTGCACCTGCGTCGGATACTGCGGATAGGGCTGCTGCGGATAAGGCTGTTGTGGATAGGGTTGCCGCGGATAGGGTTGCTGCGGGTAGGGCTGCTGCTGTGGGGACGGACCGAACGGCCCAGTGTTGGGGTTCCCGCCCCGCTGCGATGGGCCGAATTGCGCGAATGCTGCGGCCGACATCACCGTCAGCGCGATCACGGACAAGACGAAACGTACCACGGCGATCCCCTGAATCCTGCCGGAGAGGATGACCTCTGGGCGTGTAGCCGACAAGCGCCCGCTGCGGCCACCGTGCGCCGTGCTAGGCTGCGGCAACGGCAGGGAGGACAGCATGGTCGGCGGCGCAATCTACCCCGATCTCGAAGGACGCACGGTGCTGATCACCGGCGGCGGCAGCGGCATCGGTGCGGCGATCGTGCGCGCCTTCGCGCGGCAGAAGTCGAAGGTCGGCTTTATCGACATCGCCGACGCTCCTTCCCGTGATTTGGCCGCAGAGTTGTCGGCAGCCGGCGCGACCGTGCAGTACGTCCATGCCGACGTCACCGACACCGAGGCGCTGCGCCGCGCCATCGCCGAGATCCGGGCCGCGTTCGGTCCGATCACCGTGCTGGTCAACAACGCCGCGCACGACGACCGGCACGCGACCGAAAGCGTGACGCCGGAATATTTCGACCAGCGCATCGCCGTGAACCTCAAGCACCAGTTCTTCGCCGCCCAGGCCGTGCTGCCCGACATGAAGTCGGCCGGCGGCGGCGCCATCGTCAACTATTCGTCGATCTCGTGGATGGCCGGGCAGGGCGGCATGGCGATCTACACCGCGGCGAAATCCGCCGTGATCGGGTTGACGCGTTCGCTGGCGCGCGACTACGGCACCCACAATATCCGCGCCAACGCCATCTCGCCGGGTTGGGTGCGCACCGAGCGCCAGGAAAAGCTCTGGATCACCCCCGCGGCCGAGACGCGGCAGATGGACCTGCAATGCCTGAAGCGCTGGCTGGTCCCCGACGATCTTGCGAAGTTCACCGTCTTCCTCGCCAGCGAGGAGGCGGCGGCCTGCACCAGCCAGCTCTACGTCGTCGATGGCGGCCGGATATGATGACGCCGAACGAGTCGTGGGAGGTCGTCTTCGAGCGCGATCTCGGCGTGGCGCGCGCGGCGGGCGACATCGAGAGCGCGCAGCGCCTGGTGATGCGGCAATGGTGGCGGATCGTCGGCGAGCTCGACCGGATCGACCGGCGCTGGGTGAGCGCGCCGCAGCAGGCACGCGCCGAGGAGGCGCGCCAGTTCGAGCGCAGCCTGGTTCGCCAGGATATGCGCCGCATCATCGAGCGGATCGCGCAATGGCCGGAGGCGGCGCTGGGCCTGCTGGATCACCGCGACCTCAAGCAGTGGCGGCCGCTGCTGATCGGCAGGCTGGCGGCCCATCCCGAGCATCGCCCGGCGATGATCGAGCGCGCCTTCAAGGTCCGCAAGGTGCGGCGCGGCCGCTTCGACATCGCGCGGGAATTCATCGCCATCGGCCGCGCCGGCCGCGACCTCGGCCTGCTCGAGACCACCGAGCTTCTCCTGCAGGATCTGCCCGACGGCATCGCGCCGGTGCTCGATGCGCTGATCGCCGCCTATGGCGATGTCGGCGCGGGCGAACGGGCGATGACGCTGGCGTTGCATGCAATCCGCGTCGGGCACGCGCAGCCCTTCGTCGAGCTGCTGCAGGCCGGCCATGTCGCCGCCGTACCGTCCGAGGTCATCGAAGCGCTCGCCGGGTACCGGGGACACATCGAGCCCGTGCTGATCATCGCCGAGCTGCGCCAGGCCGGCCATGCTGCCGCGGCGACCCAACTGGCCGAACGTCTTACCGATCCAGTCGACTGCTTGCGCTGCGATCTCGATCGCGCGGTCCGGCAGGTGCACACCGATGCGGTGACGGCCCTCGATGTCGCCGATGCCGCGGTGCATCGCGTGCTCGACAGCGGACGCCTGCCGCCGCGCGTCGATCACGCGCTGGCCGAATTCCTGCGCGTCGTGCCGCTGACGCCGGCCGCGATCGAGCGTGTGCTGGATCTCGCCGGGCTGATCATCGCGCGGCCGATACGCGAAGAGATCGCCGCCAACGTCGCCTGCACCCTGGTGCTCTTGGGCGATGGCGACCGCGCGCGCCGGCTGCTGGCGTCGATGATCAATGAAACGCAGCGCCGGCGCGTGTTGACCTTGCTGGACGACGGGCCCAATTGAGGGACCTATACTCCCGGCAACGAAGACGGAGGGATGCCATGCCCGACACCTTGACCAAGACCGACGGCGGCTTGCGCGCGCGCTTGAAGGATGCGGACCTGTTCCGCGAGCAGGCCTATGTCGCGGGCAGATGGGTCGACGCCGATGACGGGCGCACGCACGCGGTGCGCAATCCCGCGACGGGCGCGCCGCTGGGAACCGTGCCGCGCATGGGTGCGGCCGAGACGCACCGCGCCATCGCCGCTGCCGAGGCCGCGATGAAGGGCTGGGCGGCGATGACCGGCAAGGAGCGCGCCAACATCCTGCGGCGCTGGAACGACCTGATGATGGCCAACGTCGAGGACCTCGGCGTCATCATGACCAGCGAGCAGGGCAAGCCGCTGGCCGAGGCCAAGGGCGAGGTCGCCTACGCCGCCTCGTTCATCGAGTGGTTCGCCGAGCAGGCCAAGCGCGTCGATGGCGACGTGCTGCAGAGCCCGGCGCGCGATCGCCGACTCGTCGTGCTCAAGCAGCCGGTCGGCGTCTGCGCGGCGATCACGCCGTGGAATTTTCCGGCGGCGATGATCACCCGCAAGGCCGGCCCGGCATTGGCCGCGGGCTGCGGCATGGTGGTGAAACCGGCCAAGCTCACGCCATTTTCTGCTTTGGCGATGGCCGTGCTGGCCGAGCGCGCCGGCGTGCCGGCGGGCCTGCTGTCGGTGGTGACGGGCGATGCCGGCGAGATCGGCAACGAGATGACGTCCAACCCCGTCGTGCGCAAGCTCACCTTCACCGGCTCGACCGAGATCGGCAAGAAGCTGATGGCGGCCTGCGCCGGCACGGTGAAGAAGATCTCGCTCGAGCTGGGCGGCAACGCGCCGTTCATCGTCTTCGACGACGCCGATCTCGACGCCGCGGTCGAGGGCGCGATCCTCTCGAAGTACCGCAATACCGGCCAGACCTGCGTCTGCGCCAACCGCTTCTTCGTGCAGGCGGGCGTCTACGACGCCTTCGCCGAGAAGCTCGCCGCGGCCGTGCGCAAGCTCAAGGTCGGCGATGGCCTCGAGGCCGGCGTGAGCCAGGGCCCGCTGATCGACGATGCCGCCGTCGCCAAGGTCGAGCAGCACGTCGCCGACGCACTGGGCAAGGGCGCCAAGCTCGTGGTCGGCGGTCATCGCCACGGCAATGGCGGCACATTCTTCGAGCCGACCCTGATGACCAACGTCACCGAATCGATGCTGGTCATGCGCGAGGAGACCTTCGGCCCCGTGGCGCCGCTGGTGAGGTTCGAGACCGAGGCCGACGCCGTGCGGCTAGCCAACGCCACCGAGTTCGGCCTGGCGGCGTATTTCTACAGCCGCGATATCGGCCGCGTCTGGCGCGTGGCCGAGGCGATCGAAAGCGGCATGGTCGGCATCAACACCGGCATCATTTCCAACGAGGTCGGTCCGTTCGGTGGTGTCAAGGAATCCGGACTGGGCCGCGAGGGCTCGAAGTACGGCATCGACGAATACCTCGAGACGAAATACCTCTGCATCGGCGGCATGTGATGGCTATCACCCACTACCTTCCCCCGCTGGCGGGGGAAGGTGGCGCGAAGCGCCGGATGGGGGTGGTTGGTGCGACGACTCCTACCGTCGTGACTGACCGCAATGTCGGCACCCCCATCCGCCCTTCGGGCACCTTCCCCCGCGAGGCGGGGGAAGGTAGGAGACTGCGCCGTGCCTGACGCCAAACCCGCCTGGCCTTTCACACCGTGGCCGATGGCGCTGGAGATCGTCGGCGCCGAAGGCTGCCATCTGATCACGTCGGATGGCCGACGGATTCTCGACGCCGGCGGCGGAGCGATGCTGGTCAATATCGGCCATGGCCGGCCCGAGCCGGGCACGGCGATGGCCAGGGCATCGTCGGCGCTGGCCTACGCGATCCCGCCCTTCGTGACGCCGGAGCGCAGGAGGCTGGTCGAGCGGCTCAAGCGCGACTGGCTGCCGGCGAACCTCACCCGGATCTTCCTCGCGAGCGGCGGCTCGGAGGCGGTCGAGGCGGCGGTGAAGCTGGCGCGGCAGTATCACGTGGCGAAGGGCAACGCCTCGCGCTGGAAGGTGATCGGCCGCAGCTTCTCCTACCATGGCGCGACCATCGCCACGCTGGAGATCGGCGGTCATACCGCCAGACGCGCGGCTTTCGGGAGCATGGCGCGGGAAACGCCCAAGGCGCCGGCGCACTACTGCCTGCGCTGCCCGCTGGGCAAGACCTATCCAACCTGCGACGTGGCCTGCGTCGAGGAGATCGAGGCGATCATCCGCCGCGAAGGTGCGGACACGGTCGCCGGCATCATCGCCGAGCCTGTCGTCGGCAGCAGCGGCGGCGCGCTGGTGCCGCCGTCCGGCTACTGGAAGCGGCTGCGCGAGATCTGCGATCGCCACGACATCGTGCTGATCGCCGACGAGGTGATCAGCGGATTCGGCCGCACCGGTCCGCGCTTCGCGCACGAGGCCGAGGGCATCGAGGTCGACGTCATGGTGTCGGCTAAGGGCATGAGCGGCGGCTACGCGCCGATCGGCGGCGTGTTCGCCTCGGACCGCATCGCCGAGCCGCTGGCACGCATCGGCGATGCGCCGATGTTCTATACCTACAGCGCCCACCCGGCCGCCTGCGCCGCCGCTGACGAGGTGCTGCGGATCATGAGCGACGAGGACATGCTGGCGAAGGCCGAGGTCGCCGGCGCCAAGCTGGAGTCGCGGCTCCAGCGGCTGAAACAGCATCCCAATGTCGCCGAAGTGCGTGGCCGGAGCATGCTGTGGGGCATCGAGGTGGTGAAGGATCGCGAGACTCTGGAACCCTTCGCGGCGCCGGGCAGCATGACCAACAAGGTGATGAAGCACGCGCTGGACAACGACGTGTGGGTCTATCCCGGCGGCATCGGCGTGACCGATCTGCTGATGCTTGGCCCGCCGTTCATTTCGGGCGACAACGAGATCGAGACGATGTGCGCCGTGTTGGAGCGCGCCATCGATCAGGCCGTGGCGTAGGGAGAGAGCGATGCCGCTGGAGATCAAGCGCAGCGTGAAGCAGATGTTCGACGAGTCGATGAAGGAGGTCGAGACGCTGAACGTCGACCAGGCCAAGGCCATGCACGGCGAGAAGGGCGTGACCTTCATCGACCTGCGCGATCCGCGCGAGATCTGGCGCGATGGCGGCGTGCCGGGTGCGATCAACGTCACGCGCGGCATGCTGGAGTTCTGGATCGATCCGGGCAGCCCCTATCACAAGCCGTTCTTCGCCAACGGCGACAAGTTCGTCTTCTTCTGTGCCGGCGGCGTGCGCTCGGCGCTGGCGGCCAAGACGGCGCAGGACATGGGTCTGACGCCGGTCGCGCATATCGAGGGCGGCTTCGGCGCCTGGAAGAAGGCCGGCGCACCTGTCGAGACCGTCGAGCCCAAGCTCGCCGGCGGGTCGAAGAAGTAGGAAAGAGACCGACGATGTCCGGACCGACGCTCAACAGCGCCCATCTCTTCACCATCCGCCTCGACGTCGGCGCGATGGACGACATGGGCGTCACGCCCTACGGCCATCGCCGCATCGCGACCGTCGCCGGCGGCACCTTCGAGGGCGACGAGCTGAAGGGCACGGTGCAGCCGACGCCCGCCGGCGACTGGATCACCGTCCGCAGCGACGGCGTGTGGGAACTCGACGTGCGCCTGACGCTCAAGACGCACGATGGGCATCTGATCTACATGTACTACCGCGGCCTGCGGCACGGCCCGCAATGGGTACTCGACCGCCTGGCCAAGGGCGAGAAGGTCGATCCCTCGGAGTACTACTTCCGCACCGCGCCGCGCTTCGAGACGGCGTCCGAGAAATACTCGTTCCTCAACCGCATCATCTCGGTCGGAGTCGGCCGCCGCGAGGCGAGCGGGCCGATCTACGAGGTCTTTCAGATCCTCTGAGCGCTCAGTCCATGACCGCGACGTGCTCGCCCGGGGCCGGCGCGGGCGAGCGCCGCAACAGCAGCACCAGCGGGATCGCCGCCAGCGACAGGATCATCATCAGCTTGAAGTCATTGGCGTAGCTGATGATCGCGGACTGCATCTGGATCACCTTGTCCAGCGCCGCGCGGCCGGCGGCGGTCAGCGGATTGAGTGCGTGGAGAGCGGCGCCATGGTCGAAGGCGTGGTTCACCGCCGTGACGTGGCTGGCCAGCTCGGCGTGGTTGATCTGGCTGTTGCGCACCAGCAGGTAGGACACGACCGAGATGCCGACGCTCGAGCCGATGTTGCGCGAGAGGTTGTAGAGCCCCGTGCCGTCGGCGCGCTTCTCCGGCGGCAGCGTCGCGAAGGTGACGGTCGTCAGCGGCACGAACAGGAAGCCCAGGCCCATGCCCTGGATGAAGCCGGTGCTGGCGATGGTCCACTGCGAGACGTTGGGCGTCCAGCCGGTCAAGTCGTACATCGCCCAGGCCGTGAGCAGCAGGCCGGTGGTCAGCAGCAGGCGGATGTCGACACGACCCATGAGGCGGCCGACGAGGATCATGCAGACCATCGTGCCCAAGCCGCGCGGACCCATGACGATGCCGGCGGTCACCACGGGATAGCCCATCAGGGTCTGCAGGTAGGGCGTCATCAGCGCCATCGAGGCGAGATAGGTGATGCCGACGACGAAGATGAACAGCATGCCGACCGCGAAGTTGCGGTCGAGAAACATCCGGGGATCCACGAACGGGCGCTCCGCCGTGAAGGTGTGGACCAGGAAGATGTAGAACGCGGCGGCGGCGACCGTGGCCTCGACGATGATCTCGAACGAGGAGAACCAGTCGAGCTGCGCGCCGCGGTCGAGGAAGAGCTGCACCGCCGCGATCGCCAGGCTGAGGCTGCCGAAGCCCAGCCAGTCGAGCCTGGTCTGGCGATTCGTGGAGGTTTCCCGCATGAAGATCGACAGGCCGGCGAACGCCACCACGCCGATCGGCAGGTTGATGTAGAAGATCCAGCGCCAGCTGAAATGATCGGTCAGCCAGCCGCCGATCACCGGCCCCAGGACCGGACCGACCATCACCGAGACACCGAACAGCGCCATGGCCGAGCCGCGTTCTTTCGGCGTGTAGATGTCGAGCAGCAGCGACTGCGCGATCGGCACCAGGGCGGCGCCGAAGAAGCCCTGGAACAGGCGGAAGGCGACGATCTGCGCCAGCGACTGCGCCATGCCGCACAGCATCGAGGTGACGACGAAGCCGGCGACCGCCACCATCAGCACCCGCTTGCGGCCGAAGCGGCTGGCGAGGAAGCCCGAGGGCGGCGTCATGATCGCCGCCGCCACGATATAGGAGGTCAGCACCCAGTTGATCTGGTCAGCGCTCGCCGAGACGCTGCCCTGCATGTAGGGCAGCGCGACGTTGGCGATCGTCGTGTCCAGCGCCTGCATCACCACGGCGAGGATCGTGCAGGCCGTGACGGCGAAGCGGTTGACCGGCGCCGGCGTGGCGGCCGCGTCAGTCATCGCCGGAGTCGGCGGCGTTGTCGGCGGACGCCACCAGTTCCTTGAGGAAGTCGGGCACGCCGCGCGGATGGCCGGTCTCGATGCTCAGCTCGACGCTCATGCCGACGCGCAGCGGCGGCTGGCCGGCGGCGGGATCGACGCGCACGCGCAGGGGGATGCGCTGCACGACCTTGACCCAGTTGCCGCTGCTGTTCTCGGCCGGCAGCAGTGAGAAGCTCGATGCCGAGGCCGGGCTGATGCTCTCGACGGTGCCGGTCCAGTGCCGGCCCGGGTAGGCGTCGACCTCGATGGTCACGTGCTGGCCGGGCCTGACCCAGGTGAGCTCGGTCTCCTTCGGGTTGGCCTGGATCCAGAGGTGATCGGTCGAGACGATGTTGAAGGCGACCGCGGCGGCCGCGAGATACTGGCCGGGCTGCAGCGACGGCACGTTGGTGACGATGCCGGCGAACGGCGCGCGGACCACCGTGTGCGCGAGCTGCCGCGCCGCCTCGTCGCGCGCCGCCAACGCGTCGCGGTAGCGCGGATGGCTCTCGATCGGCGTGTCGACGTCGCCGCCCAGGGTCGCGGCGATGCCTGCAAGCTGCTGCTCCAGCGAGGCCAGCTTCTGCTGCGCGCCCTGCAGCGCGTTGCGCGCCGCGTCGAGCGAGGCCTGCGAGGCGGCGCTGGTGGCGGCGAGTTGCTGCTGGCGCTTGAAGGTCGTCGTGGCGAAATCGATGTCGGCCTTGGCCTGCGCGATCTGCGTCTGGACGTTGCGGTATGACGCGCGCAACGCGAGCAGGTCGTTGCGCACCGTGCCCAGCTGCGCCTCGGCGCGGCTGAGCGACAGACGGAAGGGCGTGTCGTCGAGCTTGAACAGCACGTCGCCCGCCGCAGCCTGCTGGTTGTCGCGGACCATCACCTGGCTCACGATGCCGGCCACGTCGGTCGAGACATTGGCCATGTCGGCCTGCACATAGGCGTTGTTGGTCGACATCACCGTGCCGCCGGTGACGTAGAAATAGCCGCCGGCCAGGATGGCGACCGGGAGCAGCGCGAACAGCACGCGTCGTACCAGCGTCTTGCGCGAGATCGGCGCCTTCTTCGGCGCGATGGGCGGCGGCTCGGGTGTGAGCGCGGGTGCCGTGTCGGCTTCGGTCGCGCGGTCGGCGACCTCCCGCTCGACGACCTCGTGATCGACGGTCTCGCGCTCAACTGGCGCGAGCTTGGTGATGCTAGCCATGACTTACTCGCTTGGTTGTCGGCGTCTCGCAGGCGTCGGCCAGGTTCGTCTTGAGGATCTGCAGGCTTGCCAGCAGCTGGCGCCGATCCGCTTCCGGCAGGCCGGCCAGCGCCTCCGCGCGCGTCATCTCGCCGAGCTTGTGCATCTGCACGAGCTTGTCGTGCGCCGCCGGCGCAAGCCGCAGCAGCCGCACGCGCCGGTCCGTGGGGTGCGGACAGCGTTCAATCAGGCCCAGCGCCTCGAGCTTGTCGACGATGCGGGTGAGCGTGATCGGCTCGATGTCGAGCAGATCGGCGAGACCGCTCTGGTGGATGCCCTGGTTGCGCTCGAGATAGGCGAGCACCTGCCATTGCGAGCGGGTCAGGCCCGAGCCACGCGCGTTCTGCTCGAAGCGCTTGCGCAGCAGCCGGGCTACGTCGTGGAGCAGGAATCCAAGGGTGGGGGTCTGGTTCGGCATGTCCTTGCCAATTCATAAGCATGCTTAAGATAAGCGCGCTTGTGACATTGGCAAGGCATGACCCATGCATTCCGGCATGGCTGCATGCCGGGAGGTTAACCTATTGAAACGATTAGTACTCTAGATGGTCAGATGGCGTCCGAAGCGTGCATCGCGCGTTCCTGGCGCGGCTTGGCGACCACCGGCTCGTCCCAGAAGTTCATCTCGATCATCACGCCATCGGGATCGCGGATGAAGACCTGCTGCAGCGGGCGCGCCGGCACCTGGCGCAGCTCGTGGGCGATACCGTCCGTCTTCAGCAGGTCGAGCGTGTCCTTCAGGCCGTGGCAGCGGAAGGCGATGTGGTCGATCGCGCCGCTGCCGTGGTCCTTGCGGCCGCTCTCGGAGACGATGTGCACCACCGCCTGCTCGCCGGCATAGAGCCAGGCGCCGGGGAAGTCGAACGGCGGGCGGTCGCCGTCGCGCAGGCCGACGTACTTCTCGTAGAAGTGCACGGTGGCGGGGAGATCCTTGCAGAAGATGTTGTAGTGCTCGAGCAGACTGGCGGCCATGGTTTCCTCCATCGGAGAGCAGCCGAACGCCACCAAGCCTAGGCGCCCCGCCGGGCGGTTGTCAAAAGCCCGCTCAGGCCCGCCGGGTCCGCACAGCTTCCGCGATCCGCTGCACCGCAATATGAGCCGAGCGCACCGCCCCTTCCTGCCAGCCGTTGATATGGCTTACGTGCTCGCCGGCGAACTGTACCGCTCCGTCGCCCGCGACCAGCGCCGGGTAGTGGTCGCGGCGCGCCGCCTTGTCGTCGTCCCATTCCGCCCAGGCGCCCATCGAGTACGGCACGTTGGCCCAGGCGATGGTCACGCCTTTGCCGACCATCTTCGAGAAGCCGGGATGGACGGCCTCGGCGTCGGCCGCGGCGGCGGCGATGCGCTGGGCCGGTGTCATGGCCGAATATCTCGAGCCTGCCTTGTGGTCCCAGATATAGGCGCCGACGATCGCGCCGCTGCGCGCGTGGAAGGCGTGCGAGGGGTACCAGATCTGCGTGATCTCGCGGCTGGTCCAGCTGATGCCGCCGTAGATCTGATGGTCGCGCTCCCACCAGCGAGGGCTGGCCTCGTAGGCCACCTTGACCGCGGGGATGTAGACACTCGTGCCGGCGACGATCGCGCGCCGTACGCGGTCGCTGAAGTCGCTGTCGATGCCGTTGAGCACGGGAAGCGGGATGGTGCAGATCACATGGTCCGCCTCGATCGTGCTGATCGCACCGCCGCGGCGACTGCGGACCGCGACCTGCGCGCGCGAACCGCTGCGCGCGATCCGCACGACCTCGGTATCGTAGGTGATCATGCGGCCCGTCGCGCGCACGAACCCGTCGACGATGCGGTCCATGCCGCCGACCGGCTGCATCATGGTCGGCGCCTGCTCCCAGCCTTCGGGGAAGTGCATGCCGGTCTCGGTGTTGTTGTCGGCCAGCAGGCGGGCGATCTCGCCGATCGGCAACGGCTTCCCCGGGATGCCCGACTGGTCACCGCCGCCGGGCGCGCGCGCGAAGCCGGCGCGCGCCGAGCCGACATAGCGCATCGCATCGTCGAGATCGCCGAAGCCCTTCAGCAGGCGACGCATCGCCGAGGGGCCCGGCGGCAGCGCCCGCGCGGCCATCGCGGCGATGGCGCCCCGCATGTCGGCGTTGACCTGGCGGCGCGATTGCGGGCTGCCGCCGAAGGCCTTGTCGTTGTGGATCAGGCCGGCGCGGTTGTCGTTGATGAACGGCTCCAGCGCCACGCCGAACTCACGGCAATAGCCGAGGATCCCCTGGTGATGATGCGGCAGCCGCGCCGCGCCGGCGTTGAAATAGGTTTCGCTGTCGCGCTGCCATTCGATGCGCTGGCTCGAGCCGACCTCGTCGAGACGATCGCCGCCGCGCAGTGTCCAGACGCGGCCGCCGGCGCGCGAGCGCGCCTCGATGATCCGGACGTCATAGCCCGCCTTGCGAAGCTCGTACGCCGCCGTCATGCCGGCGATGCCCGCACCCAGGATCACCACGCGTACGCCGTTGCCCGAGCCCTGCGCGAGCTGCACGCTCGAGCACGCCGTGGCCGGCGCCAGCAGCCCCATCGCGCCCAGCGTATTGCGCACGGCGACGGCGCCGCCGGCGCGACCGACCAGCCGCACGAGACCGCGGCGTGAGAGTTCCGGTGTCATGTGTCGCCCCCCGATGGTCGGCCATGCTAGGGGCGAAGACCGACCGCGGACAAGCTACGCGACGGCCGCCTCTTTCATCGTGCCGGCGAGAATGCCATAGGCACTCGCCCAGGCTGTCTTCACGTCGGGCGTGAAGGCCGCACCCAGTCCCTGCTCGAGAGTCCAGAGCAGGGCGGTGGCGACCGTATCGTAGTGCGCCGGCTGCACGCCGTACCCGGCATGTCGCTTCCCCAGCGCCTGGACCGCGGGCACGATGCTCTCGAGCCGGTCGAGCCCGGCCACGGCGGTGCCGATCATCGCCATCAGCTTGCCGCCCTGTTCCTTCATGTCGCCCTTGAACATCGGCTTCAGCGACGGATCGAGCTCGAACAGCTTGCCGTAGAAAAGATCGGCAGCCGCTTCCTTGATCGGCACCACCTGGGCGAAGGTGGCCCGGACCAAGGTGATTTCATCCGGTGTCATGTGATCCCCCCGATCGACCGGCAATAGACCCTGCAACATTGGGGCCAAGCCGATAGAGTAGGGCAACATCACAGGAAAGAGTGCCCCATGGCGTTGCCCCTGATCCCGACCACCCTGGTCGGCAGCTACCCCCAGCCGGACTGGCTGGTCGACAAGGCCGAGCTGCTGTCGCATGGACCGCCGCGCACGCGCATGGAGAGCGTCTGGCGTCAGCCACCTGAGCTGCGCGAGCAGGCGCAGAACGACGCGGTGCTGCTGGCGATGCGCGACCAGGAGCGCGCCGGGCTCGACATCGTCACCGACGGCGAGGTGCGCCGCGAAAGCTACTTCAACCATTTCGCCAATTCGCTCGACGGCATCGACCTCGACAAGCCGGGCATCGTGCCCGGGCGCACGGGCAAGCCTACGGAAGTGCCGCGCGTGACCGGGCCGATCAGCCGCCGCGCGCCGGTCGAGGTCGAGGCCGCGCGCTTCCTGCGTGCCAACACCGATCGCGCCACCAAGATCACCGTGCCCGGTCCCTTCACCATGACCATGCTGGCCAAGGACGAGCACTACGGCGACGACCGCAAGCTCGCGATGGCCTACGCCGATGCGGTGAACGCCGAGCTCAAGGACCTCAGGCAGGCCGGCATCGACGTGCTGCAGATCGACGAGCCCTATCTCTCGCCCAACGCCGAGAAGGCGCGCGGCTTCGCGCTCGAGGCGATCGAGCGCGCGCTGCACGGCGTCGAAGGGCCGACGGCGATCCATCTGTGCATGGGCTACGCCTACGTGGTGAAGACCAAGGCCAGGGAATACGCCTTCCTGCGCGAGCTCAACGGCACGTCGGCGGCGCAGGTGTCGATCGAGGCGGCCGAGCCCGATCTCGACCTCGCCGTGCTCAAGGACCTGCCGGGCAAGAGCGTGATGGTCGGCGTGCTCAACCTCGGCGACCCCAATGTGGAGACGCCTGAACTGGTCGAGAAGCGGCTGATCGCGGCGCTGAACTACATCGCGCCGGAGCGCCTGATCGCCGCGCCCGATTGCGGGCTCAAATACCTGCCGCGCGCAACCGCCTACGGCAAGATGGCGGCGATGGCCGAGGGCGCGCGCCGCGTGCGGGCGGCGCTGTGAGCCAGGGCCAGCTCTTCGGCCTGATCAGCACGCTGCTGGTGCTCGGCGCGGTGCTGGCGATGTACCTGCGCGGCAGCCGACCGCGCGGCGGCCAGACCATTCTGGGTGGGCTGGTCGTGGCCGCCGTGCTGGTGCTGATCGCGGTGCTTCTGGAGAAGGTGTAGCGTTTTTCCTTCTCCCCGCGAAGGCGGGGAGAAGGTGGCGAGCGTCAGCGAGGTGGATGAGGGGCTTCTCGCGCAACGACGAACATCGTCGTCGTTGAAGCTCTGCGAAGCCCCTCATCCGCCCTTCGGGCACCTTCTCCCCGCCTACGCGGGGAGAAGGAACTGCGTCAGGCGCTGCCCCACACCTCGTGCGCGACCTCGACGATGTGCGCCAGCTTGCGCTTCTCCTCGTCGATGGTGAGGTTGTTGCCGTCATGCGTGCTGGAGAAGCCGCATTGCGGGCTGAGGCAGAGCTGTTCGATCGGCGCGTACTGCGCCGCCTCGTCGATGCGCCGCTTCAATGAATCCTTGCTCTCGAGCTGCGGCCGCTTCGACGTGACGATGCCCAGCACCGCCATCTTGCCCTTGGGCAGGAAGCGCAGGGGGGCGAAATCGCCGGAGCGCTCGTCGTCGTACTCCATGAAAAAGCCGTCGACCGCGACCTGCGACAGCAGCTTCTCGGCGATCGCCTCGTAGCCGCCCTTGGCGACGAACTCGCTGCGGAAATTGCCGCGGCACATATGCGTCGTGACCACCATGTCGGCAGGCCGACCGGCGACCGCCGCGTTGAGCGCGCCGATGTAGCGATCGAGCACGCGGTCGGGGTCCTCGCCCTGTTGCTTGATGCGTGCGCGCATGTCGCTGTCGCACAGCACGCAGGAATTGACGTCGTCGAGCTGGACGTAGCGTGCGCCCAAACCGGCAAAATCGAGGATCGCGTCGTTGTAGGCCTTGCCGAGATCGGCCCAGAACGCCTCGGCGCTGGCATAGACCTCTTCGTTGATCACGCGGGTGCCGGAGCGATGGCGGAACATGGTCGGTGCCGGCATGGTGAACTTCGCCGTGCGCGTCGTGGCCGCCTTCAGGAATCGGAAATGGTCGCGCATGATGCCGCCAGCCGGGTAGCGCACCTTGCCCGTCGCGCGGGCCGCCGGCGCGATGAAATCCTTGCCCCCGGAGAACGGCACGACGAACTCCTCCTCGCTGGCCTCGACGCCGTCGAAGCCCCACATGAAGTCGAGATGCCAGTAGTCGCGGCGGAACTCGCCGTCGGTGATGCTCTGCAGGCCGACGCTCTCCTGCAGCGCCACGACCTCGCGCACGGCCTCGTCCTCGATGGCGCGCAGCGCCTCCGCGGCGATCTCGCCGCGCTTCCATTTCTGCCGCGCCTCGGCGAGACGCGCGGGGCGCAGCAGGGAGCCGACGTGGTCGGCGCGGAATGGCGGACGGCTCATCGGCGGGCGAACTCCCTGCGGTGGGTGCGGTAGCAGCGCGTGGTCGACCGGACCTTGTCGGCGAACTGCGCCCAGCCGCGCATCGCCTGGAACTCGGGCGTCTCCAGCACGTGCGGGCCATCAATCTCATAGATCGTGACGTAGGCGCGGCCATTGTCGCCGGGCCGAGCCTCCATGCCGCGAACCCGCGCCGGCCGCTCGTCGACCAGGCGCACGCAGTTTCGCACGCCGGGGCAGGCCAACGCGTCCGGCGCGTGCACCGTGTCGTACCAGTCGTTCCAATCGGCCTCGATGTCGGCGTCGACATCGGCGGTGACGACGAGGATCCATTCCGATCCGATCATCGCTTCCTCCCGTTTCCTCTCTTGTAGCGCACCGCGGGCCCGCCTCGCCAGCCGGCGGCAACATCGAAGAATGGATCGCCGAGCGGCTCGCCTCCCGCTGCGATCCTCGGCCGCGTCGAGCGACTGGCATCGCGGCGGGCTGACGGGCATTGTGCGGTCGGCATCCAAGGGAGGTGGCGATGACGTCTGTTCCCACAACGAGTGGCACGGCGCGCGTGGCGCCGCTGCCGGCAGACGCGATGGGCGAGACGCAGGACATTGCCGATCGCGTGGCGGCGGTGGGCGGCTATGTCCCCACCAGCTTTCGCATCATGGCGCGCAAGCCCGCGCTGCTGCGTGCCTTCGCCGGGCTCGCCGCCGAGGTGCTGCGCGGCGAAGGCGAGGTGCCACCGGCGACGCGCTGGCTCGTCGCCCATGCCGTGAGCTCGGCGGCGGGCTGCCGCTACTGCCAGGCGCACACCGCCGCCAACGGCCACAAGAGCGGTGTGCCGACCGACAAGGTCGAGCGCTTCATGAACTACGATACGGATCCGGCCTTCACGCCGGCCGAGCGCGCCGCGATCGCTTTGGGCTTCGCCGCCGGGCAATCGCCGAACGAGACGACGGAGGCGCACTTCGTGGAGTTGCGGCGGCATTTCTCCGATACGGCGATCGTCGAGATCGTGGCCGTCATCTCGCTGTTCGGTTGGTTGAACCGGTGGAACGACACCATGGCCAGCGATCTCGAGCCGGCGCCGCTTGCATTCGCCAGCGATCATCTTGCCGCGCGCGGCTGGTCGGCGGGCAAGCACCTGCCGTAGGCTCTCCCCCAATCGTTTGGGGAGGAGCACATGGCGGGACTACTGCAAGGACACATCGCGGCCGTGACAGGCGGCGGCTCGGGCATCGGCCAGGGAATCTGCCAGGCCTATGCCCGCGAGGGCGCGCGGGTGATCGTGCTCGATGTCAGTCCGGACAATGCGAAGGAGACCGTCGACGTTATCACCTCGGCCGGCGGCAAGGCCTCGGCGATGATGCTCGACGTGACCGACCGGCAGGCGTGCCAGGCGGCGGCGGCGGAGATTGCGAAGTCGGGCAACATCTCGATCCTGGTCAACAACGCCGGCATCAACCGGCGCAACCCGATTACCGGCGACGCGGACTCGGTGCGCAAGGACTGGGACGACATCCTGTCGATCAACCTCGATGGCGTGTTCAACGTCACGCACGCCTTCCTCGATCAGCTGCGCGCGACGAGGGGACGGATCGTCAACATCGGCTCGATCCAGTCCTTCGTGCATGTAAGCTGGCCGAACTCGGCCGCCTACACGACCTCCAAGCACGGCGTGCTGGGCTTCACGCGCGCGCTGGCGGCGGAGCTCGGCAAGGATGGCGTGCGGGTCAACGCCATCGGGCCCGGCATGATCGAGACCAGGATCAATGCCGAGGCGCGCGCGAAAAATCCAGACATGGTGGCCATGGTGATGCGGCACACGCCGCTGAACCGGCCCGGCAAGCCCGAGGACATTGCCGGACCGGCGGTTTTCCTCGCGTCCGATATGTCGGCCTACGTCACCGGCTGCATCATCATGGCCGATGGCGGTTTCCGCACGGTCTGAACGCCTACGCCGCGCGCACGAGACGCGGCGGCGCGCCCTTGCCGCGGATTTCGGCTTCCTCGTACTCGGCCGCTGCGATCGCTCGGTCGAGCGCGGCGCGCAGCTCCTTGGCGCTCTCCAGGGTCAGCTCGACGGCGGCGCGTGCGCCGGCATCGAGGCTGGTGTTGAAGAAGTCCAGCGTGATGACATCGCCCAGCGGCGCATGGCGGGCGTGGTCGTAGGCGACCACGCTCTGCGTCAGCGGGAACCAGTCGTCGCCGCGCTTCGCCATGCCCTCGGCGCGCGCAATCTCGATGATCGAGGTGCACATGGAGCGCCTCCTACTTCGCGAGGTGCTTGCCGAAGAAGGCGAAGACCTTGCTCCAGCCGTCCATCGCCTGCTCGGGCCGATACAGCGGGCGGTGCCAGTAGAAGAAGCCGTGGCCGGCGCCGTCGTAGCGGTGGAACTCGTAGTTCTTGCCGTGCTTCTTGAGCTCGTCCTCGTGCTGGTTCACCTGTTCGGGGCTGGGCGCGCGGTCGTCGTTGCCGAACAGGCCGAGCAGCGGGCAGGCGAGGTCCTTGGTCATGTCGATCGGCGCGGTCGGCGTCTTGGCGTTCAGCTCCTCTTTGCCCATCACCACGCGGCCGCCCCACAGGTCGATGCAGGCGTCGACGTCCCTCTTCTGGCAGGCGTAGATGAAGGCGTGACGGCCGCCCGAGCACGATCCGAACAGGCCGACCTTGCCGTTGAGGATGGGCTGCGAGCGCATCCACTGCACGGCGGCCGCGGTGTCGCCGACCATCTGCGCATCGGCGATGCCGCCATCGGCGCGCACCTTGGCGGCCACGTCGTCGGGATTGCCGTCGCTGCCGCCGCCCTCGCGCTGGTAGAGGTTGGCGCAGATCGCCATGTAGCCGTGGTGCGCGAAGCGCCGCGTCGTCTCGATGTAGAACTCGCTCCAGCCCGGCAGGTGATGGATCAGCACCACGCCGGGGAAGGGGCCTTTGCCTTCCGGCTTGGCGGTGTACGCGGTGATCGGGGTTCCCTGGTGACCGTTGATGGTCACGTTCTCACAGCTCATGCCTCGGTAGAATGACATCGATCGTCCCTCCCACGGTGTAGCCACAGCGCGGGGGAGTATTCGACGATCACCACCGGGGTGCAACACAAGCCGTCGGTCGCGGATCAAAGCCGCCCCAGCCGGCGATTGCGTGCGCCGTCGGTCCGGTGCCACAAGAGCCTGGCGACGACGATGCGCCGCTCTTCGGTCACCTCGGGATAGACACCGATGCAATTCCATCTGAACGGCTTTGAGCCCGGCGATCCGCAGATCGCGGACCCGGCGGAGCGCGTCCAACCTTCGGGTGCGGATGGAGCCGTCCCGGCTGAGGTCGATGTCCTGATCGTCGGCTGCGGCCCGGCGGGCCTCAACCTCGCGGCCCAGCTTTCGGCGTTCGCCGACATCAAGACCTGCATCGTCGAGCAGAAGCCCGATCGACTGCTGCTCGGACAGGCCGACGGCATCGCCTGCCGCACGATGGAGATGTTCCACGCCTACGATTTCGCCGACCGCGTCATGAAGGAGGCGTGCTGGATCAACGAGACCACGTTCTGGAAGCCGGACCCGCGGAAGCCCGAGGCCATCGTGCGCAGCGGCAGGGTCCAGGATGTCGAGGACGGGCTGTCGGAGTTCCCGCACGTCGTGCTCAACCAGGCGCGCGTGCACGATTTCTTCCTCGACGTCATGCGGCGGTCCGCGGCCAAGCTCCAGCCCCACTACGCGCGGCGCGTGCTCGACCTGCAGGTCGATCCGTCGGCACGCTTCGAGGACCACGCGGTGAATGTCCGCCTCGAGCGCCTCGATCCATCGCATGCGGGGCAGGTCGAGGCCGTCAAGGCACGGTTCGTGGTGGGCTGCGATGGCGCGCGCAGCATCGTGCGCAAGGCGATCGGCCGCGAGCTGCGCGGTGACGCGGCCAACCACGCCTGGGGCGTGATGGACGTGCTGGCGGTTACCGATTTCCCCGATATCCGGTTCAAGTCGCTGATCCAGTCCGCTGCCGACGGCAGCGTCCTCGTGATCCCGCGCGAGGGCGGCTATCTGGTCCGGATCTATGTCGAGCTCAGCACCCTCGAGGAGGGCGAACGCGTCGCGAGCCGCAGGATCACGGCGGAGGACGTGATCGCCAAGGCGCGGCGCATCTTCAATCCCTACACGTTCGAGGTGAAGGAGGTCGCCTGGTGGTCGGTCTACGAGATCGGCCAGCGGCTCGCCGACAGGTTCGACGACGTGCCGGAAGACGAGATCGGCACGCGCCTGCCGCGCGTGTTCATCGCCGGCGATGCCTGCCATACGCACAGCCCGAAGGCCGGCCAGGGCATGAACGTCTCCATGCAGGACACCTTCAATCTCGGCTGGAAGCTCGCCGCCGTGCTGCGCAAGTGCGCCGAGCCGCATCTCCTGCATACCTATTCGGCGGAGCGCCAGGCTGTCGCCAGGGAGCTGATCGACTTCGATCGCGAATGGGCGGCGATCCTGGCGTCAACCAATCGCCACGGCGCGGCGCTCGATCCGGCGAAGACGCAGGACTACTTCGTGCGGCACGGTCGCTACACCGCGGGCACGGCAACGCAGTACGCGCCGTCCATCCTGACCGGCGATGACCGTCACCAGCTGCTCGCCGAGGGAATCCCGATCGGCAAGCGCTTTCCGTCGGCGCCCGTGATTCGCCTGTGCGACGCCAAGCCCGTGCATCTCGGCCATGTCGTCAAGGCGGATGGCCGCTTTCGGCTCTTCGTCTTCGCGCCCGCCGAGGATCCCGCCGCTGCCAACTCCGGCCTTCGGGCCCTGTGCGATTTTCTTGCCGAGGCACGCGAGTCGCCAATCCGGAAATACACCGCGGAGGGCGCCGACATCGACTCGGTGATCGATGTCCGCGCCGTGTTCCAGCAGGGCCATCGCGATCTGGCGCTCGAGGCCATGCCACCTGTGCTGCTGCCGCGAAAGGGGCGGTACGGACTGCGCGACTACGAGAAGATGTTCTGTCCCGATCTCAAGAGTGGTCAGGACATCTTTGCGATGCGCGGGATCGACCGGGTGGTGGGGTGCGTGGTCATCGTGCGGCCGGACCAGTATGTCGCGCAGGTTCTGCCGCTCGATGGCTATCGGCAGCTCGCCGCCTTCTTCGATGGATTCATGATGGCGCCGACCTGAGTAAGGCCGTGCACATGGCATCGATGGCCGTGATTGAGTGGGTGCTCGGCCTTCGCGGCCAAACGCTTTGCAAAATTGGGATGGCTACTCCATAGTTACTGCATAACAGGGATGGGAGACGTCGAAAGCAAGAGCAGGGAGGCCGATATGACTGACAGGCGTAAGGTACCTGGGCGGATCGGTAGTAGCGTGCTCACGAGGCGGCGTTTAGTTCGTGGGGTAGCAGCGGGCGGTACGCTCGCGATCGGCGGGGCGCTGATGGCGCCGGTGCCGTTGCGTTATGCACTGGCAAAATCCGAACCCTACAAGATCGGCAGCACTCAGCCGCTGTCCGGCGGCGCAGCCGCGGTCGGCAAGACCGCGCTGGTGGGATTGCAGGTCGCCGTCGCGCGCATCAACAAGAACGGCGGCATCCTGGGCCGCGAGGTCAAGCTGTTCGTCGAGGACGACGAGTCGAAGCCTGATGTCGGCCGCCGAAAGACCGAGAAGTTGCTGGTAGAGGACGTGGTCGACGCCACAGTCGGCGGCGTGCTCTCCAATATCTGCCTCGCCTGCATGCCGCTTTATCAGAAGCACAAGATCGTCAACATGATCAGCGTGTGCCTCGACACGACGATCACCGGCAGCAAGTGCAACCGCTACAGCTTCCGGCCTTTCGACTACGCGCCAGCCCAGGCCGTCGGCTTCGGCCCGTACCTCGTCAACAAGCTGGGCAAGAAATGGCATATCGCCTATGCCGACTACTCCTGGGGCCAGTCGACCAAGGACGCCTATGCCGAGGCGATCAAGAAGGCGGGCGGCACCGTCGTCGGCGCCACGGGCATTCCGCTCGGCACCGCCGACATGACGCCGTTCCTGTCGAAGATCAGCGGTGATTTCGACGGCTTCTTCGTCATCTTCTTCGGCAAGGACGCGATCAACATCATCAACCAGGGCCATGATCTGGGCCTCTCGCGGAAATACTAGTTCGCCGGCGACGGCGCGGTGGCGGTGCCATCGAGCCTGCCGGCGCTCGGCGCCAAGATCGACGGCTTCACCGGCATCGACCGCTACATTCCGGTGCTGCAGGGCCCGCTCGATACGCCCTCCAACAGGAAGTTCCACGACGAGACGCTGGCGCCGTTGAAGGCGGTCGCGCCCGACAACCCGTTGCCCGACCGCTACGTGCAGTCGAACTTCGAGGCGATGAACTGCCTCAAGCTCGGTATCGAGAAGTCGAAGTTCCAGGGCCGCAAGGACACGATGGCGCTGATCAAGGCGCTCGAAGGCCTCGACATGAAGGAAGGCGACGACTTCCCGCAGGGCGACAAGCATTTGCGCGCCGAGGACCACCAGGCCTTCGTTCGCGAGTTCATCTACGACGTCAATGGCGGCAAGTATTCGATCAAGGATGTGATCCCAAAGGACAAGACCATCGTTCCATCGGCCTGTCGCTTCGCCTGACACGTGACCGCCGATCCGACCCTCACGGGGTCGGGCGAGAGCACCAGCGCCTCGCCCGACCCCGCCCGGCCGCTGTTGCGCACCGAGAAGCTGACCGTCCGCTTCGGCGGCCTCACGGCCCTCAACGGCGTCGACTTCGCGGTGCCCAAGGGCGAGGTGCGCGCCATCATCGGTCCCAACGGCGCCGGCAAGAGCACGTTCTTCAACTGCCTGACCGGCGTGCTGCGACCGACCTCCGGCTCGATGTTCCTGGGCGGCGACGACATCACCGGCCTATCGTCGGATCGGATCTCGCAGCGCGGCATTGCGCGTTCCTACCAGATCACCAACATCCTGCCGAACGCGAGCGTGCTGGAGAACGCGCGCATCGCGGCGCAGTCGCGCCGGCATGCCTGGAGCCTGCTGACCCATCACAGCGCCCATCGCGACGTCATCGAGAAGGCCGAGGCGGCGCTCGATGCGGTCGGCCTGCTCGACAAGGCGCATGAGCTGGCAGCCAATCTCTCGCACGGCGAGCAGCGCACGCTCGAGATCGCCATCGCGCTCGCCACCGAGCCTCGGCTCCTGTGTCTCGATGAACCCACTGCCGGCATGAGCGCGGCGGAAACACACGACACGATGCAGCTCGTGCGTCGCATCGCCCAGGACCTGACCATCCTGATCGTCGAGCATGACATGCAGGTGGTGATGGAGCTCGCCGACCGGATCAGCGTGTTCCACTACGGCGAGATCCTTGCCGAGGGCACGCCCGACGAGGTCCAGCGCAATCCGCGGGTCATGGAAGTCTATCTCAAGAAATGAGCGGGGCGGTGATGGAAGCCGGTACGACGACCACTGGAGGAGGCGGCGACGTTGCGCCGGGCGCGCCGGCGCCGCTGCTCGCGGTCACCGGCATCCATACCTACTACGGCAAGAGCCACATCCTGCACGGCGTCTCGCTCGAGGTCGGGCGTGGCGAGGTTGTCGGGCTGCTGGGGCGCAACGGCGTCGGCAAGAGCACGACCCTGAAGGCGATCGCCGGCCTCGTTCATCCGAGCGAAGGCGAGGTGGTGTTCGAGGAGCGCTCGATCGGCCGGCTGGCCTCGCACACGGTGGCGCGGCTGGGCATCGGCTACGTCCCCGAGGAGCGCCGGATCTTTCCGCTGCTGTCCGTGCTCGAGAACCTGCGCACCGGGCTCGATCGTCGCGGCGTCGACAAGGCGAGAAGGGCCGCGCTGCTCGACAAGGTCTACGCCTACTTCCCGATCCTCGCCGAGCGGCGCAACCAGCCCGGGGGCACGCTGTCCGGCGGCGAGCAGCAGATGCTGGCGATCGCGCGGGCCATGACCCTGGAACCCAAGATCATCCTGCTCGACGAGCCTACCGAGGGGCTGATGCCGCGCATGGTCTCTCAGATCGCCCAGATCGTCGGCGCGCTGCGCGATGAAGGCGTGGCGGTGCTGCTCGTCGAGCAGAACGTGCCGCTGACGCTCGAGGCCAGCCGCCGCGTCTACTTCATCGAGAAGGGCGAGGTGCGCCATCACGCCATGGCGGCGGACCTGCACGTCGACGATCCGGTCATCCACCAATACCTCGGAGTCTGACATGCTCGACCAGATCCTGATCCAGACGATCAACGGTGTCGTGACCGGGATGATCCTGGCGCTGGTCGCTTCGGGGCTGACGCTGATCTTCGGCATCATGGACGTGGTCAATTTCGCCCATGGCGAGCTGCTGATGCTCGGCGCCTACATGGGCGTCGTGATGCTGGCGGCGACCGGCAGCTTCTGGCTGGCGCTGATCGCCGCCGCGCTGCTGATCGGCATCTTCGGCGCGCTGATGTACGCGCTGACGTTGCGGCCGCTGATCGGTCGCGATCCGCTGACCACGATTCTGGCAACCTTCGGCATGTCCCTCGTGCTGCAGAACTACGCACTGTGGCAGTTCGGTGCCGTGTCGCGCAAGATCACCGAGCCGATCGTCGGCCATTTCAACCTGTTCCATCTCGACTATCCCTGGTACCGCGTCGCCGTCGCGGTGTTGTCGGGCGCGATCATCGGCGGCTTCTGGCTGTTCCTGAAGTTCGGCTCGTGGGGCATCTGGATCCGCGCGACGACTCAGGATCGGGTGATGGCTCAGGCGATGGGCATCCCGGTGCCGTGGGTCCTGGCAGGGGTCTTCGCCATCGGCTCCGCGATGGCCGCGGCGAGCGGCGTGTTGTTCGCGCCGTTCGGCGGCGTCGACTCGACGATGGGCCTGAACTGGATCCTGCGGGCCTTCATCGTCGTCGTCGTCGGCGGCATGGGCAGCCTCGCCGGGTCGGTGCTGGCGGCGATCCTGATCAGCCTGCTCGAGGCCTACGCCTCGCTGTGGGTCAGTCCCTCGCAGGCGGTCATCGTCTCCTTCGTGGTGCTGATCCTCACGCTGCTGTGGCGGCCGACCGGCCTTTTCGTGGCGACGCCCAAATGAGCCGCCGTCACCCCGTCGCCTTCTGGGCGGTGTTCGCCGCGATCGTCGTGCTGCTGATCGTCGCGCCGCTGGTGCTGCCCGAGTTCTGGCGGCGCTTCGCCACCGAGGTCCTGATCTGGGGCCTGCTGGCCATGTCCTCCGACCTGCTGATCGGCTACACCGGCATGGTGTCGTTCGGGCACTCGGCGTTCTTCGGGCTCGGCGTGTACGGCGCGGCCGCCGGTCTGCTCATGACCCGCCCGGCGAATCTTTGGGTGGCGCTGCTTCTCGGCCTGATCGGTGCAAGCGCGATCGCCGCGTTCGTCGCGTATTTCTCGACGCGCTTGCGCGACATCTACTTCGCGATCACGACGCTGATCTTTTCGCAGATCTTCTACGTGATCATCTTCACCTCGACGGCCTGGACCGGCGGCGAGAACGGCCTGACCTTCGATCAGCCGGCGCTGGCGATCCCCGGCCTGTTCTCCATCGAGTTCACGCCCGAGGTGATGCATTGGTTCGTGCTGGCCGTGGTTGCCGGGTCCTACCTCCTGCTGCGTCGGATCACCCAGTCGCCCTTCGGGATGGTGCTGCAGTCGATCCGCGAGAACGAGGCGCGCACGCGTGCGATTGGCTATCCGGTCGAACGCTACAAGATGGTCTCGGTGATGCTGTCGGGGCTGTTCGCCGGGCTGGCCGGGGTGCTTTATGCGGTCCAGAACCAGTTCGCCGCCCCCGACTTCGTGTTCTTCATCATCTCGGGCCAGGTCGTGATCTACAACGTCATCGGCGGCGTCGGCACGCTGGTCGGGCCGATCGTCGGCGCGGCATTCTTCCTGCTGATGAGCGAGATGTTCTCGCGTCTTTTCACCGCGACGTATCTCGATCCGATCGGCCTGCATGGCCTCGTCGGCATGAGCCATCTGGTGCCGCTGGGCCTGATCTTCATCCTCATGGTGATCTTCATGCCGCAGGGCTTGCTCGGCTTCGCCCGGCGCTGGCTCAATCGCTAGGCAGGTTTCACTCTTCGTTTGCCGCGAGACCCCGAAGCTCGGCCGGATTTTCGACGCCGTAGTCCCGTGCTGCGCCGTCGGCGGTGACGTAGCCGTCGAGGAGATCCTGGCCGATGGCGGCCAGGGCACGGCTGGCCGGCACGCCAAAGCCGCCGGAGCCCGGCGTGATCATGTCGATCACCGAGCCCGCCGGTGCCTGGAACGCTCCCTTGCAGGCCAGCGTGCGCGACGTGCCGTCGGGCGTAGTCAGCGTGACGACCGCCGCTGCGCCGGCCTTGCCGCCCATCAACCCGAAGGGCGGCGAGGTCATGCGCTCCATGCAGAGCGAGCCTACGGCGTCGGCGCCGGGCAGCATGCGCCACGTGCGCACGGCGCCACATCCACCGCGATACTGTCCCGCGCCGCCGGAATCGGGATTCACCGCGTAGCGCTCGACGCGCACCGGGAAGGCCATCTCGAGGACCTCGACCGGCGTGTTCATGGTGTTCGATATGCCGCTGGCGATGGTGTTGATGCCGTCCTTGTTCGGGCGCGCGCCGAAGCCACCCTTGATCGTCTCATAGGAGACGTAGCGCGCTCCCGAGCGCGGATCGACGCCGCCCAGCGTCACGACGGCCGAGGTGCCCTGACTGCAGGCCATGACGCGATCGGGCCAGATCGCGGCAAGCGCGCCCATCACCATGTCTGCGACCCGGTGCGACATCTCGTGGTTGGCATAGACGACCGGCGCGGGAAACGCCGCATTGACCACGGAAGCCGGCGGCGCCTCGACGGATATCGCGCGCCAGCAGCCGGAATTCGGCGGAATCTGGCTGTCGGGGTCCACGGCCATCTTCAGGCCGCAGTAGACGCCCGATGCGGTCACCGACAGCGGCGCGTTCATCGGGCCCTTCACCTGCGGATCGCTGCCCGCGAAATCGACCGTGAGCCGATCGCCCGATTTCCTGATGTGCATGCGCACGCGGAAGCGGGCATCGTTGCCGTCCGCGTCGTCGGCGATGCCGTCGCCGTCGCAGAAATCCTCGAACGTGCCCTCGCCATCCGGCAGATCGACCAGCGCGCCGCGCATCAGGCGCTCGGAATAGTCCATGACGTCCGCCATCGTCGCGACGATCTCGCGCCCGCCGTAGCGTCGGGCCAGCTCCTGCAGTCGTTGGACGCCGCGCAGCGTCGCCGCCAGCTGCGCGCCGAGATCGCCGCGCCGCTCGGCCGGCGTGCGCACGTTCGCCAGGATCACCTTCTCCAGGTCGGCGTTCATGACACCCCGGGAGACGAGGCGAAGCGGCGGCAGCCGCAAGCCCTCGCCGTAGATCTCGGTCACCGCTCCATAGCTGCCGGGCGTGGCGGACCCGACATCCGGCCAGTGCGCCCGCAGGCAGGTGTAGCCGAGCAGCAGCCCGTCGTGGAAAGCCGGACGGATGACGTTGACGTCGGGAAGGTGGCTGCCGCCGAAATAGGGGTCGTTGTGGATGAAGACGTCGCCATCGTGCACGTCGCTGCCGAAGACGGAGACGATGGCGCGAACGGCATCGGGCATGGAGCCCAGATGGATCGGCAGGTCATTGCCCTGGGCAACCATGGCACCCGCGGCGTCGAACACGCCGCAGGAGAAGTCGCCGGCGGACTTCAGGATCGGCGAGTAGGCGGTCTTGCACAGGATCACGCGCATTTCCTCGGCGATCTTGAAAAGCGCGTTCTTCGCGATCTCGAACGCCGCCGGATCCTTCCAGCCCGGGCTCGTCATGGTGCGGCTCCCTGCTTTGTGCGCGTCATCAGGACGAAGCCGTCGCCGTCCATCCGGGCGCGCCAGCCGGGCGGAATCAGGATGGTCGACTCGAGACTCTCGACGACAGCCGGGCCGTCGACGACGGTTCCCGCAGCCATGCGGGCGCGATCGTGCACCCGGGCCGAGACCATGCCCGTGCCGCGAAACCAGACGTCCCGGGCCGGCTTCTCGGACGGCGTGCCGGCCTCGGCCGGTTGCTGGCGAACGGTCAGCGGCGGAATGATTCCCACCGCCGCGAGGCGCAGGCTGACGAGCTGCACGGGCTCGGCACGATTGTCGTGGCCGTAGGTCTGCGCGTGCCTGGTGTGGAAGTCTTCGGCAATCCTGGCGATCGCGGCGGCGTCAACAGCGCCGCCGGCAACAGACACGTTCAACTCATAGGACTGGCCGGCGTAGCGCGCGTCGACGGAGCGATCGAAGCGGCGGCGGGCAGCCTCGATGCCGGCGCGCTCGAGCATGCCGCTGCCTTCGGCCTCCATGGCGCGGAAGGCGTCCTCGATCACGCCCGGATCGGCGGCCGCCGCCGTGGTGTAGACGGTGCGCACGTAGTCGCGCCGCAGATCCGTGCCGACGAGGCCCAATGCCGAGAATGCGCCGGGGATCGGCGGACAGACGATGGTCGCGATGCCCAGTTCCTCGGCGAGGGCGGCGGCGTGCAGGGGACCGGCGCCGCCGAATGCGGCGAGGGCGAAGTCGCGAGGGTCGTGGCCGCGCTGCACCGAGACGATCTTCAGCGCTTCCGCCATGGCGTGGTTGACGACATCGATGACACCGGCGGCGGCTGTCCGTGCATCGATGCCGAGCGGTGCGGCGAGGCGCTCGCCGATGGCTGCCTCGGCCACCGCATGATCCAGTGCCATCTTGCCGGCCAGCAGCGATTGGCGGCCGAGATAGCCCAGCAACAGGTTGCAGTCGGTCACGGTCGGTTCCGTGCCGCCACGGCCATAGCAGACCGGGCCGGGCTCGGCGCCGGCGCTCTTGGGCCCGACACGCAGCGCCCCTGCGCGGTCGACCCAGGCGATGGAGCCGCCGCCAGCCGAGACCTCGGCGAGATCGATCACCGGCACGCGGATCGGATGGCCGGCGCCGTTCATGAACCGTGTCACGTTGGAGCCGCCGCCGACCTCGTATTCCGGCGTGGTTTCGTATTTTCCGCCGCGAATGAGGCTGGCCTTCGCGGTGGTGCCGCCCATGTCGAACGAGAGCAGATCCAGCCTGCCGGTCTGGCGGGCAACCAGCGCCGCGCCGACCACGCCGGCCGCCGGACCGGACTCCACGGCCATCGCCGGCATGGCGACGCCTTCCGCCGTCTCGAACACGCCGCCGTTCGAGCCCATCAGGTAGAGCGCCGGCAAGCCCATCCCTCTGGTCGCGCCCTCGAGCTTCGCCAGGTAGGAGCCCAGGATCGGCCCGACATAGGCGCAGACGGCGGTCGTGCTGGTGCGCTCGAACTCGCGGATCTCCGGGAGCACCTCGCAAGAGAGATAGACGGGAATGTCCGGAAAGGCGGCGCGCAGCCGGTGGCCCAGGTGTCGCTCATGCGTCGGATTGAGGAAGCTGAACAGCAGGGATACCGCGATCGACTCCAAGCGTGCCGACTTGAGATCGGCGATCAGGACGTCGATTTCCGCCTCGGCGAGCGGAGTCACGATCCGCCCGTCGGCGCCGATCCGTTCCGCGATCTCGAACCGTCGACGGCGCGGCATCAACGCCGCCGGCGGGTCCTGGAAGAGATCATAGAGATCGCCGCGCGAGGACCGTCGCAATTCCAGAACATCGCGAAACCCACGTGTCGCGACGAGCCCGACCCGCGCTCCCTTTCCCTCGAGCAAGGCATTGGTGACGACCGTCGTGGCATGGCAGAGCAATCCGACTTCGCCCGGCGCGATGCCATACGTCCGCATGGCGGCCCCCAGCGCCTCGAGCACGCCGCTCACGAAATCGCGCGGCGTCGTCAGCGTCTTGGCGGCGCCAATGCGACCGCTCGTGTCGTCCACCACGGCGACGTCGGTGAATGTGCCGCCGATATCGACCCCAATCCGCCAGGCCATGGGTTGGTACCTTGCCGGTTCGTCTGCCGTCCCGGTCAAAGTCTAGGGGCGCCTCAATCCTCCTGCGAGACAATTCAGGAGAGGACGCCGGCGCGGGATGTCGACAGCTAGGAGAGCAGCCCCAGGCTCCTGAAGCTGGCATTGGCCTTGCGGCCGATCACGAGGTGATCGTGCAGCTCGATGCCGACGGCTTTCAGCGCCGTCCGCACCTCCTTGGTCATCTCGATGTCGGCGCGCGAGGGCGTGGGATCGCCCGAGGGATGGTTGTGCACCATGATGATCGCCGAGGCGTCGAGCTGCAGGGCGCGCTTGGCGACCTCGCGCGGGTAGACAGGGGTGTGGTCGACCGTGCCCTTCTGCTGCGTCTCGTCGGCGATCAGCACGTTCTTGCGGTCGAGGAAGAGGATGTTGAAGCGCTCGGTCTTCTCGTGCGCCAGCGAGGCGTGGCAGTAGTCGATCAGCTTCTGCCATGAGGTGATCACCGGCCGGTCGACCACCTCGCGCTTGGCCAGCCGCGCTGCCGACTCGCGCAGGGCGCGGAACAGGACCAGCGTGCGCTGGTCGATGTCGAGCTCCTTCAGCAGGTCGGCCTCGGCGGCGAAGACATCGCCCAGGGTGCCGAAGCGCTCCAGCAGCTTCTTGGCGATCGGCTTGGTGTCGATGCGCTCGATGCCGTAGAACAGCAGCAGCTCGAGCAGCTCGTAGTCCTGGAAGCCGTCGAGACCGGAGCCCAGCGCGCGATCTCGCACGCGCTGCCGGTGGCCATGATAGTGCGGTCGTTCGGCCGCTTCCCTGGAGTTGTGGCCGGCGGCCGCCGGCCTGGCCGCCAGCGCGCGGGCGACGGAGGCGCTCGGATCGTCGCCGGCGAATTCCCAGACCTGCTCGATCCGGTTCCAGCTGCCGCCCGCCTCACGCAGCGCGTCGCGGTGGGCAAGGGTGTTGCCGCCGATGCGCCAGATCTCGGCGCCATCGCGCGCCTTGCCCGGACGCAGATGCAGGCCGGCGGCGATCAGGCTGAGGAGAGCGGAGTCGTCGGAAGCGGAAGGTGTTTCGCCATCACCCGTGCCGTTCTTGCGCCGCGCCATGCCGTCCCCCAATCCGCCCGCGCAGGTTGCGCGTCACAGTGTAGGACACACTGCGGCGGCAAAAGGGCGGCGGCGGGGAAAAGCGGCGGCGGCTCAGTAGGGCGGCTTGTGCAGGCCCTGGGGCGAGAGCGTGAAGATCTCGACGCCGGTCTCGGTGACGCCCACGGAGTGCTCGAACTGGGCCGACAGCGAGCGGTCCTTGGTCACCGCCGTCCAGCCGTCGCCCAGGATCTTCACCTCGTAGCGGCCGGCGTTGATCATCGGCTCGATGGTGAAGAACATGCCCGGCTTCAGCACCGGGCCGGTGCCGGCGATCCCGTAATGCAGGATGTTGGGCGCGTCGTGGAAGATGCGGCCCAGGCCGTGGCCGCAGAAATCGCGCACCACCGAGAAGCGGTTGGACTCGGCCAGGGTCTGGATGGCGTGGCCGATATCGCCCAGCCGCGCGCCGGGCTTCACGGCGGCGATGCCGCGCATCATCGCTTCGTGCGTGGTGTCGCTCAGCCGGCGCGCCAGCAGCTTGGGCTCGCCGACATAGAACATGCGGCTGGTGTCGCCGAACCAGCCGTCGAGGATCACCGTGATGTCGATGTTCAGCACGTCGCCGTCGACCAGCACGCGATCGCCCGGGATGCCGTGGCAGACCACATGGTTGATCGAGGTGCAGATCGACTTCGGATAGCCGCGATAGCCCAGCGGCGCGGGCACGGCGCCGTGGTCGACGATGTAGTCGTGGCAGGTCTTGTCGAGCTGCTCGGTGGTCACGCCGGCCTTGACCAGCGGCACCAGCATGTCGAGGACCTCGGCGGCCAGCCGGCCGGCCTTGCGCATGCCCTCGAAATCCTCGGGCGCATGGATCTTGATCTGGCGCTCGTCCTGCCGCCAGTAGTCCTCCATCGCCGCCTTCTCCATCCGGAACATCATGCCGTCCTATTTGGCACCGGCGCCCGCGGCCGGCAAGGGGTGGGGGCTGCCTTGCGCGCCTTCCTTGGCTATGGTGGCCGCGCCCCTGTCCCATTCGAGTCCGTCCGATGCCTGATGCCCCGCCCGTGCCCGAGAAGCCCGCATCCGAGAAGCCTCCGTCCGAAAAGATCGTCACCGCCTGCATCCTGGTCATCGGCAACGAGATTCTCTCGGGCCGCACCAAGGACGCCAACATCTCCTTCCTCGCCACCGAGCTGGGCAAGCTGGGCGTGCGGGTGATGGAATGCCGGGTGATCCCCGACATCGAGGCGCGCATCGTCGAGACCGTCAACGAGGTGCGGCGCAAGTTCGACTATGTCTTCACCACGGGCGGCATCGGCCCGACGCATGACGACATCACCGCCGACTGCATCGCCAAGGCCTTCGGCGTGGGCATCTCCGAGCACCCCGAGGCGATCGACCGCATGACGCGCTACTACGGCGACGCGGCGCTGTTCACCCCGGCGCGACGGCGCATGGCGCGGGTGCCGCATGGCGGCGTGCTGGTCGACAACCCTGTCTCCGTGGCGCCCGGCTTCCAGATGGAGAACGTGTTCACCTTCGCCGGCATCCCGCGCATCGTCGAGGGCATGTTCGACGCCATGAAGCACCGCCTGGTGGGCGGCAAGCCGATGCTCAGCCGCACCGTGCGCACCAACCAGCCCGAGGGGCTGATCGCCGAGAAGCTGGGCGCGCTGCAGCAGCGCTACGAGGATATCGACATCGGCTCCTATCCCGGCTTTCGCAACGGACGGCCGAGTGTCCAGCTGGTGCTGCGCGGCACCGACGATCAGCGGCTGGCCAGCGCCTCGCTCGAGCTGCAGGCCTTTCTGCGCGCGATGGGCGGCGAGGCCGAGGAGTTCGTGCAATGAGCGCGCCCCTGTACGACTGGAGCGCCCTGCAGCTGATCGAGGCCTACAAGGCCCGCGAGCTGTCTCCCGTGGAGGTCATCGGCGTGGTCATCGCGCGCATCGAAGCCTGCGAGCCGAAGCTGAAGGCGATGTACGCCTTCGATCCCGATGGCGCGAAGGCCCAGGCCAGCGCGTCGGACGCGCGCTGGAAGGCAGGGGCACCCAAGGGGGCGCTCGACGGCGTGCCGATCACCATCAAGGAGAACATCGCCACCCGGGGCGTGCCGATGCCGCTGGGCACGGCGGCGAGCGATCTGACGCCGGCTGCTTCCGATGCGCCGCCGGCGGCGCGGGTCCGCGAGGCCGGCGCGGTGATCCTCGGCAAGACCACCATGCCCGACTTCGGCATGCTGTCGTCCGGCCTCTCCAGCTTCCATCCGCTGACCCGCAATCCGTGGAACCTGGCGAAGAATCCCGGCGGGTCGAGCGCCGGCGCGGGGGCGGCGGCGGCTGCTGGCTACGGGCCGCTGCATCTGGGCACCGATATCGGCGGCTCGGTGCGCCTGCCGGCGAGCTGGAACGGCATCTTCACGCTCAAGCCCAGCCTCGGGCGCGTGCCGGTCGATCCGCCGTACATCGGTCGGGTCGCCGGGCCGATGACGCGCACGGTCGGCGACTCGGCGCTGCTGATGAGCGTGCTGTCGCTGCCCGACGCGCGTGACCACATGAGCCTGCCGCCCGCCGACATCGCATGGATGGATCTCGAGCGCGACGTGAAGGGGCTGAAGCTGGGCCTGCAGCTCGATGCCGGCTTCGGCCTGCCGGTCGAGGCCGAGGTCAGGGCGGCGGTCGAGGACGCGGCGAAGCTATTCGAAAGCGCCGGCGCCACCATCGTGCCGATGAAGGGCTTCGTCACCCGCGAGGTGTTCGACGGTCTCGACAATTTCTGGCGCGCGCGCTCGTGGGCCGACATGGTGAAGCTGACGCCGGAGAAGCGGCTGAGCATCCTGCCGTTCATCGGCGCCTGGGCACGCAAGGCGGTGAACCTGTCGGCGGTCGAGGTCGTCCGTGGCCTGGGCTGCATCATGGAGATGCGGCGGCTGGCGACGGCGGCGACGCAATCCGTCGACTACATCCTCTCGCCGACGGCACCGATGCCTGCCTATGCCGCCGAGCTGCCGTGCCCGACCAACGACTCGTCGAAACCGCTGGAGCATATCGGCTTCACCGTGCCGTGGAACATGGGCGAGCAGCCCGCTTCGTCGATCAACTGCGGCTATACCTCGGATGGCCTGCCGATCGGCCTGCAGATCGTCGGCAAGCGCTTCGACGATATCGGCGTGCTGCGCGTCTCGCGCTGGTACGAGCGGAACCGGCCGACGCAGCTGCCATGGCCCCGGCTGACCGACTGACGGCGCAATCGCGATCAAGTGCGCCGTCGCCAGCGGCACTAGTCTCGCGGGATGGATAGCCCCATCCCGTTCATCGACGGCTACTGGTACTGCTACGCCAATTCGACGGCGATGCTGCTGGGCGCCAGCGGCCATTCGATCGCGCCGGCACAGATCGAGGTTCTCTCGGGCGTTGGTCTCGGTGCCTGCATTCCGGGCGACCTGCCTTTCTTCAGCGGCGCGGCCGGTCTGCCGGATCTCGGCATCACGCGCGCGCTGGAGATCCTTGGTTTTGAGTTCGAGGAGCGGGCACAGGCGGACGAAACCGAGCCACCCTTCGACTGGCTGGCTTCGCGCCTGTCGTTCGGCCCGGTGGTTGCCGGCCCGCTCGACATGAGCCTGCTGCGCTACAATCCCGCCCGTCCGGCGGGTGGCGGCGTCGACCACTACGTTCTCGTGAGCGCGGTCGATGCGGCTGATGTCCGTGTCTACGATCCGGCGGGCTATGCCGCGGTGTCGCTGTCGCGCGCGCTGTTCGCCGAGGCGTGGCGGGCATCGAGCATCGTCTATCGGCGCGGTGCCTTCCGCGCGTGGTGCGCGCCGCGGCGGTCGCGCACGCCGTCGGGCGACTCGATCCGCGGCGAAGCCGTGGCATGGTTTCAGGATCTCTACCGTCGCAGCGAATCGATCGCCGCGGAACGAAACTGGCCCGAGGGCGAGCGCGCGATCCGGGACCTCGCACGGCGTATGCGCGCATGCACGCTGCATGATGCCGAGGTCAATCATCTCCGCTTCTTTGCGCTGCCGTTGGCAGCAAAGCGGGCGCTGCATTTCAGTGCGTTCTTTGCTGGCATCGACGAATCGATCGCCGTGCTGAAGCAGCGGCAGGCCGGGCTGTTCGGTGCGTGTCACAGCCGCTTCATGCGGGATGACCGTACGGGCGCCGCTGATAGCCTCGATGCGCTCGCAGGATGCGAGGCGGAACTGCGCAAGGCCATTCTCGCTCTCAAAGCGTGACGCGCCCCGGCATTTTGTCGTACACGAAGGATCGTGCAGCGCGCGGCGGGCAAATGCCTCAACTTCGCCGCAGTTGGACAACCCTTTGCGCCCAGCACGATCGCCGGTGCGGCGCGACAGACACGAACAACGAGGGGGCCGCATGGCAGCCGATCGCCCATTGGGCATCCTGATGCTCGACACGCGCTTCCCGCGCATCGTCGGCGACATCGGCAATGCCGAGACCTTTCCGTTCCCCGTGATCTACCAGAAGCTCGAGGGCGTCGGTCCGGGTGACGCGGTCGCCGCGGCACCCGATCGCCCGCGCATCCGCGCCGTGCTTGCCGCCAATGCCAAGGCGCTGGCCGAGAAGGGGGCCATCGGCATCTCGACCAGCTGCGGATTCCTGGCGCTGTTCCAGCAGGCGCTGGCGATGGTTTCGCCGGTGCCGGTGGCGACCTCGGCCCTGATGCTGGTGCCGATGATGGCGCGCACCCTGCCGGGCGGTCGTCGCGTCGGCGTGATCACCGCCAGCCGCGAGAACCTCACCGCCGCGCACCTCGCCGCTGTCGACGCCTCGCGCGACACGCCGGTCGAGGGCATGCCGCCCAACGGCTCGTTCGCGCGCACCTTCCTCGCCAACGGCACCGAGCTCGACCGCGACGAGGTCGAGCGCGAGGTCCTGCTGGCCGGGCGTCGCCTGGTGGCGCGCCACCCCGATGTCGGCGCCGTGGTGCTGGAATGCACCAACCTGCCGCCCTATGCCGCCGCCTTGCGGCGCGATCTCGGCCTGCCGGTCTATGACGTGACCGACCTGCTGCGCCTGTTCCATGCCGGGCTGAAGCGCGACTGACCGCGTCATCACGCCGTCATTCGGGTGCCTTCAAAGTTTATCCACAGGGTGCTACAGTCCATCGCTTTCCCGGCTCGAACCGGTAGGGAAAGCCAAGAATGTCGTTGTCCGATACCCCTCCCAAGGCGCCGCGCGCGCGCCGTCATATCCGCCTGACCTCGCACCCATCGGCCGGCGCGGCCCAGCCGGTGCCGCTGAAATGGGGTGCGCCGACCGCCGCCGAGCGCGGGCCGGTGATCGCCACCCTGAGCGAGCCGGCCCGCCGCAACGCCATCGGCGTGCATGCCGGCGCCTACGGCATCTACCGGGCCCTGGCGATCGCCGCGCACACGCTCGATCCCAATCATCGCGCCGACCTCACCAACACGGCGCCCGCGGTGGCGATCGGCCCGTTCCCGCAATGGGGCGATCCCGCGAAGATCGTGTCTTTCGATCCCTGGGGCCATCTCGTCGCCGAGGCGTTCGCCGAGCGACTTGCCGAGGGCCTCGACATCCGCCCGACGATCGCCGTGACCAAGGCGCATGTCGGCATGCCGGAGATCAAGGACGCCATCGAGGCGGGCCGCCTCAAGCCCGACGGCGAGGTGCTGCTGGCCTCGGGCGACGTGCGCGTCACCAAGGCGGCGATCGAGCCGGTGTGGTGGCTGCCTGGCGTCGCCCAGCGCTTCGGCATCGCCGAGACCGACCTGCGCCGCGCGCTCTTCGAGCAGACCGGCGGCATGTATCCGGAGCTGGTGACCCGGCCGGACCTCAAGGTCTTCCTGCCGCCGATCGGCGGCATGACGCTGTATTTCTTCGGCGACGTCACCAAGCTGGGCAAGCCCGAGACCAAGATCGCCTGCCGCGTGCATGACGAGTGTAACGGCTCCGACGTCTTCGGCTCCGACATCTGCACCTGCCGCCCGTACCTCGCGCACGGCATGGAGCTGTGCGTCGAGCAGGCCCAGAGGGGCGGTGTCGGTCTCGTCGTTTACAATCGCAAGGAAGGCCGCGCGCTGGGCGAGGTCACCAAGTTCCTGGTCTACAACGCGCGCAAGCGGCAGGTCGGCGGCGACAGCGCGGCGCAGTACTTCGCCCGCACCGAATGCGTCGCCGGCGTGCAGGACATGCGCTTCCAGCAGCTGATGCCCGATGTCTTCCACTGGCTGGGCATCACGCGCATCGACCGCTTCGCCTCGATGAGCAACATGAAGTCCGGCGCGCTGCGCGAGATGGGCATCGAGATCGGCGAGCAGGTCGAGATCCCGCCGGAGCTGATCCCGCCCGACGCCCAGGTCGAGATGGATGCCAAGAAGGCCGCCGGTTACTTCAGCGTCGCCAAGCCGGACGAAGCCGAGCTGGCCAAGGCGAAGGGCAGGGGATTGACCGAGTGACGGCAGACGTTTCGCCGCTGGCGGCGTCGGCGATCGCCCGACTGCGCGACCCGGCGACGATCCGCGAGCGCGCCGAGATGGTGCTGCGTCGCGTCGAGGACGGACAGTCGCCGCATTTCGCGCTCGATGCCAACGGGCTCGAGAACGCCGTGCGACTGACGCTCGCGGTGATCCACGAGCGCTTCCCCGATCCGCGCACGGTGCCGTTCCACGCGCGGTGGCGGCACTTCGAGGTCGGTGGCCGCGACCGCTGGGCGGCACTGTCGAAGACGCTGAAGCTCGATGCCGCCGAGCGCGCACGCATCCGCGTCGAGCTGGCGATCACCTCGGTGCTGCTCGACGCCGGCGCCGGGCCGGACTGGGGCTATCGCGAATCCGACAGCGGTGCGCGCTACGTGCGCTCCGAAGGACTCGCGGTGGCCAGCTTCGACCTCTATCGCCGCGGCGGATTCTCCAGCGATCCGTCGCGCCCGCTGCGCGCCGACGCCGATGCGCTGAAGCGCTTCGCGCCGCCGGCGCTGGCGATGGCCTTCCAGGTCTTCCCGCACAATCCGCTGGTCGGCCTCGCCGGTCGTGCCGCGCTGATCGCGTCGGTCGGCGGCGTCGTTGCCGCGCGGCCCGATCTGTTCGGCAGCGATTTGCGGCTGGGCAACCTGTTCGACCATCTCGCGGCGCGGGCGAAGGGCGGCGTGCTGCCGGCGGCCGCGATCCTCGCGGCGCTGCTCGATGCGTTCTCGCCGATCTGGCCCTCGCGCCTCGACATCGAGGGCGTGGCGCTGGGCGATGTCTGGAAGCACCCGGCCGCGCGCGCCAAGGATCGCACCGACGGGCTGGTGCCGTTCCACAAGCTCTCGCAGTGGCTGGCCTACTCGCTGGTCGAGCCTTTGCAAGAGGCGGGGATCAAGGTCGTCGACCTCGACGCGCTGACCGGCCTGCCCGAGTACCGCAACGGCGGCCTGCTGGTCGACAGCGGCGCGCTACGCGCGAAGCGGCGCGAGATTTTCGAGCGCCCCTGGGCGCCCGGCGACGAGGTGATCGTCGAATGGCGCGCGCTCACCGTCGCGCTGCTCGACCGCATCGGCGCGCATGTGCGCCTGCATCTCGGGCTCGATGCCGAGACCCTGCCGCTGGTGAAGGTGCTGGAGGGTGGCACGTGGCTGGCGGGGCGCCGGCTAGCGGCGGAGCGGCGGCCGGGCGGTGCGCCGCCCATCGCCATCGACAGCGATGGCACGGTATTCTGAGCGGAATTCAGAGACTTGGGGGCCCCCGGGGAGCATCATGGCCAACAACAGCAGCGTCACCGTCGTCGACCATCCGCTGGTGCAGCACAAGCTCAGCATCATGCGCAACAAGGAGACCTCGACGACCAACTTCCGCCGCCTGCTGCGCGAGATCGCGCTCTTGCTGGGCTACGAGGTGACGCGCGACCTGCCGCTCGCCCGGCAGCGCATCGACACGCCGATGGAGGCGATGGACGCGCCGTTCATCGACGGCAAGAAGCTGGTGGTGGTGCCGGTGCTGCGCGCCGGGCTGGGTCTCGCCGACGGCATCCTCGACCTCGTGCCCTCGGCGCGTGTCGGCCATATCGGGCTGTATCGCGATCCCGAGACCAAGGCCGCCGTGGAGTATTATTTCAAGATGCCGGAGTCGCTGGACGAGCGGCTGGTGCTGGTGTGCGATCCGATGCTGGCGACGGCGAACTCGGCGATTGCGGCGATCGACCTGCTGAAGGGCGCCGGCGCGCGCTGGATCAAGCTGCTCTGCGTGCTCGCCGCACCGGAAGGCGTGAAGGCCTTCGTCGAGGCGCATCCCGACGTGCCGCTGACCGTCGCGTCGATCGATCGCGAGCTCAACGACCACGCCTATATCATGCCGGGCCTCGGCGATGCCGGCGACCGGCTGTTCGGGACGAAGTAGCCATGCCGGATCGCCGCTCGGAGGCTGATTCCGCGCGGTGTGAACGATTGTGAAGGTGACTCCCATATAGACCGTCCGCGCGCGTGACGGCGATAAGCCTACTCAGGTTCACAATCCTTCACACCCCGGGTTGAGGCGGCGTGTGAGCTGCTTGAGGGCCGCCGCGGTGGCGGACCCGCGGCCATGGGGGCTGCCCGGCATTTCCGCTGCCTCCCCGGCGAGGATTATCTTGGCTCGGCGCGCTGTCGCGGTCTGTAATGTTGTCATCGGGCACGCGATCGAAGAGCGAGATCAGACAGCCATGCCGACCATCGCAAAGCTGAGCTTCATCGGCCTGGAGCACGTGCTGCCGCCGGAAAAGGCCTTCGGCATGGCGCGCGGCATCGGCCATCGCCGTCCCGGCGGCATTGTCGAGATCGAGACCAGCGACGGCGTCACCGGCGTCGGCGAGGTGTTCGGCAATCCCTTCGTGAGCCGCGAATACTTCCGCATGGTCGAGCCGTTCTTCGCCGGCAAGAGCGTCTATGACTTCGATCACGTCGAGGCCGAGATCCGCAACCGCGCCTATCACCTCGGCGTGCAGAACCAGCTCACCGCCTGCCTCGCCGGCATCAACGTCGCGCTGTTCGATGCCATCGGCCGCACGACCAACACGCGCGTGTGCGACCTGATCGGCGGTTGCCGCTCGACCCGCCTGCCGGTCTACGCCTCGACGGGCTTCTTCTCGAAGGACGTCGACCGCCAGCTCGAGCACATGCTGGCCGAGGTCAAGGCGCATCCCTATATCGGCATCAAGATCAAGATCGGCCGTGGTGCCAAGGATGATGTCGCGCGGGTGAAGCAGACGCGCGACGCGCTGGGCGACGACATCCTGCTGATCGTCGACATCAACGGCAACTACACCGTTGACCTCGCGCTCGAGTCGATGCGCGCCATCGAGCCCTACAACATCCACTGGGTCGAGGAGCCGCTGCCGCCCTCGGACCTGCGCGGGTATGCCGAGCTGCGCGCGCGGGCGCCGATCCCGATCGCCGCCGGCGAGGCGCACTACGCGGTGCGCGACTTCAAGCAGCTGATCGACGGGCGCTGCATCGACATCGTCCAGCCGGCGATCCCGACCGTGGGCGGCCTGACCGAGGCCAAGCGCATCGCCTTCCTCGCCCAGGCGAGCAATCTGCGCGTCTCGCCGCATGTCTGGGGCGGGGCGCTGGGCCTGACCGCGGCCTGCCACTTCGTGGCCTCGCTGCCGAGCTCGCCGCACACCGACAACGTGCCCTATCCGACGCTGATCGAGTACGACATGAGCGCCAACGCGCTGCGCACCGATCTGCTGGCGAGCCCGATCAGGCTCGACGCCGGCCACCTGATCCTGCCCGATGGTCCGGGCCTGGGCGTCACGCTCGACCGCGGGCAGGTCGAGCGCTATCGCGTGTGCTGAATCACGACGTGATCCCGAGCGAGGCGAAGGATCCAGCGCTACCGCGGCACACGGACGTTGGTGACCGCACGCACCACCGCGAGATCCTTCGCTGCCGCTCAGGACGACAGCGGGATCAGTTGCCCGGGCCACGCTCCATGGAATAGGGCTGCCAGCGGATCAGGTCGGTCTTCTCCAGCACAGAGGGGTTGACGCAGCTGCGCGGCCAGCGGCCGCCCAGCACGGCGGCGAGCTCATGGCCGACGCGACGGCGGCGCGCCGGGTCGAAGCGCGAGGAGGCCGAGGCGACGTGCGCCGTCAGGATCACGTTGTCCATCTTGAGGATCGGGTTGTCCGGCTTGGGCGGCTCGGTCTCCAGCACGTCCAGCCCGGCGCCGGCGATCCAGCCCTCCTGCAGGGCACGGATCATCGCCGGCTCGTCGACCGTGGCGCCGCGGCCGGTGTTGACGAACAGCGCCGTCTTCTTCATCGCGCGGAACTGCTTCTCGCCGAACATCCTGCGCGCGTCGCCGGTCGAGGGCGCGTGCATCGAGACGATGTCGGCCTGCGCCAGCACCTCGTCGTAGCTGCACGGCTCGACGCCGTACTGGCTCATCACCAGCTCCTCGACATAGGGATCGTAGGCCAGCATGCGGAAGCCGAAGGCGCGCGCGCGCGTGGCCACGGCGCGCGCGACGTGGCCGAAGGCGATGAAGCCCAGGGTCTGTCCCATCAGGCGCGGGAACTGGTAGAGCATCGGCCGGCCCTTGGACCAGTTGCCGTCGCGCGCCAGGCGATCCTGCACCACCAGGCGGCGCCAGGTCGCCAGGATCAGCGTCATGGCGTGATCCGCGACTTCCTCGATGAAGGTGTCGGGCACGTTGGTGACCGGGATGTTCCTGGCCGTCGCCGCCGCGACATCGACCGAGTCGACGCCGACGCTGCCCAGCGAGATCACCTTGCAGCGCTCCAGCGCGTCGATCACGCGCTTCGACAGCGGGCGGCCCTTGGCATAGATCGCATCGGCATCGTGCGCGCCGGCGATGAAGGCGTTCTCGCTGTCGGCGGCGACCTCGACGATCTCCGCGCCCATCGATGCGAGCGCTTCCATCTCGTAGGAATGGTCCACCGGCGCGGCCAGCGCCTGGGTCGCGATCTTGAATTTCGCCATCTCGTTTCCTCCCCTTGCGGATGTCAGATCATGCCGTCCGATCACTCAAGCCGGAAGGGCGGCGGTTGTCGGCCGTCGGTGTCGGTGAAGGCGTAGTCGCGCGCCAGCTCGCCCACGGTCAGCAGCCGGCCGCTGCGCTCCATCACGTCGGGATCGGCGGCCAGCGCGACGACGGCGCGGCCGGCATAATCGGGCGATTCCAGCCTTGCCAGCGTGTCGGGATCGTCCGCCAGTGCCTTGGCCACCCGCTCGGTGCGCACAAAGCCCGGCGCCAGGGCGACGCAGGCGACGTCCGCGCCGGCCAGTTCGCGCGCCAGGCCATAGACCATGCGGATCGCGGCCGCCTTGGCGACGTCGTAGTAGAGGTTGCCGAGATACTCGTCGAAGGCCCAGGCCACGGTATTGACGATCAGGCGCGGGCGATCGGCGGTCTTCGGCCCGGTCATCAGCGGCAGCGCGTGATGCGTGGTCAGGAAGGTCGGCTTCAGCCCGCCGTCGAACATCCGCGTCCAGTTCTCCGACGGCTGGCGCAGGAAGGGAGCGGCGAACGCCGCGCCGGGATGGTGCTCGTAGCCGCCCCAGGCGTTGTTGACGAGGATGTCGATGCGGCCGTGCTCGCGCGCGATGGCGCCCATCAGCGCCTCGACCTGCGTCTCGTCGCGATGATCGCATGGCTTGGCGAACCCGCGCCCGCCGCCCGCGGCGGCGCCGGTGGCGCTCACCGCGGCCGCGGCTTCCTCGATCGTGCCCGGCAGGTTCTCCGTCGTCGCCCCCGGCTTGCTGCGACCGGTGACGTGCACGAGGCATCCCGCCTCGCCGAGCGCCCTGGCGATGCCCAATCCCAGGCCGCGCGTGGCGCCGCTGACCAGCGCCACCGGACGCTCTTGCCCATCGCTCATGCCCACTGTCCCCGACCGATCATGGTTCGAAGGGCGAGGCTATCGCATCTGCAGGGGCGGCGCGAAGCGCGATGGGGATTACTCTGCGGCGTGACGCGCCGGATGCGCGGCCGCGGCTCTCTTTGCGCTGCGACGGCGGAACCACGCGCCGAGGTCGTCGAACGCCAGGTAGACCGTGGGGGTGATGAACAGGGTCAGCAGCTGCGACACCGCCAGGCCGCCGACCACGGCGACGCCCAGCGGCTGGCGCAGCTCGGCGCCCTCGCCCAGCGCCATGGCGATGGGCATGGCGCCGAGAATGGCGCAGAGCGTGGTCATCATGATCGGCCGGAAGCGCAGCACGGCGGCCTCGATCATCGCCTCGTGCGGTTCGACGCCCTGGGCGCGCCGTTCGATGGCGAAGTCGACCATCATGATGGCGTTCTTCTTGACGATGCCGATCAGCATCACCACGCCGATCATGGCGATCACCGACAGGTCCATGCCGGCCAGCTCGAGCGTGATCAGCGCGCCGATGCCGGCGGACGGCAGGCCCGAAAGGATGGTCAGCGGGTGGATGAAGCTCTCGTAGAGCACGCCCAGCACGATGTAGATCACCAGTACGGCGGCGAAGAGCAGCAGGCCCTGGTTGGCGACCGCCTGCTGGAAGACCTGGGCGCTGCCCTGGAAGCTGGTGCTGATGCTCGCCGGCATGCCGATCTCGCGCGCCGCCGCCTGCACGGCGGCCACCGCCTGTCCCAGCGAGGTGCCCTGCACGAGGTTGAACGACACCGTGACCGATGGCAGCTGGGCCAGATGCGTCACCGTCAGCGCCGTCGGCTTCTCCGACAGGCGTGCCACCGTATCGAGCGGCACGACGCCGCCCGACGGGGTGCGCACCGTCAGCCGGCGCAGCATGTCGGAGGTGTCGGCGTATTTCGGATCCGCCTCGAGGATCACCTGGTAGGTGTCCTGCGGCGCATAGATCGTCGAGATCTGCCGCGTGCCGAAGGCCGAGTAGACGACGCTGCGGATCTGGTCGACCGTGAGATTGAGCCGCGCGGCGGCGTCGCGATCGATGTCGATGACGGCGGCGCGCGCGCGCATCTGCAGGTCGGAGTTCACGTCGATGATGCCCGGGACCGAGCGCATGCGGCTCTCGATCCGCGGCGCCCAGGTCTGCAGCGCCGTCAGGTCGGGCGACTGCATGGTGAACTGGTACTGGGCGCGCGACTGGGTCGTGCCGAGGATGATCGACTGCACCGGCTGGTAGAAGATCGAGATGCCCGCCACCTGCGAGGTGGCGCGCCGCAGGCGGCTGATGACGTCGCCCGCGGTCGCCTTGCGCGCGGGCTTGTCGCGCAACGTGATGAACAGCCGGCCGGAGTTCTGCGTGTTGGCCGCGTTGCCGCCGCCGACGGTCGACATCACCGACACGACATCGGGGTCGCGGCTGACGATATCGGCGAGCCGCGCCTGGCGCTCGACCATGGCGCTGAACGAAGCGTCGTCGGGCCCGACGGTCGACGCCGACAGCAGGCCGATATCCTCCTGCGGGAAGAATCCCTTCGGCACCACCTGGAACAGCACGACGGTCAGCACGAAGGTGCCGACGGTGACGGTCAGCATCAGCTTGCTGTGCGAGACGGTCCAGCGCACCGCGCGGCCGTACAGGCGCGTGAGCCAGTTGAAGCCGGCCTCGAAGAGCCGGACCGGCAGCGGAAGCCGGGCATGGTGATCGACCGGCTTGAGCATCCGCGCGCACAGCATCGGCGTCAGCGTGAGCGAGACCACGCCGGAGATCAGGATCGCCGTCGAGATCACCATGCCGAACTCGGCGAACATGCGGCCGACCACGCCGCCCATGAACAGCACGGGGATGAACACCGCGACCAGCGAGATCGTCATCGACACGATGGTGAAGCCGACCTCCTTGGAGCCGACGAAGGCGGCTTCCCGCGGATCCACGCCCTGCTCGATGTGGCGCATGATGTTCTCGAGCATGACGATGGCGTCGTCGACGACGAAGCCCACCGCCAGGGTCAGCGCCAGCAGCGAGATGTTGTTGATCGAGTAGCCCAGCAGATGCATGCCGCCGAAGGTGCCGATCAGCGAGATCGGCAGCGCCAGGGCGGGAATCAGCGTGGCGCGGACGCTGCGCAGGAAGAAGTAGATGACGATGATCACCAGCACGACGGCGATCGCCAGCGTCTCCTGCACGTCGTGGATCGAATGCCGGATCGACTTCGACCGGTCGTTGAGCACCTTGATCTCGATGTTGCGCGGCAGTTCCGCCTCGATCTGCGGCAGCATGGCGCGCACGCGATCGACGACATCGACCGTGTTGGCATCGGGCTGGCGGTAGACGCCCAGGACGATGGCGCGCTGGCCGTCGAGCCAGCTGGCGACGCGATCGTTCTCGACGCTGTCGATAGCGGTGGCGACATCGGCGATGCGCACCGGCGCGCCGTTCTGCCACGCCACGATGATCGGCATGTACTGGGCAGCGCGCGAGACCGGGCCGGTGGCGTCGAGGATGGCGGTCCGGCCGCCCTGCGGCACGGTGCCCAGCGGCCGGTTGGAGTTTGCGGTGGCCAGCGCCGACTGCACGTCCGCCAGGCTCAGCCCGCGCGCCGCGAGCTGGTCGAGGTCGGCGCGCACGCGCACGGCGTATTTCTGGCTGCCGAACACCAGCACCTGGGCGACGCCCGGCAGGGTCGAGATGCGCGGCAGGATGCTCGACTGGGCGAAGGCGTCGATGTCGGAGAGCCGCGCGTTGGGCGAGCGCAGCGCCAGGAAGATGATCGCGAAGTCGCCCGGGTTGACCTTGCGGAAGCTGGGCGGCGTCGTCATGTCGGCGGGCAGCCGTCGCAACGAGGTGCCGATCGCCGTCTGCACGTCGAGGGCGGCGCCGTCGATGTTGCGGTTGAGGTCGAACTGCAGAACGATCGAGGTGTTGTTCAGCGTCGACACCGAGGTCATCGTCGTGACGCCGGCGATGGTCGAGAACTGGCGCTCGAGGATGCCGGCGACCGACGACGCCATGGTTTCCGGACTGGCGCCGGGCAGGGTGGCGGTAACCTGGATGGTCGGGAAGTCGACGCGCGGGATCGCCGCGACCGGCAGCTGGCCATACCCGAACATGCCCGCGGCGAGGAAGGAGACCATCATCAGGATGGTCATCACCGGGCGCCGGATGCAGACGTGCGAGAACATGCCCTGGCCCCTAGTTCTTGGCCTCGGCCGGCTGCTTGCCGGCCCCGGGCCTGGCGGCGCCCGGCGGGCGCGGCGTGCCGACGCTCACCGGCACGCCGTCGGCGAGCCGCAGCTGGCCGCTGGTGACCACGCGCTCGCCGCCGTTGAGGCCGGACGCGACCACGACCTCCTCGCCGATCGTGCGCGCCACCTTGATCGGCACGATCACGGCACGCCCGTCGCGCTCGACGAAGACGAACGGACCGGCCTGGCCGATCTGCAGCGCGGAGGCCGGCATGGTCACGGCGTTTTCGTCGATGCCCAGCACGATGCGCGCCGGCACGAAGGCGCCCGGCCACAGCCGCTCGGCGGTGTTGGTCATGCGCGCCTTGGCTGTCACCGTGCCGGTGGCAAGGTCCATGGTGTTCTCGATGAAGGCGATCTCGCCCACCGACATGGCCGCGCCCGTGCCGGCTTCGACCCGCACCGGACCGCTTGCCATCACGGCGCGCACCTGAGCCAGCGCCGGCGCCGGCACCGAGAAGGCGATGTAGATCGGGTCCATCTGGTTGACGACCGCGAGACTCTGGGTGTCGGCCATGCGCACGACGACGCCGGGCTTGGCGGCGATCGAGCCGATGCGCCCGCTCACCGGCGCGCGGATCTCGGTGTAGGTGAGCTGCGCCTGGACGTTGGCCAGCGCCGCCCTGTCGAAGGCGAGCTGCGCCTCCAGCGCCTTCAGCGCGGTGGCCGCGGTGTCGCGCTGCACGGTGCTGGTGACGCCCTTGCCGGCGAGATCCTCGGCGCGCACCAGGTCGCGGCGAGCCTGCTCGATCTGCGCCATGTCCTTGGCGATCTGCGCCGTGATCTGATCGCCCTGCGCGCGCAGCTGGCGCGAGTCGAGGGTGAACAGCAGATCGCCCTGCTTGACGCGCGCGCCCTCCGCGACGTGGACCTGCATCACCTGGCTGTCGAGGCGGGCCTTGATGGCGATCGAGGCGATCGGCTGCACCGTGCCGACGGCGTCGATCAGCCGCGGCATCGGCTTGCGCAGGACGGTGCTGACCTCGACCGGCACCGCCTGGCCGCCGCGAGGTTGCGTGCCCGCCGGCTTGCCCTGGGCCGCGCGCGGCGCCATGCCGATCCAGCCCGGCTTGTAGTGCCAGACGCCGGCAGCGGCAGCCGCGACGACGGCGACCGAGACGGCAATGACAACGCCACGCTTCATTTGGCAGCTCCCCGAGCGCCAGCGGCGTCGTCGATGGTTGGCTTTGAAAGAATCGGCCGCTGGGCGCGGCCGGCATGCCTGGTTTCCACGAGCAGGGCCGCGACGGCGGCGGCCACGGCCTCGTCGTCATAGTCGGCGCTCGTCGTGCCGCTCCACACCATGCCGATCACGAGGCGCGCCGCGAGCTTCGGATCGTCCAGCCGCAACGCGCCGTCCGCGCGGGCGCGCGCCAGAACCTGGGCGATGCGCGACTCGATGCGGCCGCGGCGCTGCCGCAGGATGCGCCGGCGCGACCGGTCCGCGCCGCTCGCCGAGTCGCTCAGCGTGCGCAGCGAGACGATGTGCTCGCGAAACATCGCGGCGAGCGGATGCAGCATGGCCAGCAATGTCTCGGCATGGCCGCTGGCGGTCGCCTCGGCGGCGTCGAGACGCGACTCCAGCGCGTCCAGCGCGTCGACGAACACGGCCTCGAAGAGCGCGTCCTTGCCGGCGAAGTAGCGGTATAGCGTCGGCTTTCCGGCGCCGGCTTCGTGCGCGATGTCGTCCATCGACGACGCCTCGAAGCCGCGGGCGGCGAACACCCTGGCGGCGGCGTCGACAAGCCGACGCCGGCGTAGGCTGCGCCATCGTTCCTCGGATTCCGACATCACTCCGGTCCCAAAGCGGAACTCGCAAGTTCCATTTGGTACGGTCGGGTTTCAGTTGGCAAGCGTCCGGATGCCGCTGCCGCGTAACGCCGTGTTACATGGACTGATGAACAGCATGATGACGCGTTCCATTCCCCGCACGGGCGAACGGCTGCCGGCGATCGGTCTGGGCACCTGGCGCGGCTTCGACGTCGGCGCCGACGCCACGGCGCGGCGACCCCTGACGGGCGTGTTGCAGGCATTGTTCGACGCCGGCGGCTCGGTGGTGGATTCCTCGCCCATGTATGGCCGCGCCGAGGCGGTGACCGGCGATCTCCTCGCGAACGAGGGCTGGCGGCCCAGGGCGTTCATCGCCACCAAGGTGTGGACGCGCGGCCGCGAGGCGGGAATCGGCGAGATGCGCCGCTCGATGGCCCTGATGAAGAGCGGCCCGACCATCGACCTGATCCAGGTTCACAATCTCGTGGACTGGCGCGTCCATCTCGAGACGCTGCGCACCTGGAAGGCCGAGGGCCACGTCCGTTACGTCGGCATCACCCACTACACGCCGTCGGCGCATGACGAGCTCGAGTCGGTCATGCGCGCCGCGGTGCCCGACTTCGTCCAGCTCGACTACGCGCTCGACGACCGTGCCGCCGAGCGCCGGCTGTTGCCGCTGGCGGCCGAGCTGGGCATCGCCGTGCTCGTGAACCGGCCGCTGGGCGGCGGCGGGCTGGCGCGCCGCCTGCAGGGCCGCGCTCTGCCCGATTGGGCGTCGTCGATCGAATGCACGACCTGGTCGCAGATCCTGCTGAAGTTCGTGCTCGCGCATCCGGCCGTGACCTGCGCGATCCCCGGCACCGCCAACCCCCGGCACATGCGCGACAACGCGCTCGCCGCGAGCGGCGCGCTGCCCGATGCGGCCTTGATCAGGCGCATGATCGAGGCGGTCGCCTGACGATGCCGAAGCGGCCGGCGGCCGCCCGCGCTAGGTCCGAGCCGTCTCGATGTTGGCGCTGCGCACCGGCACGCCGAATTCGCGCTGGCAGATCTCGGCCAGCTTGGCCACGCCGGCGCGGATCGTGTCGTGATCGGGATTGGCGAAGCACAGCCGCAACCGGCATTTCGCCCGCGCCTTGTCGGTCGACCATTCCGGCCCCGGGTTCAGCGCCACGCCCTCCGCCAGCGCCGCCTGGCCCAGCTTCACCGTGTCGACGACATCGGGCAGCTTGATCCACAGGAAGATGCCGCCGGGCGGATCGTCGAACTCCGCCGCCGTGCCGAAGCGCTCCGACAGCGATTCCATCAGCGTCTCGAGCTTGCCGCGCAGCGCCTTGGACAGCCTCGGCACGTGGTCGTGGAAATGCCCCTGGCAGAACTCGGCCAGGACCATCTGGTCGAGCGCGCCGGAGCCGCCGTCGGTCTTCAGCGCCTGCATGCGCGAGAGCAGGTCGGGGCGGGCGACGATATAGCCGATGCGAAAGGCCGGCGCGATCGACTTGGAGAACGAGCCGACGTGGATGACGTTGTCCGACTTCGTCATGGCGTAGAACGCCGGCGGCCGCGCGTTCGCCCACACCAGATCCGAATAGCACTCGTCCTCGAAGATCGGCACGCCGTGCGCCTCGGCGATCTTGAGGATCGCCGCGCGGCGACCTTCGCTCATGATCGCGCCGGTGGGATTCTGCACCGTGGGGATGGTGTAGATGTACTTCGGCTTCACGCCCTTGGCCTTGAGATCGGCCAGGGCCTTCTCCAGCGCCTCCGGGATCAGGCCCTCATCGTCGAGCGCCACGCCGACGACGTTGACCTTCAGGCGGTTCAGCCGGGTCAGCGCGCCGCCGTACGTGTCGCGCTCGATCAGCACCGTGTCGCCCGGCGCCAGGAGGATGCCGTTGACCAGGTCGAGGCCCTGCAGCGAGCCGTTGGTGATCAGGATGTCGTCGGGCGAGCAGGTGATGGCGGCATGCCGCTTCATCTTGGCGGACAGGAAATCGCGCAGTGGCCGGTAACCCAACGGCCCGCTTTGCATGCCGTAGGTCGCGAGCGTGCGTCCTTCGCGCTTGAGCACGGACGTGGCCGCGGCGACCAGCGCGTCGACCGGGATCTGCGCCGGATCGTTGTGGCCGCCGACGAAATTGTAGCGCGGAAAGCCGTTGAACCTGGCGGCCGGCGGTGGCAGGTCGGGCGCCAGGAACGGCGTGAAGTCGAAGGCGGGCATCGCGAGCGCTTCCTCATGTTTGTCGGCTGGCGGGTCGTATCATGGCAGGAAAATTGCGTCGGCGAGTCCTGCAATCGACGGAATGCTGGAGATCACGCGTTGACCGCGACGCGCCGACCTGATGTGATCACTGCTGGCATGCGTCTTGCCGGCAGACGGGACGCGACGGAACACCCAATGGATGGACTTGGAGGCTTAGGTCATGGAAGAGCGTGAACTGCGCGGTTTGATCGATCGCGTGAAGAAGGGCTCGTTGTCGCGCCGCGGATTCGTACGCCGGATGGCCGCCGTGGGCCTCACCGCGCCACTGGCGACGCAGCTGCTGGCGATCGGCGGGGTCGCGATGGCGCAATCGCGCGCGGCCTACAAGCCGACCAAGCGCGGCGGCGGCGGCACGCTGAAGGTGCTGTGGTGGCAGGGTCCGACCCTTCTCAATCCGCATTTCGCCGTCGGCACCAAGGACCAGGACGGCTCGCGCATCTTCTACGAGCCGCTGGCCGCGTGGGATCCGGAAGGCAACCTCAAGCCCAAGCTGGCGGCGGAAATTCCCAGCCGCGAGAACGGCGGCCTGGCGGCCGACGGCAAGTCGGTGACCTGGAAGCTCAAGCAGGGGGTGAAGTGGCACGACGGCAAGCCATTCACCGCCGACGACGTGGTCTTCAACTGGCAGTACTCGAGCGATCCGGCGACCGCGGCGACCACCGTCGGCACCTACAAGGACGTCAAGGTCGAGAAGGTTGACGATTTCACCGTGAAGGTGATCTTCGAGAAGCCGACGCCGTTCTGGGCCGACGCCTTCGTCGGCACGCGCGGCATGATCATCCCCAAGCACCTGTTCGCCGACTACATGGGCGCGAAGTCGCGCGAGGCGCCGACCAACCTCAAGCCCGTCGGCACCGGCCCTTACCTTTTCAAGGACTTCAAGCCGGGCGACTCCATCTCCGGCGTGATCAATCCGAACTACCACCAGCCCAACAAGCCGTATTTCGACGCCTTCGAGCTGAAGGGCGGCGGCGACGCGGTGTCGGCGGCGCGCGCCGTGCTGCAGACCGGCGAGTACGACTTCGCCTGGAACCTGCAGGTCGAGGACGAGATCCTTCAGCGCCTGGAGAAGGGCGGCAAGGGCAAGGTGCATATCTCGCCGACCGGCAACATCGAGCATATCCAGGTCAACCAGACCGATCCGTGGACCGAGGTCGACGGCGAGCGCTCGAGCCTGAAGACCAAGCACCCCGCGCTCTCCGACAAGGCCGTGGCGCAGGCGCTGTCCTTGCTGGTCGACCGCGACTCGGTCGAGAAGCACATCTACGGCCGCACCGGTCCGGCGACGTCGAACTTCGTCAACAACCCCGAGCGCTTCCGCTCGAAGAACACCAAGAAGGAATTCGACATCGCCAAGGCCAACGACATCCTGGAGAAGGCCGGCTGGAAGAAGGGATCCGACGGCATCCGGGCGAAGGATGGCAAGAAGCTGAAGTTCGTCTACCAGACCTCGATCAACCAGCCGCGCCAGAAGACCCAGGCGATCGTCAAGCAGGCGTGCCAGAAGGCCGGCATCGACATCGAGATCAAGGCGGTGACGGCGTCGGTGTTCTTCTCGTCCGACGTGGCCAACCCGGACACCTACACCAAGTTCTATACCGACCTCCAGATGTACACGACGACCATGTCGCAGCCGGACCCCGAGGTGTTCCTGCTTCAGTTCACCTCGTGGGAGGTCGCCACCAAGCAGAACAAGTGGCAGGGCCGCAACATCACGCGCTGGCAGAACAAGGAATACGACGAGGTCTACAAGAAGGCGCAGGTCGAGCTCGACCCGGTCAAGCGCGCCGGCATGCTGATCTCCTGCCAGGACATGGCGGTGAACAACCATGTCGTCATCCCGGTCGTCTACCGGCCCGGCGTGTCGGGCGCGGGAAACCAGCTGCGCTGCGTGATCAGCGGCTGGGACAACAACACCTGGGATCTGTCGGACTGGTACAAGGAAGCGTGAGACCGCACGGGTGATCTCCGCTTGCGATAGAAGGAGGCGACGGTGTCCAGGCAATACCTGATCCGTCGTCTCCTGATCGCCATTCCGGCCGTCTTCGGTATCAGCGTCGTGCTGTTTACCGTGCTGGCGTTGGCACCGGGCGATCCGTTCGAGGAATTGGCCACCAATCCGGCGATCCCGCCGGAGGTGCGCATGGCCTTGCGTGCCAAGTTCGGGCTCGATGACCCGGTCTGGCTGCGTTACGTGCACTGGCTCGGCGCCATGCTGCAGGGTGACTGGGGCTTCTCCTTCACCAGCCGCATGGATGTCGACAAGCTGATCCTGCAGCGCCTGCCGACCACGCTGATCGTGATCGGCTCCTCGCAGATCCTCGCCATTCTCGTCGCCATCCCGGTCGGCGTGCTGGCGGCGACGCGGCCCTATTCCTTGTTCGACCAGATCGCCAACACGACCGCCTTCATCGGCTTCTCGCTGCCGACATTCTTCACCGGCCTGCTGCTGATTCTGGTCTTCAGCGTGCAGCTCGACTGGCTGCCTTTCGTCTACCGCGCGGACATACCCGGGTCGGGATTGCCGTGGTTCTGGGAGCACGTGAAGCAGGCGATCATGCCGGTGACGGTGCTCGGCCTGTTCCAGGGCGCCTCCTTGGTACGATATGTGCGTTCCGCCGTGCTCGACGTGATCAAGCTGGATTACGTCACCACTGCCCGGTCCAAGGGCATCGGCGAGCGCAAGGTGATCACCAAGCATGTCGTGCGCAACGCGCTGATTCCCGTGGTTACGCTGGTGGCCCTGCAGATGCCGGTCGTCTTCGGCGGCGCCATCGTGACCGAGCAGATCTTCCGCGTGCCCGGCATCGGCTCGCTGCTGATCTCGGCCATGCAGTCGAACGACACCCCGGTGGTCATGGGCGTCACCTTCGTGTTTGCCTGCCTCGTGATTCTCTTCAACTTGATCGCAGACATCCTCTATGGCTGGCTCGACCCCCGCATCGCTTTCCGCTGAGGCCCCGGCGCCGGCCGCCGGGACCAGCGCCGCACCGCGCTTCACGCCGGCCGCCGACGCGTGGCGCCGGTTCCGGCGCCATCGTCTGGCCTTCGTCAGCCTCTGCGTGCTGCTGGCGCTGATCCTGGCGATCGTGCTGGGCCCGCTGGTCTGGACCATGCCGATCAACGAGATCGATTTCGCCGCCAAGCTCGAGGGGCCCTCGTTCGCCCATCCGCTCGGCACCGACGATCTCGGCCAGGACCTGCTGGCGCGCCTGATCTATGGCGGCCGCATCTCGCTGGCCGTCGGCCTGTCGGCGATGGCGGTCGCGGTCACCTTCGGCATCCTGATCGGCGCCTTGTCGGGCATGGCCAGCGGCCGGGTCGACGCGCTGCTGATGTGGATCACCGACCTGTTCCTGTCGTTGCCCCAGCTGCCGCTGCTGCTGCTGGTGATCTACCTGTTCCGCGACCAGCTCAAGTCGATCATCGGGCCGGAAGGCGGCACCTTCGTGCTGGTGATCCTGATCATCGGCGGGCTGCGCTGGATGCCGGTGGCGCGCCTGGTGCGCGCTCAGTTCCTGTCGCTGCGCGAGAAGGAATTCGTCGAGGCCGCGCGCGCGCTGGGCGCCTCGAAGTCGCGGCTGGTGATCCGCCACATCCTGCCCAACGCGCTGGGGCCGGTGATCGTCGCCGGCACGATCGATGTGGCGGCCGCGATCCTCGCCGAATCGACGCTGTCCTTCCTCGGCCTGGGCTTCCCCCCCGACACGCCGACCTGGGGGCGCGTGCTGTTCGACGCCAAGGACTATCTCGACATCGCGCCGCACTGGGCGCTGTTCCCCGGTGCCGCGATCTTCCTCGCCGTGCTCGCCATCAACTTCATCGGCGACGGCCTGCGCGACGCCCTCGATCCGCGCCGGGTGATTGGATGAACATGCCTTTGGCAAGCGAGACGGGC